>CALVAA010000001.1 GCA_944325315.1 Candidatus Gastranaerophilales bacterium
AACATGTATATACATCGTCTATTCAATATCAAAAATAACCCAATTCTTAAAATATATTCAATTATTGCTTTATATTTAGTTTGCATTTTATTCCTCGTTTTTATATTTATTAAATAAGCCCTTGTAAAATTCAATCGAACAGTAATAGCCAATTTTTTCAAACGGAGTTGGATATTTTTTAGTTAAATACTGAAAATATTTATACAATAAAAAGGCCGGGATTATGGTAAAGATTAAACTTGCTATTTTAAGGGCAAAATCAATATCTTCAAAAATTTTATATCTAATAAATAATATTAAAAAAGATAAAATTGAAATAAGTATTAATAAAGATAATTTTTTAAACAAATTAACTTTTAAATTATCAATATAATTAAACATTCCAAACATTTTAGCTAATAGATATGAAGCAAAAGGAGAACATAGAGGAATGAATAAAAGTATGTCAAAATGGCTATTTAATATTTCGTTTAATTCTTCATTCATATAAAATGGGCTTAATAAAATCATAGGAATTACACCAGCTAAATTAACAAAAAACAAGTATCCGTTAAAACACAAAAAAATAACATAGAGTATTATTTTAAGAATAATTTTTTTATCTATTTTTTGTTCCATATTTTACCAAGCTCATCTTTTGTTAATACTATATCATGAATAGAAAAGTTGCCTTTTAAATTTCCTTTTAACATTTGTCTTCTGCCTGCTTCAACAATAGCATTTTCGCCTTTATTAAAATCATAAGTATCAAACATATATAAGTGCAGATTTCCTTGTTTATCTATTCCTGAATTTAGAAAATCAACACTTCCAAAGGCGTTATGAAGATTTGATTTTTTTCTGTTTTCGTAGTTGGTAAATCTTTTTGTGAAATTTTTGCCATTCAATATATTTTCTTTGTTTTTAATTAATGCTTCCTTGAAATCGTCGCTTTCTTTTATTCTTTTTGTTGGTGCTGAGTTATTGTGAAATATTTTTCCTTCGATACTATTTAAATTATATCCAAAATCTTTAAATTGATTTAATACCTTATCTTCAATATATGGTTTAAATTTTATAAGTTTACCATTATCATATTCGCTCAATTTTCTATCATTAATGTTAATTAATTTTGTAGTATCTTTTGTGTAAATCGGAAGTTTTTTATCTTCCGCAAGATTAAGCATTCCTGCTGCATCAGGACCGCCTGCCAAAGTTCTTGGAGCTCTGCCCAATATTGGAAAACTTGTAATTTTAATTTTATCACTCATGTTTTTCACGTTTTTTTCAAAAACTTCATCATTTGTTTTTAAATTTTCTATTTTAGTGTCACTCAAACCTGCCTTTAAAGGCTTTTTTAAATTTTTATTTAATATTTTTTCTAAATCTTCATTTGACGAATAAAGAATTTGTGCAGGCGACAATTCATTTTCTAATTGATTTATTAATTCATTTCTTTTTTCTCTTGCTAATTTTTCTTCTTTTGTCTTTTTACCGTATAAAATTTCGGCAGGAGTTTGTTTTTCATTTGTATTTTTTTCTCCTCCTCCATTTTTAAATGTAAATTTACCCATTTCATCCCTTGGGTGGTCTTGTTCATTAAAAGTCATAATTCCTCCTTAGCTAATCTAATTCTTAAAATTTAATAAAATTAAAAAAGAGCCATTAAAATCTATTTTAGATTTCATTGACTCTCTACTATATTAATATTTAATTTTTAATAAACTTATAAATTTATTCTATAGTATTTTAATCTATTTTTCAAGATATTTGTTTAAAGGCTAAATTAAAAGAATAAAATTAGATTTTTTTAATTTTAGATAATAAACCCTTGTAAAACTCAATCGAGCAATAATAGCCGATTTTACCTAAAGTATTAGGAAATTTTTTACCAAGCCAATTTAATATGCGATAATAAACAAAAAGAAGTGGGTAAAAATACCAAAAATCATCTATTTTATGAAATGAAATTTTAAATGGGACAAATTGAACCGTAAACATATATGTAAAATTTAAAATTAAATTTATTAAACAAATTATCAAAAATGCTTTTATGAAATGTAAATTATCTAATTTTTTAAATATTCCGCACAATTTTGCAACTAAATACATATAAATAATTAATCCAATAATTACAATTGTGAGCCAATCTTCAGAAGATGTGTAATATTTTTGAAAACATTCAGATAAAGTCATTGAAATCATTAGAGGTAATTGAAATGCAAATTGCCTATTCAATACCAAAAATAGCCCAATTCTTAAAATATATTCAATTATTGCTTTTGATTTAGTCTGCATTTTTATTCCTCATTTTTATATTTTTTAAATAAACCCTTATAAAACTCAATTGAAGAATAATAACCAATTTTTTCAAATGGAGTTGGATATTTTTTAGTTAAAAATTTAAAATACAAATAAAATAAATAAGATGGAATAAGGGAAAAACCAACAAATTCAATGTTTGTTCTAATATCAAAGTTAAATAATTTAAATTCATTTAAAATAATACCTATTATGTTGCTTATTATTCCAATCAAAATCAACACAAATAACCCTTGCCATTTTTTTAAGTTATCTAATTTTTTAAATATACCTGTTATTTTAGCAAAATAATAAGTAACTCCAATTAAAGCAATAAATAAAGAAAGAACACCAATAATAATGCTTAATGCAATTTGTGCATTATCATCTCCAACAAAAATTGGGTATTTTTCATATATTATTGTTGGAATTTCTTGCAATATATCTATTATTTTATTACATATTTTATCTTGCAAAAAAGCTGTTAAAATTAAAAATATTATAATTCTTAAAATATATTCAATTATTGCTTTTGATTTTTTTTGCATTTTTATTCCCTATTTTTATATTTTTTAAATAAACCCTTATAAAACTCAATTGAAGAATAATAACCAATTTTTTCAAACGGAGTTGGGTGTTTTTTAGTTAAGAACTGAAAATATTTATACAATAAAAATGCTGGAATTAAAGACCAACCTACGCTTGAATAACCTATTTTTATATCCATATTGAATAAATTATTATTATCTAAATAGTAGTATATATTTAAACAAATATTTGAAATAAATAATATAATTAAAAATGATTGCCAGTTTTTTAGTTTATCTAATTTTTTAAAAATTCCAAATATTTTTGCAAAGAAATATGTTGAAAAGCCATAACAAAAAATAAAAAAAGTTAATATTGCTATTAAACCTAAAAATATATTTATCTTTTCATTTACTTCTGTAATAGGCAAAATTTTATATAAAAAATTTAGAATAAATGAATTTAAAACTAAATAAAAACTAAATATTTTATTTTGCATTTGTCCTATTAATAAAAGAAAAAATAGGACTCTTAAAATATATTCAATTATTGCTTTTGATTTAGTCTGCATTTTTATTCCTCATTTTTATATTTTTTAAATAAACCCTTATAAAATTCAATTGAAGAATAATAACCAATCTTTTCAAACGGAGTTGGGTGTTTTTTAGTTAAGTATTTAAAATATTTATATAAGATGTATGAGGGAATTAAAAATACACCCACATATCCATATGCTACTCTTACGTTAAAAGAAACAATATGTTTGTAACTATTTAAAATATTAGAAAATTCAAAGAAAAATATTGCAAGAATAGCAACAATTAAAAATGATTGCCAGTTTTTTAGTTTATCTATTTCTTTAAATAATCCACAAATTTTGGCAAGTAAATATGTAATAATTAATTCAGAGAAAATACAAACAAGAAAGCTAAATACAATAGCAACAAATATTAAAATATTTTCACCCATTTGTGCAAGAAAAAAATTTTCAAATGTCGTTGGTATTGTTGGGTGAATATTTAACAAACTTAATGGAATTTTTTCAAAATATTTAAATAAACCACCAACAAGTATAGAAAAAAATATTACTCTTAAAATATATTTAGCTATTGCTTTTAACCTAGATTTCACTTGCATTTTATTCACCATTGCGTATCTTATCAAGTTCATCTTTTGTGATTATTATATCATGGATGGTGAAATATGGTTTTAGATTGCCTTTAAGCATTTCTTCCCTACCTGCTTTATTTAAAAAATCTTTTGCTTCTTTATTAAAATCGTAAGTATCAAAAATTTTTAAATGTAGATTTCGTTGTTTATCAACTTCTTCAAATTTAATATCAGCTTTTCCAAGTGCATTTTTAAAATTATTATTTTTTAATATTCCAACGGGACCATGTTTTGGAAAAGATATACTTGTAATATTTTCTTTTAATAATTCATTATAATTTTCTTTTATATAATTTCTAAAATCTTTATTTTGAACTATTCTTTGGCTGGGTTCTGAATTATTATTAAAAAAATAACCTTTAATATCTTTAGAATTATAGCCATAATCTCTAAATTGATTTTCGATTTTTTCTTTAAAATATTCTTGATATTGTTTGATTTTGGGGTCTTCATAATTTTTTAATTTAACAGTATCTTTAATATAATCAGAATTGTTCATGTTTTCTTCACCATGGGCTAAATCAAGCATGCCTGCTGTATCTGGACCTGAAATTGTTGCCCAATTGTATTTATCTGTATTATAATTTTCCCCTATTGCCCATTGAGTAAGTGGCTGCATTATTGGATTTACAATATTATTTCTTGTTTTTTCCTTAACCTTATCCCACAATCCATTTTCTTTAACTATCTTTTCAAGTTGTTTATTTCTTTTTGAATAAACCCTTATAAAATTCAATTGAGCAATAATAACCAATTTTTTCAAACGGAGTTGGGTGTTTTTTAGTTAAGAACTGAAAATACAAATAAAATAAATAAGATGGAATAAGGGAAAAACCTGAAAAACCAATATTAGAATATATATTAAAATTTATTATTTTATATTTATTTATAATATCTGCAAATAAAATAAAAACTATACTCATCAAAATCAACACAAATAACCCTTGCCATTTTTTTAAGTTATCTAATTTTTTAAATATCCCCGTTATTTTAGCAAAATAATAAGTAACCCCAATTAAAGCAATAAATAAAGAAAGAACACCAATAACAATGCTTAATACAATTTGTGCATTATCATCTCCAACAAAAATTGGGTATTTTTCATATATTATTGTTGGAATTTCTTGCAATATATCTATTATTTTATTACATATTTTATCTTGCAAAAAAGCTGTTAAAATTAAAAATATTATAATTCTTAAAATATATTCAATTATTGCTTTTGATTTAGTCTGCATTTTTATTCCTCATTTTTATATTTATTAAATAAACCCTTGTAAAACTCAATTGAGCAATAATAGCCAATCTTTTCAAATGGTTTGGGGTATTTTTTAGTTAGGTGTTGAAAATATTTGTATAATAAAAATGCTGGGATTAAAGCAAAAATCAAACTTGCAATTTTAAGAGCGAAATCAATATCTTCAGTAATTCTATATCTAATAAACAATATTAAAAAAGATAAAATTGAAATAAGCATTAATAAAGATAATTTTTTAAACAAATTAACTTTTAAATTATCAATATAATTAAACATTCCAAACATTTTAGCTAATAAATATGAAGCAAAAGGAGAACATAGAGGAATGAATAAAAATATGTCAAAATTATTAATTATTATTTGATAAATTTTATCATTTAGACAGACAAACCAAACTAAAATCATAGGAATAGAACTTGTAAGTCCAACAAAAAACAAGTATCCGTTAAAACACAAAAAAATAACATAGAGTATTATTTTAAGAATAATTTTTTTATTTATTTTTTGTTCCATATTTTATCAAGCTCATCTTTTGTTAATACTATATCATGAATAGAAAAGTTACCTTTTAAATTTCCTTTTAGCATTTGCCTTCTGCCTGCTTCAATCAGTGGTCCTTCGTTAGCATTAAAATCATAGGTGTCAAACATATATAAATGTAAATTTCCATCATTATCCATTCCTGAATTTAGAAAATCAACACTTCCAAAGGCGTTATGAAGATTTGATGTTTTTAGTGGGCTTTTCTTTTTAAATCTTGTAGTAAAATTTTCTCCATTTAAAATTTTATCTTTATTTTTAATCAATGCTTCCTTAAAGCTATCATCATTTTTTATTCTTTTAATTGGAGCTGAGTTATCGTGATATATTCTGCCTTCAATTTCATTTAAATTATATCCAAAGTCTTTAAATTGTTCTTGTACTTTATTTTCTATGTGTTTTTTAAATTTTTTAATTTCACCATTTTTATAATCATATAAATTGTTGTCATTTATGTTTAGCAGTTTTGTTGAATTTTTTGTGTAATTAGAATCTTCTTTACCTTCTGCGATATTAAGCATCCCTGCAGCATCTGATCCAGCTAAATTTCGTATACTTTTGCCAATTATTCCAATCTTTCCTGTATTGTTAATTCCAAATTCATAAAGCCTCAACCTCATTTTCAAATTTTTAGGAATTTTGTACCCATTTCAATAAAGTTTATATTTGTTTTTTCATGGGCGGTTATAGCGTTTTGTATGGCTAATAAATCCTGTGTCCATTTATTATGTCTATCCGGCCAAAAATCTTCGGAAATTTTGCAGTCCAGCTTATCTAAATAGATTTTACCAATCCGCTCTCTTAGCTTTTGTTTCTGTGTATTTAAGCTATTTATTCTCTCTTTTGTGTATCTTTGTTCATCTTTAAAGCTTTCCGCTAAAACACTTGAAATCCAAATAGCTGTTTTTCAATAGTTTTTTTTATATAAATATGTTGCTGCTCACATTCACCCTTGCTGCAAGTGCAAGAATAGTAAATATATTTACCTTTTTTAATCTCTCCTGATAAGTTGCAGCCGCATTTTGAGCTTATAGTATCATAAAGTTTTTAAATTTTAAACTCATAAAATGGCATTTATATACTTTTCCCCAACTCATAAGCCTGTTTCGGATACTGGGTATGATTAACATCACCTTCCACCCATACCCCTGAAGCTGTAATTTTTCCTGCATCAGACCAGCCGAGATAATTTAACAGTGTTTCATAGTGGTTTATTATAGCTTGTGCTTCTTTTGCTGAGGTATCAGCGTAAGTCATAATTAAAACAGCTTTTTTAGGTACATGGATTTGTTCGTTGATTGCATAAAATCTGTCTATAACAGCTTTTATCTGGGCTGAAATTCCAAAATAGTACATTGGAGTTACAAAAACAACCATATCAGCGTCCGTAATGTTATTTTTAATAAATTCAAAATCGTCTTTAAATACGCACTGACCGTTCATATTGCATTTATTACAAGCAACGCAAGGGTGAACATTTTTGAAAGCAGAATCAAATCTTACAACATTATGTCCTGCTTCTTGCGCTCCTTTTATAAAATTATCTGCAAGTATGTTCGAGTTTCCGTTTTTTCTTGGACTTCCTGTAATAATAAGGATTTTCATTTTTTCTCCTTTTAAATTTTTTATGTTTGACCTTTGGAACAATATGTTTTACTGCAAAGTAAAACTTCTGCTGTTGTTATTATATCATCCCGGTCTTAATTCAGGTCAAAAAATATTTAGAATCCTTATTTTTTATCGGTTTTTCTTTTGCTGTCTTTTTTGTCGTCCTTTTCTGTTTCTTCGTTATTATCAATATTAATCAAGTTGTCTTTTAAGATATTGTCATTTGTTTTTTCTTCTTTTTCGGCATTACCTTCATATATTTTTTCGTTTACTTTTGTTTTTTTGCCTGATTTATCCAATTCATATTCGCTAATAACCGTATTTCCTTCATCATTTAGAGAAAATTCAATCGCAGAATCTGTTGTTCCGTCTGCTCCGTTATCGTATGAATGACTTACCGTTTTTCCGTTTTCGTCTTGGTTATAGTATTCAATTTTATCAACTTTTCCGTCACGGTCCGAATCAACAAGCTGACTTAAAATTGTACCGTTTTCATCTTTAATCACAAAAAGCTCTTCTCTAAGCTTTAAATCTTCTTCACTATATAAACCATTGGAATCGGGCAGGTGCAGGCTTAAAAACTCATTAGCCTCATCGATTTTATTTTCCCAATCCGAATATGTGACATTGTTTTGTAATGCCTGTTGACTGAAAATGCTATTGTCTGTTGTCTGATTCAAAGCAGCGTTTGAAGGATTCGAAAGGGCTTGAAATACTTCCTTTTGAATGTTGTTAATTTCCATTTTTATATCCTTTATATATTTTATATATATAAAGGATATTTATAATAAAAAATTGCCTAATTTTTTTAAAAAATTATATTTCATAAAAAACAATAGTATCGCCTTCTTTGATTTCGCTTTTTCCATGGGGCACAAAAGATTCTGTTTCACGTTTGATTAATGCTATTAAGAAGTTTTGCGGAAAGGTAATTGTGTTT
The DNA here is from genome assembly GCA_944325315.1 of Candidatus Gastranaerophilales bacterium. GTDB lineage: Bacteria > Cyanobacteriota > Vampirovibrionia > Gastranaerophilales > Gastranaerophilaceae > RUG14156. The sequence goes on from CALVAA010000001.1 coordinate 8,325, forward strand.
ATTTTTTTATTTATCCATTCATGGTTTTTATCAATGTATGTTTCATTCAACTTGATATCATTTTGCGCTTTTACAAAAGTTGTGCCTATTAAAACCTCATCGTTTTCTTTTAATACGGTCTTTCCTTTTGGAACTATTTTTTTGCCGTCTCTTTCTATAAGCAAAATCAGGGCATTATTGCTGAGCGAAATATCTTTTATGGGGCATCCTTTCCAAGGGTGGGAATCTTTAATTAATATTTTATTTAGTGCTATGGCTGATTCTTGTTGATAGTCGTTAAATGTTTTTCTGACATCTGAAAAACAATCTGTCATAGAATCTTTTTTTGCAACAATAGGAAGCATTGTTCCTTGAATTATTACCGATAAAAATGCGGTTACAAAAACTATATGAAATATATCATATTTTAATGAATTGCTTTCAGCTACAACCATTATTGCAAAAACTATTGAAGCTGCACCACGAAGACCTGCCCAGCTGATAAACCTTATTTGATTCCATTTTGCCTTAAAAGGAAGCATTATAGCGCAAACAGCAAGAGGTCGTGCAACAAATGACAAAAAAGCTGTTATTAAAACGGCAGGTACGATTATTTCCGGAATTTTATTCGGGAATGACAAAAAACCTATTAAAAAGAATATTACTACTTGCGAAAGTGCCGTTATTCCGTCAAAAAAGTAAATAAGATTAATTTTATTTTTAATTGCACTGTTGCCCAGAATAATACCTGTTATATATACGCTTAAATAACCGTTTCCTCCTGTTGTATCCGCAAGCGAAAAAGACAAAAGTGCAATTGCCACCATAAATATTGTATCAGTACCTTCGGATAATAACTTTGTTTTTTTAAAGACATACATTGAAAGCCATGCTATTATTACGCCAAAAAATATTCCAAAAACGATTTGCTTGAATAATACCAAACTTAAGCCTGCCAAATTACCGTTTTGTAACAATACAAGTCCTAAAACGGTTAACATGTAAGCAAACGGGTCATTGCTGCCGCTTTCCATCTCAAGAAGAGGTGCTGTGTTATATTTTAGATTTAATCTTTTAGAACGCAGTATTGAAAAAACAGAAGCCGCATCTGTCGAACTTATGATTGCTCCGATTAAAAAACTTTCATTAAAAGGAATTTTAAGCACAAAATAGCAAAATATTATACAAAAAGTAGCAGTTAAAATTGTGCCGAGAGAAGAAAGAAGTATGGCTTGAATTGTAACTTTATTATCCTGTGGTTTTTTGGTGCAAAAACCACCATAAAATATTATAAACAAAAGACCTATAGAGCATAATTTTGAAGTCAGGTCATAATCATCAAAAGAAATTTTAAAAATGCCGTCTGAGCCAAACAAAATTCCTAAAAACATAAAAAATACCAAAGCAGGCATTCCAAGTTTGTTTGAAAATTTGTTCGTTATAATGCAAGAAAGTATTACAACTCCGCAAAATAGCATAATTATTGACATAATTACTCCTTCGTTGAAGCTAATTATATCATATATACCGTCTTATTAAAAGTTTTATACGGATTCGTTTAATTTGCAAACGCTAACCCATTCTGTTGAATTGGAATATTTTTCCAATTCGTCAATTGCAAGTTCTATTGCGCTGTTTGAGCTTCCGCAGGCCGGAAAAACTGTGCTAAAACGCTTGAGGGAATCATCAAGATATATTTTAACGTTTTCATTGACTGCAAAGGGGCAAACCCCGCCTATTTTGTGTCCTATTAAACTTTCTACTTCATCGGGGGAGAGCATTTTTGCTTTTGTTTGGAATCTTTCTTTAAATTTTTTATTATCAATTCTGCTGTCGCCTGCTGTTACAATTAAAATAGGATTGTCGTTTACTTTAAACGAAAGAGATTTTGCAATTCTTTTTTCTTCACATGAAAGTGCCTTTGCGGCAAGCTCTACGGTTGCGCTTGATGTTTCAAATTCTTGTATTTTATCTGCAATATTGAAACGCTTAAAATATTCTTTTACTTTTTCAATAGACATTTTTAACCTTCTTTTTGTTTCTTAATTTAATTTAAGCACAACAATTGTAAAATGTTAAATTTTAATTAATAACTTTACTATTGTTTTGCTGCAACTAATAAAACTAAAAATAAAAATCGGCTTTCAGACTTTAAAACAAATACTCTTTATAGAGTATAAATTCAAGTAGCAATTGACTTTTGGCCAAATTCAATGATAGCATCGGATGAAAAACATATTTTATGTCGGAGCGAAGTATGAAGCTGAAATTCACCAGGAAAACCGCTGCAATTATTATAGTGTTAATTATCATAGTGCCTATTGTGTATAACAAGACGGCCGCTGTGTTCAACGGAATATTACAAAAAAGGGAGATGATGAAACCCAAAGAAGTTGTTGCAGGAAATCCGACCATACAGGATGTAACAATTACGGTTGAAGCCACAGGTAGGGTTGAAGCCAAGTATTCCGTTGATGTTATTGCAAGGGTGAATGGTTTTTTAATCAAAAAATATTTCAAAGAAGGTGACTTTGTTAAAAAGGGTCAATTAATTTTTCAAATAGACCCCAAAGAATACCAGCTTCAGGTTAACAACGCAAAAGCGTTGGTGAATCAATATTCCGCACTTTTAAAAAATGCCCAACAAGAACTGGACAGGGCAAATGCTCTTGTAAAAGAAGATTTAATAAGCAGATCCGATGCGGATTCAAGCTTGGCACAAAGAAATCAGAACAAAGCACTTTTGGATTCAGCCAAAGAACAATTGGCTCTGGCAAAAGTAAATTTAGGATATACCAGCATAGAATCCCCTATAGACGGCAGGATAGGCAAGGTAAATATTACGGAAGGCAACTATGTAACGGCTTCTTCCGGACCTTTGGTTAATATATCCAGCACAAATCCCGTTTATGTAAGTTTTAGCTTAAAAGGGTATGACTTTGTAAAACTGTTAAAATCCAGCAATAATTTAAAAGATGTTAAAGTAAAAATAAAATTTGATAACGGAGATTGGTACGATAAAATCGGAACTATTGATTTTGTAGACAATAAAATTGATGAAAATTCGGGCTCAATTGCCCTTCGTGCAGTTTTTGACAACTCAAGAGGCTGGCTTGTTCCCGGTGATTATGCAAAAGTTCAATTATCAGCTCCAAAAACAGTTTCGTATTTAACAGTTCCGCAAGCTTCTACAAAAGGAGATGCTATGAGCGGATATTATGTGTGGGGTGTGAAAGACAACAAAGCAATAAGAAAAGATATCGAAATATCAAGCGATATTAATAATAATTGGGTAGTTGAAAAAGGGCTTAACAAAGACGATATTATTGTTATATCCGGTATTCAAAATATAAATAGCGAAGGACAGAAGCTGAAAATTATTGATGAAAAAGAATACAATAAACAACACGGGAAATAGGCAATGAAAAAAATTTTTGATAAAGAAAAATTATTCTTTTTTATAAAAAAACCAAGGTTTGCGCTTGTTATTTCTTTGTGTATTGTTATAGTAGGTTTGATTTCACTTTCTTCTTTAAAGCAGGAAAGTTATCCGGATGTTACACCTCCTCAAATTCAGGTTAGTGCTAATTATGTAGGGGCTAGCGCAGAAGTAATTGAATCATCAGTTGCAACCGTATTGGAAAATAAATTAAACGGTGTTGAAAACCTGTCTTATATGACTTCTACTTCTACCGACGGAAGTTACACACTTACAATGTATTTTAAAGTCGGTTCGGATAAAAATATTAATTTGATGAATGTCCAAAACAGGATTCAACAAGTGCAATCGCAGCTTCCTGAAGAAATACAAAGAACCGGTGTTACGGCAATAAGCAGATCGTCAGGCTCGGGTGCTTTAATTTTTACTCTGTATCCGGAAAAAGGCAACTGGTCTCAGTTGGATATGACGAATTACGGTTCTATTTATATCAAGGATGAAATTAAGCGTGTTGACGGTGTTGCCGACGTTAATGTGTATGGTGCGGGCGATTATTCAATGAGAATTTGGCTCGATCCTCAAAAAATGGCAGGTTTGAACATATCGACATCTGAAGTAAAAAATGCTATTGCAAACCAAAACACCCAAGTAACGGCAGGTTCTTTGGGTGCACCCCCCACGGATGAACCCCAAGCGCTTCAAATTACTCTTAAAACAAAAGGAAGATTAGCTGATGTTGAAGAATTTGAAAATATTATAATTCGATCTAATATGGATGGAACTAACGTTAAAATTAAAGACATAGCAACCGTTGAATTGGGCGCGTATACATATTCAAATTTGGGTTTGGTTGACGGGAAGCCGGCCTCAATTATTATGGTATCTCAACTAACGGATGCCAATGTAATTGAATTGTCAAAAGCTGTTAATAAAAAAGTGAATGAAATTAACTCTAAACTCGATAACGGTCTAAAAATTATACCTTTGAAAGATGATGCGGAATATATTCATGAGTCCATTAAAGAAGTTGAATTCACAATTCTTTTAACGGCTGTAATTGTAGTGTTGATTATATTTTTGTTTTTGGGAGATGCCATAGCAACCCTTGTTCCTTGTGTTACTATCCCCGTTTCTTTAATAGGCACTTTTATTGCATTGAAAGCATTTGGGATGAGCATAAATATGCTTTCTTTGTTTGCGCTTGTTTTAGCGGTTGCAGTAGTTGTAGATGATGCTATTGTTGTAATTGAAAATGTAAAAAGACACATTGATGAAGGCAAATCAGCTATTATTGCAACGCAACTGACAATGGAAGAAGTGGGTTCATCTCTTGTTGCCATGGCAATGGTTTTGATGGCTGTTTTTGTTCCTATTATTTTTATGGGCGGAATGACCGGTGTAATGTATAAGCAATTTGCGGTTTGTATCGCTGTTTCAATTGCAATTTCTGCCATTTGTGCTTTAACACTGTCCCCTGCAATGTGTTCTCATTTTTTAGGCAGCAATAAAACAGAGAAACCAAAAATTAAATTTATGGAAATTGTAACGGAAAAAGCAGTTTTTTTAGTTAGAGAGTTTAATAAAATTTTTGACAAAATCGAAACATTCTACATGGAATTTGTTGAAAAATTTGTGCACAATAAAAAGCTTACAATTACTGTTTATTTGACAATTGTCTTTTTAACTTTACTGTCTTTTAAATTCATATCAACGGGTTTTATCCCGGATGAGGACCAAAAAGTATTACTGGCAAGCATAACGCTTCCTGACGGAGCTTCTTTATCAAGAACGGAGGAAGTGTCAAAACGTTTAATATCTCAAATAAGAGATATTGAAGGAGTTGATTCGGAAAAGCTCCTTGTTTTTGCAGGGGGCGGAGCTGGCAATACGGCAACTGCAATTATTTCTTTAGATGATTATAAAGCAAGAAAAGTTAGACCTTTTGATTGGATTAAAAGAAAAATTCAAGGCAGAGAAACAAATCTTTCTCATACCAATATTTTAAATAAAATAAGAGCAGTTGCGGCAAACACTAAAGAAGCTTCTATTGTTGCATTTTCTCCTCCGGCTATTATGGGTATGAGTATGATGGGCGGCTTTGAGTTTCAAATGCTGTCTCAGGGTGAATACACTGCTCAGGAGCTTGAAAGTTGGGCGGGCAAGTTGATTGCAAGGGCAAATCAAGACCCTTCATTGTCAAGCGTATATACATCGTTTCAGGCAAATGTTCCTCAGTATATAGTTGAAATTGATTATGAAAAAGTGCTTGCGCAAAATGTGGATTTGCAAGAGCTGTATACAACATTATCGTCAATGCTCGGGGCATATTATGTTAATGATTTTAACAAGTATGGAAGAGTATTTAAGGTTCAAATTCAGGCTCAAAGTAAATTCAGAAATAAAGCGGGTGATTTATCGGGAATTTATGTAAAAAACAATAACGGAGTTATGGTTCCTGTGCTGTCGATGGTTAAATTAAAACAAAGTATAGGTACAGCCTCAATTTCAAGATATAATATGTATGAATCTGTTCAAATTCAAGGACAACAAGCCTCGGGAAAAAGCTCCGGTGATGCAATGGATGCTATGGAAAAAGTGGCAAAAGAGGTGTTACCTTCAAATATGTCATTTGATTGGTCAGGAACATCTGCCCAAGAAAGGGAAGCCTCAGGGCAAACCGTTGTTATAATTATGATGGCGCTGGTTTTTGTATATTTGTTCCTTGTTGCTTTGTATGAAAGCTATACTATTCCGATTGCCGTTCTTCTGATATCGCCTGTAGCTGCAATGGGAGCTTTGATATTTCAAATGATGATTAATCAATCTTTTGATATTTATTCTCAAGTAGGTATGATAACTCTTGTCGGACTTGCTGCAAAACAGGCCATTCTTATTGTTGAATTTGCAAAAGAAGAACATGAAAAAAATGGTCTCAGCGTTAAGGAAGCTGCAATTAAAGCTGCAAAATTAAGGTTTAGAGCAATTATGATGACGGAATTAGCGTTCATTATCGGTGTATTGCCTATGCTTTTTGCATCGGGAGCCGGTGCTAATTCAAGAATATCGGTAGGTTCAACAGTATTTGGAGGCATGATTGCCGCTGCAACAATTGGAGCTGCATTAACACCTGCTTTTTATGTAATTATTCAAGAGTTCGTTGATAAATTTCCTAAAAAGGAAATAACCGAAAAAGATCTGGAGTATTAGTAATGAAAAAGTTTTTAAATATTTTTATAATAGCATCTTTTATGTTCCTTACAACAAACTCATCTTATGCATTTAGTTTTTCATTTAAGAAAAACAAAGATTCAAAAACTACGCAAACCGTTCAAGAAAACGACATAAAAAAAGAAAAAGCAAAAACAAAAAAAGAAAAACAGCAAAAAATAAAAAAAGAAAAAAAAGAAAAAGTTGAAATTGTAAAGCCTGAAAAAAAGAAGATAAACTTTAAAAAAGAAAAAAAGAAAAACGAAGACAACAAAAAAACCAAAAAAAAATCATCTAAAGAAGCACAAGGGATGTATGAGACAAAATTTCCGGAAATCACAAGCCATATTGAATACACGGAAGACATAAAGGATGTGACCCTTGAAGATTGTATTAAACTTGCTATCAGCAACCATCCTATGATAATGTCTGCTATTAGCAATGCAGAAATTTATAAAACAAGAATAGGACAAGCATGGTCAAATTATTTTCCTACTTTAGGAGCAGGATTAAGCTATTCAAGGAATGATTCTTTAATGACAATGCGACCAAGCGGGGCTTTTTCATCTATGATGAACAGAAGATACGATTTGTATTACACGCCTACTTTGTCTGCAAATATGCTAATTTTTGATTTTGGAAAAACAAAAGCAAATGCCGATATGGCAAAAAAGAATTATGAATCATCAAGATACGATGCTGAGATGAGTATTGAGCAGGTTATTTATAATGTTAAAGTTGCATATTATAATTTACTGTTTGCATCTGCACAGAAACTTGTATATGAAGACACGGTGAAGGATTATGAACTTCAATTAAAACAAGCAAGTGCATTTTATAAAATAGGGAAAAAAGCAAAAATTGACGTAACAACAGCTGAATACAACCTTGGAAATGCAAAGGTTAATTTGATTAAAGCAAAGAATACCCTTGAGCTTGCGGCGGTGCAGCTGGCTAATGCCGTTGGGATTCCCGAAATGGAATCTGTTAGATTAAAAGATAAATTAAATACAAAAGTTTATAAAGTAGATTTTGATGAGTTAATAAACATCGCAAAAGAATCAAGGCCTTCATTGTTGTCCGCTAAAAAAAGAATGGATGCTGCCGAATTAGGCCTAAGAAGTGCAAAAAGGCAATTTACTCCAAACATTGATGCTTTTGCTTCTTATAACAGAGGCGGGGTTAAAATGGATATGGATTACGGATATCAAGCCGGTTTGCAGATAAGCTACAGCGGTTTTAATATACTTGCACTAAAAAAACAAGTGGATGAAGCAAAAGCAACATACAAGAAATATGTAGCGGATTATGAAGCGGAGAACCAGAATGTATATCTTGAAGTAAAAAGCGCTTATATTAGTCTTTTAAATTCTCATGACAGTTTTGTTGTCGCAAAACTTGCGCTCCAACAAGCAAAAGAGCAGCAGTATCAAGCATATAGAAGATACCAGGTGGGATTAGGCAATGCTATTGAATTTAAAGATGCGGAAAACACATATTTAAATGCCCAATTAAATTATTATTCAAATCTTTTGGAATACAATGTAAACGCTGCAGAGCTTGAGCGTGTTGTAGGAGCACCCATTAAAGAAACTGACGTTGATTTATAAATAAGACCGGTTAATTTTATTATCTGAGTTGCCTTTGTTTTTATTTGGAAGAAAGGTAAGTAATGATGCTCCCAGGGCAACTATAGAATTAACAAGCAGGGATTTTTTCACGGGTGATTTTACCAGATTAAATTTATTGTTAAAAATATCAAGTCCAATTCCAAAAACAAACCATTGCGTAGCTGTAGAGACGGCTCTTTTTGTTTTATCTTCTTTTCGTTTTCGAGCTATATAACTTTGAGTTATATAGCTTGTATTTATATTTCCGTTAAAACTTACTCTCATTTTTGATTTTTTCCTATTTGAAGACAAAAATAATGCAAGTATGACTTGCTTAGTATTGTTAACTCGGCAATATTTGCTAATTAAATTTTATTGCATATTTAGATTTATCAAATAAAAAATAATATGTCAACAGTCTTTATGCTTTTATTTTTTCAACCAAAAGTTTCTTGATTCTTCTTCCTTTAAGCTCCAAAACTCTTACTTTGTAATTATCTATTATGACTTCATCATTCTTTTTGGCAAGCCTTCCTAAAAGCTTTTGAATATATCCGCAAATTGTTTCAACCTCGTCTTCTTGCTGATGAATTGAAAAGCGTTCAAAAAAATCTTCAATTCTGACTAATCCGTTTACAATATATTTGTTTTCACCCACTTCTTTAATATCTTTTTCTTCTTCGTCAAATTCGTCTTGAACTTCTCCGAAAATTTCTTCCAAAACATCTTCCAGAGAAATAATTCCGGACATTCCTCCGAATTCATCAATGACAATTGCAATTTCTGTTTTATTGTTCTTTAAATTTTCCAATAAAACATCTGTAGTCATTGTTTCGGTTACAAAAAGAGGTTTCCTTAAAATTTCTTTTAAAGCTGTTTTATCTCCAAGCATTTTATGATAATACAAGTCTTTTACATGTAAGATTCCTGTTATATTGTCTATATTGTCTTTATATACGGGGTATCTTGTGTATTGATTTTCAAGAAGTATATTTTTTAAAGCTTCATCATCAATATCTATATCAATTGCAACAACATCACACCTTGGAATCATTATTTGTTTTGCGGTTAAATCGCTGAATTTAAGCGTGTTTTTTAATATAAAACTTTCAGTCTCGTTTAAAACACCGCCTTTATAGCTGGCATCTATAATCATATCAATTTCTTCTTCACTGTGAACCGAATGCACAGGATGAGCCGGAGGAATCTTTAAAAGCCTTAAACAGCAGTTTCCAAAGCCGTTTAATAAAAAAATAAAAGGTGCAAAAAGTTTTGCCGTTAAAACCAACGGTCTTGTAATTATAAGAGTGGTTTTTTCAGGATACTGAAGCGCAATAGATTTTGGCATTAATTCACCAATTACAACATGGGCAAATGTAATAAATACAAAAGCAAATATGACAGCTAAGCTGTGTGTTGCTATTGTATTTGAAACATTTGGTAAAAAATCAAACAAAGGTTGAATAATTTTTGCAATGGTAGCTTCTCCGACCCAACCTAAACCTATACTTGCGACAGTAATGCCTAATTGTGTTGCGGCAATATATTTATCTAATTCTCCGAGTGCTTTTATGGTAACTTTTGCAGTTGCGTTCCCTTCGTTTGCGAGTTGGTTAATCCTTGTGTGTCTGACGCTTACAAGGGCAAATTCAGATGCCACAAAAAAACCGTTTGCAAGTAGTAAAAGCAATATTATTATCAAATTAAGTATAATCATTTAACCTCTATTCCTTTGCTGATTATTTTATTATACACAATTTTTTAATAGCGGTTAATGTTTTTAATATTTTAAAAATGTTGTAACTACAACTTTTATTTAATCTGTATTATAATATAATTTATTATAACAATTGGGAGTTAAAGCGTGGAAAACGGTTTTATAAAAAGAGGAAAAGCGTTTAAATTCGGAGATAATATTTCAACGGACCATATAGCGCCCGGAAGGCTTTTCCATTTAAGAAATGATTTAAAAGAATTTTCAAAACATGTATTGGAAGATGCTGACCCTAATTTTGCTTCAAACGTTCAAAAAGGAGATTTTGTTGTAGCAGGCAATAACTTCGGGCTGGGTTCAAGCAGAGAGCATGCCCCTCAAATTATAAAGATGGCAGGAGTTGGGGCGGTTATTGCTAAATCATTTGCAAGAATTTTTTACAGAAATGCAATAAATATAGGTCTTTTAGCGGTTGAATGCGACACGGATTTAATTGACAAGGGTGATGAGTTAGAATTGGATATCAAAGAAGGAGTTTTAAAAGATATTACAAAAAATATTGAAATAAAAACAACACCCTTGCCTGATGTTATGATAAGACTCTTAAATGACGGCGGATTGGTTGAACATTTAAATAAAAACGGAGATTTTAAACTTGTCTGAATACAACATTACTCTTTTAAAAGGCGACGGTATAGGACCTGAAATAACAGAAAGCGTTGCGGATATTATAGAGGCTATTGGTATTAAAATCAATTGGGACGTTTGTCTTGCAGGAAAAGAGGCAATCGAAAAATATCAAGAAGTTCTGCCAAAAAAAACTCTTGAATCCATAGAAAAAAACAGAATTGTACTAAAAGCTCCAATCGCAACACCGATTGGTTTTGGGTTTCCTTCTGTTAATGTTGCTTTAAGAAGGCACTTTGATTTATACGCTAACATAAGACCAAGCAAAAATCTTCCCGGTATTAAAACTCCTTTCAGTGATGTGAATTTAGTTATTATAAGGGAAAATACGGAAGATATATATGCGGGAATGGAAAAAGAAGTTGAAAAAGACACTATCCACGGAATTAAGTTGATTACCCGTTTTGCAAGTGAGAGGATATGCAACTTTGCTTTTCGATATGCAGTTAAAAATAACAGAAATGAAGTTGGTGTTGTAACAAAAGCAAATATTTCAAAATTAGCCGATGGCATGTTTTTAAATTCTTACAGAAAAGTTTCAAAAAATTACCCCGCTATTAAAACAAGAGAAATTCTCGTAGATAATTTATGTATGCAATTAGTACAAAATCCTTCACAGTTTGATGTTTTAGTTATGCCGAATTTATACGGTGATATTGTATCAGACCTTTGCGCCGGTTTAATAGGGGGGCTGGGTGTAGCTCAAAGTGCTAATATTGGAGACAATTGCGCAATTTTTGAAGCGGTCCATGGAACTGCTCCCGATATTGCAGGAAAAGGAATAGCCAACCCAACAGGGCTTTTGAGAAGCGCTGTTATGATGCTTGATTATATCGGAGAAAATAAAAAAGCAAAAAAAATTGAAGACGCCCTTTTTGAAGTTTTAAAAGAAAGTAAAAAATTGACCTCTGATTTAGGAGGAAAGTCAAGTACAAAAGAATTTACCAACGAAATTATTAAAAAATTGTCTACAGTTTAAAAGGAGAAAGAAAAATGGCAAAATGGGTTTGCGCAGTATGCGGTTACACGATTGAAGGGGATAAAGCTCCTGAAAAATGTCCTCAATGCGGAGCATTAAAGTTTAATGAGGCAAGTGCAATTAAGGGTTTTGCATGCGAGCATAAAGTAGGAGAAGGCAAAGATGTTGACGCTGTTGTCCTACAAGGCTTGAAAGACCACTTTAACGGTGAATGCACCGAAGTCGGCATGTATCTTGCAATGTCGAGAGTAGCAGATAGAGAAGGCTATCCTGAAGTTGCCGAAGCTTATAAAAGAATAGCTTATGAAGAAGCGGAGCATGCAGCTAAATTTGCGGAATTATTAGGTGAAGTAGTTTCTCCTTCTACAAAAGAAAACCTTCAAGCAAGGGTGGATGCTGAAACAGGTGCATGTGCCGCTAAATTGGAAATTGCTTCAAGAGCAAAACAATTAGGTCTTGACGCTATCCATGATACTGTTCATGAAATGGCAAAAGACGAAGCACGCCATGGGGCTGCATTTAAAGGATTACTTGAAAGATTATTTTAATTTTATAGCAATGATAAATTTAGCCCCACCAGGGGCTAAATTTTTGTATGGCTGAAATATTTTTGAAATATTATTTTTGAATCCTATAACATTAAAAAAGGCTTATATTTTCAATAAAATCAAATTGAGGGCTCTTGTTTTTATCTAAAATTATTCCGATTGCGTCAATTTGAATACTTCTATATTTTTTGTTGCATTTTGAAAGATAGAACTTTGCGCAGTTATATATTGAAGATAATTTTTTTTGTGTGATTGCTTCAAGCGGTTTTCCGAATAAATTTTGAGTTCTTGTTTTGACTTCGATAAAGTGAAGTATATTTTTTTTAGATGCAATAATATCTATTTCGGCCATTTTCGAATAACGATAGTTAGTCTCAACTATTTCAAACCCCTGTTTTATCAAGAAATCCTTTGCAAGATTTTCTCCGTATTTACCAATTGCTTTATTTGTCATACAATAATTTTAAGACAAACATTGTATGGAGTAAAATAATGGAATTGCTTAAAAAGACTGCTAAAGAACAACATAAAGCACTTGTTGAAAAAGAAGTCAGTGCTCTTGAGCTTGTTAAAGCTTCAATTGAAAGAATAGAAAAATTGGATGACACTATCGGAGCTTTTAATTCGTATACTTTTGAAAGCGCAATAGAAACAGCCAAAAAAGTTGATGAAAAAATTTTAAAAGGCGAATCCATTCCTCCGCTTGCCGGCATTCCTCTTGCTTTAAAAGACAATATGAATTTTAAAGGTTCTAAAACTACCTGTTCGTCTAAAATTTTAGAAAATTTTATTTCTCCTTATGATGCAACGGTAACATCAAAATTAAAAGAAAATTTAGTTCCTATTCTTGGAAAAACAAATCTTGATGAGTTCGCAATGGGCTCAAGCAACGAAAATTCCGCCTTTAAAATTGTGAAAAATCCATACAATTTAAATAAAGTCCCCGGAGGTTCATCGGGCGGTTCTGCTGCAAGTGTTTCTTCAAGCGAAGTTACTCTGTCTTTAGGTTCTGATACAGGAGGCTCTATCCGTCTTCCGGCATCATTTTGCGGAATAGTCGGGTTCAAACCGACATACGGGAGAGTATCAAGGTACGGTTTAGTTGCTTTTGCCTCTTCTCTGGATCAAATCGGGCCTTTTGCAAGAAGCATTGAAGATGCCGCATATCTTTATGAGGCAATTGCAGGGTACGATGAAAAAGATTCCACAAGTTTAAGAATGGAAGTGGGAGATATTTCTTCAAACCTAAAAACAGACGTTAAAGGCCTAAAAGTAGGCGTAATTAAAGAATTAATGCAAGAAGGCATATCTGATGAAGTTAAAAGCAGTGTTGAAAACGCTATTAAGACATACGAAAAAATGGGTGCAATTATAAAAGAAATTTCACTGCCTCTATTGAAGCATTCAATCGGCGTATACTATATTGTTGCAACGGCAGAAGCCAGCTCTAATCTTGCCCGTTTTGACGGCGTCAAGTACGGGTATAGAGCGCCAAATTGCGAAAATCTGTTAGAAATGTATACAAAAACAAGGGCACAAGGCTTTGGTCCGGAAGTTAAAAGAAGGATAATGCTTGGAACATACGCACTATCCAGCGGCTACTATGATGCTTATTATAAAAAAGCGCAGCAGATAAGAAGATTAATTGCAAACGACTTTAATAAAGCATTTGGTGAAGTGGATATTTTAGTGTCTCCGACTTGCCCTACTGTGGCGTTTGATTTGAATTCAAAAGCAAATAACCCCCTTGAAATGTACTTAACGGACATTGCAACAATATCATCCAATCTTGTGGGGGCACCGGCATTATCTATGCCTTGCGGTTTTGATAAGGATAACATGCCGATTGGCATACAAATTATTGCTAAAAATCTTGATGAAAAAACACTTCTTAACAGCGCTTATACTCTTGAACAAGAACTTTGTGTTTATAATTCAAGACCAAATATTTAATTTGTAAACATTTATTAAAATCTTATAAAGAATTCTAAACATTCTAAAAATGCTGCCGTAACTAAAAATAAAGACACACACCAAGGCAATAGTTAGAATGCATAATAAGGAATTATCTTTTTGTATATATAAAAATTTCAGCAAAAAAGGCAATTTTTTGTGCGAAATTTTTTTTATTAATATATACGAGGGGAGAAAATTATGATTAACACAAACAATTTGTATGTTATTGAACTGAAAAACAATGTTCAAAAGGTAAAAAGCTTTATTAATGCTTTAATTCTTTTATCAGGACTTTTAAGTTTTGTTTATTTGGTATACTATGGCGGAGTTTTATCTGATGATATACTTTTAAGCTATACCAGACAATATTTTGAACCATTAGCTGCATTTTTAAACCCGGGTGTTTCGGGTATTGAAATGTATCTTTCAACATCGCTGTATTTATTTTTAGCTATTTTTCCTTTGGCGCTAAGTCAGTATTTTATTGACAAGTTTGAAGAAGCTTTGGTTAAAGCAAACAGACTAAAAGAGCAGGCAAAACAGATAAAAGAGGCAAAAAAAGCTTATGAAAACAGCCTTAAACAGTATGATATTATAAAGTGCTATTCAATATGCTTATCTGTTGATTATTCTTCAAAAAGCAATATTTCACTTCAGGCAAAAGAAGAATTGAATAAAAAAGTATACGATAAAATTAAAACTTTGTTGTTAAATTCTTCAAAAGATATAACAATAAAAGGAAAAGATGTTTTGATAATAAGCTCTGAAAATTTTGACAATTACGATTGTGTATATTCAAATTTACTTCAGATTTTAGCAAAAGTTAAAACCGTAGTTGAATCCAAACACAATTTAAAATTCATACCAAGCTTAACAACTGATGCGTATTATAATATGATTGAAGCTGAAAGCATTAAAAGAAAACATTTTGAAATTCAAAGCTTTAATTTTAAAAACAGAGCACTTACAAGCGCATTGTTTACAAAAAAATACAAACATTTAAACCACAATAAATATGCAGGCATTCCAATCGGAGAATATGCATACTTTGACAACAACAAAATGGGCACATATGAGTTAAATGTTGTATTTAAAAATCTTGGTCAAACTTTAGAAACAATTAAATAGTTTTATTTGGAAGATGAGATATAAGCTACAAGTTTCCTGGCTATTTCACGACAACGTTCTGAATCCGTTGTAGCAAGTCTCATCTTTTCAATTTGATTTTTAAACTTATCTGAGCTGTTATGCTCTTTTTGCTTATTATTTATGTCCATATTCTTTTATTCGGCAAATTAATAAAAAACTTAAATTATTTTTTGGAAAAGAAATTCATTATTTTGTCAATAAGTCCTTCATAATGTTCTTCTTTTTGTTCGACTTCTTTTCCGTATTCTTTTGCTTTTTCAAAATTGCCTTCAGAATAATAGAATTCTGCCAAAATTTCTCTTGCTCTTTCGTCTTTATCGATATCATAGACTCTTTGCCAGTATTCCATTGCGACAAATTTTTCCTTATTATGTTGATAAAGATTAGCAAGTTCAATCAAAACAGTTTTATCTTTGCCGTTTATTTTATAGGCATGATCAAATTCAACTATGGCATCGTCAAATTTATTTTGTAATTTATAGCAAAATCCCCAGTTAAGATGACTATTAAAATCATCTTTCAATTCTTCATAAATTAGCGCTTTCATTTGAAAAGAAATTGCATCCGGTCTTGCGAGTTTTGTATAATTGTCAATCTGAACTAAGGATTTATCAAATTCTTTTGAATTGTAATAATATTGTGCCATAAGAATGTGATAAGACAGTTTTTCGTTGATTTGAAGTTTGTTAAAATCAATTTTTGATAAAAATTCAAAAGCTTCACTGTTTTTTTCATCTTGCAGCAAAATTTTTACTCTTAAAAAATCGTCTTCTACAACTTCAAGAGCAGATTTAAAGTCGTCTGCTTTAAAGTATAGCTGTGCAAGAAGATTTTTTAAATCGGCATTATCTTTAAATAACTCAGTGCCTTTTTTAACAATAGAAATTGCTGAGTCAATACTGTTTTCTTTCATGTATAATTCGGCAAGTTCAAAATATGCATCCAATTCTTTTTCGCTTATTTCCAGCAGTTTTATAAACTCATCTATTGCTTTAAGGTTTTTATTATTTACTTTGTATAGTCTTGCAAGTTTTCTTCTTGCTTCAATATTTTCAATATCTAAATCAAGAGCTTTTTTTGTATCGGAGATTGCATATTCGATTTTGTTTGAGGCAATATTCACATTTGCACGGGAAAGATAATAATTAAATTTGTCATCTTTTTCAAGATAAATATCCATAACACAAGAAAGAGCCACTTCATCTATCGGGTTCAGCTTGATGATTTCCTTATAGATTGAAAGTGCTTCATCCAGTTTTTTTTCTTCATATAAAGTCGCCGCTTTTTGATGCATTGTTTCCAAATTAGACATATTTTTCCCTTTTTTAATTTATTCTATCATAAAATTAATTAATATAGACCTTATACAAAGGCATAATTGCAGTGTTAATTTTTTTAATATTTAATTCTTTTGATTGCTTAATTTTTAAATTAGTGCAAATTTCGGGAATGTAAAGAACAATATTTTCTTTTTGTTTAATTTTCGACAGGTAATTGTTGATTAAATCAATGTCTTGTCTTATTCCGTAGTTTGAAACAATAATTTTTTCAACGGGCAAATCTTTATAATAATAAGCATACCTTATATTATCAGGCATGATAAAGTATGAATTTTTGTTGTTTTTATAATCTTTTTGAAAGTACTGAACCTGAGAATCAATGTTACTGAAAAGATTAAAATTTTCATACTTCGGGATATTTATTGAAAAAATAAATACAATTAAAGGTATAATTTTATACTTGTATTCAAAATTAATCGCCATGCTTGTATTTATTATTAAAAGGGGTAAAAATATACAAAAATATCTTTCAAAAAGAATCGGCTTTGAAAATATAGAAATTAAATATGCAAAAATAAAAACAAAAACAATTATATATACGTTATAAATAAAAACTTTTTTATACCTGTCTTTTAATTTTCCAATAAGCCAAAAGCAAAAAACAAAAGAAACAACCATAAAAATAATATTTCCAAAATAAAAAGTTATGTGGTTTTTAATAACTTCAAGGGTTGGTTTTTCAAGCCAAACATTAAAATCATCACAAAACGATTTATAAATTACCGTTGTTTGAAGGTATGGAATAAATGTCAAAAAGGCAAAAACATTACTTAAAAGAAATGCGATTCTTTTGTTTTTGAATAAAATAAGCCCTAAAATAAAATTTGCAAAGACATATAAGATACAATAATAGTGTGTATTTATAAGAAGAATGGAAAAAAGAGTGTAAATTAAAATATTAATATTTGAAAAACTATGCCTTAATCTATAAAAGAAATAACCATTCCACAGAATAAGCACCATTGATAAAATATAACTTCTGATTTCATTTGATTCAAGAATTATAAAAATATTAATTGCGCTTAAAAAGGCGCTGATGAGAGCTGTTTTTTTGTTGAGCACCTTTTTTAAAATATAATAAATTGAATAAATTTGTACCAATCCTATAATTAAAGCTAAAAAACGAATTGAAAATATGCTTTTATTAAAAAATAAAAACCAAATATTAGCTAAAATAAAAAACAAAGGAGGATTGCCCGGATCAAGTATTGTCCTTTTTAAATTAATATTTTGTCCTAAATCGGATATAAAGCAAAAAGTATAAAGCTCATCATTCCAAAGAGGAATAAAATCTATATGAGACAATCTTAAAATAAATCCTAAAAAAATAATCAGACAAATCAGATGTTTGGTTTTAATTTTGGGTTTGAATTTTATAAAATAGATGAAAGCTAAAACATAGCTAAAAAACCAAAAATACCAGTTATAGAAAATTGATTCAATATACACACCAATTTTTTGAATTAACGTTTTTCCGTTAGTTTGATACGGGATATCTATTAAGTATGCCTTTTGTCCTTGAAACTGCGTTTGTTTTATTTTTAATTTATCAATATTTTGGATATAGTTTAGTTTTTTGCCGGTAAAAACAGACAAAGCATTAATTTTAATATTTGGTTTTTTGAAAATTAAAGCAATATTTTTAACTTCTTTTATATAAAAAAGCTCATTTTCTTGATTAAGCTTATATGTATATACACCGTTTTTAAATTGCATTTTAGAACAGTTATCGTCAAAACAAATATAAATATCATCTTGTATTTTTGATTCAATATTTACGCTTATTTTATTATTGTCGTTTTGAAAATAAAAAATGCTAAAAAACGGTCTGAAAACCAAAAAGGCCGCAATTGAAAAAAATATAAATAAAAATGTTATAATTTTTTTATGCAATATACATCCCCGCTAAATCTTCTGCAAATTTAAAGCCCCTTGATAAAATATGTTTTGAAACTTTTATATTGTCGTATTTAACCACTCTGTGTTCGCTTACAAATTTACCGTTTTTGTCGACCGTAAGCCAAAGATAAACGGGCATCTTATCCTCTGTCATGGAACGCCCTATTGAGCCTACATTTATTACAACTTTTGAGCTTTTTAAACTGTACCCGCAGGGTTTATGGGTATGGCCGCAAAGAATTAAATCGGCACTTGAATCCCCAACCATTGCTTCTACTTCATCATCTTTTAGATTCGGATAAATATTCTCGTTTTGGTTTCTGACTGAACCGTGCACCAATTCAATTTTTAGTCCGTTTACGACAACTTCTTTTTTTTCGGGCAAATTTCTTACAAAATTCAAATATTTTTTATCCGTAATTTTTACATCTTCTTCAAGAGAATAACCCATACAAGGATAGGCTTCTTTTGTTTTTTGAATCAATTCATCTGTACAATTTGAGACCATTTTATCCGTATTCCCTTGTATAATTTCAAAATCATCACCCATTTTTTCTTTTAATTCTAATATTTTTTGACAAATATAATTAGGATTGTATCCGGCTAAAATTAAATCACCAAGGCAGAATATTTTATCCGGTTTAAACTTTTCAATATCGTCAAAAACTCTGTCATATGCTTCTTTGTTAGCGTGAATATCAGATATAACCGCAATTTTCATTATTATCCTCCTTATTCATATATAATTTTAGCATTTATACTATTTGCTGCCGGGTAGATTTTAATTTTAGGATTAAAAATTGATGCCATAGTGACATCAACAATAGAATCGTTAAAGTATAGTACGGCTTTTTTATTTTTTTCAATAAAATCACCTTTAATTTTTTCCATTGGTTTTTTGTCTTTTAAATCAACATAATGCCAGATAACATTTTTTCCTTTTGGTTTGTTTTTATTTACCGTAAGAGCGTATATTAAGCAGTCTTTGTGGTTTTTTGAATCAAGCTCAATAAAACTTTCATACTCATTTATACTTTTATTGCTTGGGTCAAATTTGATATAAAAAACGCAAAGACCAAACAAAACAATAACAGACATAAAAACAACAAAAATTGTTTTACGGTTTAGTTTAATTTCGTTTTTATTTAAAATTGCCCATATAAAGATGATTCCAAGCCAAGCATAAGGTATAATAAAGAATTTCCAACTAAAAAATAAAGAAAGATATAAAATTATAAATGTTTTTAAGATTTCGGGGTAATTATTTAATTCTTTAAATGTGACCAAATTGTATGGTTTTTCCCCTTCTTTTTTGATATCGATTAAAACTTCTTTGGCTTTAATGTTTTTTATATCATCGTAACTATAACTGTATACTTTGTTTTTTGTGTAAAAATCTATTCTTTCTATGCTTTTTAATATATTTTCGTGTTCTTTCGGGTATGAAAAAGAGATTTTTTCAATTTTTGATGAAAAAAATCCTTCATCATCTTCGCTATAGCTTGTTGAATAAACGCTGTATGTGCCGGATGCGCCGGGGAAAACGGAAGAGTTTTGAGGGCTTTTACAGTAGTCATTGAAGCAAAAAAATAAAGTTTTATTAATGGGCCTTGTTGAGCTTAAATTTACGGTTATCGGATATATTGTTCTTTGGGAATATATTTTAAAATAATATTTATTTAGTCTTATAATATTTAGAATTAAAAAAATTGAGCAGACAAAAATAATCCAAAAGGATATTTTAAAGACAGGATATTTGGATTTTTCAAATTTAATTTTCATACCGTCAATTCTACTTAATTGTTTTATGTTATGATTTTATCATATTTATTATTTTGAGGCTAAGATTAATGGAAAAGATACAGATTAAAATAGGAAATGTTCCGATAGGAAAAGGCGCACCTGTTTCGATACAATCAATGACAAACACAAAAACAGATGACACAAATTCCACTTTAAGACAAATAGAACAATTAGCACATGAAGGCTGTCAGATAATAAGACTGGCTGTTTTAAATAAAAACTGTGCTTATGCACTTAAAGAAATTGTCAAGTATTCCCCCATTCCAACTGTAGCCGATATACACTTTGATTATCGTCTTGCAATAATTGCAATGGATATGGGGATTAATGCTCTCAGAATAAACCCCGGAAATATCGGAAATATTGAGCATACTAAACTTGTTGTAAAAAGAGCAAAAGAAGATAATATTCCAATAAGAATAGGGGTGAATGCCGGCTCATTAGAAAAAGATTTATATGAAAATAACGAAATGGCTCTTGAAGATAAGATGATAGAATCTGCAATGCGTCACATAAAAATACTTGAAGATTTGGATTTTAATCTAATTAAAGTGTCGTTAAAGTCTTCTGATGTTATGACTACAATAAAAGCCTACAGAAAAATGTATGAAAAAATACCATACCCTTTACACGTGGGTTTAACTGAAGCAGGAACTTTAAGGGGCGGTTTAATAAAATCTTCTGTTGCAATAGGGGCACTTCTTTCAGAAGGCATAGGAGATACAATAAGAGTTTCTTTAACGGAAGATCCTATTGAAGAAGTTAAAGCTGCAAAAGAAATACTTAAAACATTGGGCATAAGAAAACAAGGGGTTAATTTTATTTCTTGTCCTACTTGCGGCAGAACACAGATTGATTTAATCGGTTTAGCGAAAAAAGTGGAAGAAAGATTTGCAAATTTGGATTGTCCGATAACAATTGCAACTATGGGCTGCCCCGTAAATGGTCCAAAAGAAGCAAAAAATGCTGACTATGGTATAGCAGGAGCAATAGGCGAGGGGTATATCTTTAAAAAAGGAGAGATGATAAAAAAAGTTCCCCAAGAAAACCTTTTGGATGAATTTGAAGCAATAATTAAAAAAGATTTAAATATAAATTAAAATTTTGTAAAATTCAAAATGTAGTATATAATATTGTATAAGATTAGTGCTAATAGTATAGGGGAAATAATGAAAAAAATATTGGTTTTATCTTTGTCTTTTCTGTTTGCTCAAGGGATAGCAAATGCTTATATAGATGGAAACAGGACAAGTGACATTGATGTTTTAAGGTCGATGGGCTACAGTGAAAGTGCTTTAAGGGTTGTTGACACCACAAGGGCAATGCATTCGGGTATTATTGGAAATTATCAAAGATATTACAGTCCAAAGAAAAAAGGTGCATATACTATTTTAAAAGAGTATGTTGATCCTATACAGGAAGATGCTCAATTCGGAGAGCATGAGATTAACTTTACTAATTCCTGGTTAGGTGATGAGCCGCCTAATGCATTAAGATATGTTGAAAATGCTCCTGTTGAAAATCTGTAAAAATGTTGAAACTATTAAGATTATAAATACAAAATAACAAACAGCGTAATTAAGCGCTGTTTTTTTATGAAAGGAATCTATTTTTCTTTTTTTATTTATACTGTAGCATTGTTGAATTAAGTTAACAGAATTGATTAGTATTAAAACATTTGCAATGACAGCTATGGAAATAAAATATATTGCAGTGTTGTCAAAAACGTATATTTCTTTTAATATATCCAGATTTAAAATTAAGATTCCGCAGGGTATAACATTGGTTATGATTAATAAAAAAAAGGCGGTTAAAAATGCAAAGAAGCGATTGTTTAAAAATATGCCTTTAAAAGTTGAAAAACTTACTTTATTGCTTTTAAGGTTGATTTTTAAGATAATGCACAAAGAATACAGGCAAATTAGCGTGAAACTGTTTAAAAACATTAATTTTAAGCAAGTATTTTGGCTGATTCCAAAAAGAAGCGCAGACAATAAAAAAGCACTGTAGCAAAGTGAAATGTTTGCAAAAAAGTTTATGATATTTTTGGTTTTAAAAACCCTAATTGCACTGGTTAATAAGACAGAACTCAGAAAAACAAGTAAACTCAAGGTATGTATTTCGTTTGTGCAACCAAAGATTAAAAGAGCTTTTGTGTAGGCGATAAAACCAATTAAAGGCAAAAAGCAAAATAATAAAATTGCGCATGGAAAGTTTGTTTTATAATGGCGTCCTTGAGTGTAGTTAAATATAGGAAAAATTCCGATTTTAGCAAAAAAGGAGCAACTTAAACAAACAAGAATAATGTCTGATTGGACTTGGTTATTTAATATTAAACTTAAAAAATAAAAACACAAAAATAAAATATCAACACATATGCTTTTTGAAATAAAGTCTGTATCATATATATCATCTTTCCTTATTCTCATATTTGAACCGTATTTATATATTGAATAGGCAATAATGCTAATAAGCAGGTATGAGATAAAGTAGTTTTGGATTTGTATTAAAAAAGAAGATAATAATGCAATAAAAAGCAGTATTGAATTTATAAGTGGCGTTTTAAATCTTGCTTTTCTTACAACTTTATAATTAATAACAATGAACATAATAAAGAAAATATTCACTATAAATTGTATTAGAAGTGTTTTTTGGCTAAAAATTAAAAAACCGTTAAATAAATTGAAGTCAAATTTAGGGAAAAAAACCCGGCTTTTAATATATATCCCTCCCAAAATCAAAGATGAGACACTAAAAACAATTGTAGTTATAAAATCTGATAATCTTTTTATATTTAATTTGCGTTTTAAAAAGATAAATATAAAAAGATTGAAAACAATCCCTAAAATATAAAAAATATTAAATGAAAGATAAGAAAGCAATTCCGTTTCAGTAATTTCATTATTTAAATTTAAAATCAAATTTTCCATACTTAAAATTCTCCAACCCCGTAAGTTAAATTAACAGAATCAAAAATATATTGAGGATACAAGCTTATTATTATAAGTGCCAAAGTAAGAATAACAAAAGCAACAAGTTGATGATTTGCAAGTTGAATTGTGTTTTTTTGTTTTGTGTCTGACTCAATTAAAATTTTATAAATCATATTTAAAAATGCAAGTGCAACTCCAAAGCTTGCAAAAGCTAAACAATAAGGTGCAAAAGTCAGGGTGAATGATTCAAAATCTATTGAAAAAATTGAAATAAGACTAATTGTATTTCCCCAAAATAATGAAAACGGGGGAATTTTTACAAGATTCAAAAGGCAAAAACATGTAAAAAATTGAGTCAGTTTTGTTTTGTCATTGATTTTTGAAAAGTCTTCAATGTTATCGCTTTTATTAAATTCTTTTAAAATAATAAAAATTAAATACGCAAGATAAATTGAAATTGAAAAGGCAAAAACATTATAGCCAAGCGCTTTAATATTAATTTCATTAAATGTAAATAAAGGTATGATTATTGAAGCGGATGTAATTATTGTCGCACTTTTCAAGAAATTAAATATATTTTTTTCTGAATATGTGAGAATTAAAAA
This sequence comes from Candidatus Gastranaerophilales bacterium, assembly GCA_944325315.1. Classification (GTDB taxonomy): domain Bacteria; phylum Cyanobacteriota; class Vampirovibrionia; order Gastranaerophilales; family Gastranaerophilaceae; genus RUG14156. Next base: position 32,173 of record CALVAA010000001.1, read on the forward strand.
ATATAAAATATTAAAAATTAAATATATAACAACATACTGCTGAATTTCGCAAAGGATATAGTCAAAGTTTAAGTATACTTTAATTAAAAGATAATTTCCCGTAATAAAAAACATAATTGAGCTAAAAGCGTTTATCAAAGGATTGTTTACGGTTTTAAAATTAAAAGGGATAAAATTTAATAATCTTATAGCTATTATCAAAAAGCCTAAAACCGCTAAAAATACGGAAGTATCAGATATGTTATAAAGGTTGTTAACTGCTGATGAAAAACCAAAGGAAATATCATTTACAATAAAATATCTGGCAAAATCAAAACAAATCAAAAAAGCAGATACCAAAACTACAAAAATATTTCCTTTTAAAATTGTTTTATAAGATTTTTTCCCTTGTTTGCTGTTAAAGCAAAAGTTTAAAAGATAATCCAGAATAAAAATCCAAAATATTGCAGTCAAAATCAAAAATATATTATCCGAATACAAAACAAGGTTAACAAGCCCCAGGTAAAGAGCAACAGAGCTGTAGAAAAGTCTGTGAAGTTTTTTTACTATTGTTTTTGAAAAAATAGATGTGACAAGAACAATAAGTGAAATTAAAAATGAAAACAAAAGACAAAATCCGTCTGTTTTAAATGAAAAGCCTAAAAGTGAAAAAATGCTGTTCTGTTTTTCGAAAAGGGCAAAAAACGAAACAAATAATTGCAAAAAGGCAAAAGTGTTGAAAATCCGTCTTATATAAACAGGATTTTTTATGAAAGCAAACAGTGCAATAAATGCTGCAAAAATAAAAGGAAGGATAAGACTAAAAGCATTAATTATAAGCATTTAAACCTCCCGAATAAAGCTATAAAAATTGACACAAGAGATATCAAAGCAAAAATTATCAGTATATTCCTTATATTTTTAATCGGGTTTTTTGATTTATTTTTAATTATAAAAATGCCTCCAAGCGTTTCAACTGCTTTTAGAAGAACAAAAAACAGATTTTGAGTAATGTTTTTATCTATAAAACAAACTGTTTTATAGATTTTTTCAGGGATTAATTCAAACACGGAAATCTGGATTCTTTCAACAATAAACCCCTTTTGTATGTTGATGGTTCTTTTTTTAAGATTGGTTTTTTCTTTCATAAAAAGTGCAAAAAGTACAATAAAAATTAATAAATTTGCGCTTAAATATACAGGTAATACAATATTTTGATGAAATTTCAAAAAACCGAGTATAAAAATTGCTCCAATCATTGAGTTAATGTGTGCAAATATTATTTTTATATTTTTTTCAAAAAGAACCAAAACCGCCGAAATTATAACACTTATTAACAAATAAAGCTCAAAATACTTTAAATATTGACCCAAAAATTCCATCAAAAAAGAAAGTTTTAGAAATATAATAAGTGCAAAAATATTGTTAACAAAAGGCATTATTGATATATAGATTAAATTTGACGCATTTGCAAAAAAACTGAAGTAAGCATTAAAAGGTATAATCGTAAACTTTATCAGAATTGCGGCTATAAAAGAAATCATTATAATTTTAAATTCAAAAGAAGAGCTTATCCCGTATGTGTAACTGAACAGTATATTAAGTTGCGAATAGTCGAGCGTGTGTGAGTCTATATATTCTTTGGACAGTATTGCATATTTAAATAAAAGCAAAATTCCCATCAGAAGAGAAAAATCTCCAAGAAGACTGATTCTGTAGAATCTTGTTATATTATAATCGGCAGTATTTTTAAATATATCAAAATATGAAAAAATTAAAATCAGCACTCCCTGAATAAAAGCAAAGAAAAAGCTTTGAAAAAGGTTTGAAGACAGGATAAAAACATAACTGTTAAAAGCAATCAAAGATAAAAAAGCGTAATATCTTTGTTTTGTAAACATAAATTGTTTTCTTTTTTTGAAAAACAACTTTGCAAATATTCCGATTAAAATAAAAGCAAAAGATGAAAAAATCAATGCCAATAAACAGTATTTATCGACGCTAAAACCAAAATCCAGGTTGAAAGTTTCGGTTTTAAAAAAAGTAAACGAAAAATTGTTTGTAATTTGGGATTGCCCAAAAAGAAAATAACTTATCAAAAATGATAATAATGACAGTAAATTTAAAAAAATAAAGCCGTTGTTTAAAACTATTTTATTTACAAAAGCAAGTTTTAATCTCGAAATTATAAGATAAAGTGCAAAAATGCCCGAAATTGAACAATTTGCCAAAACAGAATATAAAACTAGGTTATTCATATCCATTTTACTATATTATATATTTTTTTAATTTAGTGCAATATTTATTTAGACTATATTTATTTTCAATGTTTTTTTATATAAAATTGAACTATAAATATTTTAGGAGACAAAAATTTATTATGAAAATGTCAAAACTTTTTGTGCAGACTTTAAGAGAATTCCCAAATGATGCAGAGGCAGTTTCGCACAAGCTTTTAGTGAGAGCGGGATTTATAAAAAAACTTTCAAACGGCATATATACATACTTGCCGTTGGCACAAAAAGTCTTGAGTAAAATTTCAAATATTATAAGAGAAGAAATGAATGCTTCGGGTGCTCAGGAATTATTAATGCCTTTTGTGCAACCCAGTGAAGTTTGGCAAAAATCCGGAAGATGGCAGGTATACGGCAAAGAACTTTTAAGATGCAAAGACAGACACGACAACGAAATGTGCCTTGCTCCAACCCATGAAGAAGTTGTGACAAGCGTTGTTTCGGATATAGTAAGTTCTTATAAACAGCTCCCTTTAAATGTTTACCAGATTCAGACAAAATTTAGAGATGAAATTCGTCCCCGTTTCGGCCTTTTAAGAGGGCGGGAATTTATAATGAAGGATGCGTACTCTTTTCACACTTCCCAAGAGGATTTGGATAGAGAATATGAAGTTATGGCAAAAACTTATACAAAAATCTTTTCAAGATGCGGTCTTGAAACAAAATCTGTCCAATCGGATTCAGGCGCTATAGGCGGAAGTGTTTCCCATGAGTATATGGTTTTGGTTGATACTTCAACAGGTGAAAATGATGTATTTTATTGCGACAACTGTTCATATAGCGCTAATTCAAACCATGCCGAATCAATTTTGCCTGTTGAAATAACAGACGGCGGCTTCAGTGAAGAAAAAATCGTAGATACGCCTGATGTTAAAACAATAGATGAATTGGCAAAATTTTTAAATGTGAATCCAAACTGCATTTTAAAAGCATTAGCATATATTGCTGATTCAAAACCTGTTATTGTAATGATAAGAGGAGATAAAGAAGCTGAAGAGACAAAACTTTTGAATGCATTAAATGCTCTTGAAATTCGTCCTATGGAAAACACTGAAATTGAACAATATTTAAATTCATACCCCGGTTTTATATCTTATAGAAATGTTGATAAATCAAAAGTTAAAGTCCTTTTTGATAAATCTTCTCAAGGGATGAAGAATTTTGTTTTAGGAGCTGATATTAAAGATAAACATATAGTAGGTGCTAATTTAGAAGAAAATATAGAATTTGTTGATGTTTCTTTGGTTAAAGAAGGGGAATTTTGTCCGGTTTGCAAAAAACCCTTAAAAGTTACAAAAGGTATAGAAGTAGGTAATATTTTTCAATTGGGAACAAAGTATTCTAAGCCGATGAATGCCTGTTATACAGATAGCGAAGGGCAATTAAAGCCGTATATTATGGGCTGCTATGGAATTGGTGTTTCAAGAACAATGGCTGCTGCTGTTGAAAAATATCACGATGATTTTGGTATAATCTGGCCCGTTGAAATTGCGCCTTATGTTGTTGATATAGTTCCCGTAAACATTGACGATGGATTACAGTCTAAAGTCGCATATGAGCTTTATGATAAGCTTAATGCAAGCGGAGTTGAAACAATAATAGACGATAGATCGGATAGAGCCGGCGTAAAATTTAAAGATGCGGATTTAATCGGCTTTCCTATAAGAATCACGGTAGGGAAAACAATAAATGAAGGACTTGTGGAATTTAAAACAAGAATAGACAACACTGTTGTTAAACTGACATTAGATGAGGCAATAGAAAAAGTTTTAAAATATGCCAAAAAATCCTCTTAGATTAAAAATTGCATACTTATATCCTGATATTCTGCAAGGATTTTGTGACGAAAGTAATGTTGAAGTTTTTGCAAAAAGAGCGCTTTGGCGTGATATAGATGTGAGTGTGCATAGAATCAAGACAGGAGATAGAATCTATTCTTCCAAGTACGATTTTTACTACATAGGCGGAAATAATCCATCCAATCTTGAACTTGCATTGAAAAGCTTGAAAGAAAACCAAGAGGAGCTAAAAATTGCGGCAAACAGCTCATCTCCTATGCTTGCAATAAACTGCGGCTATTTGTTGTTCGGTAACTTTTACCAATTCCATAATAAAGCTCAAATTGAAGGGATAAAATTGTTGGATGTTGACTCAATTGCGGGAAAGGTGCAACATTACGGAAATGTTGTCGGTGTTTGCGAATTTTTAAAAAATAAAACGATTGTGGGGTTTGAAAACCACGGCATGATGACTTATTTAAAATCGGGAGTTGCTCCTTTTTTGATTTTAAAAAAAGGCCTTGGGAACAATGGCAGGGACAGAACCGAAGGCGCTCGTTTTAATAATGTCATAGCCTCTTTTATTACAAGTCCGATATTAGCCCAAAATCCGCATTTGTGCGATTTTTTAATCGCAGTTGCCCTAAGGGTAAAGTATAGATGCAGAATTCCCCTTACGCCTCTTTGTGATGATATTGAGTGGTATTCGCACAATTTTATGCTTGAAAATAAAAATTATCCCATATAAAACAGGATTCCAATGATAAGATCAGCCACGAGTATATAAACAGTGCTCAATATTGCAGATTTAGTAGTGGATTCACCAACGTTTTTTGCGCCTCCTCTTGTATTATAACCAACAGTAGCACAAACCGTTGCAATTAAACCTCCAAAAATCAGACCTTTCAACAAGCTTACATATATGTCTTTCATTACAAGCATCAGCCAGACTGAATTAAAGTATCTAATCGGATGGAGGCCTATAGAGAAGTATGACACAACAGCGCCCCCTAAAATTCCTATGACTTCCGCTAAAAGTACAATACAAAAAACGCCAAGTGCCCCTGCAATTATTCTTGGTGCAAAATAATAACCTATTGAATCAACCTTTAAAACTTCAATTGCATCAATTTGATTTGTCACTTGCATGTTTGCAACTTGCGCTGTTATAGCTGTTCCTGCTCTGGCTGCAAGAGCTAAAGCCGCAAAACCGGGCGCAATTTCCCTTATAAGTGCTACAGCAAGAAATCCTCCTATGTAACTATCTGCTCCGGACATTAAAAACTGTTGAGCAACCTGAAGAGCTATAACGCAGGCTGATATAAAAACAATTGAAAGACAAATGCCTAAAGAATCGAATCCTATTGCGCCCATTTGTATAATTACACTAGAAAGGCGAACATTGCCTTTAAGCGTGTATTTTGCTGCTTGAAGAAAATTCTGTACGCATTGACCTAAGAAACTTAACATAGTGCAATTATATATATATAAATTAAAAAAAGCTAGATTTTTATTTCTATTTTTTATAAAATACAACTATGATAGTATTCGATACCTTATTTGTTTTATTGACCGTTTATTTATTTGTTTACTGTATTTATCAGCTTTTTTTCTTTATTAAAGCAAACGATATTGAAAAATATTTTGAAATGCATGAAAAAACAAGAAGTATCGTTATAGATAAAAGAAAGCTGTGTGTTATTATTTATGCGACAAATAAAGACAAAAAATTAGATAATTTATTAGGTGTTTTAAATAACCAAACATATAGCAAGGAATTTTATGAAGTCCATGTGGCTTATCAAAAAGATGAAAACGATACAAGTCCTTCAAGGGATTTTGCACTTGGAGCAAGAATACATAATATTCAAAACCCTGATTATTTTTCAAAAGACAAAGCCGTTAATTTGCTCGTTCAAAAAATGATTACGGAAGACAAATTTGATGCATATGTTTTTCTCGGTGCAAACAGAATGGTCGGAGAAAAATATTTGGAAAACATAAACAAATCTTTAAGCCCGTCTTGTGTTTTGGTGGGATCAAAAGTTTGTGTTAATGAAAAAAACCAGCTTGCAAAAAAAATAAAACATGCTATTGTATCTTCATATTTAAAATATGTTGAAAGAACAAACAATATTGTCCGCTCAATGTTTGAGCTGCCTTTTTTTATTGATGGTGAAAATTTTGTTATAACTTCAGATGTTCTTGAAAAAATGGGTTATGTCGGAATTGAAGATAAGGATTCGGAACTTGAGTTTTCTTTGGACTTGGCTTCAAACAGTATAAAATCAATCTATTCTCCATATATAATCAGTGCGGTAGATGTTAAAAACTATAATTTTACCTCGCCGGCGCTAAAAAACAAGCTTGTGCTTTTTTCGCATTATTTTCCGCTTCTGGTTTTCAAAAGCAGTGCTTTTAGAGAATTTATACTTTTTTTATTAAAACCGAATTCCCTTGTTGTATTATTTAGCTATTTGTTTTTGGTTTATCTTGCGATTTATATGCCGCAGCATGTTATTCAAAAAGCCATAGTATTTTTAGGGGTATTTCTTTTTGTTAATTTTATAATATCGATAAACACATCTAAAATGCGCTTGAGCGAAGTCTTTTGGCTCATATTCTATCCGATTTGTTTAAGCTGGCAAAAGCTTAAAATACTAATAAATTCAATTACAATGCGCTCTATAATAAACAGTGAATACGAAGAAGAAAATGTTAATTCTGCTACAATTAATGCAATTGTAAATAATGGTAAAAAAGATTTCGTATGCAAATTAGACCTTGTTTCAGAAGACGGTATGAGAAAAGTGGTGTTTAGAGAAAAAAACCGTTTTATTACTACTGACTCATACCTTAGAATGTACGATGCTCTAAAAGACATTACCTATAAATTAAAAACAAAAGGTCTAACCTTAAAAACCTGTCAAAATTGTGAACATTTTACGCTTTGTCCTGATGGAACTTTAGATTGCTTAAACGGCAAATGCAAAATTTCAAATAGTGAAATTCTTGTTTGGAATGGCTGTCAGTATTTTTATCTGCATCCTGATAAAAAAGATTAATTACCTTTTATAAAAAACTTTATACTGTTTAAGAGCGTATTCGTTTTTAGATGAAAGCTGATGAGCCTTTTTTGCATATTTTTTGGCATTTTTTAAATCTTTTTTATTACCGTTTTGACTGTATAAATATTCAAAACAATACGAAAGGTATAATGGCACTATATAGTCATTGGGGTTTTCTTTTTGTGCGAGCATAAAATATTCAACAGCTTTATCAAGTTCTTTTTTCTTATAGTAATAGTAAGCTTTTTGGGATAATTTTTGAGCTTTTGTTTTTGGACTGAATGAATATTCTTTATAATTTTTAGGTTTGTTTATAACTAAAGTTTCTTTATCCATAGACCTTCTTATAGATAAAACGTCTGATTTTGAAAGATTTGTTTTTCCTTCAAGGGTTAAAATATCAATATTTAAAATCTCGTATTCTTTTTGCAGGTTGTCTTTTCTTTCATAAATCAAAGGATAAAAGTTTTTATTTTCATAAAAATTATAGTCCTCTTCTATATAATCAAAAACTTCAAGTGCACTGTCGAATGAATACCCTGCACGTACAAGAAATTCAAGAGCTTGGCTGTCAGCTAAAAGTTCGAGATTCCTTTGAGATATAAATATGTTATTTAAAAGGTTTTTGAGGTTTCTTGAAAGTGCGGTATATTGGTTTATATTTTTGTTTTTTAAGCTTTGATTATTTTCAATTTTTTTAATCTCGTCTTCAACTCTTTTTATTCTGTAGCTGTTTTCAATTGTAGTTTTTTGATGAGCCAGAACAAAATGAGCTAATTCATGGGCTATAACAAAAGCAAGTGCATCGTCATTTTGATTAATGCAATCATACAGGGAAGAATTGATAAGAATTAAATTATTATTAATAGAAACGGCATTAACTACATCTTTGTCCATTCTAAAGCCGATACGCCAGTTTTTATGCTGAAGATTATTTGCTCTTAGGATTCTGTCTGCTATAAGATATATTTGGTATTCTTCTTTATTTAATTCGTTTTTATACTTTGAATGCTCTTTTTTATCTACAAATATTTTTGTTTTGGCTGAAAAACAGTTGATTTTTTTGTAATCACCAAGTTGTATGAGTCCGCTATCTTTAATCTCAACAGCGCCAAAGGCAAAACTAAACATTAAAGTCCATAAGACCAGACAAATTTTTTTCATAAAATCATTATAACAGATTATTTTAATAAGCAATATAGCCTGTATATATCGCTGTCATAAAAGTCAGTAAATTCGCTTTTAAGCCCTATAATATCACCAAGCTTAACAGTGCTGTTTGTTTTTGTCTTAATATTATAAGACTGTATTTCGATGTCATTATTTAGCTGATACTTATAATCGTGAACATAATCTATCCAATCCAGAAGCATATTTTTTGCTTTTATGATATCTAAATTGCCATTTTCATCCGTACAATTTTTTTGAATTGTATCTATAATACCGGCTTTCATTTTTTCTATATCTCTAAAAAACATTGCCTCCGTGTTTTTGCTAATATCTGCTTTTGTAACGGCATCCAGCATTTGAAGGGCATAAAAAACAAAATTGTATTTGAATTTATCAAGATTTTTGTTTTTATCTAAAACCAATCCATAAATTTTATCTATATCATCAAAATAAGGGCTATTTACAAGCTCGGTCAAAATAAAAATATCTGTTGAGTGTTCGGCAAAATTCCCTTTATTGTCTTTAGAATATCTTTCAAGAATTGCTTTTATTGTTTTAATGTCTTTGTTTGATTCTGTATAGATTTTTATATTAGAAATTTTCGAGAATAATTCGGGATTTATTTTTTTGTTTTGCTTTGATACTTTTAATATTTCAACATTATCTGATATGTTGTTTAAAATATTGATTGATGCTTGTTGTGTTAAAATTGCAAAATTTTCAATGTTTTGTGCTAAATCAAATTTGTCATTATCTTTTATTGACTCAAAAACTTCTGTGGCAGCTTGTTGGATTGAGGGTCTCAGGCTGTTTTTGCTTTGAGAATCCAGATTTGCCGTCAAAAGTTGAAAAACTGCTTCGGACATATTGATATACAAACGCTCAATATCCTCTCTGTATTGTCCTTTTGAATCTGTTATTATGTTTTTTATAATTCTTTCTTTTAGCTTTTTATCCCCAACAAAACAGTCGATTTGTCTTGTATTTACGTTTGATTTAAAATTTATGTTATCAAGACAAATAATATCGCCTGCATTTTTTTTGTGTAATGCATGGTTTTTTGTTTTTGGGGTACGGTTAGAATATGTAAAGGAGGTTCTTTTAATAGTGTTAATATTATTTATTTTCATTTTTACAGCCCTGTTAATATAATGACTATAAAATAATATTTTTGCTATTAAAAATTTCTCCAAGCATATAAAGTGAACCGCAAAATACTTTTAGTTCGTTACCTTGAAGCGTTTTTTCATTTATTAGTGTTTTTGTAAATATTTTTTTATACTTTTCTTCCAACTCATCATACAAAAGGGCGCTTTGGTGATTAAATTCAATAAAATAAAATTCATCTTCTTTGTTAATTAAAATATCCATCATTGTTTTATGGTTTTTGGTTTTAAGGCATCCAAAGTATATCTTTTTTTTAATATTTTTAAAGTTTTCATCTAAAAAATTCTTTAAAGCTTGTATTCCGGAAGGATTATGAGCGCCATCTATAAGAATATTTTTTTCTTTGTTGTATTGGTTTCTAAAAGGCCATTTGACATTTTTGAGACCTTTTTCCAGTGCATCTTCGTTAATTCCAATATCAAGATTAAAAACAGCACTCAAAGCAAGAGCAAGGTTTTCTTTTTGGTGAGCGCCGAGAAGGCTAAAGACGAATTTTTTATTATCAAAATAAGCATAGTTCTTGTCTTTTTGTTCTATTTCAACTTTTTTTAATTCAACAATTTTAGCCTTTTTTTCTTTTGCTGCTTTTTCAATTGTGTTATAGCCCGGATTACTCTTAGAGACAACTACTTTTGAGTTGCTTTTAATAATTCCTGCTTTTTGGGCGGCAATTTCTTCAATTGTGCTTCCAAGTCTGTCTGTATGGTCAAAATCTATTGTTGTAATAATTTGAATTGGGGAATTTCTAACAATGTTTGTAGCATCAAACTTTCCTCCTAAACCGACTTCAAGCACAACATAACTGACTTTTTTTATATAAAAATAGAAAAAAGCAACAGCTGTAATTAGCTCGAATTCGCTTAATTCAATATTATTTTGCTTTGCTGTATCGTTAATTTTATTTGCAAGTTTGTCTAAAATATAATCCGGTATTTTTTCATTGTTAACTTTGATTCTCTCATTGTACGAAAATAGATGAGGGCTTGTAAAAAGACCTATTTTTGTATCTGTATTTTTAAAATTTTCAATAAGAATCTGATTTATTATGGCAGCACAAGAACCTTTGCCGTTTGTTCCCGCAATATGTATGGATTTAAATGTATCCTGGGGATTATCTAAAAGCTCCATTATTCTTTTAATTCTTTCTAACCCCAAGGTTATATGAAATTTTTCACAAGAAGTTAAGATGTCTTTTGCTTTTAACATTTTATTTTTCCAAGGCAATATTTATTTGCTCAACGATATTTTTAGCTGCATTTAATTTGGAGAGTTTGCTTGAATTTAAAGATAATTCGTATAATTTTTCTTTGTTTTCGATAAGATTTTTAACCATCTCAAGCAGTGTTTCTTTGCTGCAATCTTTGTCTTCGAGCATAAGTGCCACATTGTTTTCAACAAGGTTCAGCGCATTTTTCTTTTGGTGGTCACAAGCAGCATAAGGATAAGGTATTAGAATTGAAGGAACAGAGCAAGCGCAAATCTCGGAAAGGCTTAAAGAACCGGCCCTTGATATAACAAGATTACTCGACAGTAAAGCAAGATACATTTTGTCAAAATATGGTTGCAAAACAAGGTTGTCAGGAAGCTCTTTAAAATCATCAAGTATTTTTTTTGTCACATCATCAAAGTTTTTCTTGCCCGTCTGCCATAATATTTTAATATCTTTTCTGTTTGCATATTCTTTTAAAATTCCATAAGCTGCATTGTTTATTGTGCGAGCACCGAGTGAACCTCCCATAATTAAAATAGTAAATTCATCTTTAATTGAAAGTTCTTTTCTGGCTTCTTCTTTGGTTATTGTTGCAAATTCTTTTCTTATGGGGTTTCCGTTAATAAAAGTTTTTTTTGAATGGGTGAATTTTTTTGCATCTTCAAAAGCCAAAGATATACTGTTTGCTCCCGCAGCAAAGAACCTTGTTACCATTCCCGGCTGAATATCGCAGTCGTGGAGCACATACGGGATATTAAAAAAACGTGCGCAAAAAAGCATAGGAGCGCAAACATACCCGCCAGTTGCAAAAATTACCTGCGGTTTGTATTCTAAAACATACATACTTGCTTTTAGGGTAGAAAACAAGAGATTGAACATCCAGAAAATGAAATTTAAACCGAATTTTCTCGGCATTCCCTTTGCGCTATAGCTTAAAAAATTGTAATTATTTTTTCTGGCTATTTCGTATTCAAGATTTTTTTTATTTCCTATGTAAAATATGTTTTTACTGTCAGCCCCTTGTGCTACAAGTTCACTGATGACGGAAACAGCCGGGTATATATGACCGCCTGTTCCTCCGCCTGTAATAAAATATGTTTTTTCTTTATTTTTATTGTTGAACATAATGGACTATCCTTTGAATTCTTTTTTTTGAAATATTTATTAACACACCTATCATGCACAGCGAAACAAATAAACTCGAACCCCCATAGCTTATAAGGGGAAGGGGTATACCGGTAGCAGGAACAAATGAGCTTGCAACAGACATATTTGTAAAAGCCTGGAAACAAATTGAAAAAGTAATGCCTACTGCAAGAAGTTTTCCAAACATATCAGGACACTTTTTGGCAATTATAAAGCCACGGTGTAAAAATACACCAAACAAACAAACTAAAAAGAAACACCCTAAAAATCCAAACTCTTCTCCGATTATTGCGAAAATAAAATCCGTATGTCCTTCGGGCAGCCAGGACAATTTTTGTTTTGAATTACCAAAACCCACACCAAAAAAACCGCCGGAAGAAAAAGCTACCATTGATTGAATAATATTGTATCCCGAGCCAAGAGCATCCGAAAAAGGATCCCACCAGACTTTTATACGTTTTAATTGATAGCCTCTTATTGTAGTTGCAATTGCAAAAATTCCGACCCCAAATGCGCCAAATATCATCTTTATTGAACCGCCGGCAACATAATACATAACTATTGATGTCATTAAAAGAAGAATAATCATAGATAGGTTTGGCTGCATATATATAAAAAGAAGCATAAGGGCAAAAATTCCATAAAAAGGATATTTTCCGGAGTCCAGTATGGTGCAGTTTTTACAAAAAAGTGAAGCAAAATATAAAACTAAAGCAGGCTTTGCAAACTCTGAAGGCTGGAACTGCAAAGGTCCTATCACAAGCCACCTTTTAGCTTCATTTACCGTGACACCCAGGGGAGAAAATTTGACCAAAGCAAGTGTTGCAAGAACGAAAACTCCAAAAAACCCTGCAAACGGTTTTAGTTTTTTATAATCAAATTTTGAAAAAAATATAGCTCCAAAAACTCCTAAAACAAGCCAGGCAAGCTGTTTTAAGGTAAAAGATAAAGGATTTTCGCCGTAGCCAATTGCCTTAGGTGCTGAAGCCGAAAATACTGTCATTATTCCAAATACAACAATAAAAATCACAACCACAATGAGAATATTATCTGCAGGTGTTTGAGTGTATGTTGTATTTGTATGTGTTGTATGTTGTCTATTTCTTTGATAATACATAGTTTCTAAACGCATCTCCTCTTTTTTCGTAGCTTTCAAACATATCGAAGCTTGCACAAGCAGGAGACAGCAATACAATATCCGGTTTATCCAAGGAAGCTATATCAATTGCTTCTTCTAGGGTTTTTGAACTTACTATATTTATATAGTCATTTTTGGATAATTCTTCTTTAAATCTTTGAGTTGCCTCTCCGATTAAAACTACTTTTGAAATGTGATTTTTTATTGCATAAATAAAGTCTTTAAGGGTTGTTTTTTTATCTCTGCCGCCTGCAATAAGAACAACCTTTTTATCTTTAAAAGAGTTAATTGCAACGATACTTGCTTCGGGATTTGTTGCTTTAGAATCGTTGTAGTAGTCTGTTCCTTCAATTGTTCTAATGAATTCAAGGCGGTGTTCTATTGCTTTAAAGGACTTTAAGCCTTCTTGAATAGTTTTTATGTTGAGACCGGAAATTTTTGCAGCCAAAATAGCGCACATTGCATTTTGAATATTGTGAGGGCCTACTATTTGAAGTTCATTGATATTTATTATTTTTTCATTGTTTAAAACAATTTCATCTTTATTGAGATATATGCAGTTTTCAATATCTTGTTTTTCAAGAGAAAAGAAATATACATTCGAATTAATTTTTGAAGCGAGTTTTTTTGTGTAAGGGTCATCAAAATTTAAAATTGCAAAACAGTTTTTGTCCTGGTTGTAAAATGGTTTTGCTTTTGCATTAAAATAATTTTCAATTGATTTATGCCATAAAATGTGGTCCGGGGTTAAATTAGAAAATATAGCAATTTTAGGTTTTATAGTGTCAGAATAATTGAGCTGGTATGAACTTGCTTCAATTACATAAAAATCAGGGTTTTTATCCTTATATTCCAAAGGACTTATGCCTATATTGCCGCAGGCAGGTGCAAAATATTTTTTAGATAATATATGAGAAGTTAAAGCGGTAATCGTAGTTTTTCCGTTTGTTCCCGTAATTAAAATTATTTTTTCATTTTCCGTTAATGAAAGGTACTCTATATCTGAAAAATATTTAATATTTTTTTCTGTCAGCCTCTTTAAAACTTCGGCTTCAGGGGGGATAGACGGGCTCAGTATACAAAAATCGGCATTGTTTAGGAATTCTTCCGAGTGTGAACCAAATTCGATTTTTGCCCCTTTTGAAGTTAATTCATTAATGATTTTTGTATCTTTTTCATCTTGTTTATTATTTTCGGAAATAAAAACATTGCTGCCTTTGCCTAAAAAGTATCTGGCTGCTATTATGCCTGTTTTTGATAATCCTAAAATTAATATTTTTTTGTTTTGTAAATTGTTATCCATTTTTATGCCTTATGTAAAAAATAAACTAAAACACTTAAAAAAGAACTTACAAAAGTAATTAAACAAAAAGTTATAACAATTTTGTTTTCGCTCCAGCCTGATAGTTCAAAATGATGATGTATCGGACTCATTTTAAAAATTCTTTTACCTGTTAATTTGAAACTTATAACTTGCAGCATAACAGAACATGTTTCGCATATAAATACTATTGAAATCGGTATAAGCCAAAGTTCAAATTTTCCCATTATTGCAATAGTTGCAATTAAACCCCCCAATGCAAGGCTTCCTGTGTCTCCCATAAAAATTTTAGCAGGTTTTTTGTTAAAATATAAAAATCCAAGACAAGAAGCGCTTGCTGCTATTGAAATTATAGCTAAATCAACATCATTATTTAAAAAACAAATTATAGCACAAGCAAGGAATGCAAAGACACAAGAGCCGGAAGCAAGCCCATCCAGTCCGTCAGTTAAATTGAAGGCATTTGATGCCCCTACCATCATAAAAACAACAAACACCGGATAAAACCAACCAAGATCAATACTAAAATTCAAAAAGGTTACTTGTGTTTGATGTGAAAAAATAATATAAAAAGCAGGGAGCATTGCAACTGCAATTTGCAGTAATAATTTTGCTCTGGCTGAAAGACCTAAGTTATGATGCGCTTTAATTTTTTTAATATCATCTTCAAAACCGGTAAAAGCATAGAAAATTAAAGTCATGATAACAATCATTGCGCTTGTGGTTGTTTTTTGCGCCATAAAAAGCGTTATAAGAGAAGCAATAATAATAGACAATATTATAAAAACGCCGCCAGTGGTGGGGGTTTTTTCTTTATATGCATGCATTTTGGCCACTTCTTCTCTGATGTATTGGGAATATGCCTTTTTTTTCATAAAGTCTATATAAGGTATTCCAAAAAGCAAGCAAAGTATTAGAGCTATAAGCCCTGCTACGCTAATCATTATCATAATTTTCCACCATTTCAATTATCTGTTCAAATTTCATTGACCTCGATGCTTTTAAAAGAATTGTTGTTTTTCCTTTAATGTTTTTTATAATATATTGAGCGCAATCTTTATTATTTTCAAATTCCAAGGATTCAAGAGTTGTATTTCTTGCGATATGTCTTGCAAGCGTGCCTACTGTTAAGAGTTTTACATCCGTATATTTTGATAAAAACTCTCCGATTTGCTTGTGATACATTATTTCATCTTTTCCTAATTCGCCCATATCGCCTAAAACAAGCACAATAGGCTTTGGATAGATTGAAAGAAAAGTTTTTAAAACAGCATTCATGCTTTCGGGATTAGCATTATAGCTGTCGTTTATAAATGTTAAATCCTTATAAACAGTTTTTTCCCATCTTTTTTCAATGGGCTTATAGTTTTTTAGACCGTTTTTGATATTTTCTGTGTCAATATTTTTCTCGAGCGCCGCTTCAATTACTAAAATTGCATTTGAAACATTGTATTCTCCGGGCTGTGTAATTTCATATTTTTCGCCTTTGTATTCAAAGGTGGTAGAATCGACAGATATTTGTATATTTTTAGCATCTTTAATATTTGTATATATTTTTTTGCCTTCAAATGAAAGGTTATTCTTAATTTGTGGGCAGTCAACACCAATAAAAACCCCGTCTTTTTTAAGATTTGCCGTAATTTCACATTTGGCTATCGCTATATTTTTAAGAGTTCCCAATCTTTCAACGTGAGCCGAGCCTATGTTTGAAATTATTCCCATATCCGGATTTGAATATTTAGATAAAAGTTCAATTTCACCCAAATTTCTCATGCCCATTTCAACAATCAACACTTCAGTATCAACAGGCATATTGAACATAGTTTCGCAAAGGCCGATTTCATTGTTATGATTAAGCGCTGTTTTATGGGTTTTAAATTGTGTCTTAAAAACACAATATAGCATTTCTTTGGTTGTTGTTTTTCCGCAAGAACCGGTAATTGCTATAACATAAGGATTCACTTTATTTCTTATATAATTTGCAAGCTTTAAATAAGCAACAAGTGAATTTTTAACATAAATTATAAAAGAAGCCTGTTTATTTATTTTGAATTTGTCTTGGGTAAAATATCCTATAGCGCCTTGTTGCACAGCTTTATCTATAAAATTATGTCCGTCAAAATTTTCTCCCCTTAAAGGAAGATAAACATTTTCTTTTACCGGTTTTCTTGTGTCTGTTGATATTTCAAATAAAGTATTTTGGTTAAATGAATCATTTATATATAATACTTCACATTCAAGGCAGTTTAATATTTCTTTTAAGCTGAAGCGCACAGGGTTCTCCTAAAAAATAATTCTGTATAGAATAATTTTATACCAAAAACCCCTGCTAACAAGTTAATTTTTATCAAGTGGGAAAACGGCAGATTTAAAGACTTATAGTTCATCAACAAGTTTAGAATCTGATTCCATATCGGATTTCAATGTCTGACGAACAATGTCTGCTTGTGTGTCAAGCATTTTGCAAATTGTTTCAATATTTCTTACTTTGTCTTCTAAAATAACATCGGCGTTATTTGTAATATTGCCTGTAATATTTTGATAAGCGGATAATGCGGCAGAACCCGTTCCTTGCATTAAGTTTCCCGCTACAATAGCACCAAGACCAAATTCACCGGCATAAGGCGCAATGGACTGCAAAATGCCGCCCCAACCGGAAATTAATCCTGCCACAGGAAGAAGGATATTTTGCCCAAAACCAAAACCGGATGTTGCCCCTGCTGCGTATGATGCACTATTTAATGCGGCAATTCCGGCAGCAGATACCGCAAAGCCCGTGGGCAAACCTGCTGCGCCTCCCGTTGGAGCGCCTTCGCTTCCAAAGCCTAAAGAAATCCCGGCTGCTCCCGAAGGAAACCCGGAATAGCTTGAAAGACCCGAAACACCAAAAGCATTTGTTCCGGAATCAAGATATGAATTTGTTGCATAATTTGGAGACCAATAAGAAGTTCCGGGAATATTCATCATAGAACTTCCTCCCAGAGTTGGCATAAAACTTGAAGGAGAAAAAAGATTGGCTAATTGCCACAAAAATCCGCCAGCTGTTCCAAAGCCTGCGCCTGTAGCGGTTGAGCCGGATACAGTTAAATCTCTTAATCTGTCATAGGTTTCATACAGCTCAGCCTTAGCCGCAGAGCTTGCTGCTCCGTATTTATTTGCAATTGTTAGTGCATGGTCATTTTTGTAGGACATATTCTACCTCAACAATAGTTTATTAGATAGTTGAATGAATTTCTATAATATATTCTATTGATTTTTTAATGAAGTTTTTTAAAAAGTCAAAATAAAAAAGGACAGAATTTCTGTCCTTTGCAAACAAATTATAAATATGGAGGAGAATATAAAAAACTTTTTTAGGCAAATACTTTGAAAGTTTTTTCAACATTATCATCAATTACTTTTGTAACGGATTCCATTTCTGTTGCAATCGCATTTTGTTCGGTATTTAACTGTTGCAGTCTTAATTCAAGCTGTTGGTCTTTCTTTTGTATTTGTTCTGTTTTTGCATTTATATCTGAAATGGATTTTTCATATAAATCTTTATTGTATTTATAATCATTCATTGCTTCATCATATTTATCCTGATTTATTGCTCTTGTTGTTGAAACGGAGTATGTTTGACCTTTCAAATATGAAGGAGCACCTTCGTTTATGCCGTCTCCATTTAAAACAGTAATAGAGCTTATTCTGTCAGATTCTGTTTTTTCAACCGTAACATCAACATCTGTTGTCTGTTCTGTATAATAAGTGCTTGAGTTATACGAGTTAAATATTTTGTTGGTATTTGAGCTGTTTAACATATTTTCAAGCTGTGTAGCAGTAAAGAAGTGATTCTTACCTTTTGAATCCTGGTAGAAATAGTATTCTTCATCACCTTCATTTTCAGCCGCAAGGTCTTCTTGACAAGTTGCAAAGCCTGTGATTTTTGAACTGTCACCGGGAACTTTATAAATTTGCCAAGGAGTAATGGCAACTGTACCTTCATCGTTTAACGGATTTGTATCATCTTTATTGTATTTAATAGTGCCTGCGCTTGTTTCGTTTTCGCTTAATTTTATTGTTGCGCTTGCAACCTGGTCAAATGTGTAATTACCGCCAAGAACGCTTCCGTCCGCATTTTTTACTTCAGAAGGCGTAAATGTATAGCTTGAAGGAATTGACTGGCTGTGTTCGATTTTTGTAGACAAGGTTGCTCTGTATGTGTTAGAGCCGTCTGTTGCTTTTTGAATATTTGTAATTGTATAGTCGCTGCTTAAACCGTTTGCGGAATCTTCCATTACATATGTTGTTTCATAAAAATCGTTTGTAGAAGGAGGAGTAGGTACTTCAAGTTCAAGCATTTGGTTGTATAAATTTGAGCTTTCATTAGCCAAAGCTGTTCTTTGTTGGTTAATTTGTTGACCCTGGTATTCTACGTTACTTTTTCTTGCGGTTAGGCCCAGAAACCTTGCCTGACTTGCTGCCATACCCATAACTGTCATTGCCTCCATTGTTTGCTTACAATAGAATTTACGGGTTTTGTTTAATGAAACTTTAGAATATATAAAGTTATTTTTACAAAAGTTTACATTTTGTTTTTACCGATATATAATGTATAAAAAAAGGAACGAAACACAAATGCCGCAAATATTAGGAAATATTCATTCAATAGAATCATGTGGAACGGTAGACGGCCCCGGAGTTCGCTTTGTTGTTTTTATGCAAGGCTGCCCTATGCGCTGTTTGTATTGCCACAATCCGGACAGTTGGGACTTTAATGTAAATAAAAAAATGTCTGTCAGTGAAATATTAGAAAAATATGAAAATGTAAAAGAATTTTTGAAAAATGGCGGTTTGACTTTAACGGGAGGAGAACCTCTTGTTCAGATTGATTTTGCAATAGAATTGTTTCGTTGCGCAAAAGAAAAAAATATCCACACGACTCTTGATACATCCGGTGTATTGTTTGACAAAAACAATACAAAAAAAATGGATGAATTAATGAAGTATACTAATTTGGTTATGTTGGATATAAAACATATTGACCCTGTTGAACACCACAAACTTACAGGTCATCCTAACAATAATATACTTGATTATGCAAGATATCTTTCAAACAAAAGAATACCTGTTTGGATAAGACATGTTGTAGTACCGGGAGTTACATACCAAAAACCTTATTTGATAAGATTGGGTGAGTTTTTATCGACACTTGATAACATACAAGCACTCGATGTTTTACCTTATCACAATATGGCGATTCCGAAGTATGAAAGTATGGGAAAAGACTACCCTTTAAAGAATGTTCCTCCGCTAACAAAAGAACAGGCAATTGACGCAAGAAACATTATACTTGATGCTATGAGAGAAGCTAAGCTAAAAGAACAAAAGGAAAATTCTTAATCATCTTCAAGCAAATCGCCAACATTTTCTTGCAGTTCATTATACACATCTATTGTGTTTGAACAAATGTATAATTTTCTTCTTACAAGACTTTTGATTGTTTCACAAAAACACTTTAAAAGTGCTAAATCCAACCCTATTGTTCCTTTATTTTTTTCAATTAATTTCCAGACTTTTTTTGTGTATTTTTCATCCCTGCTATTTGGTTCAATTTTGTCTGCCAAAAAAATGATTTTTTCAAAAACAGACATATTAACAGCACCTATTGTATGGTTTCTTACGGCTGAAATTATATCACTGTCTTCAATTTCAAATTCTCTTTGGATGATATAAGCACCTGCTATAGCATGAAATGTTTTTGGGTTTTTAAGTTCCGTTTCATCAAACCCTGTTTTAATTTCGTTTTTGATTAGCTTTAAAAGTTCTTTATCTTCAAAATTTTTGGCGCAGTCATGTATTAAACCTGCAATGTAGGCTTTTTTTTCATCTTGATTAAATATTTTAGCAAGTTTTTTAGCGCACTGTGCGCAGCCAAGAGAGTGAGCATATCTTTTAGACGATAAATTTTCGCTCAGCCATTGGAGTATATAATCTATGCTTTTCAATGTATTCTCTAACCTCTTTAGTTGTAAGTCCGGCTATATCTTGTTTATTTTTGATATAATCTCTTATCATCTTTGATGATATATCCAAAAAATCTATATTTAAAACTTCAAATGAATAATTTTTATTCCTAAAGTATTCAAATGCTTTAGCTCCCATAATTTGTCCGTTTGAAAATTTTCTTGGGATTACAATAAAGTTTAGCTTTTGTCTTAAAATTTCCGGTTCTTTCCAACTTTCAATTTTGAAAAATTGGTCATAACCTATTATAAAGTTTATTTTTTGCCGGTTATTTTCATCGTACAATTTTTCAATTGTTCTATATGTGTAACTTGGAACTTGGAGTTTAAATTCAATATTTGAGACATTTTCTTCTCCAAGAGCAATTTTTACCATCTCAAATCTGTTTTGAAAGTTTTCAAGTTCTTCACTTTTATGAGGAGGCATATAACAGGGTATAAAAATAATTTTTTCATACCCCTTAATTTCCTTTACTCTTCTGGCAATTTCAATGTGCCCTAAGTGTATCGGGTTAAATGTTCCAAAAAAATAACATATCATAATATAATTATATAACGCAAAAGCTTATTTACAATAATAACTATACGCTATATCTTATTGCATCGGTATAAAAACTTATATCTTCCAAAGGATACATATTTTCATATTCACAAGCAGCTTCCCCTGCATCATAAATGCTTTTGTATTCTTTGTCTGAAAATTTTTCATAGTATGTGGTTTTGGTTGATACGTCTTTATTTAAGTTGTATGAATAAATAGGATAAATTGTTGCTACATAAAACTTTTTGCTTTTTTCGCTGTAGTGTACATGGTAAGTTTTATTTTTAAACTGATCTTCGGCAAGGTATTTTAACCTTTGAGCTTCAATAGTTCCTTCCTGAATCCCGTTTTTTTCGATATGAGCTTCAATTGCTTTTTTAGAAAGAGCGCAAAAGTTTGTATTTTTTATTGAATTATTTACAGGATTGACTTTCATTGTTTCCCCTTTCGTTTGCTTATATTCAAAAACATGTAAATAATTTATTTTGCTATTAAAATAGATAGTATGAAAAGTTTTGATTCTTTAAGTTTAAAATATTTTTACAATGAAAATTGTTCTTTTATATCGGGGGCTGTTGTTCAAAAAATTCAACTTCCAAGCAGGCATGAGGTAATTTTAAATTTAAGAAATATAAGTTTATCAAAAAATAAAAAATTATATATAAATATTAATCCAAAATATCCTCATACCTGTTTTATAGAAAGCGTGACAATTCAGAAAAGAAATATCATAATTCCAAACAATCCCCCAATGTTTTGCATGCAATTAAGAAAATATTTAAGCGGGTCTAAAATTAAAGATTTTAGAGTTATTGAATACGAAAGAATAATGGAGATAGATTTTGACTACTTTGATGAAATAGGTTCTCTTATAAGGCTCACTCTTGCCATTGAATTTATGGGAAAGTATTCAAACATAATTTTATACAACAAAAATTCAAGAGTTATTATAGGCTCAATCCATAATGTTTCAAGTGAAAAAAGCTCAATTAGAGAAGTTTTTGGCGGAGCAAAATATATCTATCCTCCCTTAAAAAATAAACTTGACATTTTAAAAACAAGCTACAGCACTTTTTTTGAAATTGCAAAAGAAAAAGATATTAAAAAAATATCCGATAATTTTTACTATTTCAGCAACGGAATTCTTGAAAATGTTTACAAAAAAATCAATGATACAAAAAAAGTTTTTGATTTTTTACAAAATTTGGAAAATCTGGATAACAAAGAGTTTATAATTTCATACTGGGATAAAAAAAATACGCTGACCGAGGCAATTGACAGTTACTTTAGCAATATTATTTTTTGTGAAACATTAAAAAAAGAAAAAGAAAAATTAAAAAAATGTCTTTCAGGTGATATTAAAAAAAATCAAAAAATTTTGTCAAATAAACCGGACAATACAAAAGCTCTTGATTATAAATCAAGAGCAGATTTAATAATGTGTAATTTGTATTCAATTAAACCAAAACAAAAAGAACTTATCGCTGAAGGAAAAACGGTTGAATTGGATGCTAATTTATCAGCCGATAAAAATGCTCAAAAGTACTATTCTTTGTATAAAAAATCTTTATCAACTTACAAACATTCTTTTGAAAGATATATTGAGGCAAAAGAAAAAGATGAATATTATGCTTCAATTCTTTTCAATATTGATAATTCAGAGAATTTTAGCGAATTAAAAGAAATTGAATCAGAGCTTTTTAGAATGGGCCTTGTAAGAAATTTTGAAGATAAAAATCAGGAGATAAAAATTGGAAAAATTGAATTTGATTCTTGGGAAATTTATATCGGGAAAAACAATAAACAAAATGATTATCTGATATCAAAAATAGCTTCCGGAGAGGATTTATGGTTTCATGGACTTAATTTTCCAAGCGCACATGTGATTTTAAAAATTTATAACAATAAAAACAATCCTCCTGCTTCCGTTTTAGAATACTGCGCAAGACTTGTAAAAGAAAATTCAATTGCAAAAAATTCTACTAAAACTTCAATTATAATGACAAAAAGAAAGAACCTTAAAAAACCCCCGAATTCATATCCGGGATATGTTACATATAAAAATGAAATTGAAATTGTAGTTTAATTTATCTTAACTTTATAAGGTCAGCTTTTCTTATTCTTATATTTTTAGGAGTAATTTCAACGAGCTCGTCGTCTTGGATGTATTCAAGAGCATCTTCAAGATTCATAATTTTTGGAGCTTGTAGTGTTACCATAACATCAGCTGTTGCTGAGCGCATATTTGTCATTTTTTTGGTTTTACAAACATTAACCGGAATATCTTGCGGGCGGTTGCATTCTCCTACAATCATTCCTCTGTAGACTTTTGTTTTTGGCGTTATAAAAAATACACCCCTGTCTTCAAATTGATGAAGCGCATAAGCTACAGCTTCGCCGTCTTCATGGGCTATTAAAGAACCTGTTCTTTGACGGGGGATATCTCCTGCGTATTCATCATAGTGTGCAAATGTGTGATACATTATGCCTTCGCCTTTTGTCATTCTTATAAATTCCGATCTAAAACCGATAAGACCTCTTGCAGGGATTAGAAAATCTATATTTGTTCTTTTTAATCCCGCTTCCATATTAAGCATCTGTGCTTTTCTTCCGGACAATCTTTCTATAACAGAGCCCGTATACTCTTCAGGAACATCTACAATTAAGTTTTCAAACGGCTCAAGTTTAACTCCGTCTTCTTCTTTATAAATTACTTCCGGTTTTGAAACTTGGAATTCATAACCTTCTCTTCTCATTGTTTCAATCAAGATTCCAAGATGCAATTCTCCTCTTCCCGAAACTTTAAATACATCTGTTGAATCAGTATCTTCAACTCTTAAAGAAACATTCTTTTCAAGTTCATGATAAAGTCTTTTTCTAAGTTGTCTGCTTGTTACAAATTTGCCTTCAGTGCCTGCAAAAGGTGAATTGTTGATTGAAAAATTCATCTGAAGAGTAGGCTCATCTATTTTTATCAAAGGAAGCGCAACGGGGTTAGTGAGGCAAGAGATTGTTTCTCCTATTTGAATATCCGAAAAACCTGCAATTCCGATAATGTCTCCGGCGAAAGCCTCTTGTATTTCAACCCTTCCTAAGTCTTTAAAACCAAATAGTTTTACAATTTTTCCTTTTTGGTAAGTTCCGTCCGCTTTAATAAGAGTCACTTGTTCTTGAGATTTTATTGAGCCGTTTTTAATTCTTCCGATTGCAATTCTTCCTACATATTCGTTATAGTCCAGTGTTGTAATTTGAAGTTGCAAAGGAAGGTCAACATCTGCCTCAGGTCCTTCAATGTTTTCAAGTATACAATCCAATAAAGGAAGTATATTTTTGTTTTCATCTTCTAAATTTACTTTTGCATATCTGTTTAGGGAGCTTGCATAAACTACAGGGAAATCTATTAAGTCGTCTCTATCTGTTAATTCGGTAAATAAATCAAAAACTTTATCTAAAGTGCCATCCGGATTAGCGCCTTGTTTGTCTATTTTGTTTATTACAACAATAATTTTTATACCCAACTCAAGCGCTTTGGATAATACAAATCTTGTTTGAGGCATAGGTCCTTCTTGGGCGTCAACAATTAACAAAGCGCCATCAACCATTCCTAAAACACGCTCTACCTCTCCTCCAAAATCAGCGTGGCCCGGGGTATCTACAACATTAATCTTAACGCCTTTGTATTCAACTGCAACATTTTTAGAAAGTATTGTTATTCCTCTTTCTTTTTCAATGTCGTTATTATCAAGTACGCAAGTTCCCATTTCCTGATGTTCTTTGAACACTCCTGTCTGGTCTAAAATACAGTCTACAAGAGTAGTTTTACCATGGTCAACGTGAGCTATTATTGCGATATTTCTTAATTTTTTATTTTTCATTGTTGTTAATCTTCCTAAAAGTGTATATTCTTTTAACGTTTGTGACAAAAATAATTTTACAATAAAAATAAATGTTAAAAAATATATTTATCAATATTGTTGTGTTAAAATTAAAGAGTTATATTTACCGAGGAGATAAACATGGCCGATAGTACAGACGAAATTACTTGCCCTGCATGCGGCAAAGCAATGAAAAAAATTTTTGTTGAACAACCGGGTTTTAATGTCGATATTTGCACAAAAGGATGTGGCGGAATATTTTTTGATAACAGAGAATATAAAAAATTTGATGAAAAACACGAAGATATATTAGCCTTACAACAAAGCTGTGACAATAAGGAAGGGACTTATAAAAAAACAGATACGAATGAAGTAAGAACTTGTCCTGTTTGTTATTGCAAGATGGTAAAACATTATGCAAATCCAAAAAAAACAGTGGAAATTGATGAGTGTTACGGCTGCGGATCCGTATTTTTGGATAAGGGTGAATTGGAAAAAATCAGAGAAGAATTTGAAACAGAAAAAGAAGCTTCAAAATATTTTAATGATAAAACAGCCCAAATGGCTCTGGATGGTATGAACGCCGATTTATCAAAAACAATGGTCAAAGTTGCCGGAATATTGCCTTTTTATAATTCGATAAGCACAATATTAACCGATAGATACATTGAAAGCAGAGACAAAGACATATTTGAACAAAGAGAAGAAGTTTTAAAAAAATTAAACGAAAAAGGATTAGGTGAATAGGTAATGGAAATAGATATAATAAAAAAAACAGACCCTGAAGTTGCAAAGTATATTGAACTTGAGTTTAAACGCCAGCAAAACACAATTGAACTTATTGCATCCGAAAATTTTACTTCCCCTGCCGTAATGGCAGCCTGTGGAAGTGTGCTCACAAATAAATACGCTGAAGGCAGACCCTATAAAAGATACTATAACGGTTGTGAAAATATAGATAAAATCGAAGAATTGGCAGTTAAAAGATGCTGTGAGCTGTTTAAATGTGACCATGCCAATGTTCAGCCGCATTCCGGAGCGCAAGCTAATATGGCAGTGTTTCTATACGCTCTTAAAACAGGCGATACTATACTTGGAATGGATTTATCAAACGGTGGACACTTAACCCACGGTTCAAGTGTTAATTTTTCAGGGATAAACTACAACACTATATCCTACGGTGTTGATGAAAACGGTGTTATAGACTATAACGATGTTGAAAAAAAAGCCCTTGAATATAAACCAAAACTTATTATTGCAGGAGCAAGCAATTATTCAAGAATAATAGATTTTGAAAGATTTTCAAAAATTGCTAAAGAAATTAATGCTTATTTCATGGTAGATATAGCTCATATTGCAGCTCTTGTAGCTACAGGGGTTCATCCAAGCCCTGTTTCTTATGCTGATTTTATTACAACAACAACCCACAAAACCCTTAGAGGCCCGAGAGGCGGAATTATAATGTGCAAAAAAGAACATGCTTCAGGCATTGATAAAGCAGTATTTCCCGGAATCCAAGGCGGACCTTTGGAACACATTATTGCAGGCAAAGCAATAGCGCTTAAAGAAGCACAAAGTGAAGATTTTAAAGAGTATGCAAAACAGGTTGTTGAAAATTCTTCTTATCTTGCGCAAGAATTAATCTCAAACGGGATTGATATAGTAGGCGGAAAATCAGAAAACCATGTTATGACAATTGATTTAAGAAAATTAGATAAAACAGGCAAAGATGTTGCTAATTTACTGGAAGAAGTCGGCATTACCGCAAACAAAAATACTGTACCGAATGATCCTACGTCTCCTTTTGTAACTTCAGGGGTAAGAATAGGAACGGCAGCAACAACGACCAGAGGAATGAAAAAGCCCGAGATGAAAGAAATTGCCTCTATTATTGCTGATGCAATTTTAGAAAAGGACAGCATTGAAAACCTAAAAAACCGTTCTTTAAATCTTTGCAAAAAATTTCCTTTGTATGAAAATATATAAGTAAAAGGAAAGAAGCAATGATAAAATTATCTCAAGCACATGTTCTGGGAACAATAATAGCTTATCTTTTAGGAATTTTTATAGTTCCTTGTGTAATATATTTTTCACAAAAAATGGGACTTATAGATATTCCAAACGAAAGAAAAATTCATCATGGAAATATCTCACGACTTGGCGGTGTTGCAATTTGGACATCAGTAATGCTTACATTTTTGTTTTTGGTACTTTTAAGCTATTATCCTAAAGGACAGGGCTTGAGCGCAATTATTGTCGGCGGGTCGCTGATGTTTTTAATGGGTTTAATTGATGATATTTATTGCCTGAATGCTAAATTTAAGCTTTTTATACAAATAGCAATAGCAACAATAGTTATCCTTTTAGGGGTTAGGATTGAAACATTTTACAATCCTTTTGGTCCTGATATCTGCCTTGGAGTTTTTTCATACCCAATAACCCTGCTTTGGATAGTGGGAATTACAAATGCAATCAATTTTATAGATGGCATAGACGGCCTTGCGGGTTCAATTGTAAGTATCTCAGCTCTTGCAATAGGAATAGTTTCGCTTGTTTTAGCTCCTGCTGTTCCGATTACTGCTTTAATTGCCTTTATTCTAATGGGTGCAATGTGTGCGTTTTTAACATTTAACTACAATCCGGCTAAAATCTTTATGGGTGATTCCGGTGCGCTTTATGCAGGTTTTTTGCTTGCTACTCTTTCTATTACGGGAATTGTGAAACCGAGTGATGGAATCAGTATGTATCTTCCGATTTTAATTCTTGCAATCCCTTTGATGGATATAGCATATTCTTCAATCAGAAGAATAATGAAAGGTTCAAGCCCTTTTATAGCGGATGCCGAACATATTCACCACAAATTGCTTCATGCCGGATATTCGCAAGATAAACTTGTGCTTTTACTTGCAAGTTTTTCTATGGTTTGTGCTCTTTTATCCATTATTGTAGTTTCAACAAAAAGCAAATTTATAATTGTAGCTCTTAGTCTTATAGGTGTGCTTTTAGTGTTAAATATCGTATCAAAATTGATTAAGAAGAAAGAAAATTGAGAAATTTAGCCTCTGTCATATTGAACTTTCCGGAATTTAAAGGGTCTTTGACGAGCTAAAATTCCGGACACAAAGCAAGTTTCGGAATATTAAACTTTAGTCGTAAGAATACAATTAAACGCTGTCATGCTGAACTTGTTTCAGCATCTTAACAGGTTTAATTAGAAGAATAAAACTAAACACTATTAAAAGTTATAAAATGAAATTACTAATTTTACACTTTATAAGACCCTGAGATGCACTCTGCAGAGAGAATTTTAGCTTAGCTTAGCAAAATTTTAGGTGCTTCAGGGCGACAACACATGGTGAAGTAAGCAAAAATTACAAAAAAACAATAAAAACCAATGAACTAATTAAAACAAGTTCAAATATTTATAGCCTATTTTAAAATAAAGCCAAGAAAAAAACTCGATAGAATAAATATACCTACAAAAAAATATGTAACTTTATTTAATCCCTTCTCGGTTGATTTTTGTGATGAAAAAAGTTGGCTGGCAGCACCGATTGAAGCGATGCCATCGCCTTTTGGAGAGTGTAATAAAACTAAAATTACACTAAATACTGCCGATATAATTTGCAATGTGTAGAAAAATGTTGTCATTATATACCCTTTTTATTATGCTTAAAATTAAAGTATCATAAAAATATTTTTTTTGCACAAATAGTATTGTTAAAACTTAACAAAAAGTTTTAATTTGCCGTTGTCCCCTCTGAAATTAATCCAGCCTGTTTTTTGTTGATTGTTAAAGTCATACACTTTAACTAAAAGCCAGTTACCACGTACAAGCCATGGGGTTATTTTTCTTGGTATTTCAATTGAGCCGGTGGCATTGGTTTGCTTTAAAGGTGCAGCGTAGAGAATTTTATCCGTTTTTTGCAGGTCTTTAAATAAATACACCCCGAATTTTTTTCCAAAATAGTCAAAAAATTCACTCCAATTATAGAATTTGCTTTGTTTTTGACTGACCCAACCGCAAATAGGATTTTGAAGCTGGTTAAAGCATACCAAGTCCCAGCCTTCCGTTGTGTCAAGCGTTGTCAGAAGTGCAATTTTATTTTTTGTTGAATAAGCTGCAAAAATTTCATCAATGCTGCATCTTGTATTATTCATAATACAAGATGCTTCGTTATTGTAGTTAAAATTTAGAGTTTCAAGGATTTTTCCTTGGCTGTTAGGCTCTTGGCGCATTATAACAGGAGATTGCACAAGACTATATCCTATACCATACCTTTTTAGTGAATTGATGTAATATGGCATAACATCGGCATTTGCCTTAATGACAACAGAGAAAAATATTAAAATTAAAAATAAAATTCTTTTCATAATTATAATTCTAACCAGCTTTTGAAAAAATTAATACCTGCCTTTGCACTTTTTTCGGGATGAAATTGAACAGCCAAAAGATTGTCTTTTTGAATAGAAGAGCAAAACTCAATTTCGTAGTTACAATATGAAGAAACCACTTTTTTATCTATAGGTTCTACATAATACGAATTTACAAAATAGAAGTACTCATCATTTAAATAATTATTATTATCTGTTGTTTTGATTTTGTTCCAGCCTATTTGGGGTATTTTTCCTTTTGGAAATTTTTTTACTTCTCCTTTTAAAATCCCCAAACCTTCTGTGTTAGGGGCTTCTTCGCTTTTTTCAAAAAGTATTTGAAGCCCAAGACAAATCCCTAAAAAAGGTTTCCCGTCTTTTATAACATTTAAAACGGTGTCAACAAGCTCTTTTTTGCATAGATTATCAACCGCTTGTTTAAAATGGCCTTGTCCCGGGAAAATAATTTTTGAAGCGTTTATAATATCCTCTTTTTTATCGGATATACTATGATTACAGTTCAGATATGAAAGCATGTTTGAAAGGCTTTTAATATTTCCCGAATTGTAGTCTATTATAACAACATTATTTTTCAAATTCGAATCCGTCTTCTCTCATTCTTCTAATGATTTCATCTAAATCTTCATCTTTTGCAACAACAGACAAACGAACGTGTCTCAGTGCATTTTTATCAAAAGCAGTCCCTGGAACAACTACAATGCCTGATTTTTCAAGCATTTCATTTGCAAATTCAACACAGTCTTTAAATCTTTTGGGAATTTCAAGCCATAAATAAAATGTTGTTTTTGGTACATCAATTTTATATCCCAACGATTTTAAACCTGCGGTAAATTTTATTAGTTTATTCTTAAACTTTTGATTCTGTTCATCAATATACTTTTGCCCTTCTTCGCTTGTTAATAAATCAGCTCCTGCATATTGAAGAACTTTGAAAATGCCTGTATCAACGGTAGATTTTTGTCGAGACAACATTGTAATTGCAGTTGGATTGCCGACAGCGTAACCTAAACGCCAACCTGTCATGGCGTATGATTTTGAAAAACTGTACATTTCAATACAACAATCCATTGCACCTTTGCATTCAAGAGCTGAATGAGGTTTTGAATTTTCATCAAAATACATTTCAGAGTATGCATTGTCTGAAATTAAAAGAATCCCAAATTTGTTACAAAAATCTACACAGTGTTGAAGATATTCAAATTTGCAAGTACAACCTAAAGGATTATTGGGGTAATTTATAATTAAAGCTTTGATTTTTTTGGGGTCATTGCCTTCTTTTATATATTTTTCCAAAACCTTGTTCATATCGGGTTGATAATCATCTTCTTTTTTTAATTCAACACCGTACGATCTTGCGTTTGACGCTTTAATCATTTGACTGTATGAAGCATACCCCGGAGTCGGAATAAGTATAACATCTTGGTCTTTTTCATTTTCATTAGGGTTAACAAGGGCTTTAATCATATTTGCAAGCCCTTCTTTTGAACCTATCAAAGAAAAGATTTCTGTTTTTGAATTAAGTTCAACATTGAATCTTCTTTTCATTCTGTCTTTAACTGCTTCAAGGAATTTAGTCTCTCCTTTTGGGGTTGAGTAGGTATGGAGTGAATCTATGTTTAAATATTCAATGGTTTTTTTAATGACAAAATCAGGAACTTTTTCAACCGGAGCGCCCATTGAAAGCGCAATAGGCGCTCTATTTTTTGCTTTTAGCATTGGTGCAAGCTCGTTTTGTTTTGCTTTAATTTCAAACATGATATAGTTTTTCATGTTTTGAATTTTGTTGTTAAAAATATTTTTTTCCATACTTACCTCTTTTTGTCTTAAGTATTATACTACAGAACCTTGAAAAAGTTAAAGTAAATTAATTTTACTTTTTACAAAAAAATCTTTAAAAAAACTTTTAAATAGGGTATAATATATAAATGCGAGATGGAGACTATCTGCGCTAGAAACGGAGAAAAACTATGCATATTCACGTTAACGGACGTAACATCGAAATTACGGATGCAATTAAGGCTTACGTCAAAGAAAAAGCAGGAAAAGTAGCTGCACACTACGAACAAATTGATTCAATCGATGCTATTTTAACTGTAATTAAAAATCCCTCCGTTAGTGAATCCCACATTGCAGAAATAAACTGCAAAATAGGTGGTGAGACAATAAGAGTTGAAGAAAGTGCCCAGAGCATGTATGCTTCAATTGACCTTGTATGTGATAAACTTGAAAGGCAAGTTAGAAAATTCAAAGAAAAAGGGCTTGCAAAATCAAAAGGCGGTGTTGAATCAATTAGAACAACTCAAAGTGAAATTGAAGTATAAAATGAATAAAAATAAATTTAAACCCCGGGAATCCGGGGTTTTTAAATTACAAAATATTATTAAGTGTAATTATTGCTATTAATCTGATTTTGTTGTACTATAGCGATATGAGAACATTTGCGGAAACAAAAACACACGAAGTAACGGTCGATGTTGTAATTTTAACAATCCATGAAAACAAACTGAAAGTGTTGTTGGTAAAGCGTGTAAATGAACCATTCAGAGGTAAATGGTCAATACCCGGCGGATTTATAAGATTATCAGAAAATATAGATGATGCTGCTTTGCGTGTTTTAAAAGAAAAAACGACTGTTTCAAACATTTATCTTGAGCAATTGTATACATTCGGCGACCCGCTCAGATATCCTAATGCCCGTGTTATTACTTGTGCTTATTTTGCACTTTTAAGAGCGGAAGACATTAAACTGGATGTCAAGGCAACCGAAGGCGTGGCAGATGTTCAATGGCATGAAGTAGATAAGCTGCCACCTTTGGCTTTTGACCACAAAGAAATTATTGAATATTCGCTAAAAAGAACACGTGAACGTCTTGAATTATGTCCTATAGCTTTTCAGCTTTTGCCTAAAAAATTTACTTTGACAGAGCTTCAAAAATCTTATGAATTAATTTTGAAAAAAAACTTAGACAAAAGAAATTTTAGAAAAAAAATGTTATCATCAAATATTCTTGTCGAAACAAATGAAACGACAAAATCTGTTTCAAAACGCCCTGCGGCGCTGTATTCTTTTGATAATATTACCCTAAATTCAAAACGGGGTCACTTTTTTTCATAAAGAAAACGCTCTGAAAAATTTTTCAGAGCTTTGATGTTATTGAAAGGAAAAGTATAGAAATAAAAGTCTATATTTCTTCTCTTGGTTCCTTAGAATTGCTTTCTTTAAACGGGTTAAATCCGTTTGAAGAATTAGCGTTTTTATCTTTTATATCAAATAGCTGAATTATGTTTTTATTGTCTTCAATTCTATTATCAAGTTCAACTTCGTTTGTAGCGGTTGATTGTGTCAATCCAACATTTTTTTGAACGGTTTTTGCGCTATACAAGCTTATTGCTGCAGCTGAATTTAATTGGGCAACATTTATTGATTGAACATACAAACCTGCTTGTGTTAAAGCTATTTGTTTTTGGAGCTTTGAATTAGTTCTTGATGAGTACAAATCAATTCCTAAAGTAGCTCTATTGAATTTTGAATAATCAATAGACTGAACCGAAGGTTCTTTATTGGAAGCGGCATTTAAAATTTCGCCGGAAACTTTTTTAACGCTTGAATTGTCGATTCCAAATGCAGAATATAAAGCTGTGTTTAAGTTCAACATTTCCCTTATTGCTCCACTTTATTGTCTGGTTGTTCTTCCTTATGTTTTTTACATTCGGCATTTTTAAGCTATTCTTTAGTTTTTATTATATTTTTGTAACATATATTTACAAATTATAAAAAGTCTATTTATTAAAAATTTTTCTTAGTTTATAATTTAAAAAAAAGCTGGTTAATAAATGAATAAAAAAATATTAAAATTTAATAAATGAAGTATGAAAAGAAGGTGTTTTTGCCTTCTTTTTTTTAATAAAAAAAGGAAAATAATGACACTTGAAAGCACTAAAAATATTCATAAAGGAATAATAAAAAATGTTGAAAAAATAGCATTTAATACTTATGCTATCGAATTTTTTTCAAATCTTAACCGTGTTTTTCCGGGACAGTTTATATCAATTTATTGTCCAAATACTGTTTTAAGACGCCCTTTCAGTGTAATGGATTTTGACGAAAATAAAAATACGCTTAAAATAATTTTTAAATTAAAAGGGGAAGGTACGGACTATTTAAGAAACTTAAAAGAAGGTAACAATATAGATTTTCTTGCCCCTTTAGGAAACGGATTTAATATAAAAAAACAAAAAGCTCTTTTGGTGGGTGCAGGAGTTGGTATTGCTCCAATTTTGTTTTTGAGAAAAGTGCTTAATGAAAGAAATATAGAAAATTATTTTATTTCCGGCTTTAAAACCGAACAGGAAGTAATAAAAGGCGCTGATAAAACTTTTGTAGGCGGAAGCGTTTTGGATGAGATTGAAAATATTATTAAAGAAAATAATATTGAAATAATCTATTCCTGCGCTCCTATGATTGTTTTAAGGAAGCTTTCCGAAATTGCAAACAGATTGTCAATTCCTGTACAAATTGCACTTGAAAAAGTAATGGCTTGTTCTATCGGAGTATGCAGGGGATGCATTATAAAAATTTCAAAAGATAATGACATTGTAAATGCTTCCGTGTGTAAAGATGGCCCTGTATTTTTAGGGAGCGAAGTTGTATGGGATTAGAAAAGTTAAAAACAGTTTTAAAGAATGAAAAAACGGGACACACCCTTGAGCTGAAAACGCCAATAATAGGTGCAAGCGGTACATACGGCTATAATAGTGAATTTGAAGATTTTATAGATTTAAATTGCCTTGGCGCAATATCAACCAAAGGTATTACTCTTGAAAAAAGACCGGGAAATTCCGGCGAAAGGCTTTTTGAAGTCAAAGGCGGTTTAATTAACAGAATCGGGCTTGAAAATGTCGGAATAGATGCTTTTATAGAAGAAAAGCTTCCTGTTTTAACGGAAAAAAAGATAGATTTTTTATTGAACATTGCAGGTAGCACCATTGAAGATTATGAAAAATTAGCGCAAATTGCAAATGAAAATAATATTAAAGCTATTGAAGTAAATGTTTCTTGCCCCAATGTTAAACAGGGCTGTTTAGAGTTTGGCTTAAATCCAAATGCTTTATTTGAACTGACAAGAAAAATCAGAATGAATTACGACGGTTTTTTGGTTGTAAAATTATCTCCCAACACGCAAGATATAAGAGCACTTGCAACTGCCGCAGAACAAGGTGGTGCAGACTGTATCAGTGCAATTAATACACTTAGAGGTCTTGGGGTAAAAGTGGATTTTGTCGGCGATAAGTTTATTAAAAAAACGGTACAAGGCGGACTTTCGGGCTCTTGCATTAAGCCTGTTGCGCTTTATATGGTTAATCAAATAAAACAGTCGGTAAAAATTCCGGTTATTGCTATGGGCGGAATAGCTTCATTAAATGATTTATTTGAATTTATGGCAGTCGGAGCGGATGCTTTTCAAATTGGAACATCAAACTTTATAGACCCAAAGATTTGTTTTAATTTAGCCGTAAAATTAAAAGATTTTATGGACAAAAACAATTTTAAAGATTTCAATGAATTAAAAGGAGCAATTTTTGAATGACAAATGATGTAAAGGAACTGTTAAAAGAAGCCGGCGGGCTTTTAAGCGGACATTTTTGTCTTACGTCCGGGCTTCATTCGGATACTTATTTTCAATGCGCAAAATTATATCAATTTCCAAACATTGTTGAAAAATTGGCAAAAGAATTGGCTAAAAAACTTGAAAATATTGAATTTGATACAATTATATCTCCTGCAATCGGAGCTGTAATATTTGGATATGAAACAGCAAGACAGGCAAAAAAAAGAAATCTTTTTGTCGAAAGAAAAGATGGGATAATGCAATTAAGAAGGGGATATACAATAGATAAAAATGAACGTGTTATAATAGTTGAAGATGTTATAACAACCGCAAGGACAATTTTTGAAACAAAAGAAGCAATTCAAAAGTTTAATCCGGAAATTGTAGGAGTTGCCTGTATTGTGGATAGAACGAACGACAAATTTAAAAACGATTTTGAGATATATTCTTTATTAAAGCAATCCCCGAAAACATATGAACCCAAAGATTGCCCTTTATGTAAAGAAGGTATAGAACTTGTAAAACCGGGAAGCAGGACAGGAAAGTAATGAAAAATTTAATAGATATAGAATCTTTAAGTGTTGATGAAATTAACCAAATAATTATGCGTGCAAGTGAGTTTGAAAAAGGTATAAGGAAATCAAACCATTCAAATGCGCATTGCATAAATATGTTTTTTGAAAATTCCACACGGACAAAACTATCTTTTGAAATGGCGCAAAACAAAATTCATTGCAATAAGTACGATTTTTGCGCACAAACTTCTTCTATTAATAAAGGAGAAGATTTATTTGATACAATAAATAACCTGTCTGCTATAGGAATGAATGTTGTTGTATTGAGACACAACAGCGACAGTCTTGTTAAAGAATTATCGCAAAAAACATACTTTAGCGAAATTTCTTTTGTAAATGCGGGAAGCGGAATGAGTGCACACCCTACTCAAGCATTATTGGATTTTTATACAATGAAAAAACACTTCTTGGATTTAAATAAAAAAACAATCACAATAGTAGGAGATATCGCCCATTCAAGAGTTGCAAAATCAAACATAGCTTTACTTAAAAAGTATGGGGCAAAAATAAGGTGTCTTGCGCCTGAGAATTTAATCGGAGAAAAAATTGAAGGAATAGAATACCATTCTTCTTTAAAAGAAGCCTTCGAAGAAACTGACATAGTGATGGTTTTAAGAATTCAATCAGAGAGAATAAAAGAAAAAATTGATATAGAAAAATATATTGAAAATTATCAAATTACAAAAGAAAACCTTCCTTATGCAGCTTTTTTGATGCATCCGGGCCCTATTAATCGGGATATTGAAATAAAATCAGATGTTTTGGAGCTTCAAAACGCAAGAACAATTCTAAATCAGGCAAAAAACGGTGTCTATATCAGAATGGCAGTATTGGATTTATTGTTTGCGCATCAGGGAGTATAGAAAAAATGGCCAATAAAAAAAGATATGATATAACAAAAATACCTTCTTTTATTGACATGCACTCACATTTTAGAGAGCCGGGTTTTACATATAAAGAAACAATTGAAACAGGAATAAAGGCAGCCAGAGCCGGCGGATTTTCAGGTGTATGCACAATGCCCAACACCAACCCTGTTTGTGATAATCCAAAAGTTATCAGAGAAATTTTATTAAAAGCAAAAAAATATAATTTTGAAATCTATCCTGTTGCAGCAATAACTAAAAATCTTGATTCTCTTGAGCTTGTAGATTTTAAAGAATTAAAAAAGGCGGGCGCAATTGCTTTTTCAAATGACGGCTTGCCTTTATTGGATAAAGACGTTTTTTTAAAAGCCTTAAAAACAGAAGAGTTAATTTTATCTCACTGTGAAAGTGAAGCCGAAGAAGTTGAATGGCAAATCGAGCTTTTTAAAAAAGCAGTTGATGAAGGATATTCTCCAAGGCTTCATTTTTGCCACATTTCAAAAAAAGAAAGTATTGATTTAATAAGAAAGGCGAAAGCAAAAGGATTAAAGCTTACGGCTGAAACTGCTCCTCATTATTTTACTTTTACAAAAGATGACATAGATAAAACAGGAAGATTTAAAATGAATCCTCCGTTGGGCTATGAATCTGACAGAAAAGCCGTAATGGATGCTCTTATAGATAATACAATAGACGTTATTGCAACGGACCATGCTCCTCATAGTAACGAAGAGAAGCTTTTGCCATACTCCGATGCTCCAAACGGTATAACAGGACTTGAAACAGCGTTTTCTCTTGCTTTTGAACTTTTGGGGTTAGAAAAAACTTTAGAGAAAATGGCTTACAACCCAAGAAGAATTTTAGGCATAAATAATAAGAAAATGATAAAAGCAGCATTGGATGAAGAGTGGATTGTAGTACCCTCACAATTCAAGACAAAGTGTAAAATATCTCCATATAGAGGAATGAAGTTAAAAGGAATAATTATAAATGAATAAAGAAGAAATTAAAAAGAAACTGGTTTTGGCTCTTGATGTTGAAGATATTAATGAAGCAAAAAATTTGGTTGATATAATGAGCCCGTATATTGGAACTTTCAAGGTAGGACTACAGCTTTTTTGCGGTTATGGGCTTGAAATTATAAATTATATAAAAGAAAAAAATTCCAACTTCTTTTTAGATGTAAAATTACACGACATTCCAAATACGGTACAAAAAGCAGCTTTTAATGTTGTAAAAAATGGTGCTGTTTTTTTTAACGTTCACTCTACAGGCTCAATTGAAATGATGAGAGCAGCTAAAAAGGGGGCATTGGAAGCAAGCGAAAAGTACAATTTGAAAAAACCTTTAATATTAGCAGTAACTATTTTGACAAGTATATCCGAAGAAGTATTAAATAATGAACTGGAAAATAAACTAAAACTTAAAGATTTTGTTATAAAACTTGCAAAAAACGCAAAACTAGCAGGATTAGACGGTGTTGTTGCATCGGGGAAGGAAATCAGAGTCATAAAAGAAGCTTGCGGAGAAGAATTTATAGTTTTAGCTCCCGGTATAAGGCCAAAATGGTCGGTTAAGGACGATCAAAAAAGAATAGTAACCCCATATGAAGCCATAAAAGACGGGGCTGATTTTATTGTTCTCGGAAGGGCAATAACAAAGGCAGAAGACAAAATTGATGCGATAGAAAAGATATACAAAGAAATTCAAGGGGAAATATAATGGGAACATTGATACTGCAAGACAGCACAGTGCTTAAAGGTAGTTCCTTCGGGGCAATAGGCGGGTTTGAAGGCGAGATTGTTTTTAATACTTCAATGACCGGTTATCAGGAAATTTTAACCGATCCAAGTTATGCAAAGCAAATTGTTGTTATGACATATCCTGAAATTGGCAATTACGGTATAAACGATTTTGATTTTGAATCGGATGATCCTTCTTTGGTGGGTTTTGTTGTAAAGAACGCCTGCAAAACATACAGCCATTATAAAGCAAGAGAATCTTTGGGAGATTATTTGAAATCAAAAAACATAATAGCTCTAGAAGGGGTAGACACACGAAGTCTGGTTAAAAAAATCAGGGAATTTGGTACAATGTCTGCTTTTATTACTTCAAATGATGTTGATAATGAATTTATAAAAAATAAAATTGAAGAATTGCAAACTTTTAAAATTAAATCGGATATTGTTTTGGATGTTAGTCCAAAAAGCAGATATATTTTTAATCCACAAGGACAAATTAATCTTGCCTTTATTGACTATGGAGCAAAAAGAGGAATTTTACAGTCTTTAGCAAAAAGAGACTGCAGAATAACGGTTTATCCGGCTACGGTTGAAGCTAAAGAAATTTTAGAAAACGACTATGATGCACTCTTTTTGTCTAATGGGCCGGGAGATCCCGCTGATTGTACTTTTCAGATAATGCAAATTAAACAGATGATGGGAAAAATTCCTATATTTGGAATTTGTCTCGGGTATCAATTGCTTGCTTTAGCATCAGGCGCAACGACTTACAAGCTAAAATACGGCCATAGGGGTGCTAACCATCCTGTTATTAATCTTGAAAATAATAAAGTAATGATGACAAGCCAAAACCACGGATATGCGGTAGATGTAAATAATATAACAAAATTTATGCGTCCTACATATAAAAATTTAAATGATGATACGCTTGAAGGTTTTGAAATATCTTCTTTAGGTGTTTATGCGGTTCAATTTCACCCCGAAGCAAACCCCGGGCCTGAAGATGCTTCTATTATTTTTGATGAATGGGTAAATATTGCAAAAAAAGATATTGATAGAATTAACGAGGTAAAAAATGAAAGATAAAACGCTTAAAAAAGTTCTTGTTATAGGCTCAGGTCCTATTGTAATAGGGCAGGCTGCGGAATTCGACTATGCCGGGGTTCAAGCTTGCAGAGCGCTAAAAGAAGAGCGTATTGAAATTGTCCTTGTTAATTCTAACCCTGCAACAATAATGACAGATGAAGAAATTGCAAACAAAGTTTATATTGAACCCTTAACAATAGAGAGTCTTACAAAAATAATTAAAAAAGAACGCCCCCAAGGCTTAATTGCAACTTTGGGCGGTCAAACGGCGCTTAATTTGGCATGTGAGCTATATGACAGCGGCGTTTTAGAAGAGTATAACGTAAGAGTTTTGGGAACAGATATCGCTTCAATTAAAAAGGCGGAAGACAGAGAACTGTTTAAAAATTTAATGGAAGAAATAAATGAACCTATTCCGCAAAGCGAAATTGTTTCAAATTGGAATGATGCCTATGCTTTTAGCCAAAAAATCGGCTTCCCCATTATTATAAGGCCGGCGTTCACTCTTGGAGGCTCGGGAGGCGGAATTGCCCGCAATGAAAGAGAGTATGAAGAAATTGTTCATTCGGGGCTTAGCCAGTCTCCGATTAATCAGGTTTTAGTTGAAAAGTCAATTGCGGGATATAAAGAAATTGAATACGAAGTAATCAGAGATGCTAATGATACTTGCATAATCATTTGTAATATGGAAAATATTGATCCTATAGGAATTCATACAGGCGACAGCTTTGTTGTTGCCCCGAGTCAAACTTTGACAAATAATGAATTCCAAATGCTAAGAACCAGTGCAATTAAAATTGTAAGAGCTCTAAAAATTGAAGGCGGATGCAATGTTCAATTTGCACTTGATACAATGTCAAATAAATATTATGTAATTGAAGTTAACCCGAGAGTTTCCCGCTCATCTGCTTTGGCTTCCAAGGCAAGCGGTTATCCGATTGCAAAAATAGCAACAAAAATTGCAGTCGGATATAAACTCCATGAAATTAAAAATTCAATTACCCAAAAAACAACAGCTGCGTTTGAACCGGCTTTGGATTATGTTGTTGTGAAAATTCCAAAATGGCCCTTTGATAAGTTTTCAACAGGTGATAGAATTTTGGGAACTAAAATGAAAGCAACGGGAGAAATTATGGCCATTGGAAGAGAATTCAATTCTGCTTTTAAAAAAGCCGTAACTTCTCTTGAGGAAAGATACACAGGGCTTTTAAGAAGGGGGTTTGAAGAGCTTTCAAATGATGCATTGTTAAGTGAGCTGTATATACAAGATGACAGAAGAATTTTCAGACTTGCACAGGCAATATACAATAACAATGATATAAATAAACTATGCGCAATAACAAAAATAGACAAATGGTTTATATCAAAAATTAAAGAAATTGTTGATTTAGAGCACGAGCTTACAAAAAGCAAGTTGAGTAAGGAACTTTATCTGAAAGCAAAAAAATGCGCTTTTTTGGATGAAGAAATTGCTCAGTTAACTCAAAGTACAATTGACTCTATTAAAAAGTTCAATATTAATGCTGCTTTTAGAATAGTTGACACCTGTGCCAGTGAGTTTGAGGCAGCAACGCCATATTTTTATTCAACATACGGTGAAGAATGCGAAGTTGAAGAATTTAAAGAAAAATATTCAAAAGACTACAAAAAACCAAAAGAAAATATTCTGGTTTTAGGTTCAGGTCCGATAAGAATAGGCCAAGGTATAGAATTTGACTATTGTTCAGTCCATGCTTCGCTTGAACTTATTAAAAACGGGTATGAATCAATTATGGTAAATTCAAACCCGGAAACTCTTTCTACAGATTTTGATATAGCAACAAGATTATACTTTGAACCTATGAATGCTGAATATATTATGAACATTATAAAAAAAGAAAATCCCAAAGGTGTTCTGGTTCAATTTGGAGGACAAACCGCTATAAATTTGGCTGAAAAGTTAAGCCAAGAAGGCGTTAAAATACTCGGGACAAGTTTGGAGAGTATTAATGCGGTTGAAGACAGAAAAGTTTTTGAAAGACTTTTAAAAGAATTAAATATCCCCCAGCCTAAAGGCTGTGCTGTTACTTCAACAACGCAAGCCTTAAATGCGGTAAAAGAGCTCAATTATCCTGTTCTTGTCCGTCCGAGTTATGTTATAGGCGGAAGAGGAATGCAGGTTGTTTATAATGATGATGAGTTATTAACATATATTTCAGAAGCATTTAAGTTTTCAAACGAACACCCTGTTTTAATTGATCAATATTTGGAAGGTCAAGAAGTTGAACTTGATGCTATTTCAGACGGCAGAGACATATTAATTCCAGGAATTTGCGAGCACATCGAAAGAGCCGGTGTGCATTCCGGAGATTCAATGAGTATTTATCCGAGTCAAAATATTTCAAGAAAAAATGAAAAAATTCTTGTTCAATATGCAACAAAAATTGCACGAAAATTAAATATTAAAGGGTTAATGAATATTCAATTTATTATTAAAGACGATAAAGTTTATGTAATTGAAGTTAATCCGAGAGCCTCAAGAACAGTACCTATCATGAGCAAGGTTACCGGAGTTCCTATGGTTAATATTGCGCTAAGTGCAATACTTGGAAAATCTATAAGAAGAGCAGGTTATGGCGTGGGATTGTATAAAAAATCAAATCTTGTTTCGGTTAAAATGCCTGTTTTTTCTTGGCAAAAACTAAACAGAATAGATCCCGCACTTGCCCCTGAAATGAAGTCTACAGGAGAAGTTTTAGGAGTTGATACAACGTATAAGAAGGCTTTGTATAAAGCATTTCTTGCAGGCGGATATAAGTTTTCAAAATCTAAACAAAGGGTTTTGGTTTCTCTTAATGACCACTGTAAAAAGCCGGCATTGCCGATTATTAAAAAACTTTTTAAACAAGGCTTTTTCATAATGGCAACCTGGGGAACGCATAAGTTTCTTGAAAAAAACGGTATTCCGTCTAAAATGATAGAAAAATTTATGATTGATAAGCTTCAAAAGCGTATGAAAAACGGGCGTTTGAGCTTCATTATCAATACACCAACTACAGGTAAAAATTCTCAAAATTCAGGTTTTCAAATCAGGACAATAGCTCAAATGTACAATATTCCAAGCTTTACTTCAATAGATACCGCCAATGCATTTTTAACCGCATATAAGGTTTTTGACAGAAGCACGGTTTTGGATTATGACACAATTAATAACTACCGGAAGAAAAAATTTCTTGATATATTTAAATAAAATAGAATTTGGGATATAGTAAAAATATGTTTGAAAAATTTACACAAAAAGCAATAGATGTAGTACAATCTGCGCAGAATTTTGCACAGGAATTTTCCCACAATAAAGTTTTATCGGATCATCTTTTTTTGGGGCTTGTATTCCAGTGCAAAGGAGTACAAGCTAAAATTTTAAATTTTGACAAAATTGATTTTGGAAAACTTTCAACTGAAGTAAGCTATACTTTGGACAACAATAAAAATTCAAACAACAACAGAATAATTTTTTCTCTTGAAGCAAGGGAAATTTTAAAAAAAGCAGTAGAGCTTTCAGTTGAATTGAATTCAAAATTTGTAATGCCGCAACATATTGCCCTTGCAATATTTCAAAACAAAGACTGCGGTGCTTATAAAATTATAAAAAAATTTGGTTTAGATGAAGAAAAAATTATTGTAAATTTAAAAAGAATTTTAGACAAAAGCTCCGATATTAAAACAATTCATCCCGAAATTGAAATTGAAAACACCCAACTGTTGAATATTAATGATTTTTTCAGAGAAAAAATAATATCCGATATTTTATCAAATGCGCAATCAAAACTATCGGCAAAAGGCTATGAGATTTTAGGGAGTGAACAATTGCTTCAGTCTGTTTTGGATAACAACGGGTATGAAATTGTAAAAATATTAGAAAAATATTCAATAAATTCCGAAGTTTTTACGAATGAGCTTTCAAAGTTTCACACCAGAAAAGACGAATTTGAAAATTCCGAAAAACAGATAATATTTACCCCAAACGCTTTCAAGGCGCTTTTGTTAGCGCTTGATTATGCCAAAGAATCCGGAAGTGCAGGAATACAGCCTGAGCATGTTGTTTTAGGGATATTGAAATCCAAAAGCGGAATTGCATATAAAATTCTTTCGAAATATATTCCAAATACGGTTGATTTTGAAGATATTGTTATGAAAAAAATGAATGACAAAATACCTGAAACCCTTGCGATATTAAGGCTTGCCAGAATTGAAGCGTTGAATATGGAATCTTCTGCAATTGGAACGGAAATGATTCTTTTAGGCATTCTTTCTTATGGAATAGGAATTGCATCCGATGTTTTAAGGAGACTTGGCATTAATTTGAAAGATGCAAGATGCGAAGTTGAAAAACTTATAAAACCCCAAAAAGATATTAAAAATTTGTCATATAGCCCAAGAGCAAAAAAAATGCTGGAAGTGGCTTATGAAACCGCAAAAGAACATAAAAGAGCAAAAATAAAATCAGAAAATTTGCTCTATGGAATAACAAAAATGCCAAATTGTCTTGCGATGAAAGTTTTGGTTAATTTAGGAACAGATGTCTTAGAGCTTCAACAAGGAATAAAGCAAGAGCTTTTAGGCGGAATGGACTTATAATAAAATTTTATTAAAATCAATCTTGCTCAATTATAACTAGTATAAGCGGATGATTGAAAAAAGAAAATATAATTATATAATCAATCTATGCTTAAAACAATGATTAGTGAGATTTGGAATAACCTGCATCCTATGATGCATTTTTGGATTGTTATCAGCTCTGTCGGAGTTCTGACTCTTTACGGTTTGATGTGCGGCATGTAGCTTTTAAATGACACTATAAGGGCAAGTGCGGAAAATTTCGTTTTTGTTTTTTCTGGTGATTTTTCGCTAAACCGGTAAAGCCGGCTACTTTAAAAAGCGTGAAGCGGAATATTTAAATCTTAAAATCAGCCGGACTCAGGAATATATCTGTGAGTGTTTGCACTCTTTTTTTCTTGAGAATATAATAATATAGAAAGCTAGTAAAAAGGAATT
This sequence comes from Candidatus Gastranaerophilales bacterium, assembly GCA_944325315.1. GTDB lineage: Bacteria > Cyanobacteriota > Vampirovibrionia > Gastranaerophilales > Gastranaerophilaceae > RUG14156. The sequence continues at coordinate 76,172 of CALVAA010000001.1, forward strand.
AATAAAATGCAGGTTTCACACGAATGGTTAAATGAATTTGTTGATTTAGAAGGCATAAGCCCTGAAGAAATTTCATACAAACTTACAATGTCAGGACTCGAAGTTGAAGAAATTGAATACAAAAAACCTGCTTTTTCAAATATCAGAACAGCAAAAATAATAAAAATTGAAAATCATCCAAATGCCGATAAGCTTCACCTTGTAACTGTAGATTTAGGCGGAGTTGAAAAACGGGTTGTATGCGGAGCACAAAATATTGAAGCCGGTCAAATTGTTCCTTATGCAACAGTGGGTTCTAAAGTTTTAGACAGAAAAACAGGCGAAAGTTTTGAACTGACTCCCATAGCAATCAGGGGCGTCGAATCTCAAGGGATGCTATGTTCACAAGATGAACTTGGTTTAGCTGATTTACAAGAGGAAGACGGTATTTTAATTTTGAATAGAATTTATGACAATGTTGAACTTAATATTCCTCTTGAAAAATTAATGAATTTGGAAGATGAAATAATTTATCATACAGCACCGACAGCAAATCGTGGAGACGAAGCAAGCGTAATTGGAATAGCAAGAGAATTGTCTGCATTATTTAATCGAAAGTTGAAATTTGAAAAACCGCAATTAAAAAATGAAGGCAGTACGGATTTTCAAGTTGAAATTAAAGACTATGAAATTTGCAAGTATTACAGTATCGCTGTTTTAAAAAATTTAAAAATAAAGCCTTCTCCCGAGTTTATCCAAAGAAGAATCACAGCTGCCGGCATGCGACCGATTAATAATATTGTAGATATTACAAACTATGTTATGCTTGAATTGGGAACACCGCAGCATGCTTTTGATTTGGATAAATTAAATAATTATCTTTGTGTAAGATATGCCTTTGAAAACGAGACTTTGACTACAATTGATGAAGTCGAAAGAAAATTAATTCCAAACCAAACGGTAGTAATTGCTACGAAAGAAAATCCGGTTTGTCTTGGCGGTGTTTTTGGAGGATTTAACTCTGAAATTGATTCAAATACCAAAAATATAGCGCTGGAAGCAGCATATTTTACTCCTCATACAAACAGAAAATCCGCTCGTAGTGTCGGATACCGCTCAGATGCATCAAGCAGGTATGAAAGAGGAGTAGATATTGAAATGATTGCTTCTGCTATGTATCGCTCTGTTGAATTGTTGAAAAAATATGCCGACGCTGAATTTATAGGTATTTCTAAAACAGGATGCGATAAACCAGACGATATCACTATAACTTTAAGAAATTCGGAAATTAAGAGAATTTTGGGAATTGATATACCGCAAGAAACTCAAATCGAAATACTTCAAAATCTTGGCTTTGAACTTTTAGGAAAAAATGAAATTGCAGCAAAATATAAAACTCCAAGCTACAGGTGTAATGATGTCACAAGAGAAATTGATTTAATTGAAGAGGTATCAAGAATAGAAGGTTTTGATAAAATTACCCCCGAACTTCCGAATATTTCCGAAGGTGCTTATATTAACAATGATTCTAAAATTATCAAGACTATAAACAACACAATGCTTGCTTATGGGTTTGATGAAATAATAACAAGCTCTCTTGTGGGAAGAAATCTTTGCAATATGTATTTAAATCCTCTCGATGAAGAAGTAAAAATTGAAGTTTTAAATCCACACAGTGAAGACTATGCAATTTTAAGGCAAAGCCTTAGCCCAAGTCTTCTTGAAGTTGTGAAAAACAATTTTGACAACGGTCAGAAGAATTTCAGAATGTATGAAGTCGGAAAAACATACATTCAAAAAAATACACCCAACGAAAATGAATCCGGTGCAATTGAAATAAGAAAACTTTCAGGATGCATTTTCGGCAGTACCAGAAATGACTTATACAATAAAAAACAAGATGATTTCTTTACATTAAAAGGCGCTTTAGAAGGTCTGTTTGAAAAATTAGGACTTCTAAAAAGGATTGTTTTTGCTCCATTTGAACAAAATGACAGACAAAACTATGAATTTATTCATCCGGCGCAAGGTGCAACTGTTTCAATTTTGGGTAAAAACAAAGAGCCAGTTGGTTTTATAGGTAAATTGCATCCGGTTTTAGCAGATAAATTAAAATTTAATCAGCCTTTATATCTTTTTGAAATCAATTTAGAAGATATAATTTCGTCTGTTGTATTAAGTGATACAAAGTATAAAAAAATATCTGTTTTTGGATCTGTCCAAAGAGATATTGCATTTGTTGCGCCAAAGGATATAACAATTGAGGAATTGAATAAAGCTATTAAAAAATCGGCCGATAAAAATATATTTAAATCTTCAAAAATATTTGACATTTATTCAGGTGCCGGTATTGAAGAAGGTAAAAAATCTTTTGCTTTCAGAATCACTTTACAAGATGAAAACAAGACTTTGACAGATGAAATCATTCAAAATGAAATAAATAAAATCAAATCAGGGCTTGAAAAGCAAATTATAGGACTGGTTTTAAGATGATACTTATAACCGGTGGCGCAGGATATATCGGCAGTCATTGTGCTGTTAATTTTATTGAAAATGCTGTTGATGATATTTTAATTTTTGACAATCTTTCAACAGGACATATTGAAACAATAGAAAAGCTCCGGGAAATTGATAGAAATGTCAAATTTATAAAAGGTGATCTTAAAAATAAAGATGATATTGATTCAGTTTTTAAAAACTACAAAATAGATTGCGTTATACACTTTGCGGCATTTTCTATTGTATCTGAAAGCATGACAAATCCTTCAATTTATTATAAAAACAATGTTTTGGGAACTTTAAATCTTTTGGATTCGATGGTTGAAAATAAAGTCTTAAAAATTGTATTTTCATCAACCGCTGCAGTATATGGAGAGCCAGATTATACCCCAATTGATGAAGACCATTCCAAGAGTCCGGAAAATACTTACGGAAAAACAAAACTTATAATAGAAAATATTATGGATGACTACGACAGAGCTTATAATCTGAAATCTATAAAGCTAAGATACTTTAACGCCTTTGGGGCTGACAAAGAAGCCAGATTTGGTGAATGGCATAAGGTTGAAACGCATCTTTGTCCAAATATTATAAAAGCAGGAATTAAAGGTGAAACTTTTAAAATTTTTGGAGATGATTATAATACAAAAGATAAAACCGCAATAAGAGACTATGTTGATGTTGAATCTTTGGCCGAAGCGCATAGGCTTGCTTATTTATATTTAAAAGAAAAAAATACTTCAAATGTCTTTAACCTGGGTTCTCAAAAAGGTTTTAGCATATATGAAATTTTAAAAGCAGTAAATAAAGTTTTAGCCAAAGAAGTTAAATATGAAGTTTATCCCAAAAGACAAGGTGATCCTGAGGTTTTGATTGCTGATATTAAAAAAGCAAACGAAATATTGCATTGGAAAAATGAATTTTCAGTTGAAGATTCAATCCGAAAAGCCTTCAATTGGCACAAAAAACAAAAGTTATAAATTTTTTTTATGGTTTTGAGCCAATCTTTGTATTGTTTCGTTTAGTTCTTTTTGCATTTCAAGCTGGCGCTTGCGAATTTTGTCTATACCGTCAGATAAAGGCTTCATCGGGTCTTCTCCGGCTTTGGGGTTAATATTTGTTCCTATAAGACTGTCTTTAATTTGTTGAATATCATTTTCCGCACTTTCAATTACGGATAAAACCGTTTCAATTTCATCATCACTGAAACCTTGCTGATACAATTTTACTGCAAGATTTAACTTGATATTGTCTCTTTTTTCCATTATTTGTTCGGTTTTAGACTTTTCTTCTTCTTTAATTAAACCGAATTTTTTACCGATTTCGTTAAATAAATCCATTTTTAAATCCTTTTTATAATTTAACTTTATAATTAGATACCCAATTTAGCCCGTGTTTATCAATATATAAAAATAGCCATTCACGATACCTTAAATACATCCACAAGGGGTTTTCATAATACTTAAAACATTTTACTTTGCATTCTTCTATAATTTCGCTAACTTCTTTTTTATTCATTCCGACACAATCAAATTCAATACTTGGAGAAAACTCGTCTTGGGCCTCATACATTTTTGTAATGCCGAATTTTTCCGGTTCAGATGCAATTTTAGCATGTTTTCCCATCGTAAAAACGCTTCTCCCGTATGAGTTGATAAATTCATGGTTATTACAAAGCATATCTATTGTTTTTCTTGCGTCTTCTTTTGTTTCAAGAGGATAACCGAAAAATATAAAAGCAAAGTTCCAAATTCCATACCTGTTTGCCGTTTTTAAAATATCAAATCTTCTGTTAAGGTCTATTCCTTTGTTTATGGATTCCATTATCCTGTCGCTGCCTGATTCTAAGCCCCACATAACCATCTTTAAGCCGGCTTTGGAAGCTGTTTCAAGTGTTTTATCATCGAATGCCGTTTCTAATCTTGCATCACAAAAGAATTTAACATCCAAATCGGTTTTTAATAATTCATTTGAAAAGTCATACAAATACGTGGGAGACACGGACTCATCTATGAATTCATAATGGGTTATATTGTATTTTTCTTTTAATTCCCTCATTTCTGATATAACTTTTTTAATATCTTTAACATTAAATTCTTGTCCGAAATCCTGATCGCAAAAAGTGCACTTACCCCAATAGCATCCTCTTGAAGTTTGATACGGCATAGTTATTATCGGAGTAAAATAGTCTTTTAAATTGTAACAGTCAAGATTTAAGTTTTCCATATTGTTTAATCTGACAGGGCACATTTTTTGTGTTTCAAAAACTTTGGAGGATTTAAAATAAAGCAAATTTGGAACTTTTTCAATAGGTATTTCATTGTTTATAAATTTTGCCATTTCAACAATAGGGCCTTCGCCTTCTTCTATTGAAATTGAATCGCAAAAGATATTAAAATCAGGGTGTTTTTTGATTTCGTCTTTTATTCTTCCAAAAAAATTGCCGCCAATATTTATATGGGCATCTGTATATTTTTTAAGCAAATACGAAAGTGTCAACCCTGCAACAAGCTGACTTGAAGAATTAAGAGAAATTGCTATAAAATCGTTATTTTGTTTTTTAATTTCTTCAATTTTTTCTTTGAAAAAATTCCAAAAAAGATTACTTTTTTTATCAAATACAAAATGTTTTATGTGTTTAAAATCAAGCTTCATGAAAGAATTATAAAAAGCATCAAATTCGATATTTGTTGGACAATAAGCTAAAGATATGAGAGAAAGCGCTGAATCTATCATGCTCAATGCCCTTATAAGGTATTCCGGAGTAAAAAATTTGCTTTCATCTTTTAACACTCCCTTAGCAAGCTCAATCAAATCCGGAAGCATGGGGGTTAATTTATCTTCTTTTGAGAGAAATTTTTTAATTTTTCCAAATTTATAAATATCGCACTTTTCATCCAGAGAATACTGTGATTCTTTTTTCCCTTTTGTGTATATTTTTCTGATGCTTGTAAAAAGACTTACATAGTCTTTTTTAATTTTCTCAATTACATTTGTTAAGTATTCTTTAGTTAAAATTTTATTGTAGAATTCAATATTTAAATCAAGACAATTTGCACTGTAACCTTTATTTTTTAATTGTCCAACCAAAGATGCAATTGCAAAGTGCGGACCGATAGGTGTCCACTGTGGCGGAAATATAAGCAACATTTTTTTGTCTTTTTTCATAAAACAACTCTATAACATCTATTCTATATTAAAAGTATACATCAAAAAAAATTGTAAATTTTTGTAACATACAGGCAATTTTTTAATGGATATATACTTATTATATATAACGAGAATAAAATATATTAATGAGGTATATTAAGATGAGTGCAAATCTACAAGAAATCTTCAACAAATTCCAACAAGTAGCCCAACAAGCAGCTCCTGTTGTGCAACAAGCAGTTACTACACAGGTTCAAAATGTTGCTCAAAATGTTGTAAATCAAAATATGACAACAACGGAAACTTTATCTCAAACAACCGACACATCTATTTTTGACACATCGGAAGAAAAAGAAGACAAAAAAACAGGAAAAACTTCTGATAAAGCCGGTTATGATGAACAAATTGCACAGTTGAATGCAAAAGGAATTAAAACAACATCTTTAGGAAACGGCGAAGCAGATTTTTCACAATATGGTGCAGCTTTATCTGATGAATTAAAAGAAGCCGTTAAAATCGAAACAGAAGATGAACTTAAAATTCAGGAAGAACTTGCAGGATTATTCCAAGGAAAAAATGTTTATCAAACAAATGATTTTATAGCAGAAGCCCAAGCTTTGGGTTACGAAGTATCTTCTGACTGGACACAAACAACATACATTCCTGATAATAAAGCAGACGGACACTACGATACAGATGTAACCAACGGCGCTGTTAATGTATTGACAATTAAAGACCCGCAAACAGGGGCTGAAATAAAAATTGTAGATGCAAACGGAAACGGTGCAATTGAATCAGAAGAATTATTCATGAACCAAATACTGGAAGAAGTAAGTATTAACCTTGATCCTTCTAACTTTGGACAGGCAAGTGGCGTATCCGCTTCAGGTTCTTCGGGAAGTACAGATACTTCTATTATGATGACAAGCGAAGCAATAGATAATACTGCAAAAGAAATTGATAAATTGGAATCAGAAACAATAAAAGAAGAAACTAAATCCAAAGAAACAAGTAAATCAGAAGAAACTAATGAAACTAAAAAGGCAAAAAAAGCAAGAAAACAAGAAGTAGAAGATAAAAAAGAAGAATTGGAAGCAAAAGAAGAAGAGCTCAAAAGCCAAAAAGAAGAAAAACTTGAAGAAAAAGAATTAAAAGAACAGGAAGAAATGACTGAAGATTATAATAATTATTTGATGGACAAATATTCATCATTACTTGATGAAATGAGCACTTCTGAATTAAATAAAGCTAAAGAAGCAATAGAAAAAGCAGCTGAATTATACACTGAACAAAACTATAAATCTGAATTTGCAGCATAGAAAATAAGCAAATATACTCATAAAATCCGCAAAAACTTTTGCGGATTTTATTTACCAAAAAAATAAAGGGAATACTAAGAAGAGCTAAATTAAATTTAGCTCTTCTTAGTATAAATTAATTTTGAATTCTGTCTTGGTAAAAATTTGTTTTTGGTTTAGGCTCTTCTAAAGTCTTTAGCGCCTGTTCATAATCAAGTCTTGCAGCGGCAGCAGCCTGCAATTTTCTTTGTTGTTCTAATTTTTGTTCTCTGGCTCTTTTTTGTCCTCTTATTGTGCCGTCATAGATAATTTTTCTTCCTGTTGAATCGTAAACAGTTCGGGCTTGAGCATAAGTACAAAAAGCAAACATCATCATTAATGATATAGCAAAAACTTTTTTCATATTCCCTCCAATTTAAAGACTATTATATATATTAAAACAAATTTTTTTAAAAAATGTTCATTTTTAAAATAAAATGTAAAGTTTTGTAATATACTATGCTTTTATGGAACTTTTTTGTTCAAGTTCGGCCAGTTTTTTATCCAGAATTGAAGATGCATCATAAACCATATTTATACAATGATTTTTTCTTTCTTTTGAATGAAAATCTTTGAAATCTTTAGTCAAAACTTTGCAACAGGTAACTTTGTGAATTTTTATAAATTCTTCATAGAATTCTTTTGCAAGCTGTCTTGCGCTATTATCTTTGTATTTTCCGTGCAATAATCCTAAAACCATTTGTGATGCTGCAACCGCTCCGCAAAGACACCTTGAAGACATGCCGCCTGAAAAGCTTGTTGCTATTGAAACAAAATCTTCATTTGCAAGCCCTAAATCAACTGCGGCACGTGCAACGGATTCGGAACAAGAAAATCCGTTTTTAAAGTTTTCAACCGCCAATTCTTTAAAATTTGCCATATTTTTCCCTTCATAAGTAATACAGTTCATATATTTTACCAGCATATATCAAAAGTGAAATAATAGCACTTATTATAGCTGACAATAAAACAGCTCCTGCTGCAATATCTTTTGATAATTTTGCTAATTTTGCCCATTTATTTTTATAATAAGCATCAATCACAAATTCTATAACGGAATTTATCATCTCAACAACAAGAACAAGAGTGTTTGCAAATATGATAATACAAAATTCAACTAAACTAACCCTTAAAAAGAAAGCAATACTTAATGTAAGAAAAGCAATAAAAAGATGTTTTCTGAAGTTTCTCTGTGACCTGAATGCAAGCCTTAAACCGTTCAGGGCATACATTAAACTTCTTTGAAAATTTCTTGATTGAAACTTATTCATAATTCCTCTAAGACAATATTTTGAATCCCCACAACAAAATCGTAATCTTTTTTTGTTAAATGGTCAAATCCAAATAAATGCAAAATTCCGTGGCAGATAAGCGTTAAAATTTCTTTTTCTAAAGTATCTTTTTTTTGTCTTTGGGCAGTTTCAACAGAAACTATAATTTGTCCTAAATCTGCTGTTTTTCTGTAAATTTGTGCATTTAAATCATCGATAAACAATGAAAAAGTTATAACGTCTGTTGGCTTGTCTTTTTTTCTATAGTCTTTGTTGATTTTTTGTATTGTGTTGTCATTGCAAAACGAAATATCGAACCGAATTTTAGAAATGTCTTTTTGAAAAACTTCACTTGTTTTTAGTTGGTCTAACTCCAGCATAACATTAATCATTTTTTTGATTTTTGTTCTATAGTTTTTAAGAGTAATATTTACATTATCTATTTTTTCAAGAGTAAAACTAGCCTTCATTTTCATCCTTTTCATTCGCTTTTTTTTGAAGCTCTCTCAATTTTTTTTCAAATTCTTCATCTGTTGTATTTTGTATTGTTATTTTTGTTTTATCTTTTAGTTCGTTCATTACTCTTTCTTGATATTTTATTCTTTCATGTTGCATTCCTCTTAAAATTTTATTAAAAGTCATTGCTATAATCTTAATGTCTTTTAAAGTAAGCGGGCTGTCGGATAATTGTCCGTCGTTTAATCTTTCTGTAAAAATTTTATTCACAATTGCTTCTATTTGCTCTTGTGTGGGATTTTTAAGAGAACGAACGGCACTTTCAAGAGCATCAGCCAGCATTAATATTGCCGTTTCTTTGGTTTTTGGTTTAGGGCCGGGGTATCTGAATTGGTTTTCTGATACATTTTCAGCACCTTCTTCTTCTACTGCTTTATTGTAAAAGTATCCTGCAAGACTTTCTCCGTGGTGTTGCTGGATAAAATCAATAACAACCTGCGGAAGTCCGTATTTTTTTGCTATATCTACACCGTCTTTAGTGTGTAAAGTAATAACCATTTTGCTTTGGCGTGGGGTTAGTGTTGTATGCGGATTTTCAACTCCAAAATAAGACTGATTTTCAATAAAGAATAAAGGACGCTGGAGTTTGCCTATATCATGGTAAAATGCTCCTACACGAGCCAGAATTGAATCTGCCCCAATAGCGCTTGCTGCCGCTTCGCACAAATTTGCAACCATAAGAGAGTGATGAAAAGTTCCGGGAGCTGCACTTCGCATTCTGGATAATAATTCCTGGTTTTGGTCTGCAAGTTCAATTAGGGCATATGGAGATACGATTTTACAAACTTTTTCTATAATAGGAATAAAAAACATTGCTATCATCGCTGAAATTAACCCATTCATAAGACCTAAAAAAGGGTTTTGCACATTCGCCTGAAAAAGTCTTGCAAATGCAGAAGTTTGAAGCTCAAAAAATGATGCAAAAAACATCGCAAGAAACATTACAAAACCTACTCTTGCCCCGCACCATATAATATCAAATCTTTTCGAATAAGACATTTTTGAAACCAGATAACTCGATGATAATATTGCACACACAAAAACATAAATCAACTGTGAGTCAAAAAACAACGTCAAAGACAAAATCGCAAGCATTAAAATTGAAACCAAAAAAGAAAGAATCGGGTTTGTAAAAATTGAAAGTATCATAGTAAAAGCCACAAACGGCATAAGATAGTTAGAAATATGTGATGAATTTGATATAACTATACAAATATAAGTCAGAATTATGGAAGAAAGTGAAATATAGAGCATGTAGCGGGGAGTATAGAATTTTTTTTCATATTTTTTTATGTATAGAATTAAGCTGTACATAGTAAGACAAACAAGAGCAAATATTCCGAATACTCCTGTTTGATTCAATTCAAAAGCATTGTAGCCTGACAATTTAAGAGCGTCTTTTTTTAATTGGGTAACTTTTTCCCCCATCTGGAGAATAGTATCTCCTTTTTTAAAGGTTACAACATACGGCTTAACTGCATTTTTTGCGTTTTTTCTTGCAATATCCGTTGCATACTCATCTATTATTAAATTAGGGATGACGCTATGTTCGATAAGCCCTATTATAAGAGGATACTGACTCTTTTTGACGTGAGAACCCACAGCTTTATCTATCATGCTTGTTGTAACAAAATTGTTAACTTCAGTATCAAACACGCCTACTGTTAAAAGTTCGTTAAGTAAATATTTTGTATTTGTAAATGCCGTAGTTAAATTTGCTTCACTTGTGGATAGTATGTAGCTTATTGCATTGTTTTTTCTTGTTGTGTCGTTTATTTCAAGAAGGTCAAAAAGTTCTTTTTGTTTTGTTTGATAAGGTTTCTTTTCTTTTTTTATTTTTTCAATACTGTCAATAGCGCTTTGAAGATCAACTTTAATATAGTCTCCTTCAACGGGAGCTACAACAGGTCTGATTTTATTTGCAACTTCTCTTTTTATAAGTTCTGTTCTTTGTTTATCTATAACTTCAAAACTATTTTTGGCGTGAATTGTTTTTTGAGCAATGCCGTTTACAATGATATTTTGAAATAAATAATATCTTACTGAAAGCAAAGCCGTGATTATAAGTGCGACAAGTATAAAAGCACTTAATGCGGCAGGCTTTGATGATTGAAAAACATCTTCATTTTTAAATATACTTAAAAATTTTTTCATATATAAAACCTAAAAATCACTCGATAATACCAATATATTATACAATAAATTTATTTTTCTTATATACTTTTATATTATGAGAAGAGTTGTATTTTTAACGGGATTATTATTGCTTTTAAGTACTAATTATTTATCTGCAAGAGAAGATATAGTCGAGGTATTTAAAAATAATTCGGCAATTATATACACTATAAATATAAGAAATTTTGGTGCATTTGATAAAGACAACGACGGCATTATTGATGAAAGCAAAGGCGATATCAAAGGAACTTTTTTAAACGCAAAGGATAAGCTTAAAGCTTTGAAAGAAGATGGCATAAATACGATTTATATTCTTCCGATTACGCCTGTAGGCAGATTAAAAGCACTGGGTACATCGGGTTCTTTATATGCAATGGATGCTTTTGATAAAATTAACCCTGAACTGGACGATACTACAAATGATATAACCGTTTATGAAGAAGCAAAAGAATTTGTACAAGAAGCGCACAAGTTGGACTTAAACGTGATAATAGATTTGCCTTCGTGCGGTTCTTATGATTTGAGTTTAAGAAAACCGGATTGGTTTATTCTTGACAAAAACAATGATTCCGTTATTCCTGCTGATTGGTCGGATGTCAGACTTTTTAGGATTTACGACAAAGATAAAAATTTAAATAAGCTCAATCTTGATAATTTCAAAAGTTTTGTTGATATGGCTAAAGATATCGGTTTTGACGGAATAAGGGCAGATGTTGCAGCAATAAAACCTCCTGAATTTTGGGCTAAAGTTATAAACTATGCAAGAAAAGACAATAAAAAATTTCTCTTTTTGGCTGAAGCAAATCCGGAATGGACAAATCCCGCTCCTGTCGGAGTTAAGTGCTACAGCTCAATAGAAGAACTTTTATCGAGCGGCTTTGACAGTTACTATGGCTCTTGGAGTGATTTTAAAAATGTAAAAACAAAAAAAGAATTTGATAAGAAAATAGATAAAAATTTAAAAATTTTAAAAAAATATAAAGATAAATCAATGATAGCGGCTATTGCAACCCATGACCAGCAAGCCCCGGTTTTAAGAGCTGAAAACTATTGGAGAACGGTTTTATGGTTGAATGCAACCCTCCCTTTAAATAGCTATTTTTTGGACGGCTTTAGTTATGGCGATAATTTTATATATCCTTATGAAAATAAAAAAGCTGATAAAAGTTCAACAGATGACGAATATTATTTTGTTCACACCGGCATGTTTGATATATTTAACCCGACAGCGCAAACAAAAAAACTATACCCAAAGTTAAAAGAAGAGTATTTAAAGGCAATTGATTTTAAAATAAGAAATCAAGACCTTATAACAAACGGTAAATACAAAGCGCTTGAAACAAACAATTCTAAAGTTTTTGCCTATTCTATTGTAAGTTTCGACAGAGAGCTTATTGTTATAGGCTCTTTGGATGAAGACAGTATACAAAAAGCAAGCGTAAAATCTAAATATCTTAAAAAAGATTATCTTTTCAGGAAAGTTAATTCCAAAAATAATCCGACAATCAGAAAAAATATTATTAATGTGACGCTTGAGCCTTTAGAGATACAGGTTTATTTAATTAGTCTAGCAAAGTTTCGAGCAATGTAGCGTTTTTTTGAGCTTTTTTTAAAGAAGCAGAATTTGCTCTTTTGACATAACTGCGCAGAGCTTCTCTAACAAGCTCAGAACGGCTTCTTTGTTCACGTTCAGCCATTTCATCTATTGTTTTTAAAAAGGTGTCTTTCATTGAGATTAAAATGCGTGCCATATAAATCTCCTTTTTTTAATATTATAACACATTAGTCAATACTGTAATTTTGCCACAGGGTGCTTAGGTCTTGGGGCTAATTTTTTTTATTTTTCAGCTATGTAAAAATCAAAAAAGTTAAGAAAGGATATAAGATGACAAAAAGAAATGAAACTTACAAATGCAATGTTTGTAAAAATGTTGTTGAAATGACAAGTGAAGGATATGGGGAACTTGTATGCTGCGGTGAAAAAATGGAGCTTTTAAAAGAAAATATCCCTGATATTCAAAATGCTCACTTTGCTTTTGTTGAAAATGTTGACGATATTGAAAAAAAAGTTGTCATAAAGCATGTGATGACACCGGAGCACCATATTGAATACATTGAAGCAATTTCAAACGATGAAATTTTTCTAAAAAGAAAATATTTAAAAGTTAATGAACCCTGCCAAATGAATTTTAAATGTGAATGCAAAGACGGGTTTTACATAAGACTTTATTGCAATTTAGACGGTCTTTGGACGACAAAACAGTTTTAGGAGAAATTAATGGAAACACAGCTTATTCAAACTTTTAACAAACAAATAAACCATCAGTTCTATAGTGCTTATCTGTACTTTGCAATGTCTACATACTTTGACGAGATTGCAATGCGCGGTTTTTCAAATTTTATGAAGCATAAAGCAAGCCAGAAGCTTAATTGCGCTCAAAAAATTTATGATTATATAATTTTAAGAGACGAAAAGCTTACTTTTTCAAAAATTGAAGAACCGGGTGTTGATTGGATTAATGTGTCAGATATTTTCACTGCGGCTCTTGCCCATGAGGAATTTATGTATATCCAAATACAAGAGCTTTACAAAACAGCAAGGCAAGTTGATGATATAGCAGCAATTGAATTTATTTCAGGACTTATCACGGAACAAATAGAGACAATTGCACTATTTAAAAAGCTTGTTTTTAGAATAAAAAATTCAAACATTATTCCTGTAAATATTGAATTTCTTGATGAGATTATAAACAAAGATGTAAGTGCTATCGGTTAAATTTGCAATATTTTTTAACAGAACAAATATCGCATTTGGGTTTTATCGGTTTGCAGATATTTTGCCCGTGGGTTACTAAAAGAGTGTTGAAATCAATCCAATATTCTTTTGGCAAAATTTTTCTTAAAACTTGTTCTGTTTCATCGGGAGTTTTCGTATTTACATAACCCAAACGGTTTGTAATTCTGTGGACATGGACATCAACACAAATTGCGGGAATATTAAAACCTTTTGCTAAAACAAGATTGGCGGTTTTTCTTCCAACACCTTTGAATTTTACTAACTCTTCTATTGAAGAAGGAACTTTTCCTTCGTATTTTTCTACAATTTGTTTTGACAATTCTATAATTTGAGCTGCTTTGTTTTGGTAAAACCCAACGGGATATATTGCTCTTGCCAGGGTTTCAATGTTAACTCCCATCATTTTATACGGGTCATCTGCAAGTTCCAGCATTCTTTTAGCCGCTTTAATCGTAATTTTATCATTTGTTCTTAAAGATAAAATGCAGCAAACTAAAACAATAAAAGGGTTTTTGATATTTTCCATAAAATCTACAAACTCGCTATGAAAAACTTTTTTTTCAATATAATCATTTTTTAAATTTGAAATAATATTTCTAATAACCATGATAAAATAATAATAAGGAGAAAAATAAAATATGGCAAATATAGAAGAAATTAATGACAGTAGTTTTCAAAGAGCGGTAATCGACTCAAACATTCCGGTTGTAGTGGATTTTTGGGCACAATGGTGCGGCCCTTGCAGGAAACTTACTCCTGTTTTGGAGCAAATTCAAAATGAGTTTAAAGATTCGATTAAAATTGTTAAAATCGAAGCGGATAAAAATACTGCTTCAGCAAAAGAATACGGAATTTCTTCGCTTCCAAGCGTGCTATTGTTCAAAAATGGCGAAGTAAAAGAGGTTATGGTGGGTTTGATGCCAAAAAGCACAATTGTGTCTAACATAAAGAAACTTTTAGACTTGTAAGATTAAACAAGCGAAATCTCACCTGAATTATACTTTTCAATCAAATCTGTGTACCCGCCTATATTTACACCGTCTATTACGATTTGGGGAAATGTTGCAAGAGATTTCAAATTAAATTTTTCGGTTAATATTTTTCTCATCTCGTCTTCGTTGTCTTCGCAAGGTATTTCTTCGTATTTTACTTTTTTATCATCTAGAAAGAATTTTGCTTTTTGGCAAAAAGGGCAGTAGTCAAGAGTGTAAATTTCTATTTTTTTCATTGTTTTATCCTGTTTAATACTTTTTGAACCTGCTCTTTTTCGATATCTGCTATATCTAATTTCAAATAGTCTTCAAAGTATTCAATAGATGAAATCTTATCTCCTCTTCCTAAAAAAAGCATGCCTAGTTTTTTATAAGGGAGGGCAAATTTTTCATTCAACATTATAGATTTTAAATAAGCTCCGATTGCTTTATCTATCTGGTCATCTGCCTGATAGGCTTCAGCAAGCATAAAGTATAGCAAATGGTTTCTTGTTTTTTCAACTACTAATTCTAAATTAGAAATTGCGCTTTGATAATTACCCATCTCCATAAAAATTCGGGCTAATTCATAGTTATACTCAGTATTATCCGGTTCTTCCTCTGAGGCGGTTTGGGCTAATTCCATTGCATCATCATATCTGCAATCATTGATGAGTTCTCTTATATACTCAAGTCTTGAAAGTGTTTGGTTATTGTCTTCATAATTTTCCATAAATTTATTATCTCACAACTATTCTAATTTCAAAAGAACGATTCCAAGGCAAGCTATAAGTTATTTTTTCTGGTGTATAGTTTAAAAACGATGAAATTTTTAAAGAGTTTTTATCTAATTCTTCTTTTTTGTCTTCAAGCGCTTTTTTGTAATTATGATTTGAATTTTGAACAAATTTTCTGCTTATTGCCTGGTATGCCCAGTCATCAAGAAACCTTATGAATTGATTTTTTTTAAAAGCACTGTCATTATAAGAGTTGTTTTTTAGTGCGATGAATTTTACAATTGCGCAAAAAATAGCGCAGCCTATTGTATTTGCACTTGTGTTGTAGCCGCAGTATCCAAAAAAGTTTTTTGTGTTCTGTTTAAATATCTTTTCCACAAAACAATTGTCTGCTCCGTTTGCATTATTAACATCTGCTATAAAATAAGGTGTTTTGGGAAAATCAACTTTGTTTTCATTACTGTTTATAATATCTCCTAAAACTAAATCACCTTGTTCGTTTGAAAAATTATTTATAATTAAAATTAAATCTTGATTTTCTTCAACAGCTTTTAAATTAGCAAGTTCAATTTGTGCTTTGGCGCAATCTTCGATTGAAATATCTTCATACTTTGAAATAAGGTTTTTTGCATCTTCTTTTAAAAAAACAGGTTTAATTTTAATTTTATTGTTTTTGCTAAGCACTCTTGTAATTAAAGAAAGAGGAATTTCGTCAGCACCGGTTTTAATTTTTACATTTTTAATATTTTCTTCTTTGGCTATTTTTTCTAACTCCATTGCCTCTTTAACATTTAGACCAAAAGGCGCACAGTCGTCTTTTGAAAAAATTAAAGTATCAAAAAAGCCTTCTTTTGCTAAAGACAGATATAGTTTATTTATTTCAAAGTTTCTTTTTCTGCCTTCAAGATAATCATCAAGAATGTCGTTTGGTATAATATTGTGTACACAATTGAAAGTCTTTTCGACTTCGCTTTTGTGGAGATAATATGACCAGTCAAAAATTCTTTTTCCCCATTGAGCCCAGTATTCTTTTTCTTCTTCATTTATATTATTGTTTGAAATCCGCATTATTGAAGAAAAAGCGAGAATTTTTGCTTTTCTTTTTTTTATCTCGTTTTTAAATTTTTGAATTCTTTGCTCAATAACCTCTTTTTTATCCGAACACCTTCTGGAAGATATCAATCCGCCATAAGCAATAGTATCTAATGCTACAATAAAATAATCAATTTCGGGAAGATTTTTTATGAAATCAAAAATTTTATCTATATTTGCTTGTTTTTCAAGTGATCCAAGATATGAAATATCAGGCATATAAAGTTTGATATTTTTGTCGATTGACAAAACATCTTTAATTAAATCATAACAAATAGGTCTGTTATCAATTCCAATAAGAGCAATTTTTAACATAATTTTCTAAATAAGGGCAGGATATTTCCCGCCCTGAATTTACTATAAAGACTTTGAATAGATTTTTTTAACAACTTCTCTGTTGCCTTCAACAGGAGCAATATCCAAAAGGCCGGCTAAAGAAGGAGTTGTAAAAGCCAGGTTGCAAAGCTTGTCAATATCGTTTTCGCTAAAACCTTCATCTTTTAACCGGTTTGGAACTCCAACAGATTTTAGCCATTCGTATACAAGTTCTCCTGCCTCTTTTGCTGTTGTTGAAGTTGAGATTTCAGGAGCAATGGGTTTTAAAATATAAGAAAGCGTATCCTTTTTAGCTTCCCAAATGGCTTCAATTACACTCGGAAGTAAAACAGCAAGACCTAAGCCGTGTGATAGTTCGTGTTTAACGGCGGACAATGGGTGTTCCAGGGCATGGGTAAAATGCAAAAGTCCGTTATCAAAGCAAACTCCTCCCATCATGGCAGCATAGGCAAGATAGTATCTTGCTTTTAAATCATTTGGATCTTTTATTGCTTCCGGAAGATATTTTGCAACTGTTGAAATAACTTCTTTTGCAAGACAAATCGTATACGGCGAAGCTACTTTTGATGTTGCAGCCTCAACGACGTGGTTTATAGCGTCAATTGAAACATATTTTGTTTGCTTATCGCTTAATTTTGTCATTAATTTAGGATCATCAATCGCATACTTTGGATATATGCAATCATAAGCTATAGCTGGTTTGTAGTCTTTTTCAACGATTGTTGCAACGGCAAATCTGTTTGTTTCGCTTCCTGTTCCGTGAGTTAAGTTGATTGCTATAATCGGAGCTGCTTTAGACGGAGCGAATTTAAATTCATAAATATCATTTGCACATTTATCGGGGTATTCTAATAAAATTGCAACTGATTTGCCGGCATCCAGGGGTGAGCCGCCACCTATTGCGATAACTGCTTGTGCACCAAAATTATGTGCTATTTTTGCCGCTTCATCTATTGCTTCATTTGTTGGGTTGGGAGTAACTTTACTGTAGTTTATGTATTCTATTGAATGTTTTTTTAATGCTGCTTCAACATAGTCCCAAGCTCCTGTTGCTTTATACGCATTAGCTCCGGACATTACAATCAGCTTATTAATTCCTTCTTTTTTTAATTCTAAAGAAATATCATCAATTTTTTCAATAGCACCAACACCAAAATACACAAGTGTTCTTGTTCTGATTTCCTTTATCTCCTTGATGTCAACATCGTTTTCCCACATAATAAACTCCTTTTTATGCTATAGACATAATCATTGTAGCATATTTTATGGTTAAAAATAAAAAAATGCTCTTTTAAAAGAGCATTTTATATATTTATATCAAAATTTCTTCTGGTATTATCCGCTGCTTTGAGGTTCATTCCCACTATCATTGCTTGTCTTGAATACATCCCTATTTGTCTTTCTACTTCGCCTGAGAATACATTATCGTATTTGGAAATGTTACTTTCAAAGGAGTCAAATAATGCATTAGCTTTATCGGTGAGACTAATCTTGTTTATTTCGTTTTGATTAGATTTTGTACCTTGTTTTGTAACATTTAGACCAAATTTTGAATTTAAGCTGTAATTTTCAGCCATAGCCAATTCCTTTATTGTTCAACCTTATGGTATTTAAATCGGCTTGATTATACTTTTTCTTTAATGTTTTTTGTAACAAAATAAAATATATTTACATAATTTAACAAAACAAAAAGCCTCTAAATTAGAGGCCTGAAAATCTTTTTGCTTGATTCTCGTGTAATGGTTAGTGTGTTGTTAGTAGTGTGTTTTGTGTGTGAATTTTCTTAAACTTCACTTAGTAGGGGGGAGGAGGTTATTTATGTCTTACATATATATAAAGTATATCTAAAATATAAAATTGCTATATAGTTTTATTTTGTTACAAAACTTAATATAAGTTTAATCCAAGCTTTATACTCTTGCTTTGAGCTTGTTTTGGGGTATTAGCAAACAGAGGATTATAAAATTTTGATTTTAGATTTTTTGATGCTTTAAAGGTGTAATCTAAAAAAGACTTTTTGTTTTTGCTGTATAATAAAGAAAAAAGGAAGTTTCGGGAATGAAAAGAAGAACAAGCGAAATTAAACTTGAAGATAAAAGTGAATTGGAATTAATGCGCCATTATAAAAAACTTTCAGATGAAAATTTTTGCATTGAAAAAGGTTTTTACCCACTTGGTTCGTGTACAATGAAGTATAACCCGAGAATTAATGAATGGGCGAGTAAACTGGAAGGTTTTAGTGAGCTTCACCCCAATCAGGATGATGATGATTGTCAAGGTGCGCTAAAATTAATGTTTGAACTTCAAAGTTTTTTAAAAATTATAACCGGGATGGATGAAATATGTTTACAGCCCTGTGCAGGAGCACACGGCGAATTCAGCGGTATGATGGTCATTAAAAAATATTTTGAAGACAAAAAGGATTTTAGAAAAAAAGTTATTATTCCGGATAATGCCCATGGTACAAATCCTGCAAGCGCTGCTATGTGTGGCTTTGAAGTTTTGGAAGTAAAGTCTAATCAAAGAGGGCTTGTTGATATTGAAGAATTAAAAAAGATTGTTAATGAACATAATAAAAGTATTGCGGCAATAATGATGACAAACCCTAACACATTAGGCTTGTTTGATAATAATATAGTTGAAATATCAAAAATAATGCATAATAACGGTTCTCTTTTGTATTACGACGGTGCAAACTATAACGCAATAATGGGCTATACGAATCCAAAACTGATGGGATTTGATGTAGTGCATTTAAATTTACATAAAACTTTTTCGACTCCCCATGCAGGAGGCGGTCCCGGGGCAGGGCCAATCGGTGTTGTTGAAGACTTAAGAGAGTATTTGCCTGTACCAAGGATTGAATTTGACGGTAAGAAATATATAAGAAATTATAATTATGAAAAATCTATAGGCAAAGTTTCAACATTTTTTGGGAATTTTAATGTTTTGATAAAAGCTTATACGTACATCCTTATGCTTCAAAAAGACTTGAAAAAAGTATCACAGGATGCAGTATTATCTGCTAATTACCTAAAGTCTAAATTAAAAGATTATTATAAAATTGCCTACGATAGCCACTGCGCCCATGAGTTTGTAATAGATAATTCGGACAAAAAAGAAAAAGGCTTTTCAACTCTCAATATAGCTAAAAGACTTATGGATGAAAATATACATCCTGCAACAATATATTTTCCTTTAATTATCCATGAAGCCTTTATGGTTGAGCCTACGGAATCTGAAACAAAAAAAGTTTTAGACAATTTTATTGATGTAATGATTAAAATTGCAAAAGAAATAGAAAATTTTGAAAATTTTGATGCTTATCCCAAAACCACACCCGTCCAAAGGGTAGACGAGGTGTATGCCGCACGTCATTTGGATTTAAAAGAGTAATGCTTAAAACATCGGATTTTGACTACAATCTTCCAAGAGAACTCATTGCTCAAAGTCCTCTCGAAAAAAGAGAGAACTGTAAAATGATGCATTTAAATAGAAGCAAACAAAGCATTCAAAGCGAATATTTTTTTGATATTATTAATTATTTAAATAAAGACGATATTCTTGTTTTAAACGATACAAAAGTTTATCCTGCAAGAATTATTTCAAAAAGAAAAACCGGTGCAAAGGTAGAAATTTTCTTGCTTAATCAAACAGAAAACAAAAATTGCTTTGAAGCTTTATTAAAGAATGCAAAAAGGGTTAAAATTGACGAAATTATTGATGTTAAAGATGATTTTAAAATTAAAATAAAGGAAAAATTAAAAGCAAATCATGAAAATGAAATTCCAAAGTATATTGTAGAGTTAATTTTTCAGGGAAATAATGTTTATGATATTTTGGAAAAATATGCTCTTACACCTCTTCCGCCTTATATTTCAAGGCAGGCGGACGAGTCTGATAAATTGAATTATCAAACGGTTTTTGCAAAAAATATAGGTTCGGTTGCATGTCCTACGGCAGGGCTTCACTTTTCAAAAGAGCTTTTAGATAAAATTCAAAAAAAGGGTGTAAAAATTGCCTATATTACATTAAATGTCGGACTGGGCACTTTTATGCCCGTAAAAACAGACAATATTGAAAACCACACAATGCATTGGGAGAGTTTTTCAATACCGAAAGAAACCGAAGAAATTTTTCAAAACAAAAAAGGTTCGATAATTGCTGTTGGGACGACGGTTTTAAGGTGTCTTGAGGCTGTTTTTGAAAAACACGGAAAAATTATTGCAACTAAAGATGCTACAAATATTTTTATCTATCCTCCGTATAAAATAAAATCCATAGATAAATTAATAACGAATTTTCATCTTCCAAAATCAACACTTATTATGCTGGTAAGCGCTTTTGCCGGAAAAGACTTTGTTTTTAGAGCATACAAAAAAGCAATAGATGAAAAATATCGTTTTTTTAGCTACGGAGATTGTATGTTTATTGACTGCTAATTTGTGCTATAATGAAATAATATTATTTAGGAGGATTTACAATGGAAAAAATTGAACGATTTCAGGTGATATTATCCTGTATTATTATTACTGCAGGAATTCTTGTTGCTTCAATGATTTTTGCTTCAAAAATGCCAATAAGCGAAAACATAACAGTAACAGGTTCGGCATCAAAAATCGTTAAATCGGATAGTGCAAGTCTTGAGTTTTCAATTAATTCAAGAGGAAAGAGTCAAAAAGAGGCGTTTAATGTTATAAAAGCTCAAAATCCTCAAATAATTCAGTACTTATCTTCAAGGGGAATTGAAAGTAAGAATATTGAAATTAAACCAATGAGCGGATATTGTATCTATAAAAGAAATGAAAAAGGGTATGATGATACTAACCAAGTTACAGGATTCCGTGCAAATCAAAACATAAAGATTAGTTCAAACGATGTTGAAAAGATTAAGGCAATTTCAACAGATATTCAAGACCTTGTTGATAAGGGGATAAACATCGATGTTTATCCGCCGCAATATTTTTATTCGGACTTGGCTTCAATTAAAATTGATCTTTTGAAAGAAGCCACACTTGATGCTAAGCAAAGGGCGCAATCGATGTTAAAAGCTACAGGAGCTAATGTCGGTAAAGTTAAGTCAATGAGAATGGGAGTTTTCCAAATTACTCCTCCGGATTCAACAATGGTTTCCGATATGGGGGTAAATGATACAACAACTATAGACAAAAAGGTTACAGCGGTTGCAAATGTTGTATTCAAGGTAAAATAGTTAAAATTATACTTTAGTGTATTAATTTTTAATTTAAAAAAATTCATAATAAAAACGTTACCTAAAAAGGAGTTTTTATTATGAATTTTTTATGTATTTCAAAATGGCTCACATACTGTGTTGTTTTAATCGGTGCATTGAACTGGGGTCTTGTTGGTGCGTTTGATTTCAATCTTGTGAGTTTTTTATTTGGACAAACTGTTTTTTCAAGAATTATTTATTTGATTGTAGGCCTTTGTGCTATAGGTTATTTAATCCTTTCAATAAAAGACAGGCTCGATTGTTCGCATTATGAATGCTAGAATTTTTCGCCGAATGTAAATTCGGCGATTTTTTCAATATAATAATTTTATGGAAAATTATTTAAGTGAAATTGTATCGGAATTTAAAGTTATTTCTTCGGTTGAATCAATTGCAATCGGCGGCTCAAGCGCCTATATGGCATCTGACAACAGATCTGATATAGATGTTTATATTTTTGTTAACGAAAATATCCCGGTGTCTAAAAGAGAAGAAATAATAAAGAAGCATTCTTCTTTATATGAAATTGGATGTGAATACTTTGGAAGCGGGGATGAATTTTTGTTTGACAAAGCTCATGTACAGCTGGATGTTATGTATTTTAATATTTATGACTTTGAATCCATGATAAAAAATGTTTGGTGTAATTACGGAGCTTCAAACGGATATAGCACTTGTTTTTTGTATACTCTGAGTGTTTTAAATATTTTGTTTGACAAAAACAGCAAAATAAAAAATCTAAAAGAAATACTAAAAAATGACTATCCGACACAACTGCAAGAAAATATTATAAAAAGAAATATGTTTTTAATGAAGAAAAAACCGTTTGCATCTTATTTTGAACAAATCGAAAAAGCTATTGCAAGGAATGATAAAAATAGTATAAATCACAGAATAAGCGCTTTTCTTGCAAGCTATTTCGATGTTATTTTTGCAGTAAATAAAATGCTTCATCCGGGTGAAAAAAGACTTGTAGAATATGCAAAAAATAATTGTAAAATTTTGCCTTTGGACTTTGAAAAAAATATAAACAGTTTATTAATCCAACCTAACTGTAATACCTTAAAAATATTAGATGATATGTTTAACAATTTAAATCAAATAGTAAACATATAGTCTGCTATTTGGTGCTAAGAGTATCAAGCCAGTTTGAAACAATTGCTTTAATTTCTTTTTTATCTTTGGTGTTAATTTCAAGATAATCTTCTTCTAAACCTCCCAAAGGAGCATAGGCAAGGTATGGGTTTTGGTTCAAAAAGTCGGAAATTTCTGTATTTTTTTCTGTTAATGAGTAGAAATTAACCGCATCTTTTTTTGGTAATTGCGCAATCTTTTTTTGGATAGTTTTTGAATTCAAACATTCAAAAGTATTTTTTGCAATTGCTTTTTTGCTTTCCAGAGTATTTATTTGTTTGTCATAAGATTTTTCAATTCCTTTGGTGTTTTGTTTTCCAATGTTGTTAAAAGAAGCTTTAAAGCTAAAGTTTGAAATTTTTGAAATATTCATTTTTCCCCTTTCAATAAACATATTGTGCAGTTATAAAAAACATATAAAAAGATTTTTTTGATAGTATTCACAGGCAAATGTTTGCATAAAAAAACCCTCTTTTAAAGAGGGTTTTTAGTTTAAAATTATTTTTTTATTCAATAATTTTATCTACAACGCCAGCGCCAACAGTTCTTCCGCCTTCACGGATAGCGAATCTCATACCTTGTTCAATAGCAACAGGGTTAATTAATTCAACTTCCATTACAACGTTATCGCCGGGCATTACCATTTCGCCGTCGAATTTGATTGAGCCGGTAACATCAGTTGTTCTGATGTAGAATTGTGGTCTGTATCCCGGGAAGAAAGGAGTGTGACGTCCGCCTTCTTCTTTTTTCAATACGTAAACGTTAGCTGTGAATTTTTTGTGAGGTGTGATTGAACCCGGTTTAGCCAAAACTTGACCACGTTGAATATCGGTTTTATCAATACCACGTAATAATGCACCGATATTGTCACCTGCTTGACCTTGATCAAGAGATTTTCTGAACATTTCAACGCCTGTAACAGTTGTCTTTTTGGTTTCACCAAGACCAACTAATTCAACTTCGTCGCCAACTTTAACAATACCACGTTCAACTCTGCCTGTAGCAACAGTACCACGACCTGTGATAGAGAATACATCTTCAACAGGCATTAAGAATGGTTTGTCTAAATCACGAACCGGTTCAGGGAAGTATGAATCGATTGCATCCATTAATTCCCAAATTTTATCAACCCATTGATCTTCACCACGTTTAACGGATGGGTTAGCTTGAACAGCTTCCAAAGCTTTAAGGGCAGAGCCTTTAACGAAAGGAATATTATCTCCGTCAAATTCATAAGAAGATAAAAGTTCTCTAACTTCCATTTCAACAAGGTCTAATAATTCAGGGTCGTCAACCATGTCGCATTTGTTCAAGAATACAACTAAGTTTGGAACACCAACTTGACGAGCAAGCAAAATGTGTTCACGAGTTTGAGGCATTGCACCATCTGTAGCAGCAACTACAAGAATAGCACCGTCCATTTGAGCAGCACCTGTAATCATGTTTTTAACATAGTCTGCGTGTCCCGGGCAGTCAACGTGTGCATAGTGACGTGTAGCTGTTTCGTATTCAACGTGTGCAGTTGAAATGGTGATACCACGTGCTTTTTCTTCAGGAGCAGCATCGATTTCATCGAATTTTTTTGCTTCTGCTTGACCAGCTGCAGCCATACAACCTGTAATAGCAGCTGTTAAAGTTGTTTTACCATGGTCAACGTGTCCAATAGTACCAACGTTAACGTGCGGCTTGGTTCTTTCGTATTTTTCTCTAGCCATAAGATAAGTTCTCCTTCTTTCTTATTTTTTATTTTTAATAATTTTCTTAGCTTATTTTCTTTTATCAAATTATTTTAGTGATAAAAGTTTGGGCAGGGGTGGATTCGAACCACCGTAGTCGTTTGACGGCAGATTTACAGTCTGCTCCCTTTAGCCACTCGGGCACCTACCCGCATCTATATTGTTTTGTTATTAAGTTGTCAATCTACAAATTAATTTGCCCTTGATGAGATTTGAACTCACGGCCTCTCCCTTACCAAGGGAGTGCGCTACCCCTGCGCCACAAGGGCATGCTATTTAATTTTCAATGACCGCGCCCTCGGGAGTGCTTCCCTCTCGAAAAAAGATAATCAATCTTTTTTCTCGGCAGAGTCCCTGCGCCACAAGGGCATGCTATTTAATTTTCCGAAGTGTTTTTGCGCACCTTTACCTTCACTTTGCTTATTGTAAGATGACTCTTAACAAATCGCATTGTTCGGGTTTTATTAAAAAAAGCCGATGATGGGACTCGAACCCGCAACCTACGGTTTACAAAACCGTTGCTCTACCATTGAGCTACATCGGCAGTTTTATATGTATTATATTATTGTGGACATAGCTAACTGTCAAGCATTATTTTTTGGCGGTAGAAGTAAATTTAAAGTTCAAAAATCAGGTCAAAATTAAAAAATTATATAAATTGCAAAAAATAGATTTTTTGTTGTAATATAAAAATACTACAAATAAGAATTTACGTGTTGGATTATGAATATTTTATTGGTATAATTAACTAAGACTAAACGGAAAGTATAGTAATGCAAGTAGCTAATGCACTAAATAATAATATAAGAATACTGTTTAACCCCAGAGTTGAAGCATTTAAATTGTTTGATTTTTTGATGGTAAAATCAGACCAAGACAGATACCTGGCACAAATTATTGAAATTTACGACGATAAATTTGATGCTTCCCAAAACGTTGCTAAACTAAAATTGTTTTATAAAATTACCCAAAATAACGAAGTTATGCCCTATGACAATTTTACTCCGAATAAAGAATGTGAAATTGTTAAAATAAAACAAGATGAGATTGAAAATTTTGTAAATCAAGATAAAGAAACTTTTATTTTTGCAACAAATGTTAAAAATTCGTCGGCTTTAAATGTTCAATATGACTTTTTTAATAATGCGGTTGTGCTTGCAGACAAAATTGAAAATGTTAATTCGATTTCACTCAACCTTGCTAAAAATTTATCAAACAAAAGAAATGTCGTTCTGATTGATTCAACAGGAATTGTTGAGTTTGAAGGAGCTAAAAAGATAAAAGCTTCCAAAAATTTTAAAATGCCTCTCAGTTATTCGACTATAGATTTTGTATTCGATGAATGTCTTAAAGATGCAAGTCTAGAGTTTCAAGCTATAGGCGGCGAGATAATAAATGAAATCAAAAAATTTGCACGCAGCCAACAAGGAAACTTTATTCCTTTTAATGCCTTTACCAGGGTTTTATTGGAGCAATACAAAGCAACGCCTTACACTGAACTCAAGCTTTTACTTGTAAGACTTAAAAAGCTTCAGATGGATGAAATTTTTGCAAGAACAAAAAAAGATAAAGAAACTTTATTTAAAACAATAGAAAAAAATCCAATAACAATTTTAGATTTATCAAGCATTGATATATATTGGCAAAAAGCTTACCTTGAGTATCTTGTAAGTGAAATTGAACAAGATATATATCTGTTTGTAAGAGTTAATGATGAAAATTTTGATGTTGATTTAATAAATAAAATATATTGCGAAAAGAAAAATATAAAATTTATTCCAAATGTCTCTTATAATTATAAAAAATTACCTTCCATAATGCAGTATTGTAAAAATTATATCCTAATGCCGAGTTTATATCAAAGAAGCGACTTTTTAGATGCAAACTTTGCACTTGGCAATTTAATAATGGAAGGATGTATTTTATTTGGACAAAATACGGATAATTTTCTTTATCTTGCAAAGGATTACGAGCTTGAAATGCAAGAAAAGAGAAAAAACTATAGAAAAATCGCATTGAGTCTTTTAAAACAAGATGAAAACAGTGAAGTTGAACAAACGGTTCAAAAAGAAGAAAATAAACAACAAGATAATCAAAAACAAATAACAACCCCGGATTCTCAAAGGCTTCTTGAGGAACTCGGCAATTTTGAAGAGCAACAGAAAATAAGGCAACAAGCAAATGAAAACTTTGAAAATATAATCGAAGAAGATGTTGATTATTTTGATAATAATCAAGAAAAAGAAGTTTTCGAAGAAATTGAAAATCCTGCACTTCCCGAAAAATCTTCGGATGATTTTACAACATTTGAAGATACAAAAGTTGATGAGGATAAAAATGCGCAACAAGAAGATGTTGAAGTTAAAAAAGATTCGAATGATGATTTTCAAGAGCTAAACGACAGCGATAAAGAACCAAAAGAAGAAACCCAAGAAGAAAAAGAGTTTGATGAACTTTTAAAGCAAGATTTAGAAGACGATGAAACAATAGAAGAAGAATCTTTACAGAATAAAACAGTTGATTTAAAAGCTGATGATGAACTATTGCTTGACGAAGAAACTTCTGAACCTGATGACAAAGACGATAAACCCTCGAACACGGAAGAAAGGCAGGAAGATTCTTTAAAAATTGATGTATTAAACGCAGATTTAATAGATCTAAGTGATCAAAATGATGCATCTGATACAGTTGTTGAATCAAATGATAATAATGACACTTTTAAATTTATTGAAGATGATAAAAAAGAATCTGAAACGGAAAACAAAGGTGAAATTAACGATGAAACCAATCTTTCGCAAGATGAAAGTGTTGGTTTTTCTGATGACGAGTTGGATTTTTTCCAAATAGCCGAAGAAAGCAGTGCAAATTATGAAAGCGAAAAATCTCGGGAGGAAAATCCGCCTGTAGACGATAGCGATCTTGATTTGAATGAAATTGCAAACAATTCAATTGACACAAGCTTTGAACAAATTATTGAAACTTCAAAACAGCCTAAGAAAGAAACTTTTAATATAGATAGTGAAAATAAAATCGATGCAGATATTTTAAAAACAAAAGAACAAAAAGAAAGTCTTCCCATATTTAAAGAAGAGGTTTCCCAAAAAGAAAACCCAAATTATCAAATCGGAAGCGTAATATACCATAAGAAATACGGCAGAGGAACAATCACAAAAACAATTAAATACGAACAAAGACAACTTTTACAAATTGAATTTGAAGAATCGGGAAAAAAACTACTAGACCCCACAGTAGCTGATATTAGACCGGAACAGTAGAAGTAAATGGGCGACGAGAATAAACAATTTGAAGCAAGCCAACAAAAATTAAGAAAAGCAAGAGAGCAAGGACAAGTTGTTAAATCGAAAGATTTGTCAGTTGCTATTGCGATAATTGTAATGTTTAGTGCAATTTATTACCTTGGACCTTTTATATGGGAGCAGTTGAGTGCGCTTTTTGGTATTATATATGAACAGATACCAAACAAACATCTTGATGAAATTGGATATGCTTATATATTTACCAGAACCGTTGTTCCTACGGCCCTTATTCTGCTGCCGATTCTTGTTTTGGCTTCTTTTGTGGGTATATTGGGAGACTTAATTCAAATAGGACCGTTGTTTACTACAAAACCTATGGAATTTAATGCAGAAAAATTTAACCCGACAAAATATTTTAAAAATTTAGTCAGTCCAAAAACACTGTTTGACCTTTTTAAAAATATCGCAAAGGTAATTATACTTGGAATTATTGGTTATGTTGTATATAAAGCACACTTTGAAGAAATCCTTATGCTTGCTGCCATAGATAACCACTTTGCAATATTAGTACAATTCGGTTCATTGGTTTTAGACTTCGTAATAAAAGCAGGAATTGCTTTTTTGATTATTGCTGCAGCTGATTACGGGGTTACAAAGTGGAAATTTTTACAAGATCAAAAAATGTCTTTTAAAGAAGTAAAAGATGAATACAAAAACTCGGAAGGCGATCCGAATGTCAAAGCTGCACTTCGTCAGCGACGTCAACAACTTTTGCAACAAAAAATGATGGATGCCGTTACAACGGCCGATTTTGTTGTAACAAACCCAACGCATATAGCATGTGCTATAAAATACGATGCTGAAAAAATGGAATCTCCTATGCTTGTTGCGAAAGGGACGGAGTTATTTGCACACAAAATTAAAGAAATTGCCCGCAACCATAACATTCCGGTAATTGAGAACCCTCCTGTTGCAAGGGCTTTATTCAGGTTTGTTGAAATAAACAGGCAAATTCCTCCTGATTTATATAAGGCAATAGCCGAAATTTTAATTTTTGTATACAAACTCAAAAAAACAACAGCAAAAGAACAGGAAAAAATTCAAAAAACCGCATTCGAAAAAGGCGATATTCAGGCGCAAAGAGAGATACAAAAGAAAAAAGAAAAATCGCTTGAAAAATTTAAAAATCTTGAAGATAAAGATTAATTTCTGTTTTCTTTTAATTCTTTTATTTTATTTGGGTTTTTTGCTATTGAAAATGCCAAATCCGGCATATCCAAATAATCTGTAATTAGCTCAATATAACACATTTTTTCTTTTTGTATTTTTTGAATTTCTTCTAATACTTCATCAAATTCTTTATTGGTTTTTACTTGTCTGCTGAAACACTCTCCTTCAAAAACTTTTGGAAGCATTGAATAGTTCCAGTTAGCAATATCATTGTACTTGTAGTTTGGATCATCACAAAGAATCCTTTCGACCGTATAACCTGAGTTATTAATTACAAAAATAACAGGCTTAACTTTGTAGCGCATCATAGCTGAAATTTCTTGTGCCGTAAGTTGGTGTGAACCATCTCCTGTTATGAGAATTGTCCTTCTGTTTTTTGCCGCAAGACAAGTTCCAAAAGCACAGGGAGTTGCCCATCCGATTGAGCCCCAAACCATCTGATTTAAAATTGAAATATTTTTCTTGAACTTCATGGGTGCTGCGCCAAAAGACACAAGTCCCACCTCGCAAATTAAAATATCATCTTCTTTTATAAAATTTTCAAGTCTCGGATATATATATTTGGAAGTTAATTTGCCTGTTGGTTTTTCGAGAGAATTTTTATAGAAAAATTCTCTTTGAATTTTTTCATTTGAGATATAATCAATATTTTCATTTATTTCTTTAATAATGTCTTTCATTAAAACATTCTCATATCTTTTCCCTTTTACTTCAGTATAATAAGGCTGAATGTTTATATGGTTTTTTAAATTAAAACTAAAATCAAAATTATAAGTATTAAGATCGGACAACACAGTTCCGACAGCAATAATACAGTCTGATGAGTTAAGATATTCAAAGCAAATTTTATTATCAAGATGTCCGACATAAACTCCAAAATAATTTTCCGTATCGTTATCAATTATATCTATGCCCCTTATAAAAGAGCAGCTTGGAATTTTTGTCTTTTTTAAAAAATTGTTTAATTCTTTTTTAGAATTAAATCTTGAAGCTAAAACATCAGCTAAAACTATTGGTTTTTTTGATGTTCTGATGATTTTTATAATTTCACTTGACGCTTTTTTTAAATTTTCAGAATTTGAAACGGGATAATCAGTTTTATAGTCATCTTCAACTTTGCAATCACAGACATCAATCGGAAGTTTAAGATAGACAGGTTTTTTGGTTTTTATCATTGTGTTTATAAGTTTATCTATTTCTGTTTTTGCGTTTTTAGAATCTATACAAGAAGTCATTTCAACAACATTTGAATATGCTTTTTCAAACGCATTGTAATCTACATTATCTAAATTGTGATGGAGAAAGGTTTTGTTATTTATATCTTTAAGACAAGGAACTCCGACTATCATCATAACAGGTACATTTTCTGCCATAGAACCTGCTATAGCATTTATGGCTGAAAGCTCTCCTACTCCAAAGGTTGTTACAATTGCACCGTATCCTTTAATTCTGGAATAACCGTCAGCGCAATATCCTGCATTTAATTCGTTGGTTGAACCAATCCATTTTACGTTTTTATTTTTTTCTATTGCTTCAACAATTTTAAAGTTGTAGTCGCCCGGCAAGCCAAAAATTTCTTCTATACCAAGTGAATTTAATCTTTTAATTAAATAATCCGCAATTGTTATTTTAGCCATGGCAAAAGTCCTCATTAATTTTTTATAAATATTATTATACAAAACTTGAAAAAGCGGGGTAAGCTTTTTGCTTACCCCGTCTAATTAATAATTTATTTACTTAATGCTTTTTTAACTTCTTTTTTATATTTTTCAACATTTGGCTGCAAAACTTCATCAAGTGCAGTGGATTTATCTGTAAACTCACCTTTTTGAGCTCTTAAAATCCAGCCTGTGTATAAAGTTTCAAAATGTTTTAGTTCGATAAATCTTGCAATAGATTCCATTGTTAAATCATCTAAGACAATTTTTGAAACGGGATGTTGGTTGCTGTATGCACTAATTACCCCTTCCATTACCGCATTCATTATTTTATCTTCTGTTTTTACATATACAAAAGTGAAAAATGAGTCAGTGTTATTAATGTCTAAGTCGGCTTCTGCGTTGTAGTGTAAATATCCCGGACCTACATTTGTATCGGTTGAAATTCTTGCTTTCAATGACTCATTTTTTAACTGTTTTTCCCATAAAGTTGTTCCAAAAAATTCGTCTCCAAAGTATTCAACAAAGTGTTTATTTTTTCCGGAATTTTTTGCTTTTATATTAAATTTTGCTAACTGAAGCGCTTCGTTTACTTCAATATCAGGATTTAGAAATTCTTCCTGAGCCTTTAAGGATGCTTGAAGCAAAGCTTTAACATCTTCTTTTGATACTCCCAAAAAGAAAAGAGTAAATATTGTTGCATCATCAAATATTGAAAATCTTCCGCCGACATCATCGTGAACATATCCTGACAGTTTAATTTCGCCGGAATCCACAATTCTTCTTAATGCAGATTTTTCAGGATTTTTGTCAGTCATTGCAACAAATTGATTTGATGTGTCATTTGAATTGGTATGTTTTTCTAAAACTTTTTTAACATTATTGTATCCTACCGTTGTTTCAAGAGTTCCTCCTGATTTTGAAACAACAAGAAAAAGAGTTCTATCAAGGTTTATTCCCGAAATCCATCTTTCAAAACTAATAGGCTCAACCGATGAAAAGAAGTGTACATTTTTTTCTATTCCCAATAATTTTGTGATATTTTCGGTTGTGTGACGAGAACCGCCGATACCCAAAACGGCAATGTCTGTATATTTATCGCCTTTTGCTTTTTTTGCAAGTTCATATAGTGAATCGAGATTTTCTAATTGATTTTTAGGTAAAACTTCAATCCAATTTAAGAATTGGCCTTGTCTACCTTTTCTGGATTTAATATCTTCAATCGCATCAAGTGCCAGTTGTCTGAATTGTCCGCAACAACATTTTTTTACAACTTCAACCGTGGAATTTGCCATAATTATTCTCCAAAAAATTCTATTGTCTTATCTATCATGCCTGAAAAATGACAAAAATACAATACAGATGAAAAATTTTAATTTTTGCTCTCGACAGTTGCATCATACAAAAAGTCACATAATCGTTTAATTTCTGCCAGTTTGTTAAAGTCCAATTCTTTCGGAAGTTTTCCTTCCAAATTACATTGAGCGATTGTTGGCAGTGTATTATATTTTTTTGGAGATTTTTTATTTAAGTTTACGGGTTCTTTATTTCTTTGTAGGGCATAAGCTCTTTTTGTATACTCAACAAAAAGATCGTTGGTTTGTGGGGTTTGATTTATATATTTTTCAAAGTGGTCGCAAAAAGTGCTGTATGCAACATTTCCGCCTTTAATGTCTTTGCCTGTGCTTCTTTTATAGCAAAGATCTTCCACTTCTTTTAATTTTTCCACGTCTCTGCCTAAAATTTGGATTTCGCCTTTATATCTGTTGTTTTTAAATGCCCATTCCGGATTGGCAAGATTAACATCTAAATGAAGTGCAACATATCCTGTGGTTTTTTTGGTATTAATAACGGATAAAGGCTCGAGTTCCGGGTTTCTTACGGAGTTGACTTCTTTGCAGAGTCTTTCAAGATCGTTTTGATTAAAGTACGGTTTGTTTGAAGCTAAATCATCCGAAAGATAGTTTTCAATTCTGGTGATTTCCAATTGTTCATCCCTTACTGCTTTTATAAGGGCATTAACAATCTCTGTTGTTTGTTTTGGAATAGACCTTGCCAAAACAATTCTTGCTCCTATAATGTCACCTAAAACTTTTTTGATGTCCTCGCTGTCATAAGGCTGGAAGTTTTTTCTTCCTTTTAAAATTACGCTTGCAAGGGCATCCATTGTTTTTTCTTTAATACTGTCGGGGGTTTTTACTCTGGTTGTAATTCTTTCAATTGAACCTTTGGGGTTTGAGGTGTTATTATAAACATACGGTCTAAGATTTGTTCTTAAAACGCTTAAAAGATATCTTTCCGCCACTTTGGCGTTTTCATACACATATTCACACTGTTCCTGGTTCAAAATCAATGGCCTTAATGCCCTGGCAAGATTTGTCACATCTTTTTGGGTGATTTCTCTTTTGCCTTGCTTTTTGTCCGATGATTCCGTTTTTATGATGTTTGCACCGAAACTAACGGTATCTTTAGCAAGCGGAGCAAGATTAGGATACTTTATAAATGGGTTAAGCGTATTTGCACAGGGCTTTATCGTATTTGTAGCTTGGGTATAATAATTTTTAAAGTTGTTTAAAATTTGCATAATTCACCTAAACGTACAAAACTTATGAATAAAAATTTTTGTCAAGCATTTAAAATAAAATTTACATTATGACACAACTTATTTACAACTTTTTAAAAATATTGCACAATAAAAGTTATGGGAAAATGCAAAAGAAGAACTCTCTATAAGTCAAATACATCATACTTTATGACAAGAGAAACGGCTGTTAACAACATATTTAAAATGTTTAGCGAAAAATCAAGAAAAAAAACAAATTTTAAAAGCGCACTCGATACAATAAGTTTATTTGGAATATCTGCTGAAGAACTTACCGAAGCCGGGCTTCCTTATGAAAATATTAAAGCTCTTGAGCCTTTAATTAATTGACTACATTATTCTGTCAAGTTTTCTTTGAAGCTTTCGTTCTTTTTCACGCTCAATTTGAGCTACTGCTTTTAGTGCTTCTTGTTTTTGCTGTTCTTTTAAAAATATATCTTCACTGTTTATGTCAGCTTCCTGCAAAACAGCCGCATTATCTTCGGCCGCAACAGTGTTGCTTATCGGAATATTTTGATTTTGGACGGAATTTTTTTCAAAATTTGCTGTTTCATTTGTCTTGTTTTCATTTTTATCCAAAGCATTATTTACCGCATTTGTAACTTTGTTTCCGACAAACATTGAGCATACCATATCTCCAACCATAGCGCCTATTTGTGCGCCTTTTCCCGCTCCAAGTCCGCCTGTAAATATTCCGCCTATAACACCACCTGCGGTTGCACCGAGCATTCTGCCTAAAACACTGCCGGCTGCGTATGATACAAAATTAGTTCCTACTTTTACAAGGGATTTGCCTGTTTGTTTAATACCTGCAATAAAACCTTCGTTTTTAAAAGCGGGTATAATTTCTTTCATTTGACTGAAACCTTCAAGAATGGTAAAAGCAACGGGCAATAAGCCAACTTCGCTTTTCATCAGCCTTTTTGCCGTATTTTTTGTAGAATTTGGAATATGTTTTGTTGCTTTGTTCAGTGTTTTTGAAAGAAAAGTTGAGCCGGTTTTTTTTGCGGCAGCTTCTGCTGTATTGGAAGCCGTATTTTTAATTATTTCTTTTCCTGAATTAAGAGCATTTTTAGCCCTTTGAAGTTTTTCCTGTGCTTCAAATGCCTTTTTTTGTACACTTTCTGTGGTAGTTAATTCAGTGTTAAATTTCTTTTTTATAAAATTAAACACCTTGTTATCGCCGTTGTTTATTGTTGATTTTATATTGTTTTTAAAACCGGCAAACGGAGAAACTTTGCCTTTTTTTAATACTTTTTTTGCTTTTTTTGAAGTTTTATATGCCTGTTTTGATAATTTTTTATACTCATCATAATTTTCGCTCAATGCAATGCTTCTTGAGAAAATATCCGTATCAGCCTGTTTTTTTAATGCTGCGTTGAGCTTGTCAAAACCTTCAGCATTACAAGACTTTACCGCTTTGGTAAGGGATTTGTTTCTTTTTATTGAACCAATAGCATTAGAACTCAGAATTGCCCCCGGAAAAAGCAGATATGACCCTGCGCTTGCAGCTGTATTTTGCTGATTTGTATTTTCTACAGACATATAATACTCCTTAATTTAATAAAGTATTTTTGTACAAAAAAATTGCTAATGCTGAATTTTTTGCTATTATTTAGCTATGAGCTTTACTTTAAAACACTATGCATATATTGGTGATTGTGTTTGGGAGTTGTTTATTCGCAATTTGGTAATCAAAAAAACACAAAAACAGCAGACAATGCATAAATTGACAACAAAATATGTATGTGCGGATTTTCAAGCGGGTGTTGTTAATTTATTATTTCAATATCTGAATGATGAAGAAATTGAACTTCAAAAAAGAGGCAGAAATTTAAAAATTTCAATAAATAAAAAAAGCAACCCCAAAGTTCATTCGCTTGCAACTTCTTTTGAAGTTCTTATAGGATATTGGCATTTGAACAATACAAAAAGACTGGATGAAATTTTTAATATTATTTTGCCAAACCTTGTAGAATTAAAATAAAAAAAATATAATAAAAACATGGAAAAAAATATAAAAGAAGAATTTGTTTCAACTTTATCCCATGAAATCAGGACTCCCCTGACAAGCATAAAAGGCTTTTGTCAGACTATGCTTAACTCTTGGGATAAGCTTGATGACAACAAAAAAAGAGAATTTTTAAATATAATATTAAATCAATCGCAAAGATTAATTAATCTTACTGAAAATGTTTTAAATGTTGCAAAGATTGATTCTGATAATGAAAGATTGATTTTAACAAAAGTAGAAATCAATTCAATAGTAAAAAATTCAATAAGTATAATTCAAGCTAACTATAAAGATTTTGAATTTTGTTTAAAAGAGCCGAAAACAACTCTTTTTTCGCTTTGCGATTTTGATAAAACGCAGCAAATTCTGCTAAATATTTTAGATAACAGTGCAAAATATTCTTGTGAATCTAAAAAGATAGATGTTCAAATTAAAAATCAAAACGATTTTAATATTATTTCGATTAAAAACTACGGAAGCTATATTGAAGAAAAGTATTTGGACAAAATTTTTGATAAGTTCTACAGGATATCGTCCTATAAAAATTCACCAACACAAGGAAGCGGCTTAGGGCTTTATATTGCATCAAATCTTGTCAAAAAAATGCAAGGCAGAATTGAGGTTTTGTCATCAAAGGAAAAAAAAGAAACCGAATTTTTAATCTATTTTCCGGTTTATGAGGTTGAAAAACTAACGAAAAAAATAGGAGTGTAGTTTTGTATAAAACAAGAGTTTTAATAATTAGCTCAAGAAAAGAACTTTCAATTAAATATAAAAAGTTAATAGAAGCACTTGGCCAGACGGTGATTATTGCAAGCAACCTTTCAGATGCGCTTGATATAATTCAAAAACAAGAAATAGAATTTATAATAATTTCAGATACAATTAAAGAGAAGCTTTCCGGGTTTATTCAAAAAATCAGAGTTTTAACTTATAATTTTCGTCCGGTAATTATTGCCGTATCTAAATCCGGAGATGTCAAAGATCGCCTGGAAGCTCTTGACAGTGGCGCTGATGATTTTTTGGGAGAAGAAATTTCAAAACAGGAATTCCAGACCCGTTTTAGAGCGCATTTGAGAAGATATTTAGAAAATTCAATAAATCAAACAACAAAATTTTTGGAAAGAAGCATAACCAAAAAAGCTGTTAGCAGAACTCTTTTTGAAAACTGTAATCTGTCTTATCTGTTGATAAAAATTAAAAATATAGAACTGTATCAGAAAACACACGGCGAGATTGCAACGGAAAAGGTATTGCAGACGCTTAGCGCCATAGTTAACTCCGTGCTTTCCCAAAACGATTTTATAGGGCATCTTTCAGATAGAGAATTTATTCTTATAACATCAAATGATGCAAGCGAAAAAATAGCTTCTTTTTTAGCTTTTGCCTTCGATAATATTTTAAATAAGTTTTATTCAAATGATGAATACGAAAACAACTTCACAATTCAATCAAGCGACAGAATTGAAGAAAGTAAAACAGGGCTAATGAGGTTGAATATTGCTTCGATTGAAAAAAATGAAAACAGTAAAAGTTATACGGATGTTATTCAAAATTTAAGAGATTTGATTGTGCTATGTAAAGATGAAAATTCATCAAGCTATATTATAGACAGAATAAAGTTAAAAGGCGAAGTCACAAAAAAAGTGAGCAACAAAGTTTTAATACTTGAACCTGATTGTGCTTTATCTTATCTTTTAAAAAACGTTTGCGAGCTAAACAATATTGAAGTAAAGGCCATAAATCGCTATAGCGAATTTAAAAAAGTATATAAAGATTTTAAACCAAATGTTGTTGTTTTGGATTGGGGCTTTGAAAATGTTAAAACCAGTTTAAATATTGCATATAATATATCAAAGGATAATGTTAAGTTGATTTTTTCTTCTTCTTGTTTGAACAAAGAAGAAATTTTAAAGGCAGGAGCGGATTTATATATTCCAAAACCTTATGAAATTGATGATATAGTATATTGGATTAAAAAATTTTTAAATTAAAAAAAGCTCTAAAATTAGAGCTTTTTTATCGGTTGTTTTTGTTTGATTAATCTTCATCAATAAGTTCAAGAACTTTTTTAACTAAAACTTCTTTTGAATCATCATTAAAGAACGTGTTGTTATCAAGATGTGTTCTTTTATTATTTTCATCAACCACAAAAACAGTAGGGAATGCGTTTACCGAATATTCCTGCATGTGTTTTTGATTTTCTTGTTTTTCACAGTTTACATAAGCTATTGCAAAGTTTTTCTTAACCTTTGAATCTTTTGTAACTTCATCGAAAACAGGTGCGAATCTTTGGCAATAACCGCACCAGTCGGTGTAGAAGAATACTATCATGGGTTTTTTTGTTTTAACAGCTTTTTCAAGACTTCTTCCTTTATCGTATTGTTTTGAAATAACAACCTGACCGCCGTTATCTGCTGCTTGCTGCCTGCCGGGATGAGCGGTAAAATTTAAAACAGATAATACCAAAGAAGCTAAAGACATTATAAATGCAATTGTAACAAGCACAATTAAGCATTTACAAGGCTTATTTTGATTTTGTGGTGTTTGTTCTTCTGACATTTTAAACTCCTTATTTTTTTATAACATTTTTATAGCACAAATTTTTAATTTTTGCCACAGCATTTTTTATACTTTAACCCTGACCCGCAAGGACAAAGTTCGTTTCTTGAAGGAAGCTTTTGTTCTTTATTTTTTTCATTTTCATCTTTTAGCCCCAAAAGCGAAGAAAATAATTCCGAATTAAATAATACAGTGACCGGAGAAAAAACGCCGGAGTCGATGTATGCAGTTTTTGTGTTAAATAAAATTTCTTCAAGATTATTAAATTTTACATTTAAGGCTTTGTTTACAACTTCAAAAAAGTTTTCATTGTTACAAGCGGCATACTTAATAACACTTGGAGGAATTTTATCGCTTGTTAAAAATTCTTTTATACATTCATTTTTGTTTTCTACTTCTTTACTAAAACAGGCAAAAAAGGTATCAAGAAAAGGAATAATATAAAGCCCTCTTTTTTTATCCATCCATAAAGCAACATCATAAATTTCTTTATGGGAAGCAAATCCTCCTATGGCGTTTTGCATAAATGTATTGTCGTCGCAGTTAAATTCGTCGATTTTTAAAAATCTGTGCTGTTCTGTTTTTTCAATCAGCGGGCTGTAGTCGCCTTCTTGTCCGGTTATTCTGTAGTTGTTGAAGTATTCAATTAAGCTGTCCGCCTTTTTGTTGGTTGTGACGACAAAAGGTGCTTTAAAACATTCCGTAAATTTTTCATTAAAATCTTCAATACTTTTTATTAATTCTTCTCTTTTTTTATCATTTTTATAATAAGCGCTCTTTGGACTTTGCAGCATATATTTTATTGCCGTTTGAGCTGCTTTAAAATAATCAAATTCGGATATTATGTCATAAATTTCTAAAATATATTTAACGTTTGATAATTCAAGGATTCTTGCCTGGATGTAATCGTATCTTCCGATTTGTTTCAGATGGTTCATTTTTACCATTGGAATGATTTCAAAGTTTACATTTGAGGTTAAACAATTAACTTCAAAAGCGTTTGATAAAATTTTTTCAACCCTGAATACTCCGCAAAAAGAATTTAAAAGCGCATCTATAATTTCATCATAAGTTTTGTTGTTTCTTCTGTAGTACTCTAAAACTCTTAATCCGTTTTGCATTTTCATATCAAGCATATATTGGATTATTATGTTGTTAAAATCTTTTTCGGATTCAATTTCGATATTATTTATCTCGAGATATTGGCTGAAATCTTTTGATAATTCTTCGTCATTTGCAATAAAATCCAAAATATTATCTATTGTTTTACTTATTAAATTTAAACTTTCAACTACACTTGGCATCTTCACCTCTTTTTAAATATATCAGATATTCAATATTTTTACTTTTTGCTCCCTGAATCGGGCTTTCAATGATTCCTTGTGTTTTAAAACCCACACCTTCGCAAAAAGCTTTAATATCGTTAATGATTTCTTGTCTTGTTTTTTCATCTTTCACTACACCGCCTTTTTGAATGGAATTTCTGTCTGCTTCAAACTGCGGTTTGATTAACAAGACAGCTGAAGCATCTTTGCTGATAAAATTTTTACAGTTTTCAAGAACTTTTTTGATTGAAATGAAAGACAAATCCATGCTCATAAAAGAAGGAAGCATATCATCGGGTAGATTGTCGGTTTTGAATACATCAAAAAATGAACAGTTTTTTACATTAATTTTTTCAATTGACTTAATTCTTTTATCTTCTTTTAATTTCCAGGCAAGCTGATTATATCCGCAGTCAAGCGCATATACTAATTTCGCCCCTTCCTGAAGCATACAATCGCTGAATCCGCCTGTGCTTGCTCCTATATCTATACAAATTCTGTTTTTTAAATCAATATTAAAGTTATCGATTGCACCTTTAAGTTTTAGTCCTCCCCTCGAGACATAGGGCATGGAATTTATTTCAATTTTTGCAGGTTTTTTTTCGTCAAATAAAATATTTTCATCAAACATTTGCCCTGCTTTTGATACTACAACATCGTTAATTTTAACGTTGTGCGCAAGAATATTTGCAGCGGCAGCATTTTTTGTATTAAAAAAACCATGCTCGAAAAGTATTAAATCAAGCCTTTTTTTGCTCATTTTTATACCAAAATTACTCAGCTAAATATCTTTCATCCTGAAGCGCCACGCCTACAATTCTGTCCGATAAAATTGAAGCCTTTTTAATAGGGCCTAAAGGCTCAAATTCAACCATTTTTACTTCCGTTGAATTAATTAAAGCTTTAAGGTCATCATAAACTTTTTGCGCATTATCAAAATACAAAACCATTGGACTTGCCATATCTTTGCAAAACACCAAAAGTGCCGTTCTTACTTTTATTGTTCCTTGAATTTGTTGTTGTGACATATATTTACCCCTCTAGTCTAAAAAATTTTTTTGCATTTTCAGAAGTTTTTAAAACAATACTATCATAAGGCATGTTCTTTAATTTGGCAATTTCTTTTGCAATAAAAGGAATATATTTTGGAGAATTCTCCAGGCCTCGAAAGGGGTGTGGTGTTAAAAAAGGGCAATCCGTTTCAAGCATCAGGTGTGTGATGTCTATTTCTTTTGCTACTTCTTTAGGTTCTTTTGCATTTTTAAAAGTTACAACACCTCCAAGAGCAATGTTATAGCCTTCAGCCAGGCATTGGTTCATAAATTCAACGCTTCCTGAAAAACAATGCAAGAGAACATTTTTTACTTTTTGTTCTTTTAAAATATCAAAAACATCTTTATGTGCTTCTCTGTCGTGAATCACAACAGGTAAGTCCAGCATTTTTGCTATTTCAAGTTGTGTTATAAAGCAGCGTTTTTGAATTTCTTTATTTTCTTTTGTATAGTGGTAGTCAAGCCCAATTTCACCAATCCCTTTGACTTTTGGGTCTTTTGACAATTCGATAATTTTTTTTGCCGTGTTATCGTTGAATTTTTCACAGTCTTCCGGATGTATACCCAAAAGAGCATATACATTTTCGAATTTGCGGCATAAATTTAAAATCCGTTCAAAGTCATCTTCGCTTGCAGACGGAATAATAATTTCATTAATTCCTGCTTTCCTTGCTTCAATAATCCCTAACTCGGGATTTTCAAGCATATTTATATGTGCATGTGTGTCAATTAGCATTATGCGAAATAGTTTAGTCTGGAACTGTTTAGCGCCTGAAGCTCGGCATTAATTGCCATAAGCTGACTTTCGTTTGAAATATTTTCTAAAGCAAGCGAAGTTTCGAAATTGTTAACAGTTTCTAAGTTGCTGCCTGTGAAATGGGGCGCATAATTTAAAGAATTTCTTAATGCCGACTGATTTTTTAGCATTTGAAATTGTAAATTATTTTTTTGAGCTATTAAACTTTGTTTTGCAAGCAATGAAACTATTGACATAACTAACCTTTCTTGGAATAAATTTTATCATAAAAAAGCTTATTTTGCAAGATTAGTTATTACAAAATTTAACAAAACATACTCTAAAAGCCGTTTAAGGCTTAATTGTAAAGTTAGCTTAATCGGGTCTTTACGCAAAATTATCAGCAAGTACAATAAATATTAGGTCGGAGTTATTTAAGGTATTTTTTTGATGATTAAATTGGATTTTGCTAATACAACACAAGAAATAATTCAAGAAGAAGGACTTGATTTAAGGAAAAGTTTTAGTGATTATGCGCCAAAAATCAGAGAGATAATTACCAATTTAAATATGAATAAAGATAAACCCGGCTCTTGGTTGCAATGGATGAATCTCGGATACAGTGAAGAAACCGTTTGGTATGTCAAAGAATTCGCCGCTATGGTTGAAGGGCGTTTTGATAATATTCTCGTATTGGGAATAGGAGGCTCTGCCCTTGGGGCAATGGCTCTTTGTGAAGCTTTGTTAAAACCGTACTGGAATTTACTGGATAAGGAAAAAAGAGAAAATTTACCAAGAATTTTCTTTTTGGATAATATTGATCCTGATCAGATAAATGCACTTTTAGATATTCTTGATTTAAGAAAAACACTTGTTAATGTAATTACAAAATCAGGCTCGACTGCAGAAACAATGAGTCAGTTTATGATTATAAAAGACAGACTCTATGAGCTTTTGGGCGATGACTACAGAAAAAACGTTGTTGCGACAACAGATAAACAAACGGGAATTTTAAGGCAGCTTGCAAATGAAGAAGGTTATAAAACCTTTGTTGTTCCTGATGATGTCGGAGGAAGATTTAGCGTGTTTTCCGCCGTTGGGCTTGTTCCTTTGGCACTTGTCGGAATAGA
This sequence comes from Candidatus Gastranaerophilales bacterium, assembly GCA_944325315.1. Lineage (GTDB taxonomy): Bacteria > Cyanobacteriota > Vampirovibrionia > Gastranaerophilales > Gastranaerophilaceae > RUG14156. The sequence goes on from CALVAA010000001.1 coordinate 118,701, forward strand.
CATCGATGAAATTACAAGAGGGATAAAAATTATGGATTTAGCCCTCAAAAATACTGATATACACAACAATATTGCAGCTCAAAGCGCTTTAATTCATTATTTAATGGACAAAGAAAAAGGCAAATACATATCTGTTATGATGCCTTATTCGTCACGCTTAAAATATGTTTCCGATTGGTATGTTCAACTTTGGGCCGAGTCTTTAGCTAAAGAATACGACAGAAGCGGTAACAGAATTAATAATGGCCCAACACCAATAAAAGCGCTTGGCGCAACTGACCAGCACAGCCAAATTCAACTGTATAATGAGGGTAAAAATGATAAAGTGATTACTTTCATAAGGGTTGATGAGTTTGACTGCGAATTAAATATTCCTAATATTTTCGAATACACAGGCGTTAATTATCTTGGCGGGAAAAGCATAAACAAACTGTTAAATGCCGAAGCAGATGCAACTGCTGCCGCTTTATGCGATTATAGACGCCCGAATTTGACAATACATCTTCCAAAAATTAATGAATACTATCTTGCACAGTTGTTTTATATGTTTGAAATGCAAACTGCAATAATTGGCGAATTATATAATATTAATGCTTTCAACCAGCCGGGAGTAGAGCAGGCAAAAAACTATGCTTATGCGCTTATGGGAAGGTTAGGATATGAAGAATCTGCGCAAGAATTAAGAGAAAAAATAGACAGAAGCAGAAAGATAATGGAACAATAATGCTGAAAGGTCCCTTTTTATCAAAAGATTTTATCGGGGCAAGCCCTGATTATGAAAATTCAAAAGTTGTTTTGTTGGGCATGCCCTATGATTGCACTTGCTCAAACAGAGCAGGGACTCGCTTTGCGCCGCAGGCGGCGAGGCTTGAAAGTATAGGGATTGAAACATACTCCTTTTATTTTGATAAAACAATGGAAGAAACTTTGTTTTATGATGCGGGCGATTTAGAATTCCCTTTTGGAAATGCACAAAAAGTATTAAAAATTACGGAAGAAAATGTCGATTGCATATACAATGATAATAAAAAACTTCTCGGAATAGGCGGTGAACATCTTTTAACTCTTGCAAGCGTTAAATCAGTATTAAAAAAATTTGATAATATTGCGGTTGTTCAATTTGATGCCCACACTGATTTAAGAAAACAATATTTGGGAGAAAATCTTACGCATAGCGGCGTTATGTATAGAATTGCCGAGTTAATCGGGTATGAAAACATAGCTCAAGTCGGTCTTAGAAGCGGTGAAAAAGAAGAATTTGATATTGTAAAAAAATATTCGACTTTAAAAACAAAAAAAGAACAACTGGATTCTTTTAAAGGAAAAAATATTTTTCTGACGATTGATTTGGACGTTCTTGACCCTTCTTTAATGAGTGGGGTGGGAACGCCTGAAGCCGGAGGATTCAGCTATTTAGAGCTTATGGATTGGCTTTTTTATTTAAAGGATTTTAATATAATAGGGGCGGATATAATGGAACTTGCTCCGGATATCGATATAACAAAAACATCAACTGCTACTGCCTGCAAATTAATAAGAGAAGTGCTGATGCTTTTGGATAATTAATTATAGCAAAAATAGATTGCAATTTAAGAATATAAAGGAAATTATTAAATCTTAAAGCTAATAAGATTTTAAAGAAAGCAGCCCGGAATAATAAATAAATTTTGTTTAATAATTCATAGCTTTTTTAAAATAAATTCAGGACGTTAAAATAGTGAATTAGTATGCAAAAATCTTATACTATAAATTTATACGAGTTTATGATATTTTGAATTTATGTTCACAGGACTGATTGAAAAAACAATTGAAATAGAAAATTTTTCTGTTGATTCACGTGGCGCAAAATTAAGTTATGAAGCCTGTTTCGATGATGTTAAAATCGGAGATTCAATTGCGGTTAACGGAGCTTGCCTTACTGTTTGCGATATAAAAAATTCTTTAATATATTCTGATGTAATGCCTGAAACGCTTGAGATATCAAATCTTAAAAATCTTAAAAAGGGAGATTTGGTTAATCTTGAGCGTGCAATGAGCATAAAAGATCGTTTAGAAGGACATATTGTTTCAGGGCACATAGATTGTTGCGCAAAAGTAAATTCGGTTAAAAAAGATGGATTTTCAAAAAGGGTTGAATTTTTGTGTGATTCGAGTTTAATTATACTTAAAGGTTCTATTGCAATCAACGGGGTGAGCCTTACGGTGAGTAAAGTATTTGAATATGGCTTTGAAGTTTCTTTAATACCCTCGACTATAGAAAACACAAACTTAAAAAATTTAAAAATTGGTGATATAGTAAATATAGAATATGATATTTTAGGAAAATATATAAAAAAATTTTTGAAAGACAATGAAAAGCCTAAATTAACGCTCGAATTTTTAAGAGAAAACGGCTTTTAATAAGGTGAAAATATGTTTAGTTCAATTGAAGATGCTCTTATAGATTATTCAAAAGGTAAAATTATCATTGTAGTTGACGATGAGAACAGAGAAAACGAAGGTGATATGATTTGCAATGCAAAGTTTACAAGCCCTAATATAATTAATTATATGGCTCAAAATGCAAGAGGTCTTATTTGTGTTGCAATTGATAAAGAAATCGCAAAAACTATGCAGCTAAATCAAATGGTAGAACAAAACACTGAATCCATGAAAACCGCATTTACAATTTCAATTGATGCTGATGAAAAATTTGGAGTAACAACGGGAATTTCCGCATTCGACAGAGCAAAAACAATTGAAGTATTAATCAATTCAAAAAAACCAAGTGATTTAAGACGCCCAGGACATCTTTTTCCTTGTGTTGCAAGAGAAGGCGGGGTTTTAGAAAGAATCGGACACACCGAGGCGGTTGTAGATTTTGCAAAGCTTACAAATTTACCTCTTGCAGGTGCAATGTGTGAAATAATGACACCGGACGGACATATGGCAAGAAGGGACTATATACTTGAATTTGCGAAAAAAAATGATATTAAAGTTATAACGGTTGCGGATTTGGTTAAGTACAGAATCAAACAAGAAACAATTGTAAAAAAAGAAGCACGAGCAATACTTCCTACTGAATTTGGCGAATTTACAATATTCGGATACAGAAATATACTAAATAATGCGGAATATGTAGCACTTGTTAAAGATGACAATTCAAATAAAATTCCGATGGTGAGAGTACATTCGGAATGTCTTACGGGAGATGTTTTCCACAGTCTGAGGTGTGATTGTAATTATCAACTCCACAGCGCTCTTAAAATGATAAATGAATACGGGAAGGGTGCTCTCGTTTATATGAGAGGTCATGAAGGCCGAGGAATCGGTTTAATTAATAAAATTAAAGCTTACAGTCTTCAAGATAAAGGACAAGATACCGTACAGGCCAATGTTTCTCTTGGCTTTGCTCCTGATTTAAGAGACTATGGAATAGGGGCGCAAATACTTAGAGATTTAGGGTATAGCAAATTTAATCTTTTGACAAATAATCCTAAAAAAATTATAGGGCTTGAAGGATATGGGCTTGAAATTAATAAAAGAGTTCCGATTGTGCCTTTAATAAATAAGTACAATGAAAAATATATTAAAACAAAAATTGAAAAGATGCACCATTTGATAAAATAAAAGGCAAAATGAGTGAAAAAATAAAAAACATTTCTTTTTATATTGTTTTATTGCTGTTTTTGCTATGTTTTTGTTCAAGCATCTTTAAAAGCGATTATAACAGGGTTTTAAATATTATATTTGAAGCAAAAAATGTCAATCAAGGTGATATTTTATTAAAAATTGATAATTCTTATTATTCTGTTTTTAAGTTTAAAAATATTTTTAATCAAACAATTAATAAAAGCATTAAAAATATTGATGTTTTAATAAACAAAAAAATTGAAAAGAATATTGAAAATATTCTTGTTTTTAAAGATGTTTCATTGATATATATTGATAATTTGAAAAAAAATCAAAAACAAGACATAAAAATATGCAAAAAAGAATGTACAGACTACAGTGTTTACAATATCAATAACTATATAAACAAAAACCAAAAAATAAAATATTTAAATTCTTTTTCGATGTTTGAAACTTTATCAAGAAGCTTTAGGCTGTTTTTTAGTGTAAACAATGAATTTTTTAGCTGCTACATTTTATTATTTGCGGCAGCCGTGCTTTTAATAAAGTATAAAAACGAAATAAAATTTAAAATTCCAAGTGTAATTTTAACATTATTTATAATATTTTTACTTTTTTTAATGAGAATAGAAGATTTGTCATTGCAAAAACCCTGGGGTGATGAATGGTATTCGATTTATGCGGCAAATCCAAATTTAAGCGTTAAAAATCTTTTATCTGACCCCGGAAATCCGCCTTTTTATTACTTTGTTCTTCGGATGTTTATTATTTTGTTCAGGCCGGACATTTTTTCAATGAGATTTTTGTCCGTTGTTTTTTCTGTTCTTTCGGGATTTATTATTTGGCTTTTTTTGAAAAAAATTTTAAATATAAAGCTGGCTAATCTCGGACTTTTTTTATACGGCATAAACCTTATTTTAATTTACTATTCAAAAGAAATAAGATGCTATTCTCTTTGTGTTTTGCTTGTTTGTGCTTGTGTATTTTTTCTTTTTAAAATTTTTAAATATAAAACAACCGGGTACTCTTTTTGTTATTTTATCTGTGCATGTCTTCTTGTAAATTCGCATTATTACGGAATATTTTTTGTTTTTGGAAATTTAGTTTTTGCCGCTCTATTTTTTTTAATAAGAAGAAGAAAAAAAGATTTATTCAGTTTTTTATTTTTGAATCTTTTGGTTTTAGCTTCCTTCTTGCCTTATTTTTTTTATACGGGATACAGGGAAGCTTTATTGAACACAAACTTTAATTCACATTTTGAACCTTTATCTTTTTCGTTGTTTAAAAATAGTGCTTACTATATTTTTGGAGGCGCTTTTTCTTTGTTGTTGAGTTTTTGTATTTTTATAAAAGCAATTTTTGAAAAAAAAGTAAACCTAAAAATAAAAATACTTTTAAGCTATTGTTTTTTTAATATTTGGTTTGTATTATTATGCGCTTTTGCCGCATCTTACTTAATAAGACCGCTTATTGTATACAGGTATTTTATTGTTGTAGTTCCTCTTTTTATAATTTTTTTATCTTTAAGCGTGTTTTGCGTTTTGAAATATTACAATAAGTATTTGATTTTGGTTTTTATTTTGCAAATATTTTTTATTCAAAATTACACCAAAAATAACCTTGTTGATGTAAGAAAAAGATGCACAACGAGTTTTAATACATTTGAATTATCGGGAAATCTTATAAAAAATCAAAAACAAGAAAATATATACTATATTCTAAGACCTTCAGATTATTTTTATAAGGGAAATTACAATGGCAAGTATTTAAAAAATGCTAATTATATTTACATAAAAGAATTGAAAAACAATTTTGATACGGATGAAATTGTCAAAAATAAAATTAAAGAAATTAAAAAAGAAAATAAAAATGCAATAATTTTTACTCCGCTTTTAAAATCAACACCCAAAAATGCTCAAAACGATAATTACACTTGTTATTTTAATAGTTTAGCCGATGTTTGCATATGGAAAATTGAATAAATAAAACTATACACAACTTTACATAAAATTTGAAATTTTTAAATAATCCATGGTACAATTTACAAAAATCTAGAAAGTATTGCTTTTATGTATGAGACCACAGTATTAGAAGAAAAATATTTTAGGGTATTCCAGGGCGCATATAACGATTTTCGCCTAAAAGCCAGAACTGATTATAAATTTGAAATTGATCCTTTAACATATGATGATTTTATAGATTCTTTTAAAAAAGGGTTGATAAACTGTATTCTTCTTCTTGAAGACTCAATTCCTACGGGCTTTTTGGCTTACACTTCAGTTCCGCATGATGTTATTGAGCTTTTTGTGATTCATTGTCTCGGAAATGAAGATATAAACGAAAAGCGACTTAAACTTTTTGACAAATTTATGGATATAACGAAAAATCAAAGAAAACATGCTCTTGTAAGTTATGCCATGCTTGGAGTACAGGAAACATTTAAAAAAGAAGTCGCAGAATACAACTTTAACTTTATAGACACTGGTGTTGTTGTTTTTGATATAAAAAATAAACAACTTATAAAAGAACTTTCACAGTTTAATTTTTTGGAGCTTCCAATCGGGTATAAATTGACTCCATACAGAGATATATATTTTGAAGAATTGGCTGAAGCTATATATAATGCCTTTAAAGACTCATCCGATGCAAACTTTGATATCCGTTTTGCCTCAATTGAAGGTTGCAGAGACATAACTCATAAAATTACCACCTCCATTTACGGCAGATTTTTGCCTCAAGCAAGCAAGATTTTATTGTATGAAAATAAACTTGCAGGTTTTTGTCTTGCAAATGTTACGGGAGACGGAATCGGCAATTTGCCTTTAATCGGAATATTGCCTGAGCATAGAGGACAAAAACTTTCAAAGCCTTTAATCAAAGCTTCGATATTAGATATTGTAAAACTTCATCAAGGGGGTATAATTGAGTTAAACGAACTCAATGCAAGTTTGGATTTAAACTTAACGAGTGCGCTTAAAATGTATGAATCGGCAGGATTTGTACAATCATACAGATATTCACAGGCATACCTTCCGAGAGGATAGTTAAAAAGGAGTAAAAATGGCAAAAGTTTTAATAACGGATAAGATTAACGATTTAGCCGTAAAAATTGTTCAGCGCATTGCAGATGTTGACAATCTTCCTACAATGGATGAAGATAAATTATGCGAAATTATAGACCAATATGATGCCATTTTAGTTCGCTCCCAAACAAAAGTAACTGCTAAAGTAATTGAAGCGGCAAAAAATTTGAAAATTATCGCAAGGGCGGGTGTCGGGGTAGATAATATTGATGTAAATAGCGCAACCCAAAAGGGAATAATTGTTGTAAATTCTCCGGATGGCAATACCCATGCGGCAGCGGAACATACAATAGCTATGATGATGGCAATGTCGAGAAATATTCCCGAAGCCAATGCTTCGGTTAAAAAAGGTCTTTGGGAAAGGTCAAAATACACCGGGGTTGAGGTGTATAATAAAGTTCTCGGCATTATAGGGCTTGGAAAAATCGGTGCTCATGTTGCAAATGTTGCTTTAGCTCTGGGTATGAAAGTTGTAGTGTATGACCCTTATGCAAACAAAGAAATTGTTGAAAAAATTGGCGCAAAATATATTGAGCATTTGGATGATTTTTGGGGGTTGTGTGACTATATTACAATTCATACTCCAAAAACAAAAGAGACAACAGGGCTTATAAATCTTAATACATTGAACCGTATGAAAAAAGGGGTGAGAATAATTAATTGCGCAAGAGGCGGGATAATTGATGAAAATGCCCTTAGTGATGCCCTTGAAAGCGGTCAGGTTGCACAGTGTGCTATAGATGTTTTCGAAGATGAAAAAAACATTGATAAATCTCCTTTGATAAAGTTTGGAAAAAATGCAATACTCACTCCTCATCTGGGAGCAAGTACCGATGAAGCACAAATTAATGTTGCACTTGATGTTGCAAATCAGGTAGTAGAAGTTTTATCAGGAAGAAATGCAACAAGTGCCATTAATATTCCTGCGCTAAAACCGCAAAAGCTTGAAGCTGTAAAAGATTACATGTCTCTTGCTGAAAATGTTGCCCAAATTACATCTCAGCTTGCAGCCGGAAGCATTAAAGAATTGACGGTTGCTTTTGGCGGAAAACTTTCCTCGCTTGATATATCTCCTTTGGAAATCGCAATTTTAAAAGGAGTTTTAAGTACAAATATGCTTGGAATAAACTATGTTAATGCTCCTGTGGTTGCCAAAAACAGAGGAATAGAAGTCAAAGTATTAAAAACAAACGATAGCAGGGATATAATTGAAGTACAAATTCAAACTTCGGATTCAAAAACGGTTGTAAAAGGAGCTTTACTTGCAAGAGGCATCAAAAGAATTATTCAAATAAACAATTATTCTGCAAGTATTGAGCCTAAAAATCATATGCTTTTGATTCCTCATATTAACAAACCAAACATGGTAGCTTTAAGTGCCGGGGTTTTGGGTGCTGATAATATCAATATTTCAGGCATGCAAGTAGCACAGAGCACTGATGATCAAAATAAATCTATAATGATTATAAGCACAGATACAAAAGTAGAAAATTCTACTTTAGAAAAAATTGTTAAAATAGATGGTGTTGATGAAGCTAAATATATTAGCTTGGAAGCATAGTCTAACCAAAAGCAAACAACAGCATTGTAAAACCCTTATAGTATAAGGGTTTTACAATATTAAAGCTAAAATCATAAGAATAATAGAGCCTATTTGCATGCCGGTTGAAGCAAATTTTTGGATTTTATTTGCTTCATACAGTCTGGCTGTTTGTTGAGCACTGGCTGCTGCTTGAAGCCTTTGTATTCTTAAATATTCATCATCGGATGAAAAATCTCTTTGGAAGATTTTCCGCTCAAGTCTGTTTAATCTTAAACCTATAGGGTCTTGGGAATATGTTTTTGAAAAAAGTGTTGTTTCAAGCCCTGCAAGTTGAATAAATATGTCTGAATTTTCATAACGATTCTGTGAACCCATATAAGATTCGATATCCTTTGTGGGAGAATAAGGTTTTTGAATGTGATATGAGGGATCTTGCGCTACAGTGTCTTTTCTGACATACGCTTTTAGTCTTTCTGTTCTGCTTGCAAGATTTCCTTCTTGTGTTGAGCCGAATATTTTCTTTTCAAGCCTGTCTAATCTTTTGTAGATGTTTTCTTTTTCATACGTTGAATTGAACATTTGATATTCAAGTTGGTCTATTTGCGGGTAATTTACACCGCTAACTTCTGTTTTATCAATTTCATAGGCTTGTTTTAAGCTATCTTCGTATGATTCAAAGCCCATAGCCTCGTTTATTTTTTTTATCCTGTCATTAACCGAAAGTTTATTGTTTATCGAGCCAAAAACATTGTTTTCTATTCTTGAAATTCTTTTAGAAGTATCGTCTTTAGGATATTCAAACCCCCAAATCGAAGTTTCGATTTTAGAAAGCTGTCTTTCAACATTTGTGCCGGCCGCAAGTGAAAAATTCATCCCTATCGAGATAAAAACCATTGAAATTATTATTAAATTTTTGGCTACATTTTTCATAATAAATATTATACCAGCACAAGTTTATTTTTTTCTTAGAATTAAGTATAAGATTGATTATATCTTTTGTGCTAGTGCTTTTTCGACTAATTTATTTGTAAGGCCCACAAGAGAAGATTTATATTGTTCGCATTTTTCTTTTGTTTTTGCTTCAAATCTTAGAGTAAAAACAGGCTCTGTATTGCTTTGTCTGATAAGAGCAAAACCGTCTTCAAAAATTATTCTGAGGCCGTCTATTGTAATTATTTCTTTAATTTTTGTATTGAAAAGTTCTTCGTTGATACTATCTTTCAGCTTTTCCAATACCTCTTTTTTAAATTCATTGGGACAAGGAAGTCTTACTTCATCAGAAAGACAGACTTTGGAAAAAGGCTCAAGTAAATCCTGCAGTTTAAAGTTTGGGTTTTTTTGTTTATTTTTTGCAACAATTTCAATCAATCTTGCGCCTGCATAAATTGCATCATCGTATCCGAAATATCTGTCTTTAAAGAATGTATGGCCGGACATTTCACCTGCTAATAGTGCATTTGTCTCCCTCATTTTGGATTTTATATATCCATGACCTGTTTTTGTCATAACAGCATTCGCACCAAGGCGTTCAATTTCATCATATAAAACTTGTGAACATTTAACTTCGGATACTATTGTGGGTTTGTCGTTGTGTACTTTCAGAGTTTCAATTAAATCTTTGGCATAGATTAAAAGAAGTTTATCTCCGGATATTATTGTACCGTCTGAAGCAATTGCGCCAATTCTATCGGAATCGCCGTCAAAAGCTATCCCAAGGTCTGCTTTAGTTTCTGCAACTTTTTTTCTTATTTCATCCAGTGTTTTAATATCTGAAGGGTTTGGATGATGATTTGGAAAAGTTCCGTCAGGATTTGAATACAGTTCAACAACATCGCATCCAAAACTTCTGTATAAATCCGGAGCTACAATTCCGCCCGTAGCGTTTGCACTATCTATTACTACTTTAATATTTGTGCCTATTTTTCCAAACATATTGTATAATTTGTCTTCATAATTTGACACTATATCATATTTTTTGCAAAATCCGCTGATATTTTGTCTGAAGGTAGATTCTTGCCATATTTTTACGGTTAAATCTTTTATTCTTTTAATTTGGTTTTCATTTAAACTTTGGCGATTGAAAGTCATTTTTAAGCCGTTATATTCGCTTGGATTATGAGAAGCTGTGACTATTAGAGCGCCCATTACTTTTTTATTTTCGGTAATATTTGTTTCAATTTTTGCAAATTCACTAAAATATCCCAAAGGCGTGGGGCAAAGACCTAGATCTAAGACATTTGCACCTGTTGAATTAACTCCTTGAATAACAGCTCTTTTGAGCTCTTGTGAATGAACTCTTGCATCCATGCAGACGCTGAATAACAAATCTTGCGCTTGTTTTGTTTGTTCTGTTTTTTTAAATTCTTCAAGCGCAAAAGCAACATAAGCTTTTGCAGCATAAAAAAAGATTTCGGAGTTTACTTCTGACGGAAATATCCCCCTGATATCGTTTTTGCCAAAGGCTTTTGTTGTTATTTGATTATTCATTATATCCTCCAAAAGAGTAAGTTTTCATTGTTTAATTATATAATAAAAATTTATTTGTAGCATTTTTTACCGTTTAATTGTATAATTCCATTATGGAAAATGATATTACAATTAGCAGGGAACAATTTGATAATTTATTAAAGCTATCTGATATTGAAATAGCGGCAGATACTCAGGAAGATCCGAAAGAACTTGTTTCAAGGGCATTGATTTCTCTTGAGAGAAAGTTAAATTTTTTCAATTATCCTTTAAGCTTTTTTACTGCTGAAATTACAAATGTATTAATTGTTGATGATACCGAATTATCCATCTTTCAGCTTACAACAATGCTTCAAAAAATCGGCATGAACGTATATGTTGCCCGTTCTAAAGAAGAAGCATTGGCTGAATTTAAGAAAAAAAGTTTTGATTTTTTAATTCTGGATTTATACTTGCCTGACTATAAAGATGGGTTTGATTTAATAAAAGAGGCAAACAGAATTAAAAACGAAGAAAACCGTGACTTTAAAATTATTGCCATTTCAGGAACGGACAACCCGCAAGTTGTGCAAGAAGCTTATAAATTAGAAATAGACGAATTTATACCAAAAGCCCCTCAATGGCATGAATTAGTTTTAAAATTTATTTCAAACTCTACAAATAAAATATCTAATGAAGAATATACAAGGTATTACGTCAACGACAATATCTGTGCTTTAACTTTGTACAAAGTTAACAATGAAAAATATATCGATAAGATTATAAAAGAAGTTAACGCTAATGTTCTTACCGGAAAACAAAACATAATATTTAATATGGAGCATATAAAGATTTTTTCGGATTCGTTTGCCAATCTTTTTTCGGAAGTATACAAAGCAACAAGCCTAAAAGACGGGATGTTTATTCTTGTTAAACCGTGTGAGGATGTTGTCAAAGCGTTGGAGTTTGTTTTTCTGTCGGATGCTATTCAGACTTTTAATACAATGGAAGAAGCTGTAGAATTTATTGAAATGAACAACTTTATATAGTTTGTATTTCAACTTTCAGTTCTAAAGCATTAAAGCAATAGCCGCTATATTCTTGTATTAAGCTTGTCAATTTAACCTCGTCTTTTTTTGTTGTAACAAAAACCGTCACACCTTCTTTTTTAGCGTTTTTAATAAGATTTCTTATATCCTTTTTTGTGTATCTGTGATGATCGTTGAATGCAATTTTTTGAATCAGATTATAATAGTTTTGTGCAAAATTAAAAAATTGTCCGGCCTGTCCGATGGCACAAAAAGCAATTGCTTTTTGTTTTTCACTTTTAAAAATTACATTAGCTTTTGTCTGTATGTTGTATACTCTGCTTGGAATCATGCCGGCTACTTTTATGGGTTTGTTAAAACTTTTAGCCCAATCAATGCTATTGGCTATATTTTCATCGCCTTTATTTACAAGGATAATTTCATCTGCACGCTTAATTTCACTTAAGGGTTCTCTTAAAGGGCCGAGTGGTAATAGATGGCTGTTTCCGAAACGCATCTTTGAATCTATTACAATAATGTTTTTATCCTTTTGTATTTTTCTGTTTGAAAATCCGTCATCAAAAATTATTACTTTACAGCTATATTTTTCTATTGCAATATTGCAAGCCTTTTTTCTGTTTGGTGAAGTTATTACAACAACATTGTTATCTGTATCTTTTGCTATTTGAAAAGGTTCATCTGCGCATAATGAACCGTCTTTAAATTTCAATCCTTCAAAGTCTTTAATTATAATGGGTTCTTTTGTTTTTATTTTAGATCCGTATCCTCTTGAAATAACGGCAACTTTATCATGTTTCGATATTTTATTGGCAAGTTCTGTTACAATCGGAGTTTTTCCCACTCCTCCGGTTGTAAGGTTTCCTATACATACAGTGTGGGCGTTTATTTTTTCTTCTTTTAAAATGCTTTTTTTATATAAAAAATTTTTAGAGTTTATTATGCTTTTGTAAAAAAATTCAGACACAAAAAGCACACTATAGAGCAAAAAGTTTGCTTTTTGCTTATTATAGTGAACATTTTGTATATATGTTTTAAAATTTTTCATAGTTAAAACATTAATCTGAATAACAAGAAACGTTTATTTAACTTTTCCGAGAATTTTTTAACATTTTTAGTTATGGTTAAAACGTCTTTTATGGTACTTTTTAGCTGAAGTTTTTCATTGTCTTCAAGTTTATTGTAATCATTCATTATACGGGCGATATTTTCTGTTATAGTAGACAAATTAGCCACCGTTGTAGTTATATCTTCTTTTAGTTTTTCGTCTTTTGTGTATTCATTTATGTAAGATGAAATATCGGACAGATTTCTCATAGTTTCATCTACATTTGCCATAATTTCTTTTGTTTGTTCGTCTTCCAAAATTTTGTTTATGTTTTCAGACATTTTTCCTACGGATTTAATGCTTTCAACAACATCTTTTTTAAGAGTTTCATCGGAAACCAACTTGTTAACGTTATTAGAAAGGGTTGTCAGACTGTCAATTAAATCCTGGGATTGACTAATCAAGCCTTCAATTTCTGTTTTACTTGAATCAATAAGCATTGCTGCTTTGTCAAGTGTTGTGTTTGCACTTGCTGTAAGTTTTTCGATATTATCAACAGAATTTTTTAAACTTCCTATAAATTCATCCGATAAAATTTCGGATATTTTATCGTTGGTATCAAGCATAGCATTGGTTGCACGGAATCCGAGATCCATAAATTCAGACATTCTTAAAGGTTCAATTACGGTATATTTTAAATCTTTTTTGGGTGTAGACGGGATTTCTCCGTCAAGCAAATATAAAGTAAGTTTGTTATTGTTTGTTTTTAGACCTATCATGTTATTATCCAAAACTAATCCTGCTAAATCTATAACATAGGCAACTTTTAAGACATTTTTTGTCTTAATTTTTTGTCTTATTCCATATGGAAGTTGAGATTTTTTAATGACTTCCGTATCAACAACTTTTCCGACTTCAACATTGCCTTCGGATAAGTTCATATATATAGGATCATTTTTTTTAATATCTGTAGTGGCTTTATTTGTTTCCGTGTACACTATTTCAACTTTTGGAGGAGTAACTTCAAGGAACTGTTCTCCTATAAGCCCTGATTGTTGTATTGAAACAGATGAAGCATGAGGAATTTTAATTCCTTTTTCCGTAATAACAAATCTGAGTTTAACATAGCTGTCTTTACCTTGAATTATAGGGGTAATTTCTTCTACTTGACCGATTCTAAGACCCATCATTTGAACGGCGGAACCCGCACGCATTCCGTTTACATCTTTGAATGCGACATCAATTCTTTCGCCGCCTGAAAGGCTTCTTCCTTTTACCCAAAGGACTGTGAATATTAGAATAGATATTGCGCTTAAAGTCAATAAGCCTACTTTTAATGATGATGAGTATTTTCTTTTATTCATTTTCTTCCCTTTGCATTATTTTGTTGCTATGTTCATAGGGCCGTTAATTGAGGCGCTTACAAATTGTCTTGCATAATCATTTTTTCCTTCAAGCAATTCATAAACACTTCCCTTAAAGACAATATCGCCTTGATATAGCATTATAACATAATCAACAGCTCTTTTGATTGTTGATAATTGGTGCGTTACAACAACACATGAGGCATTTAAATCTTTTTTTAACTGAACAATATAATCTTCTATCATAGTAGAAGTTACAGGATCTAAACCTGCTGTCGGTTCGTCGTATAGAATAATATTGGGATTTGTGACTATTGCTCTTGCAAATCCTACTCTTTTTTGCATACCGCCTGACAGTTCGGAGGGAAATTTTTCTTCTATTCCTTCAAGTCCTACCATTTTAAGTTTTTGAGCTACAATTTTGTCTATTTCTTCTTTTGAATATTTTCCTCTGAATTCTCTTCTTTCCAATAATGGGAATGCAATGTTTTCGTAGACATTTAAAAAATCGAACAATGCACTGTATTGAAATGCCATTGCAACCTCAGAATCTTTAGGGTATATAATTTCGCCTGAATCCAATGAAAGGATACCTGATATAATTTTCAAAAGGGTAGATTTTCCGCTTCCCGAAAAACCGATTACACCCAGCGTTTGTCCGTTTTCAATTTTGAAGGATATATTGTTTAAGATTTTTTTATCATCGAATGTTTTGACTAAATTTTTTACTTCTAAAGACATTATGCTACATCCTCTATAGATAAAATACCGATGCAAAAACAAAGTCCCACATTGCTATTGCCAGAAATGACCATACAACGGCTTTTGTGGTAGCTAAACCGACCTCTTTAGCTCCGCCTCTGGTAGCATAGCCGCAGGATGAACTTACAAGAGCAATTGTGCCCCCGAATACAGAGGATTTAAAAATTGCAATGAAAATGTCTCTTACATATAACCCATGCCACATTGATGTAATATAGTTTAATAAGCTTAAATCCGCACATTTGTTTGAAACAATACCGGCGCAAATCAAGCCGAATGTTGCTGAAATTATAAAAATTACCGGCATAAAAAGAACGCCTGCGGTAAATCTTGGCACAATTAAGTATTCAATCGGATCTACTTTTAAGACCTTCATTGCGCTAATTTGTTCGGTAACAGACATTGAAGCAATTTCTGATGCAAAAGAAGACCCTACCATTGATATAATTGCAAATCCGCTCATAACAACGGCAAGTTCTCTTACCATCACAAGAGCAGAAAGCATGCCTGTGTAGTCAGCTCCTCCTTGTTTTGCTAATTCCGGTGCTAATTGCATTGCAATGATAATAGAAGTCATTCCAACAATAGCAAGACTAATCGGAAGACTGTCAAAAGCAAATCTTTTTGATTGTTCTATTGTTTCTTTGATGTTTATTCTGAGTTTTAAAATATATTTAACGGTATTATAAAAATCACACCCGATATTACCAAGAGTGATAAGGAATTCCGCCATTTGTTCACGAAGCAACAAAAAGCCCCTGTATGTAAGAGTTTTGTTTAGTTCGAACATATTATTATTTTATATTAAAAACAAAATTTAAGTACACAAAAAGCTTTTTTTAACCCATTTAGATTAGAAAAAATATTGCTTTAAAGCTGGCTGGACATTAATTATATTTTGTTGTAATATAAAATAAAAATAAAATTTGTTAATAAAATTTAACATTAGCTAAAATATTAGCAAATATTTTTTTTAGGTGTTTTATATGATTAAGTGTGCATAAATAAAGGATTTTAAAAAATGAATGTTAAAAGTATTGAAACAAATTTACCGTTCAATCCAGTAAGAATAAACTTCCCTGAAGGAGTTAAGGGGCAGCTGGATGCGGTAGTTAACGGGTCTCGTGCTGTTGAGCAATTGAGCGGTGAAAAAGCAAAAGAAATTGCAAGCCAAATTCCGTTGGTAACTCCTGTAAAAGGCGTTGCATTGGCAGGTCCCCTTGAAGCTGATACACTTGAAATCGGTAAAGTTGCACTTAAAGGCACAAAAGAAGCTCCGAAAAGCCCTCTAAAAGAATTCAGAGTTCCTTTGAATGATGTGAAAATTGCAGCTGAAAACAAATCAATTGTAGAAAATGCCGGCAATAAAATATTAAATGATATGGGTATTGCAGTTAAAAAGACTGAAGGCACTCCAATAGATGTAGCTGAGCAAGCAGCTAAGAAAATGTCTAAAGGAAAAGCTGCTGCCGTGGTAGTTGGTATTTTAGCTCTTATAGGTGCTGCATTTGGTATTAAAAAAGCAGTCGACAATAAAAATGCAAATAAAGCAGCTAATCAAGCTTAAAAATCACAATATAATATAATAAATATAAATATCCTCCCTATTTTGGGAGGATATATTTTATTAATTTATTTTGTATTTATCCGGTGCAATAATTGTGATTAATTTTGGCATTTCCAAAAGTTTTTTTGCGGCTTGTTGAACATCTTCTTTGGTTATTGAAAAAATTTCTTTCATAAATCTTTCATTATAATCCAAACCCAAATTCATCATAAAGTTGTATCCGTCAACAGCTGCTATTTGAGAATTGTTTTGGGTAAAGTATTTTAATCTTCCTGAAATGTTTTCTTTTGCGCCTAAAAGTTCTTTATCATCAAGAGGAATATCAGCCAGTTTTTGAAGTTCAATTTTAAAACCTTCAAGAGATTTTTCAATATTTTTAGGACTTGTACCTATATACATATTAAAAATTCCGCTATGCAATAAAGTTTCATACTGGCTTCTTACAGTATAAGCAAGGCCTTGTTTATCTCTAAGGTTTACAAATAATCTGCTTGAAAGACCGGATGAGCCTAAAACATTATTCAAAACCGCATATTTAGCACACATTTCACTGTTAAATGAATCAACAATCCAGCCTTGAAGAATTTGAGCTTGAGATGCGTCGTTTTTTGAAAGGAAAATCACTTCATCTTTTGAAATATCATTTTTAAATATATCTTCGACCTCGTCTTTTATTTCGTTTGATTTCATAAAATTAAAATTATCACTAAAATATTCTATGATTTTATTTTCATCTTTAATATCGCCGACAACAACAATTGCCTTAATGCCTTCAAGCATTTGTTTATGGGCTTCAATTACGTCTTTTTTTGTAATTTTATCTAAGTCGTTTAATATTTTTGTGTGGGTTGAAGAATAAGGGTGATTTTTAAACAAGTTTTTAACAAAACAATCTGTAAGTCTGAATTTTGGACTATCCAAATCGGAAATTATTTCTCCTTTTAGTTTAAAAACTTCTTTTTCAAAATCTTCAAATGTGGAATTGAGAATTAAATCTTTAATAAGTTCAAGAGCAAGATTAAAATCTTCGTTTAAAAATACCGAACCGCATTTAATATAATCTTGTTTTGCTTTTGTAGTAACATCAATGCATTCTTTTTCAAACTCTAAAGCCAGTTTTTTAGCTGAATATTGTTTTGTTCCTTGAAGTAATAGTCTTGCTAAAAGCGAATTCAATCCAAAGAATTTTTCTTTTTTGTTTGTTCTAAAAAACAAACAAACACTTGTTCTTGGTGTTAATGGTGTTTTTTTAAGGAGTATATTTATTCCGTTTTTATTATACTGTTTCATTATTTTCTCCTTTAGGCAAAAGCAAGCTTACTGCAATTTTGTTTGGGCTTAAATATTTCTCCGCTATTTTTTCCAAATAATTGCAATCAATTGTCTCGAGTGTATTCAGGTATTTTTGTGCAAGCGAAATATCGTTGCAAACCGTAGCCCAATAACCTATTGAATCGGCAATATCTGCAACCATTTCAGATTCTTGTGCAAAGTTTACTTTTGCTCTTTTTTTAGCCTTTTTAAGTTCTTCTGGGGTAATATTTTGCAGTTTTTCAAGGTGATTTTTTAGCTCTTCCATAACAATATCTTTTTTATTTGCATCAAAATTTGCTTCAATAAAAAAGTTATCACCGTCTTTAAATTGATAATGACAAGAATCAATCTGGTAATAATGTGGTTCTTTGGGGTTTTCAATTAATTCTGAGTACAATCTTGAACTTTTTCCGTCTCCTAAAATTGTTGAAATTAAATCAAGGGCAATTGTTTCTTTTAAGTTTTTAGCGCTGTCACAGAGTGCTCCCATCATAATAAAGCCCGTATTTATGTCGGCATAATCATATACTGTTTTCGGGTTTTTTATTTCTAATTCCGGAATTTTGCTATCACAAACGCATTTTTCAATGTTTGAATTGTCTTTAAATTTAAAGTTCTTTTGTATAAGTTCTATAATTTCTTCTTCGTCAAATTCTCCGACGACAATTGTTGTAATGTTATTCGGGCTATAGAATGTTTGATAGTATCTTTTGATTTCTTCTTGAGAAATATTTGCTATGATTTCTTTAGTACCTATCACCTCTCTTTTATACGGGTGATTTTCATACATTATATTGTTTAAGTTTTTATAAACTTTTCTCCAATTATTATCTTCACCCATTTTTATTTCTTCAATTACAACATACCTTTCTCTTTTTTCTTCGGGCATTTTTCCTGTTGGGTCGAATTCAGGGCCTATTTCTTCTTTTGGAAAAAGGGCATCAACTATCATATCGCTGTGCATTTCAAGAGCAATTTTATGGTGTTCTTTTGGAATGTTTATATAATAAAAAGTATAATCTTTCCAGGTGGCAGCATTGATTATTCCGCCAAGTTCTTCCATGGCTCTGTCGAAACAGCCTGCTTTATACTTTGTTGTGCCTTTAAAAAGTAAATGTTCAACAAAGTGTGATACACCGTTATTATCTTTATTTTCATTGATTGAACCTGTTTTTATCCAGGAGCTTATATTAATTATTTGGCTGTCTTTTTTGGCTAAAACCACTTTATAACCGTTATTAAAAGTATAAACACTTAACGGTTTTTTTAAATACGGGTATGGAATTTGCTCTTTTTTAACTATATTCATTTTTTTGCCTTTATTTTAAATCTTGTCTTAAAATGCTTGCGCCTTTGAGATAGATGTGTTTGATTTCATCTTGTTTTTTTGTTGTATTAACGTTTAAAAGTACCCTCAAACACATTTTCAGGCTTCCTTTAACATCAAGTTCATGGTAACACATCATAGGAACATTTTTAAATCCGCAATATATACGAGCAAATTTAGCGGGAAACGCTGCGTTTAAATCAAGAGTTGTTGTAAAAAGCGCAAAAGCTATATCTTCTTTTTGAACATTGTTTTGTTTTATAATTTCTTCTACAAGCTCAACAGTTGCGTTTTTAATTTCTTCTTCAGTGTTTGCATCCAGCGTTATAGCGCCCCTTATCCCTCTTGAAAAAATTTCCATTATTTAAAAATTGCTCCTTTTTCTATTCTCGCACCTCTAATCCAGTCGCTTGCGTTCATTTCTCCTTTGCCTTCGGGTTTTACGGTTATAATTTTTATAGCGTCAAACCCGCATTTTACAACTATTCCGTCTTTTAAAATATCGATTATTTCACCGATTTGTCCTTTTGTAGCTTTTTGAACCTGTGTTTTTAATATTTTTATTATTTTACCGTTAAAATCGGTATGGTTTGTATTTATTTGATACATTCCCCTGATTTTGTTGTGAAGTGCTTGAGCATTCATTGACCAATTAATTTGTTTTTGTTCTTTTGTTAATTTTTTTGTGAATGTTGCAAGGCTATTATCTTGTTTGATTGTTTTTAGTGTGTTGTTGTATAGCCCTTTTAGAGTTTTATCCAGTAAAGCAGGAGCTTTTATAGAGATTTCATTCATTAATTGAACTACGTTCATATCATTTGGAATATCAATTTTTTCTTGCAGGCAAATATCTCCTGCGTCTAATTCCAATACTGTTTTCATTGTTGTTATTCCGCTATAAGGACAACCGTCTATAATTGCTTGAGCAATTGGATTTGCACCTCTGTATTTTGGAAGCAAGCTTGCATGGAGGTTAATTGTTGCAAACTTCGGAATATCTATAACTTCTTGAGATAGGATTTGGCCAAAGGCAAATGTTATAAAAAAATCCGGTTTCAGATTTTTTAGTGTTTCAATAATTTCTCTGTCTTTTGAAATTTTATCAGGTTCAAAAACATTTACAGAGCTTTCTTTTGCGATTTTTACAATATCTCTTTCGATGATTTTTTTGCCTCTGTTTGCCGCTTTTGCTTTTTGCGTTATAAGGGCTAAGAGTTCATAGTCTTTTGAATTTATAAAAAATTTAAAAGACTCAAGTGCTATATTTGGTGTTGCAAAAAAAACTACTTTCAAAATTATTCCTTATTGTTTTTGTGATTCTTCAATTTCTTTGTTTCTTTTTTGCACTTCTTCGGGGTGATTTTTTTCATATTCGCAAATTTCTTTTTCAAGAAAATCTTCATCAATTAAATAACTGTCATCAACCGGAGGAAGGTTGTATTTAGCTAAAACATTATTAGCATCAAACCTGTTTCTGCAGTGGTCTATGAATAACTTTCCTTCAAGATGGTCAAATTCGTGTTGAATGGCTCTTGCTAGAAGCTCTCCATCCTTTGCTTCCATTATAAAAGGGCGACCGTTTATATCAAGAGCTTTTACCATTACATTTGCGTATCTTCTAACATTTGTATAGGCTTTCGGAAAGCTCAAACAACCTTCATAGCTATTTATTGCGCCGGATTTTTTAATAATTTTAGGATTAATAAAAACCAAAGGATTAATCGGGCCGTTTGGGTCTGAAACATCAATTACGAATATCTTTAAGCTTTCTCCAACCTGTGGAGCGGCTAAACCCACGCCGTTAGCTTGATACATTGTATCGAGCATATCTGTAATTAAATTTTTAATCTTTTTTGATACTTTGGAAACTTCTTTTGTGGGTGCTCTTAGAACACTGTTTCCATATTCAACAATTTTTAATATAGACATACTTTTATATTAACACACAACAGTTTCTATAACAAATATTCTTTGTTTGTGAGATAATCTTATTAACAAAAAATTAAAGGAGATTAAAGATGAGAGAAATTTCACCACTTCAAAAAGAAAGATTGAATTACAAACCAAAACTGGCAGGAGCTTTAGCAGACGGCATTAATAACGTTAAACTCACATTGGGCGAAAAAACAACGGCGGTTTGTGATAAAGAAGAAATTGAAAAATTATTCAGCCATGTTTATGGTAAACCAATTGCAAAGTTTGATAAAGTCGGTATTGATTTATCGAACGAACCTAAAAATATAGGAGTAATTTTATCCGGAGGTCAAGCTCCCGGTGGGCACAATGTTATTGCCGGGTTATTTGATGCTTTAAAAAGTGCAAATAGTGAAAATAAACTATATGGTTTTTTAGGCGGTCCATCCGGAATAGTTGATGGAAAATATATCGAACTTACATCTGAAATAATGGATAAATACAGAAACACAGGCGGTTTTGATATTATTGGTTCAGGAAGAACAAAACTTGAAACAGAAGAACAATTCAAAAAAGCACTTGTTGTGTGTAAAAATTTAAATATTGGCGCTATTGTTATAATTGGCGGTGATGATTCAAACACAAATGCTTGTCTTTTGGCTGAGTGGATGCTTCAAAATAATACGGGAATTTCTGTTATAGGCTGCCCTAAAACGATTGATGGCGACCTTAAAAATGACCAAATAGAAATTTCTTTTGGTTTTGACACAGCAACAAAAACTTACGCCGAATTAATCGGAAATATTCAAAGAGATGCTAATTCAGCTAAAAAATACTGGCACTTTATTAAGTTGATGGGAAGAAGTGCTTCTCATGTTTGCCTTGAAGCGGCACTTCAAACCCAACCTAATATTACTCTTATAGGAGAAGAAGTTGAAGCTAAAAAACAAAGTCTGGGTGAAATAGTTGATTATATGGCTCAAATTATAGCTAAGCGTGGAAATAACGGCAAAAATTTTGGTATTGCCCTGATTCCTGAAGGATTAATTGAATTTATTCCAGAAATGAAAGTTATGATTGCGTCATTAAATGATTTGCTTGCCGGCCTTGAAAAAAATGAGGCTTATAAAAACGCTTCGCAAGAAGAAAAGTATCAAATAATTACTTCAAAACTTGACAGCCAAAGTGCAAAATTATTTAACTCTTTACCTATTCAAATAAAAGCACAACTTTTAATGGACAGAGACCCCCATGGAAATGTTCAGGTTTCAAAAATTGAAACCGAAAAACTTCTGATTGAAATGGTAAGAAAAAAACTTGATGAAATGAAAAAAGAAGGAAAATTCCAAGGTAAATTTTCTGACCAGGCGCATTTCTTCGGTTATGAAGGAAGATGCGCTATGCCAAGTAATTTTGATGCTGATTACTGCTATTCGCTTGGCTATAATGCTTTTGCCTTAGTTCAATCAGGTTTAAGCGGATACCTTTCTTCAATTAAAAACACAACAAAACCGGCTTCCAAGTGGGTTGCCGGGGGCGTTCCTTTAACAATGATGATGAATATGGAAAAAAGACACGGCGAAATGAAACCTGTTATTAAAAAAGCTCTTGTCGATTTGAATGGTCCTGTATTTAGAGCATTAGAACAAAATCGTGAAAAATGGGCTATGAATGATTGCTATATTTTCCCTGGTGCAATTCAATATTTTGGCCCAAGTGAAGTTTGCGATAATACAACCCTAACCCTTCAATTGGAGCAGGAAAATAAACTTGTTAATGTATAAACTACATTAATTAAATGTTGAAAAAATATAAAAAACCTCGTAATTTTAAATTATGAGGTTTTTTACTGTCATATTTTTAATATTTTTTATAAATTGCGCCTATGGTGCTGAATTTGGTGAATATCAGTATTCTAAGTATCTTGGTATTCAACAGCAGCTTCAAAATCAAAGAATGCTCGCTATTAGAAGAAATATGCGCTATTATAAAAATCCTACAAGAAATATTCAATATCCAAGCGCAAATAATCCGTATCCAAATATTCAAAGAAATTCATACCGCTCCGTGAGTGCCCGTGAAAGGTACAGTCCTAATTATTACAGAATGTATTATTGATTGGAGCATTTAACGCTTGCTATACTTATAAAAGCAATGCCATATTTCATAAGATTTAAATGCAAAAATAAAAGACGGGTTGTCCTGTGAAAATATACTCCGTAATAGAATTTTGTTATTTTGCTTGTGGCGGTTGTTGTTTTGCATGTTAATAGTAATTTTCAATATACTCTCTTTGCTTAGCTTCTTCTTTTTTTCTGTTTTGACATTCTATCATTTTATTTATGTATGCTTTATGTTCAATAAAATCAGCTTTTTGGAATAATTTATTTAAATCATATAAAAATTTAATTTGTTCATCAATTAAAGGTATTTGACTTCCGCTCCAGGCAATATTCCGAGTAAAAAGCGGGATTTGTTTGAATGTTTCAAAGTCAATATTGTTCTTCAAAAGTAATTCAAAATATTTGATTTTATCATTCCTAAAGCAATCAACGATAATTTTAAAAATTATTTTTAACTTTCCGATATCTTTAATAATATAGTACCTACTCCGTCGGAGTACGGCTCAAACTTCAAAAGTATGGAGATAATGTCCGTAAAATCGAACTATGCTCCTGTGAAATCAAAGATTTCTACGTCGCCATCGTCCAGTTTCGTCCTGTCCGCCGAAACTCAACGTTTCGCCGTCACGGACTCACATCCGTATGCTTTTTCGTTTTCGCCTACTCCGTCGGAGTACGGCTCAAACTTCAAAAGTATGGAGATGGCGAGAGTCGAACTCGCGTCCGAAATGATATTGCAACGATATCTACATTCATAGGCACTTTTATCTTGAAATTTCCGTAGGAAAATTACCACAACCAAGCGGAACTCAAAGTTGTTTTTAAAGAACAACAACTTCATTTAACTGTTTCTTGACATATATCGCTAAATGAAAATATATGCTGTACTTGCATAATTTACCGCATAAACCGGCAAGTTGGGCTTATGCAGTGGCTGTCGTGCCTCTTAGGCAGCGATTGCTCTTGGAGCAAAGTCAGCTTTTACAACGTTATTAGCGTTTATTTTTTTGAAAAGTTTAACAAGTTATTCAGCTTGAAATGCAACCGAGACAATAAGCTTCACCCCGTCGAAACCTTTACATCCCCATATATAATTGTCAAAGTACTATTATTATTATAATATATTTTTTTATTTTTTCAATAATAGCTTTATTGCTCACCATTAATGTACAATGCTTGTGATTATGATTTTTATTATACTTTTATTCAAAAGGAGTATTAAAATGTTTGTAGAGTTAAATAATGAAAACTTTGAAAATGAAACAAAAACGGGCTTAAAACTTGTGGATTTTTATACAACCTGGTGTAAATTTTGTATAAACCAACATAGTGTTTTAGAAGAATTAAGCGAAAAAGGTTTTTGGATAGGAAAACTTGATTGCGATAAGTTTCCTAAAATTGCCCAAGAATATGGAATCAGTGGCTTTCCAAGCTTTATTCTTTTTAAAGATGGCAAGGTAAAAACCCAATTTGCCGGTTATCATACAAAAAGACAACTTTTAGACAGGCTTTGTGCTAATTTGTAAAATTTTGTAAATAATATGTAAATTTTTAAATTCAGCTTCTTTTTTATGGTTAAAGTTCATAAGAATGGAGCTGTTAATTTATGACATCACAAAATATTACAAATAATAATTCCGATTTTGTAAACAGGTTATTTCAAATCAAACAACAACAAGAATCAGAAAAAAATAACACGGTAAAAGCACAAACATCAAAAGAAGCGCCAAATAAAACAAATTCAGAAAGCAAAATTGTTCCTTATTCTGTTTGTCTTGCAACAATTGCAATCGGAACTATTTTAATTCAAGCTATGGCGCTTGGCAAAAAAACTTCTATTCAAAATATAGAAAAAACACAAAGAATATATGGTGAGATGATAAACAAGACAAACGATATTATTATTGAATTGCAGCAACGAATGAATTCTGATGCGGATGCTTTTTGTGATATTGAAAAAACAATAAATTCTTTGCAAGAAGAAGCATTAAAGTTAAAATCTTCTGTTTTAGTGCCTTTAAATAAAGATAATAAAGATTCTTTAGATAAAATAGCAAAACAAATCGAACAACTTACCTTGATTGCAAACGAAGCATTAGGTAAACAAAATACTAAAGACGTAAAACTTGCAATTCAAAATCTTCAAAAAATATTTGAAAGCTGTTCATCTGACAGCAATAAAGCATTGGAAAGTCTTAACAAATCTTACGTTAATATAGCACAAAAACAACTTGAACAAGGAAAAATTATAGACCAAATTCCTGAAAGTTTAGGGACGGTTATAGATTCTCAAAAACAACAAGAACAAATTATGAAAGAAGTCCAAACTGCCTCCGGAGAAATATTATCAAAACAAGAAGGACAGGCACTAAAAATTGAAGACATTGAAAAAAGGGCGGCCGGTATAATTGAACAGCAAGCAAGTCAACAAAAGCAAATCCATAGTACATATGAAAACCTTGTAGAAGAACAAATCAAGCAAAGCCAAATGATGCAAAAGTATATTGAAGCTCAAAACGATATAATTGAAAGCCAAAAAGACATAGTAAAAAACCAAGGCATGCTTGATAAAAAAATATTAAATGCTTTTAGTAAAAAAACGACAGGCGATATTACCGTATCAAAAATTGCAGACGAAACTTTTAAATTAAGTGATGTAAAATTTGAAAAAGGGGTTGCAAAAACAGCTTCTGATACTCTTTTTAACGGAAAGATTAAAGATACTCTTAAAAGCGGAGATATAATTGAACTTGAATACAAAGAAGGTAAATTGGTAGGCGCAAAAAAAACCGATAAAAACGGTGTTAACATTATTGAAAAAACGTACGAATATTTAAAAGAACAAAAAGAAAAGTACGATGTTGATATAAAAAATGTCACAGTGGAAAGTAAAGGTGCAAATAAGCTGATATACTCTGACAGGCGCTCTAAAAGCAGATTGAATCCAAATGCTTCAACTATAAGATGTTTTGCAATTTGCGAAGAAAACAGCAGGGCAAAAACAAAAGTTCAAAAAGTTTTGTTTAACGATTTTAAAAACGGATTTATACTCTATGATGATAAGTCCCCTTTGGGTGCAAGGATTGTGCAAAAAACAGAAGACAATAAGAAAAATGTTAACTTTTTAGACGTAAATTTAGAAAAAGTATTTAAGGGCAAAGATTCAAACGGAAATTCGTTTTTTGCCATAAAAAAACCTATTCTATAAAATACACCTTAAGATTGAGTTTAAAATTATTAAATTATGTGGTATAATTTTTTAGTAAAAAGCAATTTTTAAATTGTAGGTGTTTTATAAACTTGTGTTGTAAGGAGAATTAGATGATTCAAGGACTGCAAAATTCCTCTTTAAATTTCAAGGCAAACGATTCTATTTGCGCAAGAGATGCTTATAGTGCTCAAATTGATAAAAACATGCAAATTGCACAAAAACAAAACAATATCGTTGATGCAGCTTCTCAAACAAAAAAACAAATTCCTATGCAAGGTACAGCCCAAAAACTTGATGTTATGGCATAGATAATTTAAAAATTGATTAATTTATGCGCAAATGCTTTAATTAGTTTTGCGCATATTTTTAGGTTTATGCAAAAAATTATATTTTTTAACATTTTCAAATAGTTGATTTTATTGTATTCATTAATTAATTCTTTTCTGTTTTTTACAAACATTTTAATTGCATCAATGCGAATTTTTTTATTCCAGCTTATTAATCTTTCGATATATTTTTCATTTATATATCTTTTATTCCCATAGGTTAAGCTTGCCTGTGTGGCATTTGTGTTGTGATGTCTGTATAAAAAACAGACTGCGGAAATGTTTATAGAGCCCCCGATTAGGTGTAAAAAAGAAAAAATCACCTTGTCTGCCCCTGTTTTCCAAAAAGCTATATCGGGATAATATTTTAATATGTTCAGTGCAGTTTTTCTATACATTGCCGAACTCATCGGATTCCAACCCCACATTGCAAAGGGAAGTTCTTTGGTTGTTAAATGTTTAATTTCAAAGTTTTCGTTAACATTAAGCATTTTTTCAATTTTTGAGTAACTGACTTTTTCTTGTCTTGTTTTTATAGGGTTTGCGACATAGTTTAAAGATGTTATTTCACCTTTTGAGTTTATTTCTCCGCAGGCGCAGCTTACAAGTGCCGCATTATTGTTTAGATGAGTATACAAAAGGGTTTTTAGGTAGTTTGGAAGTAAAATATCGTCTGCATCAATACTTACTATAAATTCGCCGTTTGAATGGTTTAGTCCTTCAAGGAAAGCCCCCAGCTGCCCAATGTTTTTGTTTAAGTTTATAATTTTAATTTTTTCATTTTTGATTTCATTAAGAATTTTTGTATTTTTTTCATCGGAGCAGTCATTGATAATAATTATTTCAAAATTGTTGTATGTTTGCCCCAAAATGCTTGAGATGCAGTCTTTTATGTATTCGCCTAAATTAAAAAAAGTTATAATTATGCTAATTTTAGGTAATTTTGTTAAGCGGTTTGTTGTATCCATAAAATTATCTTAACATAATTAAAAAAAATGCTTGATTATTTTTTTTGTTTAATGTACTATCAAAATTGTCCTTGAGGACATTTGCGGGGGTTTAGCTCAGCTGGTAGAGCACCTGCTTTGCACGCAGGGGGTCAGGAGTTCGAATCTCCTAACCTCCACCATTTATAAAAAGAGACCAATTAAGGTCTCTTTTTTAATGTAAAATTTCAAATATAGTGTGGGTTTGTAGGATAAACACTTTAAAGATAATTTCTCAGTTGTTTATTCTCTTTATTTTATAAGCTAAATTTAATTAAATTCTCTTTTTATAAATTTATTACCCACCATATTCACATATTTCTATTTATGATAGGATTATTTTGAAAGGCATTGATATGGCAAAAATTCGAGATTATTTAGTAAACTATGATTTGTATAAAGTAGATTATGATTATCAAAGACCAGCTGACGCTTGGTCAAGAGAAGACAAACAGTGTTTAATTGATACAATATTAAAATCAGAACCAATGCCATTGTTTTTCTTGAATCAAAAAGATGGTTATTTATATATAGTTGATGGACAACAAAGGTTAAGTACTATTAAAGACTATCATCAAGGCAAATTTGGGCTAAGTGGTAAATTTTCTGGAAAAGATTTGGATGGAGTGAAATTTGAACAATTACCTGAAAATTTAAGAGAAAAATTTTTAAATTATGATTTACGCATTCATCTTATCAAAAATTATGATGATGAAAAAATCAGAATATTATTTTCCAGATTGCAACGTGGCAAACCTCTTTCAATAGGCGAAAGAATGAATGCAATGCCTGGTGAAATTGTAAAAGTTATGAGAAAACTTGCAAAACATCCTTTTATTGCAAATTCAATAGCAATCAATCAAGATAAATATGGAGCATATCCTGATGTAATGCGTATTCTTAAATTTGAATTTGAGGGAGCAAGTGAAAGTGGCTCTGATAAAATTTATTCTTTTATGTCTGATAACCGCAATCTTACAGAAAATGATAACAAGGTTAAAGAAGTTATTTCAAATCTTGATTACTTAAGAAAATGTTTCCCTGAAAATAGATATGCTCATTTAGAAAAACATGCATGGGTTTTAACAGTATATACCCTTGTTTCTGAGTTAAAAAACGAATATGTTATCAATGGAAAAGAAGAAGAAATTGGTAATTTTATTAAAGATTTTCATGGTTGTATATATAGTGAGGATTGGCGCTGTTCTAATACTTTATATCAAAAATTTTATGATAATGTTAGAGGTGGTTGGTCTAAAAATATTATAACGTTAAGACTTAAACTTATTAAGGATGCATTATTAGATGAAATTGAGCTTATAGCAAAAGATCCTAAAAGACAAATAACAACTGATGAAAAAATAGCTTTATGCAAAAAATATCCAAATTGTCAAATGTGCGGATACAAATTCAAGGATTATAAAGATGCTGAATATCACCATATCGAAAGACATGCAGACGGTGGTGTATCACAATCCGACAATATAATGGTGTTGTGCAAAAATTGTCATCATAAAATTCATAAAGCAGATTTTGAAATACCTACAGAGGATGAATTTACTGAAGTAGATGTATAATTATTTAAAATATATTTTAGGTAATTAATATATTTTTCTTTTAGTTCTTTTGGGGCAATAATCTCTATATTCGTACCCCATTTGAATATATTCCACAAAATTGATTTTGTACCTGATGATCTAAAAGTTACAATAACAGCACCGTTTTTTTGCTGTTTTATTTGTTGTTTTGGATGAAATTTATATTTGATTACATCATCTGCAATTTCTTTTTTGAATTTTAATTTAACTTGAATGGGCTCATCATGAAAAATTCCAAAAGATGATTCAGACCATTCTTTTAAGTTAAATGAAGCATCTAAAGTAAAGTATTCGTCCGTAATTTTAATATCTGAAATTCTATGAAGTAAATATTGTTTAAGCTTACCTTGTTCTTTAGCCACAAGATAATGACGTTCTCCATATAAAATACCATAAGGCTCAACTAAAACAGTCTTTTTAGGTTTAAGTCCTTTTTGTATTCGAAAGCCTGCTATATTTTTTTCATTAATATCATAATAATCTTTTGCTTGATAGGTAAATTCAAGTTTTTTCATTGATTTTATAGCGTTTCTGATAGTCAAAAGCAAACTAGAATCAATATCAAAACCAGCTACTTGTCTTGTTGCAAAACCTTCTGATTCCAATAAGACATCCGTATCTGTTTCTATAGCATTTAAGTTTGGGTTATGACACAGTTTTATAGTTTCAATAACTTTTTCAAGAACCAAAATCTTATCAGACATATTATTAATTTTGCAAAGCTCTTTAATGCTTGTTAAATCAGCTATATCATCAGGAGAAAAACTTGAAAGATTTACGGGTTTACCTTTAAAACCCCAGCGTTTTACCTTGCTATTTGTTTGCAGTTCCGTAACTTGCGGAAAAAGTGAAAGAACAATATCTTTCATTCGTTGAGCCGTTCTTCTTGATACGCAATAACTTGTTTCAATATCTTTTAAGCTTACTCCATAGGTTTTTGTCTGTAGAGTCATTATAAGATCTATAATATTTAATATTCTTTCATATCTTAATTCATTTTCCATAATTATCATTTTAACCTATAATCCTGATGTACAAATTTGCCTCCGGCTATAATTCCTCCTGTTGGCTCAAACTCTAGAGTTTTTACCCAAGCTTGAAATTTAGGGTCTTGGCACATTTTATAAAGTTTTGGGTTAAGATATTTCAAATTCCTTTCTGCAGAATAAGATTTCAGTCTTCTCCTTCTTGCAATGAAAAAAGATATCTTCTCTTTTATTCGTTTTAATAATTTCAATATAATCATATTCAAACCTCACTATAATTTCATTTCTTAAATTTATAACACCAAACTTGTGATTAGAAAAATTTTGTACTACAAAATAATCTTCAGCAGCCGATAAAACACTCATTTTTTCATATTTAAAATCAATGATTACTTCGCCTTTTTCGTCAATCAAACCAGATTTAGCATCAATTTTTCCTATATAATACCTTTTATTTTCAATCCCATCATACGGAAACAAAAAATCAAAAATGGCATCAGTTAAAATATTACCCTTAACATCCATTAATCCTTTTTTATCGTTTATTTCATACACATAATTAAAATCTCGATTAATAATCTTATCATATTTGCAATCAACTAAAATATTCCAATTCTTATCAACTAAGCCCCAAGAATTGTTTAATTTAATAATTTTATTATCATCTATCCCTCTTTCAATGACTATGGGAGTATCAAATTGAAAATCAACTAAAACATCACCGAAAATATTAATTATTCCCCATTTGCCACCAAGGCGCATTATACAATAATCTTTATAAAATAAACCTTGATTAATATTAAATTCGCTTACATCATCATATATAAAATCACATAGGATTTTATTATCTAAAGAAATCAACCCCATTTTTCCTTTTGATATGGCAACAATATAATATGGACATGCTGACGTTATAATTTTATCGTATTCAAGAACTTTGATATTAGACATTATCTTTTCCTGTATTAATCTTTATGTTTATAATTTTAATATATTAATGTGCCAAAAACGGACACATATCAAGTTGTTTTTATTGGTTTAAAACATAAAAATTAACTTAATGACAGTTAAATCTATATATAAATTTAAAGAATAAAATCAAAAAGATATTTTATATCAATATCAAGAGCGTTTGCAATTTGTTCAAGATTTTTAAGTGTAATGTTGGTTTTTCCTCGCTCTAAAAGACCTACAAAAGACCGATTTAAATTTGCTTTTTCTGCAAGAGCTTCTTGCGAAAGCCCACGATCTGTCCTTATTATTCTAACTTTATGACCAAGTTTTTTAATTGTATTTTCATTTTTCATATTATACCTATTTTATTTGTGTAGAAATGTGTTTACCAGTTCTTGCTATATGCAAATGCTTATGTTAATAATCATTTTGTGCTATACTATTATCAAAAGTTGAATAAAATACATGTGCCGAAATTGACATGGTGATGGTGTATACTGGTGTGAACAGCAAGAAAGGAGAAAAAGATGTTTAGTGAATACAAAAAACACAAAACTACTGTTA
>CALVAA010000002.1 GCA_944325315.1 Candidatus Gastranaerophilales bacterium
CATATCCTACGCTTTGGCAACAACTCTTAACATACTTACGCAATTAAAATTGCTTGTATGTTAGAGTTTTGCATCCAGCATTCTAAAGCTCGCTTGTGCTCGCTAAGAATGAGTGTATGTCATTCTTGTATCATTAAAATTTCCAAAACCTTGTGTTAAATTTTCTGAAAGTTTGAATGATTAATTCAATCTTATTTTAGTTTTTCCGCCTGTGGGTATTTCGCAAAACTCATTATCGCTTGCGCTGTCGTTCGTTTGCTCAATTATCCTACGGCGGCTATCAACAGTTGCGACCAAAACTCGTCGTTTTGGTCTTCACTCTGGCTTACGCTTTCTTAATTCCTTGCACAACTGGACTATACTAAAATAATCAAAATATCCGTACAACTCAAAAACGGCGCATATCTCACTGATAATATACAAATCTCAATTTATTCGTACAGTCCAGAAAAAGTCCAGTTTTCCAGTTTGATTTTTTTGGAACACTTAATTTTTCCGATCTGAAAACGCCCTCGCAGAGCGACCTAAGCCAAAATAATCAAAGTATCCGTACAAATCAAACCGGTCGTTAAATTACAATAGGGCTTTATTATTATTAAAAACAATCAATTACACAAATATTACACAAAGGTATTAAAAAAGGGTTCAGCCAATTAGCTAAAACCCTTTAAAATAATTGGTTGCGGGAGCTGGATTTGAACCAACGACCTTCGGGTTATGAGCCCGACGAGCTACCAGACTGCTCCATCCCGCGATAAAGCATATTGTGAGTAAACTCTCTCAACAATAACATTATTAAACGCTAAAAAAGAAAAATCAAGCCCCGCATAAACTTATTTTACAAAAAATCCGAAATTAATTTTAAACACACAATAACAAAAAATATAACCCCTAAAAGTCTTAACATTTTGTATGAAATGTTAAATGACAAATTTGTTAGCTATTGTTATTAATCTTATAGTACCACATTATAATTTCAATTTAAATATTTATCATTCAAAAACAGGAGAAAAAAGCCCCAAAAAGCGCTTATGCCCTCTTTTTTTTAAATACTGAAAGAAAATAAAAAGCGCTTAATAAATAAGCGCTAATAAAAACACAAAATAATAAAGTAAAGACTATTTTAATGGCACTACCCTTGTGATACAACGAACCGAAAAAGCCTCATACTTGTATCTAGTTGATTCGTTAATTGTGTATTCGCCTTGATTTTCCACATTGATGTTTTCTTTGGTATTTTCATTTCCAAATGCCATTCTATGGGGTGCGCAGTGCGTATCCTTGCCGTCAACTTTACATTTTTTCATTAATGCATTTGTAGAACTGTTCGAGCAAAGCGGCCAAGTACCACCGCCAAATCCGCAAAAATTAGCTTCAAGCGGTGCGTTAAATAACGCATTTTGCCAATCAGCTTTTTTAATCAGAGCCCAGGAAGCTCCAAGTAAATCAATTTTAGAGCAAATATATACTGCAGCTTTTTGAGTACAAACTAATCTATCAGAACCATCTGTTGCAGTATCTCCATCCCAGCAACATCTTTTTGAGTTAGTATCATTTGTACAGTTACCACTGCCTGCCTTTAGATATGAAACACCGGAAATTTCTTTTTTTTGATTATTCTTATTTACACAAGCACCGAGCTTAGAAGAATAATACGCACTTCCGCAGTCAGCTGCTTTAGTTGGTGGACCCCAGCAATATCCGTCGCTTTTAAGAGTATAGCCCGATACACATGCACTACATTTACCTGTAGCTTTATTGCAAGTAGGAGAACATTTTCTGGGTAAACCGGAGCACTCTTTACAATTGCCGCTGTTACCTGCTGCAGAATAGTACCCATCAGCACAAGCTTTCCTGTTTACACCGTCGGTACATTTATAACCCGCTTCGCATTTAACACAATTTCCACCGGATACATAGTATCCTTTAGAGCATTTGGTACAAGCACAACTTGTATTATAAGTAGAACAGCTTGCTTTTTCTGCACAACATATACCACCGGTCAATTTATATCCTGAATTGCAACCACTGCATCCGCAGCTAGTATTATAAGAAGCGCAATTGGAAACATTACCGCAGCATTTACCGCCTGATAAAGTATATCCTGAATTGCAACCACTGCATCCGCAGCTTGTATTATAAGAAGCGCAATTGGAAACATTACCGCAGCATCTACCGCTAACAAGAGTATATCCTGAATTGCAACTGCTGCACCCGCAAGTGGTTGTAGAACAATTAGAACAATTTACAACAACCGAAGAACAATTCTTACAACTACTCTGACCGGTGTCTTTCTGACAAGTTCCTGCGCCACATGCAACAGGTGTTCCGTTACACTTCCAACCCGCAGGACAAGTAAGACAAGTAGTTCCCCTATAATTACCGCTCCAATTTCCGCTTGCATCCGTAGCATAAGTACCTGCCCCACAAGCTGAACAAGAAGAAGCCTTTGCATGGGAATAATGAGCATCTTTTGTCCAGCAATCACCATGACCGCTTCCGCCGGGGCAATAATATCCGGCTTCGCAGTCTGTACAATCAGTGTTTCCTTCTCCTGAATTGTATGTTCCTGCGGGACATGCCGCACACACGGTATCAAGCCCCTTATTAGGGTTATAAGTACCTGGTGCACACTTCAAACAAGAAGTCCGACCTGGATTATCCTGATATTCGCCTCTATCACATTGTGCTCTATTGATGCCGTCAGCGCATTTGTATCCCTTAGGACAAACTTTGCAGCTGTTGTTTTCAAGATAGTACCCCGGTTTGCATTGTGTGCATTGAGCACCCCTTTGACATAGTTTGCAGTTGATGTCAATTGTTGTGCAGGCAATGCAGTTGCAGGTTTCTGTTTCTGTGTATGTTCCTGCTGAACATAATTTGTTGCATACAAGACACCTTTTTGTTTTTTCACAGAGTTTGCATTCAGGACCGAATTTTTCTTCACAGTCTATGGTTAGGTTGACCAGATTTGTTGAAAGGTTTAGTTTTCTTCCTGTTATTTTTTTTGTGACAATAGGAGTAACGGATGCTGCTATGCATGCTATTGCAATAAGAGCAACCATCATCTCAACAAGCGAAAACGCCCATTTGTTCTTAGAATTCATATTTTTCCCTTTGTGTTTTATTGTTTAGCTAAAAAAGAAGATAGATGCTTTAAAAGCAAAACAATTCTATAACTATCTCATTGTGTTTTGATTCACTTAACAATTTGAATAAAATGTTAAGTGATACTTCATGATATTTAAAATATTAGCACATGTCGCTTTTTTTTCAAAACGGAATAGTTCAAATACTGTACTAATTAATTTTTAAATTCCCATATACTCTGCATTTTAACCTAATGCAACATTTTATTCAAATTGTTAAGTAATTAATAATTTATTAAAAACTAGCCTTTTAATTCAAAAACAAATTAAAATTAATTAATGACAAAAATAAGCGTATTAATACCCGTCTTTAACAGTGAAAAATATCTTAAAGATTGTATTAAAAGTGTAGTAAATCAAACATTAAAAGATATTGAAATTATAATTATCAATGACGGATCTTATGATAATTCAATAAACATAATAGAAGAATTCCTGTTAAATGATAAAAGAATAAAACTCATAAACAAAAAAAATACAGGCTATGGAAACAGTCTTAATACTGCTATTAAAATAGCAAAAGGGAAGTATATATCAATAGTTGAATCTGACGATGTAATAAAACCCGAAATGTTGGAGGTTTTATACAATAAATTAAAAGAAGACGATTATGACATCGTGAAAGCATGCTTTTATTTATACAAAGGGAAAACATTAAAAAGTTACAGTTTCAACAAAAAAATTGACATTAAAAAAACCCAAAACGTTTTTTATGCGCCTCAAATTTTAACTTTAAAACCAAGTGTTTGGAGCGCAATATATAAGAAAAAATTTTTAAATGATAACAATATATTTTTTAACGAGACACCTCAAGCATCTTTTCAAGATATTTCATTTCAATTTAAAGCAATGTTTTTGGCTAAAAAAATTAAATTTATACAAGACAAATTATATCTATACAGAACAGATAATCCAAACTCAAGTATAAATTCCACCGATAAAGTATTTGAAATTTGCAGTGAATTTGACTCAATCAACATATTTTTAAACAATAAAAAGACAAATGCGGCTATAATGAATCAAAAAATTCTTTTTGAATTTTTGGCATATATTTGGAACTATAAAAGAATAAAAAACAAATACAACAAGATTTTTATGGAAAAAATTCACTCAATTATGAGTGGATATCAAAGCAAAGATTTCTACAAAGATAATAAAATTCCTTTTAAAGAAAAAATTAAATTTTACCTTTTAATGAACCATCTTAATATTTTTGAATATATTCTTTATATTATTAAAAACTATGCAAATAAATAGTTTTATAATAATATATTCTAAGAGGTTGTAAATGAAAAAAATATTAATCACTGGCGGAGCGGGTTTTTTAGGTTCAAATTTAACCGAAAAATTAATCGAAAATAACTTCATTATCTCAATTGACAATCTTTCAAGCGGAAGCATTCAAAATGTCAAGCCTTATCTAAACAGACCGAATTTCCAATTTATCGAGCATGATATCATTCAACCCATAGATATTGAATTTGATGAAATTTATAATATGGCTTGTCCTGCAAGTCCTGTTTTGTATCAAAAAAACCCTATTCAAACAATTAAAACATCAATTATCGGCACACTGAATTTAATTGAAATTGCAAGAAAAAACAATGCAAAATTTCTCCAGGCATCAACAAGCGAAATTTACGGCGATCCTGTTGAACACCCTCAAAAAGAAACATACAGAGGAAATGTTGATACAAAAAGCATAAGAAGTTGCTACGACGAGGGTAAGCGTGCAAGTGAAACAATTCTTTTTGACTACAACAGAATTTATGGAGTCGATACAAAAATTGCAAGAATATTTAACACCTACGGAAAAAATATGTTGAAAGACGACGGCAGAGTCATATCAAATTTTACCGTGCAAGCACTTCTAAATAAAGACATAACTGTATACGGAAATGGCTTTCAAACACGTTCCTTTTGTTATGTTGACGATTTAATCAAGGGTCTTATAAAATTAATGGAAAGTAATATCAATGATGCTGTTAACCTTGGAAATAATGAAGAACATACTATTTTAGATATAGCAAATATTGTAATCAAAAAGACAAACTCAAAATCAAAAATTGTATACAAAAATCTTCCTTGCGATGATCCCAAAAAAAGAAAACCGGATATTTCAAAAGCCAAAAAGCTTTTAAATTGGACGCCTGAAACAAATCTTGAAGTCGGTCTTGATAAAACAATAGAATACTTTAGGGAGATTTTAAAATGAAAGTTGCAATACTAGGAATAGGTTATGTAGGTTTGAGTATTGCAGCTTGCCTGAGTGAATTAGGGCATAAAGTATTTTGCTATGATTGTGATAAAGAAAAAATAAACTCAATAATAAACGGCAAATGCCCGATTTTTGAACCCGATCTGGATGAATTAATCAATAAAAATACGACTTTAAAAAGGCTCTTTTTTTTAACAGACATAAAACATGTCATAAAAGATACGGACATTTGTTTTATTTGCGTCGGAACACCCAATAACAAAAAAGGCGAAGCAGATACAACACAAGTTGATAATGCAGTTGATTTAATTGCAAAAAACATTAACAAATACTGTGTGATTATAAACAAATCAACAGTTCCTGTTGGCAGCACGAAATATTACAGAGAAAAAATCTTAAAAAAAACAAATACCGAATTCGACATTGTTTCAAATCCTGAATTTTTAAGACAAGGAAACGCCATAAAAGACTTTTTGCACCCGGAAAGAATTGTCATCGGAACAAGCTCTAAAAAAGCACGGGAAAGAATGCTTGAATTATACAAACCATTAAATCTAGATGAGAAAAAAATTATCTTAACGGATGAAAATTCGGCAGAAATGATAAAATACAGCGCAAATTCTTTTCTTGCACTAAAAATTTCCTTTATCAATGAAATTGCAAATTTATGCGAGAAAACAGGAGCGAATATTGAAGATGTAAAAAAAGGGGTTTCTCTTGATTCAAGAATTGGAGACAAATTCTTAAACGCAGGAATCGGTTTTGGAGGCAGTTGTTTTCCGAAAGATATAAATTCGATAATAAATATTGCCAAAAAAAACAATGTCTCTCTAAAAACTATACAAGCTGCAAAAGAAGTGAATTTAGCTCAAAAAGAAATATTTTTTAAAAAAATTTTAAATTTCTACAAAGGAAACATAAAAGGAAAAACATTTACTATATGGGGGCTGTCTTTTAAGCCTAAAACAAACGATTTAAGACATGCTCCTTCCTTATACCTTATTAAAAAACTAGTCAAAAAAGGAGCAAAGATTAAAGCTTATGATCCCAAAGCAAAATTTAGTCATAAAAATTTTGAACAAAAAAACAACCAATTTGAAGCACTCGAAAACTCAAACGCATTAATTCTTGTCAGCGAATGGGAAGAATTTAAAAATCCCGACTTTTTCTTTTTAAGCAGGTCTTTAAAAGACAAAGTCATTTTTGATGCAAGGAATCAATATATAAATAGAAATTTGAAAGAATACGGTTTACAATATTTTTGTGTAGGTAAAAATGAACAATAAAATTAAAACAATATGTATATTTGCAAGTTCGTCAAACAAACTAAACAATGCATATTTTAATGATGCTTACAAACTGGGATGTGAAATTGCAAAAAACGGATATAATATAGTATACGGAGGCTCTAATCTCGGCCTGATGGGAGAAACTGTACATGCAGCAAAAACAAACGGGGCGGAAATTATCGGAGTAATGCCTGAAAAACTGTACAATTTAGGAATAGACCCCGGGGAATGCACAAAATTTATATTAACAAAAGGCATGCGTGAAAGAAAAGCAAAGATGGACGAGTTGTCTCAGGCTACAATTGCTCTTGCAGGAGGCTTTGGAACGCTTGAAGAATTGAGTGAAATTATTGTTCAAAAACAATTAGGATATAATAATAAACCTATTGTCCTTTTAAATACTAACGGTTATTATAACGGTTTGATTAACTTTTTTGACGATATTATCAATCAAAACTTCGCACCAAAAATAACATCAAATTTATACTATATAGCAAATAATCCTTCTGATGCCGTAAAATATATCAACAACTACAGCTTCCAACAAATAGATTATTTAAATAAAAAGCTTAAAGATGAAAAAGAATTTGCAAAAAATCAACCTAAAGGTTAATTTGCAAAATATTGAACATGTTTCATACTATAAATGTAAATAATAAGACTTAGGGATATAATGCTGGATAAAATACAGAATTCAAATTCAGAATCAATTAATCAAAGTCAAAATTTGGATAGAATTAGAGGGTTGGGTCAAACAAATCCTTTTGAAGAAAGCGATAACAGATTTTTTATAGATGAATCGCAAATTTCCAATGAAGCACTTGAAAAGTATCAAAGAGAAGAAGATGTTAAAACCTTTAGCAAAATTCTTTTGGATACTGATGAAAAGCAGGCAAACGAGCTTGTTTTAAAGCAAGCATTTGAAGGAAACTTTTCAATTGATGACACCGATTTTCTATCTAAACTACTTGATAATGAAGAATTTTTAAATGATATTGCTTGAAAAAATCAAAAAGTTTTATTATTTAAAAATTCTAAAAAGAAGATATTACAGATATGGCAAATGTAATATGTGCGGAAGGTGCTGCAAGAATATATATGTTTGGCATGAAAAAAAAGTAATATCTTCAAAAGAAGAATTTGAAAAAATTAAAAACAAAAGTTCTTACAGCTTTTATAAACACATAAGAATAACAGGTAAGGACGATTTTGGTCTGATTTTTTCATGTGATAAATTTGATGAAGAAAAAAAACTATGCAAAGACCACAAAAAAAGACCTTCTATTTGCAAAAACTATCCAAACGAAAAAATTTTTTCATTTGGTGCAAGTCTTTATGATGACTGCGGATACTCATTTAAACCTATTGAAAGTTTTGATGAAGTATACAAAAAAATTTCCAAAAAACCGCCTAAAAATTATGAAACACGCTAACTACAATGAATATTCAAACAGTCTTTCATTAAACTTTAAAGCATCAACTGCAAGCTGAACGTTGTGCGTTCTTATATATTCTATATCGTTTTGTATTAGATATGAAACAGCTAAAGCAGAAACAAAATCAGCATTTTTGGGCTCTTTAGTGTTAATTACATCCTGCATAAATCTTTTTCTGGATACACCAGCTAAAACAGGAAAAGAAAGCGAATTAAACTCATTAATCCTTTTTAACAGTTCAAAATTTTGGGATATGTTTTTTGCAAACCCAAAACCAACATCAACTATTATATTTTCTTTTTTAAGACCGTTATTTTGTGCAAAATCAGCTTTTTCTTTTAATTCTTTGTAAATTTCATCAACAATATTATTATAGCTTGTCATAGAATCCATTGAAGTGAAATCGCCTCTTGAATGCATTATTACAAGCTTTTTATCGAATTGTTTGCACAGATTTACAAATTCGGGATTTTTCATAAAGCTTACATCGTTAATAATATCACACCCTGCTTCTAAAGCAGCTTTTGCACATGCAAGAGTAATTGTATCCACGCTAAGCTCAATATCTTTAAAGGCAGTCTTTAGGGCAGTAATAATCGGAATAACTTTTTCAATTTCATATACAACGGAAACTAGATCCGCTTTTGGTTTACTTGATTGAGCACCAATATCAATAACATTTGCACCCTGCTCAATCATTTCAACTGCATGGTTTATAGCTCTGTCTATTTCAACAAATTCTCCGCCGTCAGAAAAAGAATTTGGAGTAAGGTTTAAAATTCCCATAATTTTAGTTTTTCTTTGGGGTTTTAAAGCTAAATCAATTTCCTGATACAAAGTTTGGGATAAGTTCTTAAGAGAAAATGGTTGTTTTTCAAGTTTTTTAGCAACAGATATAAGTTGACAAATTGAACCGGATAAAATGCAATCCGAAAAACTAACGGAACAATCAATTACCCCTCTGTTAACAGCACAGTCACAGCCGACAGAAAGAGCAGCTTGTTTTATAATTGTAGCTTGCGATGGTGTAACATCGAAAATTTTTATCGATAAAAATAAGTGCTTTTTTATTGCGGTATTAATATAGCTTTCATCAAACCCAACTGATGAAATTTCTTTTTTTATAAATTTTTTTAAAACAGTTTTAGATAAAAATTGCATTTTTTTGTTTAACAAATATAATTAGAATACATTATATTAATAGATTAATCATAACATTAAGTCAAGGAGAATAAAATGGCAAACGCTAAGCTAAAAATCGAACTTAGAGAAGAAGGCAAAAACCCCCGCCAGATACGTGCAAACGGTTTTTTACCAGGCTCGGTATACGGCAAGGGAATGGAAGCAAAAAATATTCAAATTAATACACACGAATTTGAACTTGCATACAGAGACAATAAAGAAAACACTTGGGAATTGGATTTGAACGGTGAAAAACTAAACGTAAAAATTCAAGAATTGCAAGTTAATTATGCAACAAAAGAATATCTAAATGTTGAATTTGCCC
This sequence comes from Candidatus Gastranaerophilales bacterium, assembly GCA_944325315.1. Lineage (GTDB taxonomy): Bacteria > Cyanobacteriota > Vampirovibrionia > Gastranaerophilales > Gastranaerophilaceae > RUG14156. The sequence continues at coordinate 9,600 of CALVAA010000002.1, forward strand.
TCGCTTAATCATCTTTTTCATTGTTTTCGTCATCTAAAAAAGATGCACTAAAAACTTCCTGAGAATTAAGTGAATCAACAAGGTGGTTATATCTTTCCATCCTTAATTTAAGCCAACTCAACATAGAATTTGAACCAAAAATTTTTACAACACGAACAGGAGCAAAACAGTTTCTGTTTGTGTTGTAGTTTTCTTCCATAAAAGTTTGGCATTTGCAATTAAGCTCATCTATTAAATCGTAAAGTGTTTTTAACCAAGCACTTTGAACGGAGAGTTCATCAACTTTAAATTCCAATATCATAATCCAACCTGCTTTCCATGCCTAAATGCCATATTACTTTTAGTTATAAGATTCCACAAAAACAGCTTTTATAACAGGCTAAAAGTATGATAATATTGTATTATGGCATATACAAGTGAAAAAATTAAACAGCAGGCAAAATTAATGCCAAAACTTCCGGGTTGCTACCAATACTTTGATTCCAAAGGCGAGATAATATACATCGGGAAAGCAAAAAACTTATATAACAGGGTAAACAGTTACTTTGTCGGAGAAAAAAACGATTCTGTTAAAACTAAAATTCTGGTTTCCCAAATTGATAAAATAGAATGCATTGTTGTAAACACGGAAATTGAAGCATTAATATTGGAAAACGAGCTCATAAAAAAGCACAAACCAAAGTATAATATACTTTTAAAAGATGATAAAAAATTTCCTTACTTTTTAATAACAAAAGAAGAGTACCCAAGAATAACAGTAGCAAGAAAGGCAAATAAAAATTCGCTAAAAGGAAAATACTACGGACCATACACGGATTCAAGGGCAATGTGGACAACCTTGGAAGTAATTAACAAAATTTTTCCTTTAAAAAAATGTAAGACACCAAAATATAAATCCCGTCCTTGCCTTTACTATGATATAGGTCAGTGCCTTGCACCTTGTCAAAAAAAAGTAACGAGCGAAGAATACAATAAAATCATAAAAAGCGCCGAATTGTTTTTATCCGGAAGAAGCAAAGAGCTAACAGGAATTCTTAAAAAAGAAATGGATAAAGCAAGTAAAAAGCAAGAATTCGAAAAAGCGCTTTTATACAGAAACAGTATTAATGATATTGAAAAAACACTTGAAAAACAGAGTGTTGTTTTCGAATCGCAAAAAGCAAACAATGATTATATAGGAATCAAATACCATTCAAATTTAATTTGTTTGAGCATACTGCAGGTAAGATGCGGAAGATTAATAAACAAAAAAGATTTTTCATTTAATTTTATTTTAAAAGATAAAGAAGATTTTAACGAAATTCTTCAAAGTACAATTAGAGAATACTATATGCTGTTAAATGATGAAGAACTGCCCGCTAAAATTATACTTGAAGATACATTTTCAGATATTGATTTATACAAAAAGTGGCTTTCTTTAAGGCTTAATAAAGAAGTAAACATCATAAAAGCGACAAGTAAAAAAGACAAAGAACTGTTGGGATTATCGCAAAAAAATGCCCAAAACAATCTTGAACAACATAAACTAAAAGAATTAAATAACATTCAAAACGATTACAACGAAATCGGTTCATATATACAAGAAAAACTAAAACTTAAAAACTTTCCGCACACAATTGAATGCTACGATATATCACATATACAAGGCACTAACACAGTGGCTTCAGGCGTATTTTTTGAAAACGGGCAGCCAAAAAAAACAAACTACAGAAAATATAAGCTCAAAACGGTTAAAAAAGGTGAAGTCGATGATTTTAAGTCTTTAAGAGAAATTTTATCAAGAAGGTTTAAAAGAATAAAAGAAGGAAAAATCAAAGCTCCGGATTTAATTATAATAGACGGAGGGAAGGGACAACTTTCCGGTGTTGTTGAAACAATGAAAGAATTTAATCTTGAACTTAATATTGTATCTCTTGCAAAAAGAGAAGAGGAAGTTTTTCTTCCAAACGAAAAAAATCCCGTTATTTTTCCGGTTAATTCTCCGGCGCTTCATCTTTTTCAAAGAATTAGAGACGAAGCGCACAGGTTTGCAATAACTTTCCACAGACAGCAAAGGAGTAAAACCATGCTTGAATAGCTTTAATATTAAATACCGTTAATGCTTAATCTTGACATAATTTCTTTATTTAATAAAATATAAATAAATGTTAAGGCGACATGGCCAAGTGGTAAGGCAGGAGCCTGCAAAGCTCTTACCCCCGGTTCGAATCCGGGTGTCGCCTTTTTAATTTTAAGCAACATTTTTCATAATTTCTTTTTCATCTTTTTCAACAATATAAGCCGGATAGCCTGCATGGTGAATTTTAGGCAAAAGCCACTCTGCACTGTATTCGACAAACTGCGGATTATCGTCGTCAGTATCTACGCATACAAAAATTGTTTTGCCGTCTTTATTAATTTTATAATCAACAATAGTGATTTCATGACCATTAATAATCCTGTTTGGCGGCCCATCATTATTTGGATTATAGTAACCTGATGAAATTCTTCCTGATGTCTCGTTAGTAAGAACATATCCGATTATAACGTTTTCTCCCGTTTTTAAAGCATCTTTTATATGTTTTTCAATTTTTTCTAAAGAACAATTATACCCGACAAGGTTTTGGTTATCGTCAATTTGTTGATATACAAGAGATGTAATTTCTTTATTTTTAATTAGAGATTCAACAAAAGTTTTTTCAAGCTCAATCAGCCCTTGAGGGTTAGAACTAAAGTCACCTTTTCTGGTATCTGTTAGAGTGTCATATGTGCCTTGAGAACCCGTATTCATAATTGCGCTTTGAACAAGCACATCAGCAGCATTTCTCTCGCCTTTGTCCCAATAGTTACTTTGAATATATGCTCTTATGTATGCATTATCATCGGAATTAATTTTTATTTTTGCTTTGTCAAGCGAAAAGCCGACTACTTTTGCTTTTAAAAGATTCAAAATTCTTATTGCTTCAAGTTTATTTTTAGAAAGAGAAGTTAAATCAACATTCAAATAAACAGATTTTTCAGGTCCGGATAGTCCGTTAATCCATCGTGCAAATTCGGCAGGATATTTATTTGCAAGATTAACCTCAATTGAAGCCGCAGCACAAGTTCCTGATGATTCAATATCCATCAATCCGGGGTCTTTTTTTGCGTCGGATGAATTATCCAAAGACGACACAATTTTTCGTTTTTCATTGTCAGGAATATCGCCAAAGTTTTGAGTTATGTATTTAGGATTTACTAAAATATCCAAAGTATTTGAAATCAGGCCTTTTGAGTCCAATCCTTCAACTCTTTTTGTTGTTGCCATAGCATATAGATTATCCAAAGTTGTTGATGAATCACTTTTTGATTTAGATAAAAGTTTTCCGTTTTTTAAAAGAAGCTCCAATTGCTTTTGACAGCTTAAATTGTCCGAATTTTGACTAATCGGGACATCTCTGAGGTAATTGATCAAAAACAAGTACTTTTTAGTATCGTCATTTGTAAGAATCGTATTAACGGTATTTTGTGCCAGGACATTTTGAGTATTCAAAGAAACTTGAGAGTAAAAATTATTATTGCAAACAGCACCGGCATAATTTTTTACTTTTGAATGCGCTTTTCTGATGGTATTGTTATTTAAAATATCTACACTGTTTATCACGATATTAAACTAACCCGACACTTATATATTTATAAAAAACTTAAGATTAAAAAAAATTGATATTTTTTTAATTAATATTAACACAATTAAATATTTAATATACAATAAATATTAACAGAACACTTTGGGGTAAAAATGATAAACAAACTTCAAAATACTGACATAATAAGCGCAATTAATACTATAGACTGTGAAATAGATGCAATTGAAGAATTAAAAAGTCTTCTTGATGAGAATTTAACAAAAGCACTGGACTTAATTGAAAATGCCAAAGGAAGAATAATTTTAACAGGTATGGGAAAATCCGGACATATTGCAAAAAAAATTGCAGCTTCTCTTGCTTCAACCGGTACTCCTTCTTTTTTTATGCACCCTGCAGAAGCAAGTCATGGCGATTTAGGGATGGTAACAGATGACGATGTTATAATTGCTATATCAAACAGTGGTGAATCCAAAGAATTAATAGATATTTTAAACTATTCAAAAAGATTTGATATTAAATTAATTGCAATCACAAAAAATCCCAATAGTTCACTTGGAAAAGCAGGTGATATTGTTTTAAGATTACCGTTATCCAAAGAAGCTTGCCCTCTTGGACTCGCTCCGACTTCATCCACAACGGCAACTCTTGTTTTGGGGGATGTTATCACCGTTGGAATGATAGAAAGAAAAGGTTTTTCCAAAGCGCAATTTAACCAAAGACACCCCGGCGGGAAACTTGGTTCTATTTTGCAAAAAGTAAAAGATTTGATGCACACAAATAATGAAATGCCGATATTAAAAGAAAATGCTTCAATGGATGAAATTATTCTTGAAATGACTTCAAAAAGACTTGGATGCGTAGGGTTTGTTGATACAAACGGCAATTTTTGCGGAATGTTTACAGATGGCGATTTAAGAAGATGCATAAATGAAAATTTAAGAAACGTAAAAGCAAAAGATGTTATGACAAAAAACCCGATTACAGTCGACAAAGAACTCTTTGCTTCGGAAGCAATTAAAATTATGAATAAAAATAAAATTACAAACCTTTTTGTAATTGAAAATAAAAAGCCAATAGGAACACTACACATTCATGATCTTTTGAAAAGCGGAATAGCATAAAACTACTTGATTAAACTTTTAATTTTCTTAATCTCGTCTCTTAATTGTATTGCACGCTCAAAATCCAAAAGTTTGGCAGCCTTATGCATATCAGCTTCAAGTGAATCTAAAAGCTTTGGTAAATCCTTAACATCTACGTTGTATTCCGCCATTTGTTCGGCAACAACATCTTCAACGCTTCTGTAGCTTTGAACAAGTGATAACAGATTGTTTTGGATTGATTTTTTAATTGTTTTTGGAACAATATTATTTTCTTTGTTGTATTGAAGTTGAATTTGCCTTCTTCTTTTTGTCTCCTCAATTGCAATTTGCATTGAATCGGTTATTTTGTCAGCATACATTATTACTTTGCCTTTGGCGTTTCTTGCACTTCTTCCGATTGTTTGAATTAAAGAAGTTTCGCACCTTAAAAAACCTTCTTTATCAGCGTCCATTATAGCAACAAGAGATACTTCAGGAATATCAAGACCTTCTCTTAATAAATTAACACCGACTAAAATATCAAATTCGCCAAGCCTTAAATCTCTGAGAATTTCGACACGCTCCAACGATTTAACTTCGCTGTGCAAATACCTTACTTTTAAACCTTGATTTTGAAGATACCCTGTAAGCTCTTCCGCCATTTTTTTAGTCAATGTTGTAATTAAAACTCTGTCTTTGTCTTCAATAGTTTTGTTTATTTCAAGAATTAAGTCTTGAACCTGGCCTATAGTTGGTCTTACATCCACTTCAGGATCAAGCAGTCCTGTGGGCCGTATTATTTGTTCTACAATTTGAGAACTTTCATTTCTTTCAAATTCCGCAGGTGTAGCTGAAATATATATTTTTTGACCGTTTTTTTCTTTGATTTTTGAATAAAATTCTTCAAACTTTAAAGGTCGGTTATCCCTTGCACATGGCAATCTGAATCCAAAATCAATCAGCGTGTCTTTTCTTGCTTTGTCTCCAAAATACATTCCTTTTAATTGAGGAATAGTAACATGTGATTCATCTATTACTATTAAAAAATCATCTTGAAAATAATCCAAAAGTGTTGCAGGAGGGCTTCCCGGTTTTCTTCTTTCAATTATTCTAGAATAATTCTCAATGCCGGGACAATAGCCCATTTCTTTAATCATTTCAATATCATAATTAACCCTTTGAGAAAGCCTTTGTGCTTCTACAATCTTGTTTTGATTTTTAAATTCAACAAGTCTTTCATTTAACTCATATCTTATTAAATCAATAGTTTCATCAGTTCTTTCGTCATATGAAAGATAGTGAACCGCAGGATAGATAACAATTTCATTGGGTTTTTCGATAATTTCGCCGGTTATCGCATCGATCCTTGTTATCGATTCAATTTCGTCTCCAAAAAAAGAAATTCTGTTAATTATTTTTTCAAAACTCGGCATAATTTCAACAACATCGCCCCTTGCTCTAAACGTAGAACGTTTTAATTCGACGTCATTTCTTTCATATCTGACACCCACAAGATATGTTAATAAATCTTTTCTGGATATTTCTTGCCCTAAAAAAAGTTCAACCGTACCTTTAAAATAGTTTTCAGGAAGCCCCAAACCATATATACAGCTTACAGAAGCCACAACTATAACATCGTCTCTTTCAAATAAGCTTCTTGTTGTGTTATGACGGAGTCTGTCTATTTCATCATTTATAGATGCAGATTTTTCAATATATGTGTCAGTTCTCGGAATATATGCTTCGGGTTGATAGTAGTCATAGTATGAGATAAAATATTCAACCGCATTATTTGGAAAAAGTTCTTTAAATTCATTATACAGTTGTGCTGCAAGAGTTTTATTATGGGCTATTACAAGGGTTGGCTTTTGAACCTTTTCAATAACATTGGCAATAGTAAAAGTTTTTCCGGAACCCGTAACTCCCAAAAGCACCTGAGAATCAAACTTATCAATAATTCCTTTCGATAATGCTTTAATCGCTTTTGGCTGATCCCCGGAAGGCGCAAAGTCGGATTTAATAACAAATTTACCATGTTTCATAGTAAAAGTTTAGCTCAACAAAAGGGTATATTCAACAAATAATATTAATTTTTATTTACAAAATGTCAATAATTTTTATTGATTATTTTTGTAGGCAAGGTAATGGATGTGAGGTAAAGATGTATATTAGCAAAATTAATACACTAAAATCATACGGTTTAAATCCCAAAATAAGAACTTTTAAGACCAATCCCATTTATTTTGGAAATTGCCAAAAAGACAGTTTTGAAAAACAAAAAGAAAAACAAAGCGAGACTTCAGGATATCTCAGAAAACTTTTTGATATAAAAACACAAATAGAAAAACTAAAAGAAGAATATAAAAAATACAAACAAGCAAAGTATACAAGCAAAGAAGAATTTGACAGAAATTTTGAAACTGCAGGAAAAATAAAAGAAAAAATCAAAGAATTAGACAACGAAGAAAAAGAGTTAGTTAAAAAAATTATACCCAATTCCGAATTTTTACTTGATGATGCAATAAACTGGAAGCAAAGAAAAGAGATTCTCAAAAGTCGACCTGAAATAGTTGTATTGAATGAAAATAAAAAAGCACAGCAAGACACAAGCACTAAAGCTACTTTATATTATAGCCCGTATTTTCTTATCACCAAAACCGGAGCAAAAAACTTTTTAGATTTATCTTTTGAAACAAATAAATCAAACTACGAAACATTAATGAAAGATTCAACACTGTCTCAAAAAAAACTTTGCGATTTATACGGTTTTACATATGGTGAAATACAAAGATATACAAAAGAAGGATACTTAAACAAAATACAACTTAAAAACTGTTTCACGGGAGAATTTGAACCCATTACAATGTATGATATTGAAGACAGCCAAAACTTAAATAACGGGATTAAAAGAAAATTACAACTGCGCAATATGCTTCCCAAACCATCAAAACACATAGATAAACCTTATATAAGCATAGAATACTTAGCTTCGTTGGGTTTTGGTACAAAAGAAGAAATTGAAGACAGTATTAAAGATAAAAAAATTGAGCCCCCGATTGAAATAGAAGCAAAAACAGCAAACAACAAAACAAAAACAGTAAGAGTAATTAATGTAAAAAGCCCCAAAAACGAAGGTGAGCTTAAATATTTAAGGAACAACAATAAAAAGCTTGCGCAAATCAATCAATTTGCGCAACTTGCAAAAACCGACATTGAAGATGTTGAAAACGGACTTTTGTCCGGTGAAATCGAAAACATAGGAGAATATCTGTTTTCTGAAGATAAACACCTGTACTTGTTTGATCTTAAAAACCCAAAAAATATCAATTTTGTAATAAAAAAACAAATAGAAAATTTAATTATTAGGTTAGAAAATAAAAGAAAAATTTCAACAATAAACAAAATTATATGGAAACTTTCACCTTCGCTTGAAAAAGCATCAAAAAAGTATTGCGCAATGTATCCTGAAATAATTGAAATATTTAAAAAGCAAGATGAAATTACGCAATACGAAGAAAAAGTGTTAAAAGGCGAAATTAAAGAAGATGAATCAATTGCCCCGTATTTGACAAAAGAAGAAAGAGAAAAATTAAACAAATTCTTTAAAAGCGTATGGATTCACTCAGACTACTCGGAAGTTAAAGAAGCAAGAAAAAAAGCAAACGCCGCATACAGACAATATAAAAAAGAAGGCATAGATGCAATAGAAGACAAGACAATAAGAAAAGTTATTGAGGAAGTGCTTAAAAACGAAGAAAGTTAAAAATGAGAATAAATCAAATAAATACAATCCCCAAAACAAAAGCAGCATTTTTCCAAAGTAAAATTAATATTAATTTTACTTCAAATGTTAAAAACGACACTTTTTCAAAGGAAAATAAATCGGAAAGCAAAAAAGCCTATGAAGATCTTGTTAAAGCAGCTGAAATAATGGGCTTTGAAGGGGATGAAGATGAAAAAGTTAATTTATTGATTACAAAAACACAAGAACTTGAAATGCTTGGAAGCGGTATTGAAGGAAAAGTTTATGCAATTCCGCATACAAATTTAGTTTTAAAAGCAAGACACAGTTTTGAAGCAGACAACCTGACAAAAAAAGCAATTGATAAAATAAATGAACAAGACAGAGCAAACAATGTGTTACTTAAAGGCGAAAAATATCAAATAATGAGAAAAATATCCGGAGCAGACAGATCCGACGCACGAATCAGCTCCAGTATGGAAATATTTGAAATCATAACGGAAAATATGCCACAGATAGCATATAACGATTTAATTAAAAAAATCGCTAAAATACACCAGGCCGGATTATTTTTGGATAACCTCGGGGATAATTTTATTATTGATATTCAAAATGAAAAATTTGAACCTTTAGACAACCGCACAACAAGCAATTATTGCGGATATTCACACAAAAAAACAAAACAAAAGAAAAAATGTCTTGTTAATCCGATAAGCTGTGCATGTGATATGCTCAAAATACACCCTGTTAAAAGTACATTTCCCATGGTCTTTAAAAAAATATTAAAGGCAACGGCAAGTGACTGTGAAAACTTTGACACCTTTATTATAGATAACGACGTTAAAAGATATCTTAAAAATAATGAAATTTTTGAAGCACCTGTAGCTGAACTTAAAAAACTGGAAACAAAAAAGAAAATATTAAAAGCAATAGGCTACAACAGCGCTTTGGTAAAAGCAAAGTTGAAAAAACAAATTGATGTATACAACAATAAATTGGACACACTGGTCCAAGATCAAGATTGCCATATTTCAAAAGAAGACTTATTGCAGCTTAAAAAACTTATTGATATAAATGTTAAAATAAGAGTTGATAGTATGCTTTTAATTGCCAAAAAAGAAAATATCGAAATAGCAGACTACTCAACAAACGCAACAAAAAAAGAGCTTAAAGACGCCATTAAAAAACATAGGCTTGAAGCCCGCAAAATCAAAGATAAACTAATAGAAAAATATAATTTATATATTTAGCCTAAATCTATGGCTTTTTGCATAGTATCTTTAATTGTTTTATCAAAAATGTTTTCAATATCTGAACCCGACAGAACATTATTACCAACTTCCGTACATCCGCCCGGAGTAGTGACATTTTTAATTAAAGTATCAATATCAAAATTATTTTCAAAAATCATTTTAGCACTTCCTAAAGCAGTCTGCGTGGATAACAAAAGCGCTTGTTTATAATCAAGTCCCAGTTTGGAAGCGCTTTTTGCCAAAAGTTCTATAATTTTAAAGTAAAAAGCCGGACCTGAGCCTGATAAAGCAGTAATTATATCAATTTTATCTTCGGTTGTTTTAATAACTTTTCCACAGTTTCCCATAAATTTGAAAGCAAAATCAAAGTTTGCGCTATCAATATCATCCAAAGCACAAACTGCACTCATAGCCTCATTAACCAAGGCGGGTGTATTAGGCATTATTCTTACAATTTGACCTTCAGGAAGATATTTTTTATACTTTTCAAGTTTAACTCCGGCTAAAATGGACATAATAAGTTTGTTTGAACATCCGTCTTTAATTTCATTTAAAAGGCTATCTATACCAAAGGGTTTAATGGCAATAAGAATAACATTTGTTTTTGACAAAAGTTCATCAAGTGAAAAAAGAGCCCCCAGATTTAATTTATCAGCAAGAGCGTTTAAATTATCTTGGTTTGTATCATAAAGAAATATATTATCGTTTTTCAAAAAACCGTTGTTGACAACTCCTTTCAGTATAGCACTTGCCATTTTTCCGCAACCTATTACTCCCAATTTAACTTCGTTAATATTTGATACCATAATCTTGACACCTCATTTTGTCTAATATAGTATAGTAAATACCGACATAATAACTATGTCAAGCTAATAATAAATTAATATAAATTCACAAGGAGAAAAAAATGCGTCGTACTTTGGAAGGTACAAAAAGAAAAAGACAAAAAGTAAGCGGTTTTAGAGCCAGAATGGAAACTAAAAACGGCAGACGTGTAATAAATGCAAGACGTGCCAAAGGGCGTCATAAAGTAGCAATAACAGCTAAAAATCGTGCTTAAAAAAAATAATCGCTTAAAGTCAAAAAAGGCATTTATTGCCACATATAAAAATAATAATGTAATAAACAGCGAAATGTTCATATTACATATAGGAAAAAATAAAACAGACAAAAACTGCCCCACAAGGGTAGGTTTTGTTGTTTCAAAAAAAGTTCATAAACGTGCGGTAAAAAGAAACAGAATAAAACGCCTGCTTAGAGAAGTCATAAGGCTAATGTATAAAAGCAACGACACAAGTACGATAGATAATTATCAGAGTTTAATATTTACCGCAAAAAAAGAAGCTCTTGAAAAAACCTATCATGAAGTCAAAAACGATATCTTAATATTACTAAACAAACTAGCAAAGAAAAATATTCAGTAATATTATATAAAATACCATGGATACACTAGTAAAACAGCTACTTCTTAATCAATCAAAAGAAAAAATTCAAAAGCCGAACTGCAAAACTCGCTCCGGCAGATCGTTTCTTGCATTTTATCTTCAAACTAAATTCAAACAAATTATAAACCATGATAAAAAATCAGACAGGCAAATAATTATAAGTTATAAAAAAGATTTTCTGGATAAATTCACTCAAAGACTTATAGAAAAACCCCAAGAAAGAATTTTAATTGCTTTGAGCGGCGAGAGTGCAAGCGGAAAATCGACAATTTGCAGTCAAATATCAAAATGCATTGAAACTTTAAACCTGCCAATTACAATAGTAAGCGCCGACAACTACTTTAAAGATATTTCACATTTAATTGAAAAATACGGAAATTTTGACCTTTTAAGAGACCATGGATACGATGTGGATTCGCCTGATAACTTTGATTTAGATTTATTAAGAAGCGACATGTTAGATTTAAAAAAAGGCAAAGACATATACTCTCCTCAATACCTTGTAAACGGCACAGGAAAATCCAAACCTAAATCAATTTTTACGCAATCCAAAAAAATCATAATTGTTGAAGGAATGTGCTCTATTTATAAAAAAGTACAAGATATTTTTGATATAAAAGTATATATAGATTTAGATGAACAAGAAAGAAAAAGGCGTTTTTTAAACAGAGCCCAAAAAAGAAACCAGGATGAAGTTAACGCATTGAAGCACTGGCAATATATTCAGTTTGCAGGCAAAAAATATGTCGCAAGCAACAAAAAAAACTGCGATATCATTATTAACGGCGAATGTAATTTAGAATATTTTTCAAGAATGGTGGAATATATAAATTTAATAACAAACAACTTTTCCGAAGAATAACGCTCAGTTTGCCTTTTAGGCGATTTGTAAAGTTTTGTAACAAAAAAAGCTTACGTTGCAATTAGATACTTAATATATACTTTATATATATGTAAGCACAAAGGTCGAACGCTTAGAGAAATTTGAATCGAGGTAAATAAAATGGGCTGGGTATCATTATCACTAAGAAAATTAAGTCTAAAAGAAGGCATTAACTCACACGAATTGCGTGATATCCAAATTTCACGTTTAACAAGATCAAATCAAAGAAACTTATCCTATGATCAATCCGTGTATAACAAAAACAAGCAGAACGAATTAAATGATGCTAAATCAGAATATATGGAAATAAGAGACGAAAGACCCGATGTTCAATCTGAAGAATATGCCGAATGGCAGCTTGACTACAGTGCTGCTAAAGAAGACTATGAAGCACAAAAACTCGACATCAATAACTATTATGATGATTTAATGAGCGAAATAGAAGAAGAAGCGACCGATGAAGAAACAAGACTTCAAGAAGAACAAACAACTTTAGAGGCACAATTGGAAGCAATGAGAAGCGAATTTGAAAGTGTAAACGATCAAATAAGTTCAGATATTGAAAACTCTAAATTGAAATTAAGTTAATAATATAAAGGAATAATATATCAGCCGATGAATTTAGTGAACAACATACAAATTTCATCGGCTTTTTTATCTAAAGCTTCCAAATTGCTGTTGTTCTCAATAATTAAGTCCCAATTTCGATAATTATCCAACTCAGTTTCGGATCTATCGTCAATATTTGTTATAATCCCTCTCTGTGCCCTGTTTTCGACACTTGATTCAACTCTTATACAATACGCACCTTGTCTTTTAAAAAAATTCAACTCTTTTTCAAAGCGAACATCAGGCACAATAATTTTATCCATCTTAACAAGACACTTGAGCCAGTATTCACCGTCTTTTGACCTTCCCCAATTGCCTAATTCAATTAAATCATTTCTGTATAGGTGTTTGTTTTTTTCAATTTCCTCAAAGGTTAGACTTTTTCTTTTTGCATACTCAATTTTTATTGCATCCCCAATTCCTACCCTTTTAAAGCCCGCTAGCTTACCAAGAATAATTTTTGCCAATGTGTCTTTGCCGCAGTATTGTTTTCCTGAAATAACAATAATTTGTTTCATAAATGGATTATAAGATAAATACAATATCATCGCAAATTAAAACATTAAGAATTGTTAAGATGTTTTAAAAGACGGGCAATAATTTCTCTCCAAAAAACTTTATTTGTTTGTAGGGAAATAATACAATATTAATATTACACACAACCAAGGGGAAAGAGGTATACTATGGGATGGGTTACGCTGTCTTGTCGCAATAAGGAAGATATTGCAACAAAGTCTTATTATCAATTCCGCCTGCTCCAAATTTCAAGGGAACAAAGACAAAGAGCAAGGTACTATTCTTTAATGAGTACCAATGTTAAAAACGACCAGGCGAATGAAAATTCTCAAATTAATGCTAACTACAATTCAACAGTGGAAAGACTCAGAAATGAGAAAGATACGTTGAGTTTGATTCAGTCCATAAAAGAAAAGCAAGAATCCGGAGCTGAATCTGTTGAATTTAGTCAAGAAGAAAAAAATCTAATTGAAAGCGATTTGTATAAATCCGCAAAAGAAAAAGAAGAAACCGGCTCGAATAGTTTCACCCAAGAAGAAAAAGAGCTTTTAGAAAGTGACTTATATAAATCGATAACAGAAAAATTCGAATCAATTTCTAATTCAAGTGAATATTCCCAAGAAGAAATAGAAATAATGCAAAGTGAGGAATACATAAACAATGATGATTCAGTCTCTGAATTAGATAACCAAATTAAAGATATACAGCAACAAATAGAAGATGCTCAAATCAATCGTCAAAGTGAATATGAATCTACTATGCTGCGCTATGAAAGTGAACTTGCTTTGATTGAAGAAGAGGCTAACGATGTTGAGACAATGTATCAACTCGAGCAAAACGACGTGGAAACACAACTGGAATCAGTGTCTAACGAACAGCAAGCAGTTAAAGACTCCGTAAGTACCGAAATACAAAACGGAACAATAAAGCTAAGTTAGTTTAATAAATAATAACAGTAAAGAGGCTTGAATATTTTCAAGCCTCTGATAAAACAAATCTAATTTGAAAAACACTCTTTTTTCAAAAGAATGCATATTTTGTACAGCTTTTAAGAGATTGTTAAGTTTTATTAAGCAATAAAATAAAAAAAAGCAATTTTTAACTTGAAATTTTTTTTATTATATTGTAGGGAACTTAACACACACGTTACAAAATAAACTTACGAGGAAAGAGGTTTTACTATGGGATGGGTTACACTTACTTTAAGAAAGAAAGAATTAAAGGTTGAGCATTCGTATTATCAATTGCGCGCCTTACAAATTTCAAGAGAAAAAAGAGCACTGGCAAGACAAAAGCAGTTGAGTTCGACTGAAATCAACAACCAGCAGTCTCAGGAGTTGGCAAGCATTAAAGAATCAATCTATAATGCAGCATACGACGATTATTACAATACAACCGAAGCAAATAAGCAGGCTGCTGAAGCAAATGGCGAAACGGTAGATAATAGCGAAGCGCAAACAGAATTAAACAGAGCTATTATGGAATACCAAACACAAGCCGACGCAATAAAATCAATGTATGAAAGCGAGCTTGCGATGGTAGAAGAAGAAGCAAATGATCAGGAAACACAGCTGGATGTTGAACAGGTAGATGTTGAAACACAGATGGAAGCAATATCCGAAGAAATGAGTGCGGTATCCGATGCAATAAGCACTGAAATTCAAAACTCAACAATCAAATTATCCTAATTTAAAGTAACATCCTAAGTAAAACTCATAAAATAAAAGCCAAGGAATTCCTTGGCTTTTATTTTATCCGAAAACTTTATCTTCTTTATCGCTTGTTGAATCCGTATCTTGTATTCGGGATTCATAAAACATAGACATTTGTGTCGGGTTAATTCTTGGGTACTTTTCTTTTACATCTTTAATCTGTTCGTTTATTCTATAAGCATTAATTTCAGCCTGCGTAACTCTGCCGTCGTGATTAGTATCTATTGTATTAAAATTAGATAAAACCGTATCCAACAGACTGGACATTGTAGAGCCGCCGTTTGCACACAATTGGGTTAATTCATTATAGGTCATACCTTGAGTTTTTAATTTTGTAACATAATTATTTACATCATTGATACCGATTTTTCCGTCACCGTCCATATCAATTTGATTAAAGTTGGTCATCATATAGCTTCTAAACGTCTGATTAACGGTATATCTTATTGTATCGTTTGAAGGATTTAGGATGTTATCCAATGTTAAACCGTCTGCACCATTTAACATTAACAAATAATTTGCATTTAAACCCGATATTGCACCGGTAAATAAACTTGAACCGATTAAATTTGCCATTTTTTTACCTCATAACATTTTTATATATTTTAATGTTTTATTTTCAAAAGTAAAACAAACAAATGTATGAAAAATTATTAATTTTTTGCTTATAAAGCACGGATTTTGCTAATATTTTACAATGAATATTTTGATAACGGCTTCAATATATATTCTTGCGATACTTTTGCGTTTAAACTATGATATTTTTATACCCGGATACTGTTTTGATGAAATTGCAATAGTTGGCATTGCAAAAGAATCCTTCCCTTTGGGAATAATAAAAACACTTATTAATACAGACTACCATGCACCTTTATATTATTTTATTGTTCACTTTTTTACTCATTTTAGTAATGAATGGGTTTATCTTAGAATATTTAACGTTATCTTATCAACGATAAACATTTTTGTATTTTATAAAATTGCAAGGCTGCTTTTAAATAAAAAATTAAGCTATATTTTACCGCTATTGTTTACTTTGTGGCACTTGCAGATTACAACTGTCAGCTTTGTTAAATTTTATTGTTTTTGCATATTGTTATTCAGTATAAATTTATACTATTTTATTAAAATCATAAAAAAAGATGCCGGCTATTATAAATTTGCTTTTTGTTCCATGTTTTTTATTTTAAGTTCTACTCTGGGCTTTATAGCTGTTTTTGTACAATATTTGATTTTAATTTACAGCGGAAAAAGAACAAAAAAACTTTTTTATTCTTTTTTAATATCATTTTTAGGTTTTTTGTTATACTTTCCTATACTCATAAAACAATTTTTAATGAGTATAAATACACCAATAAGTCCTCATAGCGGATTTAGCGGCTTTTCGTTTATAGCTTTGTATAACTTTTTTAACGACTATTTTTCTCCGCTTGTAAACTATTCTTGTAATTTGATTACAATTGAATCATACAGTTATTATTTAAATATTATCAATTCTTTTTACAATAAAAGCTTTGATTTATTTTCTTTTTTTGTATTCTTGTTTTTTTCCTTTATTCCGACATTTTCAGCTATTTTTCTTGTGTTTTATTCAATTAAAAAAAACAAAACGATTTTATTAATAAATGTTTTTAGTTTTTCATACCTATTAATTTTTATCATTCTAAACAAACTCAAAATAACGGGCTTTATACCGTTATATCTTTATCCTTGCGGGATTGCTTTAATTATTGTCTTTGCTGCAGCACTGTCTTATATAAACAAAACATTGAGACATGTTATATTATTTTATCTGATTACAATCAATCTTTTAATTTCAACATACTACCCCATAAACAAAAGAGGGGAAACAAAAGCAAAAATTTACTACGGAGTTGAAAAATATTTCAAAGAACACAATCAAAAAAATACATACTACATTCTAAGCTGCGGAGGAAGGTTTTTAAAAAGTTATTATAAGAACAAAAATACATTCGATTTTGACTGGGAAAAAATGGGGGGAGGTTTTCAAAAAGAATACCTGGGATATATTTTTGGTAAAAATAAAGTCAAAAATATAAACAGTAATAATATATCAAAAATTATTATTCCATTAATTTTGGAAGACAAAAAAAGTCCCGACTTTGAAGAATACTTTAATGAAAATATCAAAAATAAGCTAAAAAAAGGCGATAAAATTGTATTAATGTTTGATGCAAGCGAAGAAAGCTTCCTTATTAAAAAAAGACAATATTTAAATGATTTAAAGCATAAAAAATACTCAAGAGATTTTGCAAAACTAACAATAAGGCCGGCAAACGATAAAGATGTTTTTAACGGTGGATATTTGCAGGAAATTATATCAACATACTCTTTTGAATATTTAATTGAGCTTTTAGATAAAAATTTCAAAAGAATACTTGTTGAACAATACACAAAAACAACAGATAACGACTATATCAGGACTTTTGAATCAAAAAATTTTCAAAAATCAACTCTTTGGATAGGACAAAACGCACTTAAAGGGTGGATATTTGTAACATATCAGAAACAATAACTTAAAATACTTGCTAATGGTCTTGTTTATGCGAAAATAATGTATATACAGATATAATTAAAGAAAAGGAAATAAAAATATGCCAAGACAAACAGCATTGGATAAAATACGTAATATTGGTATAGCTGCGCATATTGATGCAGGTAAAACCACCACAACAGAACGTATTTTATTCTATACGGGAAAAACACACAAAATCGGAGAAGTTCACGATGGTGCTGCGGTAACCGATTTTATGGAACAAGAAAGAGAAAGAGGTATTACTATTCAATCAGCAGCAGTTACTGCCGAATGGAAAGGTCACCAAATTAATATTATAGATACCCCGGGACACGTGGATTTTACAATTGAAGTAGAACGCTCGCTTCGTGTATTAGACGGTGTTGTTGCGGTATTTTGTGCAGTGGGCGGCGTGCAGTCCCAATCCGAAACGGTTTGGAGACAAGCTAACAGATACGAAGTTCCAAGAATGGTATTTGTAAATAAAATGGATAGAACGGGGGCTGATTTTTACCGTGTAGTTGATCAAATCAAAAACAGACTCGGTGCAAATGCTGTTCCTATTCAACTACCGATTGGTGCTGAAGATAATTTTACCGGTCTTGTTGATTTAATGACAATGAAGGCAGAAATTTATACAAACGATCTTGGTACCGATATAAAAGAAGAAGAAATTCCTGCAGAACTTAAAGAAAAGGCAAAAGAATACAGAGATGCAATGGTTGAGGCAATTTCTGCAGAAGATGATGAATTAATGGAAAAATTCTTTGAAGATCCTGATTCAATCACTGTTGAAGAACTTAAAAAAGGATTAAGGAAAGCAGTTTGCAATAATAAAATTGTTCCTGTGTGCTGCGGTACAGCATTTAAAAACAAAGGTGTGCAACTTTTGTTAAACAATGTCGTAGACTATATGCCTTCACCTGTTGATGTTAAAGCTATTGAAGGCGAATTGGAAGACGGCACAAAAACTCAAAGACACTCGTCAGACGATGAGCCGTTTTCTGCTTTGGCATTTAAAGTTATGACAGACCCATTTGTTGGTCGTTTAACATTCTTAAGAATATATTCAGGAAAAATTACTTCCGGTTCTTACGCACTTAATTCTACAAACGGTAAAAAAGAACGTATTTCAAGATTGGTTAGAATGTATGCAGATCAACGTCTTGAAGAACAAGAAGTATATGCAGGTGATATTTGTGCAGCTGTTGGCCTGAAAGACACAACAACAGGTGATACATTATGCGATGAAAAAGCTCCTATTATTTTAGAAAAAATGAGCTTCCCCGAACCTGTAATTTCAGTTGCAATTGAGCCAAAAACAAAAGCCGACCAGGACAAAATGGGTATTGCGCTTCAAAAATTAGCTGAAGAAGACCCGTCTTTTAGAGTTAAATCAGACACTGAAACAGGACAAACAATTATTTCAGGCATGGGAGAATTACACTTAGATATCATTGTTGACCGTATGTTAAGAGAATTCAAAGTTGAAGCAAATATCGGCCAGCCTCAGGTAGCTTATCGTGAAACAATCAGAGGAACAGCCGATCAGGATTCTAAATTTATTCGTCAATCAGGCGGTAAAGGTCAATATGGTCATGTTAAAATTAAAATCTCTCCTGCAGAAGAAAACGCCGGATTTGTTTTTGAAAACAAAATTGTTGGTGGTGCTATTCCTAAAGAATACATTGAGCCTGCAAGAAAAGGTATGGAAGAAGCACTTGAAGGCGGAATTCTGGCAGGATATCCTATGATTGATGTTAAAGTTGAACTGTATGACGGAAGCTACCACGAAGTAGATTCATCTGAAATGGCATTTAAAATAGCAGGTTCAATGGCAATTAAGGAAGGTGCCAAAAAAGCCCAACCTTGCATATTAGAACCTATGATGAAAGTTGAAATTGAAATTCCCGATGAATACACAGGTACAATCATTGGCGATATTTCAAGACGTCGTGGCAGAGTGGAAGGTCAAGAGCCTCAAGGCAACACCGGAAATGTCATAGTAAGAGCAATTGTTCCGCTTGCTAACATGTTTGGCTACGCTACGGACTTACGTTCAAATACGCAAGGCAGAGGAACTTTCTCTATGGAATTCCAATGTTATGAACAAGTTCCTGCCAATATCGAAAAAGAAATTATTTCAAAGTCTTCAGTGGCTCAATAAAAAATAATTAAAGACCGCATGCATTGCGGTCTTTTTTTTATTAACTCTCTTTCGATTTTTATTTTGTTTATTCTTTTGCTGAAATTTTATAAAAATTGCAGTTATTATACCGTTCAAAACCGCTAATTGAATCCCAATCACTAAGATACATGTTAACGTTCTTTCTGACCGGAATAACGGCAGCTTCAGATTCTCTGTATACTTCATTTACATCTTTGGCAAAATGTTCACTAGCGTCAAAAAGTGCTTTTTTTACTTTTAAATTGCCGTCACTGTTTGCTAATTCAAAAATATAATCAGCAACTATGCCAAATTCAGGAATTTCATCTTTAGCGTATTTACTGTCTTTATATTCAACAACAGGATTGACATATACTTTAGCGCTTTTCAAATTGTCATTTTCATCAAGTGAATATACAACCATAGAACCTGCAGTTAAAGAATTATCTTTTACTTTAACGTTATTTAAAGTTACAGGTAAATCAAAAGCTTTTGTAAATTTCAAACTTTCTATGTCCAAACCCGAAGGATAATAAAGATTTATCTGTCTTGCGTCATATGAATTATTGGATAGTTTATGAAAACGTTTTATTTCGGCAAAATTTTTAAAATCATATACTCTCCTTGCAGCCGTCAGCTCATCTTTTGAATTTATAATTCCGTCAACAACATAGCTTACCGGAGTGTTTAATTCTATTTGGCTATTTGTCGGTATAGGTTGTTTTTCGTAATATATTCTTGATTCAATATCATCATTTTCATCTACAACCTTAAATTTTAAGCCCTTATACCTCGAAAAACTATAGCTGTCGTTTTCAACAAAGTCTTTAGCATCTTGGAATTTAGCAAATGAATCAATCAAATTTTCATACGCCCATTTACAAATATCAATTCCTCTTGGAATAGAATGATTAATATAACCTATATTTTGCCACATTTGAGCATTCTTTTCATCATATACAGAAGATATGTAGCTTGATGTTTTGTATAAAGTTTTTTTAATGCTGTTATTTGAATCATACAAAAAAGATTCTGGATTTAAACTTTTGCTTTCATTAATATCATTTATACCAAAAGATATATTTTGTCTAAATGGAGTAATTTTTGTAATCATAATTATATATCCGTCATTAACTTCAAATATACAAAACAATAAAAAAAATTTTTTTGCTATAAGACAAAAAATAAAGGCGCAATAATGCGCCATTGCAAACCTACCTATAATCCCCCATTTCAGATAAATAATTACCGGTTAGATAATTATTTACAAATATTCGTTACAAAAGATACCATGTCATAAAAGCTTTCTTTGACAAAATCTTTTGCTAACACTTTCAAAGATGCGTTTTGTATAGACTTAAAAGCAAGGTTAATAGGATCTTGTGTATTTTTAAATTTGTACCTGATACTTTTGTTGTCTATTTCATCCAAATTTAATCTCAAAGCTTCTTTGTCGCAGTTAATCTCGAAAGGATTAAATGTTTCTTCTTCTAAAGCTTTTAAATTGTAATTTCTTGGCATATTTTATCTCTCTTTTTGATATACTCTATATATTTATAAAGTATTTTTTTATCTATAAATTGCCTTTTTTATAAATAATTTATATATATTTTTTATTCAAACGGGTTAGAATGCTTTAACCGCCTGGATTCTTAATATTAAGAAATATTAAGTTAATTTTTGAACATTTTTTTAAAAAAAACGTTATAATAAAAAAAAGGAAATACTATGGATAAATTAACCGAACTTATTCAAGAGGCAAAGCCTCTTTATAAACAGAGAAAAAGACAAAAAACTATGACAACGATGGTTCTGGGACTTAGCTTGCCGATGATATTTACTATAAGCTTATTTCAGCTCTACATAAGCGGAAGCGAGGTATATATTGCACTTGAAAACAGCACCCTGCAAACTAAGCTTCTGGAAGACGAGTTTGGACTTTTAGGATGCAATTATTAAAAGAAATAATAGACAAAAACGGCTATAAAATAAGGCAAATTATTAAAAACTTCACAGGCGAATACAATGAAGATTTAGAACAGGAAGTATATATTAGAACTTATCTGAATCTTGACAAATACAAAGAAAGAAACAAATTTTCGCAATGGATTTGTACAATCGCCGCGAATTTATGCAGAGATTATTTAAAAAGTGTAGGGTTTAAAAACAAAAACAAAACCACTTTAGATGACGATTTACTTGCAAGACAAAAGGCAAATGATAATCCGAGTGAATTATACAACAGAAAAGAAAGACAAAAGATTATTCTAAAAGCAATAAACTCTCTTCCTTTTAAGATGAAACAGGTAATTATTCTATATGAATTCGAAGATTATTCTTATGAAGAAATTGCCAAAAAACTTAAAGTTCCGCAAGGCACGGTTAAATCCAGGCTAAATAATGCAAGAAAAATGCTTGCAAAGTGTCTTAATTTCTTAATGGAGGAAAATGACTAATGAAAAAAATAATAATAAGTGCTTTTTTAATTACACTTTTTTTATCATCAGCACCTTCTTTTTCAAATGACTACAAAAACACTCCATCAAGACCAAATCCAAAAGAAATCAACAGAATGATTGAAAAAAGACTTGATTTAACAAATGAGCAAAAAGAAGAAATTAAAACCGCTTTGCAAGAAAACAGAAAAGAAATGAAAAAAATTATTAAACGAATGATATTTTTGCACGACAAAATAAAAACCGTATATCAAACAGAATCATCAAAATACCAAGCACACATCAAAACTGCACCCTACAAGGCCGAGTTGGTTATATTGAAGCAAAGGGCAGATATGCTAAGAAATGAAAACAGAAAAGCTTTTGAAAATTTACTTAACAAAGAACAAAAAACCGAATTTGAAAAAATTAAACAGGAAATGCGGCAAAACAAACCGCATCATTTAAAAAATTAGTCTTCTTTTTTCATATTTTTTTTAAATTTTTTTATTTCATCCTTAATTCGGGATTTTTGTGCTTTTTTTTCTGAATTTACATTTTTTTTATCCATTTTTGATTGAATTTTTGCTTTTTTTCTTTTAATTATTTTATCGGCCTTTTGACTTTGTTTTTCCGCAGCGTTTTTGTTCAACTCATCTTTTGAAAAAGCATTTTTTATGCTTTTAAAGCTAAATTTGTTTTTTTGTTCGGCGGATTCGCTTTTGGCTTTATCAAATTTTAAAATATCTTGAATGTTTTTTTTAAGGTTTGAAAGTTTGCTTTTTAACTTAGAAAAAACCCCTTTTTTAAACCCTAAAACACCGCCGCCGATAGCTAATGCACCGACAAAAAGAGCAACAAGCGCTTTTTTGACTTTACCTGTTTTTTTTGCTTTAGGATTCAAAGTTCCTTCTTTAATATCCTGTTTTTGGAAAGTATCATTTGCATATTGGTTTCCCGTTTTTATATACTCACTTAAAGACCCGCCCATATTAAGCACTGTCTTTCCACCCAAATCAGCAATATTTGGGACAATATTTTTATATGGAATATGCGAATTGTAGTTTGTCATATATCAATAAAGTATTTAATTATTAAAAAATTGCCAATCATAAAAAAAATATGTTAAATAAAATAATGGACAAAAAAAACATAATAATCTTAACAGTTGTATTTATAATTTTTAGCATTTTATTTTACGCAAAAAGCGCAAATATGCTTATAGACTTTTCCAGAGAAAGCTATATTCCTTATCAAATGCTAAATAACAAGATTTTATATAAAGATATTTTCTTAATTTACGGATTTTTTGGATACTTTATAAACTATTTAATTTATAAAATTTCACCAAACATTAATTTGATATTAATACTTGCGCACATATTGTCTTACTTTATTTTGATTTTATTTTATTACATTGCAAAAAAAATCACCTCCAAAAGCATTGCTTTAGTTTTTTCAATGTTTTTTTTAACGGTCAGTATATTTTCAAATTCAACTTTTTCTTTTGTTGTGCCCTATTCCTATTCAAACTTATGGGGCGTTTTTGCAGTATATCTTGGCTTATTTTCTATTTTGTATCAAAAAGATAAATTATTGTTTTTGTCTTTAGGTTTGGTTTTTGTAAACCGAATCGAATTTTTTATTCCTGTTTTATTATTTTCTTTAATTTTTTTTCATATACAAAAAAGAAAAATTTTGATAAATATTCCATATCTTATCGTTTTCCCCTTAATTGAGTGTTTGTATATTTATTTAAATAAAATCAGCTTAAAAGACATTATAAACAATTTTAGTTTCATAAAAACAATGGTTTTAGCCGATTCAATAAAAACGCTATACAAAGGCATGGGAAGTTTTTTTGAAATTGAATATTTTAAACACAATTTGATTTTAACTCTGATTTTTGGATTGATATTTGTAATATCATTCATCCTGTTTAAATACAAAAAACCGGTTTTTTCTTATATATTTTTATTTATCTCTTTTCTTTATGCAGAGCTTAACTTTTGTCTAAATTTATCTGCTTTTGTTGTAGTTTTTTTATTCATATTTTTACTTATAAAAAAACAAATAAGAACAAGAGAAATCATGCTCTTCTTTTTTGCTATGGTATTAGCTTCAAAATGTTTTTTTGCAATAAATCCGCTTTCTTATTCAAATTCTGCATATTGTCTTATATTAATGCTTTTATATAAATTTTTGTCAAAATTTTTAAACCGAAAATGGCTCACTTATAGTTTTATAATTTTATTCACACTAATAGCTTGTAAAAATATAAGTTATTATTTTAAAAATCAAAAATACCCCTATACTGCAAACATAGGAACGGTATACTTAAATAAAGACGAGATTGAACTGTTTAAAAAGCTTAATTTGTATATTAAAAAAAATATTAAAAAAGACGAAAACTTTATCGTAGTTCCGGAAGGACAAATTATAAATCTGATACATCAAAAACCTTTTCAATACTATAATTCAACCTTTACTCCTCTTGATTTTGAAACTTTTGGAGAAAAAAATATAATTACAAATTTAAAACAAAGCAAAACCGACTACATTATATTTTACCCGAGAAACACCCATGATTACGGCGCTGACACAATTTGTTTTGATTATGCGGTTGATTTTTGTACATATATTTCGGATAATTATACAAGAACAGCTATAATAGAAGCAAAATCAAGAGCACTTGTATTTAAAAGAAAATGAAAAACAAAGAAACAATTGGAATAATGCAGTTTGGCTGCGCAAAAAATTTAATAGATCTTGAGCTTATGCTTGGTTTGTTGACAAAAAACGGTTATAGTTACAGTCTTGATGCAGATGATAAAAAAATTAAAACCGTTATAATAAACACTTGCTCTTTTATATGTGATGCAGAAAAAGAAAGCATAAGAGCAATTATTGATATGATTGAAAAAAGAAAAAGAATAATTCTTACAGGCTGTCTTGTACAAAAATACAAAGAAGAATTAGAAAAACTATTGCCCGAGGTGACAAATTATATAGGCACTTCCAACTATGACAAAATAATTGAAGCAATTGAAAACAAGAAGTATTACTGCGTTTCAAAAACACCCGAGTACAATTATAGGGAAGATGTCAAAAGAGAGCAAATAACAGTAGGCTCATCCAGCTATATTAAAATATCCGAAGGCTGTTATTACAATTGCGGGTATTGCGTAATACCAAATTTAAGAGGAAAATACAGATCAAGAAAAATTGAAAATATCGTCTCGGAAGCAAAAGAACTTGCTAACAAAGGTGTATCGGAAATTATTTTAATAGCTCAAGATACAACCAGCTATGGGCTGGATTTATATAAAAAACCCATGCTTTCAACTTTACTTAAAGAACTAAACAAAATCAAAAATTTGAATTGGATAAGAATCATGTATATGTATCCGACAAATTTTAATGATGAATTAATTGATACAATAGCTGTTTCGGATAAAGTTGTAAAGTATATAGATATTCCTCTTCAGCATTCACATCCAGACGTATTAAAAAGAATGAAAAGACCAATAGCGGATTATTCTGAATTGATAAACAAAATAAGAAAAAAAATTAAAGATGTCGCAATAAGAACAACGTTTATAGTGGGTTACCCGGGAGAAAGCGAAGCGGAATTTGAACATTTATATAATTTTGTAAAGAATATTAAATTTGACAGACTTGGAGTTTTTACATATTCAAGAGAAAAAAATACTTACGCATACTCCCTTAAACCGCAAATAAAGTCTGTTATAAAGACAAAAAGAAAAAATGCAATTATGAAACTTCAACAAAAAATTTCTAAAGAAAATAATAAAAATTGCAAAAATAAATACATTCGCTGTATAATAGAAGAAATCCATACGGATGGGCTAATTGTTGCAAGAAGCTATAAAGACGCTCCTGATATAGACGGATTAGTTTATATAAAATCAAAAGAACATTTAATACCGGGAGATATTGTAGATGCGAAAATTACCCGATTTTCAAATTATGATATGTATGGTACAGTATAACAAATAGAATAAGTAGTACATAAAAAGTACTTTGGGATTAAGGAAACTCAATGTCAAACGGTGATAAAAAAACAATAAATACTACACTGGCAATTTTACCGATAAGCTCAATTGCTCAGGCGCTGGGTGTACATCAAAGAACGCTTAGAATTTATGACAAAGAAGGAATTTTAACTCCTTCAAGGTCGCAAAAAAACAGAAGAAACTATAGTATTGACGATCTTGAAAAAGCAAAACTTGTTTTATACTTAACAAGAAATCTTGCGCTAAACTTATCAGGAGTAAAGATAATTCTTGCAATGCTTGAGATGAACAAGGTTAAGCCGAGTGATTACATTAAATATATAGAAAAAATTGCAAAATGTGCCGGTATAAATACTCAAAAACAGGAAAGCAACATAGAAAAGACTTCTAAAAGAGGAAGAAAAGCTAAGCTTTCTTAACTTTTTCATAGGATTCTTTAGCTTTATATGAGCTTCTTGCAAGCGGCGACACAACCGGAAGAATATTTGTATATTTTTTTATAAAATCTTTAATTTGGCTATACTCTTCAAGACTGTAGTATTTATCAACAGCAAGGTGTTCTTTTGATGGCCTTATATACTGGCCTATGGTCAGTATATCAATCTTGATTTTTTCCAGTTTTAAAATAAGGTCTTTTATCTCATCTATTGTTTCGCCAAGCCCAAGCATAAAGCCGGTTTTAGTTATAAAGCCATTATTTTTCATGTATTTTAAAACTTCAATAGAACAGTCAAAATTTGCAAGCTGTCTTGCTTTTGGATAAAGCCTTTCGATGGTTTCAATATTATGATTAAAAACATCGGGTCTTGCATGAATTATTCTGTCAAGCGCAATTTTACTGCCCTTAAAATCAGGGGTCAGAATCTCTATTTTAACATCGTTTTTTACTTTTCTAATCTCGTCTATAGTATTTTTAAACTGAATCGAGCCGAAATCAGAGTTTTCTTTTAAATCATCTCTGGTAACAGATGTTATTACGCAATATTTTAAGCCTAATTCTAAAACCGCTTTAGCAACATTTTTAGGTTCGCTATAGTCGACATTGCGGGGAGTTTTATGCGAAATATTGCAAAAAGCGCAGTTTCTGCTGCATGTTTTACCTAAAATTAAAAAAGTAGCTGTGCCGTTTGAATAACATTCACACTTATTGGGACACCTTGCGCCGTCACAGACAGTGTTTAGGCAATTGTCTTTTAATATTTTTCTGACATTTTTGTATTCGATGTTATCTAATGGAGCAAGTTGAGTTTTTAGATAATCCGGCAATCGTGTTATTTTATTCGTCACGCAAAACCTCACAAATAATTTCCGAGTAGCTTGGATGAGGAAAAATCATATTTCTTATTTCTTCCACAGGAATATTTTTGTCAATAAATACACCAAACAAACTTATTAAATTTGAGGCATCTTTTCCGATAACATGTGCGCCTTTAATTAAACCTTCTGAAGAAATTATCACTTTTACAAAACCTTCCGTTGATTCATCGCACCAAGATTTTGCAATAGCACCAATTGGTATTTTTTTAATTCTGTATAGTGAACCATCCTGAATATCTTGCTCTCTGAGACCAACCGAAGCAATTTCCGGGGTTGTATAGATTACCGAAGGAACAGGTTTTTTAATAATTTTTTCATTATATAAAATTTTATTCATGACGGCTTTTGCCTGGTATTGTGCCGCATGGGCCAATAAAACTTCGCCTGCTGCATCACCGATTAAAAACAGATTATCTATATCTGTTTCATAAGAATCACGCATTTTTAGTCTAAAGCGCTCATGACAGCCCGCAACCGTTATTTTAGGAAGAACAGGAACCCTGCCTACAGCGGATAATAAGCAATCCAGTTCTAAAATAACACCGGAATTCAGTTCAATTCTGTGATCAAAGATGTCTTTAATAAAGTCATCTTTATAAAAAGAAATTCTGTTGTTTTTTAATATTCTCTCCAATCTTTTTTGTATATCAATATCTGATGAAGGCGAAAGTTCTTTTGCCTTTTCGATTACAACTACATCTACATTTAAATTGGAAAGTATCATAGCCCATTCAAGACCAATTGCACCGCTTCCTATGATGCCTATTGTTTTTGGAAGACTTTTCATAGCATAAAAATCATCAGAATTAATAATAAATTTTCCGTCACGATGAAGGTCCTTCAACTGAACAGGCTTAGAACCCGTTGCAATAATAATATTTTTTGCTTTATACATATTGCCGCCGGAATATATTTGGACCTCTGTATCATTTATAAAAAGTTCAACTTCTCCTTTTACAAGGGTGATTTTCCTTGAAAGCATATTTTCAAGCGCATGATTAAACTTTGAAACAATATTGGTTTTTCTATCCAACATTTTTGACCATTCAAATGAAGGGGAAGAAAAAAGATTTATTCCTAATTTATCACACTCGGATATTTGTTTAAATAAAGAAGCACTGTGTATAATTGCTTTTGTCGGAACACAGCCGGTATTTAAACAAGTACCTCCAAGTATTGCTTTTTCAAACGCTATTACATTTAGACTATTTTCAATTGCTATTTGTGCCGCTTCGACACCGGCAGGCCCGAGGCCAATAATTGCTAAATCATACATCAAACTACTCCATTATTTTTCTTAATTATAAAACTAACTACATCAATTGCAACAACATAAGCACTTGACCAGCAATTTTGAAGATTAAAACCGCCGCAAAAACCGTCAATATTAAGAATTTCACCGCAAAACCACAGGTTATCTGTTGTTTTTGATTTACAATTTTTATCTACAGCACATAAATCAATTCCGCCGGCATTTACAATTTCTCCCGAGGGTGAAGCTGCTTTTACATTTAAAGTTAAAAAAGAATAACTTTTAAGGATGTTTTTTGAAGCTTCGGCTGCATTAATATCAAAATTCTTTACCGTTCTTTTAGCAAGCGCCCTTGGAATAAAACTTGAAACCAGATTCCCGATTGATTTTTTAGGATATTTTTTTGCTAAATCCAACAATTTTTCAGATTCAAATAAATTGATTTTGATATCATAGGGGAAGGATTTAAAAGCATTTATTGAAGATATTTTAAACGCCAAAGGGCCGGAAATTGCGTTTTTTGTGAAAATAAATTCACCGTCTAAAGATTTTACGCTCACTCCCATCGGACAATCAAAATCATTAATAATCAGCGAACAGAGAGCTTTTTTAAAAGGAATATATTTTTGTCCTGTGGATTTTATTAAATTTTCACTGTCTTTTGAACCATTCGAGACTACAATTGCATCAAAATTTTGTATATCTTTAATTGAATTAATTCTTTTTTTAACTATTTTAATATTTTTACTTTTAAAAAGTTCGTCAAGCATCTTATTTCTTACATATTTTGCCGAATTTGAAACCGGAAACACTCTGTTGTCGCTTTGAGTATAGGTTTTTATGCCTATTGATGAAAAGTAGTTTATTGTATCAATGTTGGAATGTCTTGAAAAAAGCGAGTATAAAAACTTTTCACCTCTCGGATAGTTAGAAGCAAAGTCTTTAATATCGCTTATTGAATTAGTAATATTGCATCTTCCGCCGCCTGTTTTTAATAATGTTTTTAAAGGCTCGGATTTATCAAAAAGAGTGACAGTAAAAGAGTTAAATTTTCTTTCCTTAAATTCCTTTAAAATATTTAACGCACAATAAACACCGCTTGGACCGGCGCCGACTATTGCAATATTATTTTGTTTGAACCGTACCATACAAAAAAACGTCTTCCGGGTTTTCTAATTCGTCATACAATTGACTAAAAGTTTTATCAAAAACAGGATGAACTAAATCAGGCTTTAGTTCCAACATAGGAACTAACACAAAGGCTCTTAAATGTATGAGAGGATGGGGGATTATAAGCTCTTTTCCGACAGAAAGAATTTTATCATCATACATTAAAATATCTATATCAATAGTCCTTTGCCCCCACTTTTCCGAATCTTTTCTGACTCTTCCCAGTTTATTTTCAATACTTTTTGTATAATTTAAAAGTTCAACAGGCGAAAAAGTTGTATCCAAAGCTAACACAGCATTTACAAACCAAGGCTGGTTTTTGTTTCCCCAAGGCTCAGTTTCATAAAAAGATGAAGTTTTTACAATTTTTATTTCATTTGAAATTGCAAGTAAACTAACCGCTTGCTGGATATTCGACAATCTGTCCTGCTGATTTGAACCGAGTGATAAAAAAACCCGCGCCATAAATTTAACTATTCCTTTAACTTAATATATTTAACATTTTATAATTCTTTTGTTATAATATCAATATATATTTTTTAACAGAGGAGCTTATGAATAAAAATCAATCAACCGGTATAATAGTTATTGTTGCAATAATTCTCATTGCTTTACTTTCAATTGCATTTGAAGGACCGCAAACTTCAACAAGTGAAATATCATACAGTCAATTTTTAAATAAAGTTCAAATGGGAACAATCGAAAGTGTTGTCATATCTAAAGACACACTTGTTGCAACTCCGAAAGAAAGCGGGCAAACCGGGCAAAATGATGTACAGACAACAAAAAAAACACAGCCCGAAGGTACACAAAACAATAAAGTAAGCAACCCTTTAAATATAAACAATTTAACATCACAAAAAATTCCAAAAGTACAATTTAAAGTACAAATCCCCGAAGCAGACGATGATTTGTATGAACTTTTAAAAGAAAAAAATATTGAAATTACGGTTGCAAAACCGCAAACAAATTCATGGTCAAATATTTTAGGCTCAATTATAATCCCAATAATATTTATAGCAATAATGATTATCCTTATTCTTAAAGGTATTCAGCAGACAGGTTCTTCGGCTTTAAATTTCGGTAAATCCAAGGCGAAAATGCTCGCTGATGATAAAATCAAAATCACCTTTAAAGATGTTGCCGGAATTGACGAAGAAAAACAAGAGCTTGAAGAAATCGTAGACTTTCTTAAAAACAGCGAAAAATACACAAAACTTGGCGCAAAAATTCCAAAAGGGGTGCTTTTGGTTGGCGCACCCGGCACAGGTAAAACATTAATGGCAAAAGCTGTTGCAGGAGAGGCAGGAGTACCGTTTTTTTCAATATCAGGTTCTGATTTTGTTGAAATGTTTGTCGGTGTCGGCGCAAGCAGAGTTAGAGACTTGTTTGAACAAGCAAAAAAACACCAACCATGTATGATTTTTATTGATGAAATTGATGCTGTAGGACGCCAAAGAGGTGCAGGCATGGGCGGCGGTCACGATGAACGTGAACAAACTTTAAACCAATTACTTGTTGAAATGGATGGTTTTGATGAAAACACAAATATTATCGTTATAGCAGCAACAAACAGACCGGATATCTTGGATAGCGCTCTATTAAGACCCGGCAGGTTTGACAGACAAATTTATGTGAACGAACCTGATGTTAAAGGCAGAGAGGAAATCTTAAAAGTACATGCAAAAAACAAAAAACTGGCAAGCGATGTCGACCTTAAGGTTTTAGCTAAAAGAGTTCCGGGTTTTACCGGAGCTGATTTAAAAAATCTTTTAAATGAAGCTGCACTTTTAGCGGCAAGAAACGGTGGCGAAGTTATAACAATGGATGATATAGACAAATCCATAGATAGAGTTATAGCAGGCATTGAAAAGAAATCAAGCGTATTAACACAAGAAGACAAAGAAAGAACAAGCTACCATGAAGCAGGACATGCTGTTATACTAAAAATGCTTGAAGATTGCGAAGAAGTGCAAAAAATCTCAATTATTCCAAGAGGCAGAGCACTTGGCTTAACTTGGTACACTCCGAAAGACGATTCCAAACATCAGACAAAAAGGAAACTCTTAGCTCATATTACAGATCTTTTGGGAGGCAGAGTTGCAGAAGAACTTGTATATAGCGACAATATCTCAACAGGCGCTTCAAACGATATGCAAAGAGCTACAAAACTGGCAAGAAATATGGTTTCACAATGGGGAATGTCTGAAAAAATGGGCAATATGACATACGGCGAGCCGCATGAACATGTATTTATGGGAAGAGATTTTGGACAAACAAAAGACTACTCCGAGCAAGTTGCATACGAACTCGATGTTGAAGTTAAAAGAATAATTGATGAAAGATATGAGCTTGCCAAGAAAATATTAATCGAAAACAGAGACATATTAAACGAATTGGCAAATTCTCTTTTAGAACATGAAACAATTAATGCGGAAGAATTTGATGAAATTGTAGAAAAAGTTAAACAAAGAAGGCAAGAATCACAAGCTTAAAATATGTATTAAAATTTTGTAATAAATATTTAATTTCTTCTAAAGCAAGTATCAAAATGACCGATATAGTATAAGTAAGCAAAATAGCTTTTACTTATACTATATTTATTTAAGGATAGAAAATGATAGATATCAACCAAAAAAGCATTCAAAATATTAGCCAAATTAATAATCAAAATTTGCCAAAAGAAAAAAGTCAAACAAGAGAACAAAAACAAATTTTAAGCACTTCAAATGAGGATAAACAGGGTGCTTTAAACAATAATGAACTAAGCTTAGGGCTTGAAAAACTGGGCGAGTACAATAAAACTCAAATTTATTTTGATAAAAACAAATACAAAAATTATACAGCATTAACAAACGAAGTTACACAAGGGTTAAGCGAGATGCTTAACAATTTAGCACAGAAAATCAATTAATCATTCTCTAAAGGGGGTTCTATCTCCTGCTCGGGAGGGTTTTGAATTTCTTCATCCGGTACTAAAACACTATCTTTGTTTTCTTCAATCTTAGGCATTATATTTGCTTTTTGCTCATGGCTATTCTTTTCATCCAATGCTGTTTTTTCATCATATCCCGCATAGCTGTTTGCATTATCACCTTCAAACGGTTCACCGATTGTGTGAATTGTAAATTTATATGTTGGGGTTTGTTCACTCATAACATCTGCGCCAACATTTTGGCTATGGAAAGATACAACAACATCAGAGTTTGAATCAACAGAAAACATATTTGGTAAGGTTAAAGGCGTAATTTCTCCGCTCAAAGAAGTGAAAATATACTTAGACCAGCCGTCACTATAGCGAGAAAGAATAATATAGTTTGCTTTTTTGTTTGGCTTTTCTATTAGAATATTGTAATTACTGTAATTATCAATATTTATTACCTCGATACCCTGAAAAACGGATGTAACATCACTAAAGGCAAGATTTCTTATTGAAAATATTTTGTTATTATGTACGATTTTCGATAGAGAAAGTTTATCTGAATTATACACATATAATGTGTTGTTGATTAAATAAAGATACGAGTATTTTTGAATATTGATTTCTTGAACACGTGAAAAAGAATTATTGTATATTGTAATATTATTATTTGCATCAGGTTTTGAAATTAAAAGTTCTTCCTGTGTCAGTTTATTTTCCGAATTATATTCATAAAACTTTGAAGTTGCAATATTATATATATACACAATATCCAAATCAGTGCTTTGGGTAAAAAATACTTTTCTAAGTTGTGAAAATATGTCACTAAAAGAACTGTTTTGAATATTCTGTTCAAAATTATCCTCAAAAATTCCATACGGATAGTCGTTTTTAAAATTTTCTTCGCTATAACTTCTTTGTTTATCTAAATAGCTCATAATTAAAGGGCGAAGCATGGATTTATTTTTAGTTTTTATAAAATATTTATATGCATTTTTAAATTCATTTTTCATCTCTTGGGTAGTTGTTGCATAAATCGAAGGGGTGAAAATAAATTTTCTGAAATCCGAATACAATACTTTTTCGACATCTTCTTTTATATTTGCATCTGTTGTTCTTATAAAAAATTGCTCATAAGAGGCAATTTTATCCGCAAGCTTTTTTGGTGATATTTTAAGAGATAAATCAACAGAAACCGGCCCGTTGTATTGAGCTCTCAGTTTTAAGTATTCTTTTGTTTGGCTTGCGAGATATTTTGAAAAAGTTTTTTTAATATACTTATTATTTGGATACAAAATAACTTTATTATAATCCGGATAAGCGTACACAGGGGTATTATAAAATTCTTTATTTAATTTCGAAGCACAAATCTTTGAGCTTTTGTAATCCGAAATATTATCGCACTCTATAACTTCGCCTTTTTTTAAATTTGCAATTTCAATATGTGGTAATTTATCCATTTCCTTTAAATAGGCATTGAAAATTTGATTTTTTTTATCGGAGTTATCTTCAGAATATTTTAAATATAAAAGCAAGAATGAATCAACACTACTAATCAAGCTTTTCAATTCCCTAAAGCCGTCAGGTTCTTTTAAAAGAGGAATTTGCTGTGGATTTAACAATAAATTATTATACTGTAGTACTCTTTTTTGCTGATAGTGTTTATTTAATACGAAATCCAGAACAAAAGCAAATAAAGAAATTAAAACCAGAATAAAAACGGCAAATCTGAAAATTGGCAAATCTACAATACGATTCCGTTTAAATGTATTTAAAGTATTATTTTTTAAAAAAACAGAATCATCTTTTTTAACCGAATTTAAAACAGCTTTTGAGTCTTCTTCCTGTTTTTTATCCATTTCTTCTTTTATAATATTTTTAATTGCTATATCATCACTTGCAATTTTCGCACCACAGCGTGCGCAAAAAATATCAAATTCGCCATATTCAAAACCACATTTTGGACATTTGTTTGCCATATTCAATCCTGTTTTTTTATTAACTCTCTTGCTACATTTATACCACAAACCATAGCTTCATCCATATTATTATATTTGTGAAGTCCGTTTCTTCCTATTAAGCTTAAGTTTTTAATAGTGTATAAATATTCTTTTATTATATCAATATTTTTATAAGTTGAATAATACCCGGGGTAAGCTTTTTTTTCTCTTATAACTTTTGTTTTTAAAATGCTTTTCTTTGAAAAAAGACCATATTTTTGACACTCATCCGACGCCAAATCAACTATCTTATCATCAGACATAGTCCAAATTGCATCATTTTCAAAAACAAAATATTCAAGCGAGATAAGATATTTGTTTTGAAAATCCGGAACCAAATAACAGGACCAATTGTTCATAATCTGGATTCTTGAAGCAATTGCATCTTTTTCTTGCAAATATATCCAACAGTCCGGAGCAGTATTGTTTATTGTATTAAAATTAGTTGTGTTTTTTAAATTGAATTCGTTTGTGTAAAAACTAACCAGAATATAGTCTCTGTAAGGCAGATTTAATGCGTTTTGTTTAATATTAAAAGGTGCATCAATACCTTTTATTAAGTCTTTAATAGGAATAGAAGAAATGAAATAGTCAGCAGAAAGTTCCAATACTTGATTAAACTTGTTCTTATATTTAACAGACAGAATCTTGTTGTTTTCAATATTAAAGTCTTCAAATTCAGATTCAAAAATAAATTCGCCGCCATTTGCTTTGATGTAATCTGCCATTAAATTCCAAAGTTGCGAACAACCAAATTTCGGGTAATAAAATTCGTCTATTAGAGATGTTTCTTTGGCAAATTTTAAAAATTTTAGTTTTGAAATAAAGGAATTTAAAAGTGTTTTAAACAAAGACAGTTTTTTAATTCTCTGTCTGCCCCACTCACAAGAAAGACAAGCAGCATCAACACCCCAAACTTTTTTCGTATAGTCTTTAAAAAAAATGTTGTACAAAACAAGACCAAAACGATTAATGAAAAAATCCTCAAGATTTTTCTCTTCTCTTTTTATTAAAACAGATTTAAAATAACTTAGAGCTGAAAGCACAGCTGTTTTAAACCCTAATTTTTTAAGTGTGGAAAAAGTAAATTTTAAAGGATATTGAAAAAATTTTGAATTATATATTATACTGGAATACCTCTGCCTTATTAGCATGACATTATCGGACTCGTTTGGATTCAAACCGTTTTTGGGATATTTAATTTTCCTGTTTGCATATATATCATCCAAAGAAGGGGCATTTTGATGTTGTAAAAAACTGTCCCAAATCGATTGAATATATTTGTCCTTTGTGAAAAGTCTGTGACCGCCTATATCTACACCCAAATCATCCCAGTAAACTGTCCTTGAAAGACCGCCCACACAGTCCAATTTATCAAGCAAAATCGGTTTTATATTAGAATTTGTTTTAATAAGTTCATACGCTAAAGCCAGCCCTGAAGGGCCTGCACCTAATATTAAAGCTGTTTTTTTATTATTTTTATCCATAATCTAAAAAGAAATAACGGGTTTTTTAATTTCCTGCATAATGTTTCTTACTTGTTTATAACAAGTATTTACTGTAGATTCATATGTAACAGGCTCTAAATTTTTAGTCATGTTTGAGGTAATGTTTTCATAATCACCATTTAAAGACTCATACTGAGCTGGTTTATAAGATTTAATTCTTGCAGAAAACGGTGTCAGTTTACCTGATTGCATGGTGACAACTAAATCATAACCGTGCGAATCTTTGAATTTAATATTATAAAAATAATATCCGCTAAACTCTTTTAGGCTGTCTTTATCTAGAAAAACCTGCCTACCATGCGGAGTTTTAAGTTCCAGCCAAGTAATTGCATATGTCGGATTTAAAAAAGACAAAGCCAAAAGTAATATTAATAATTTATTTTTCAAAATATGCCTCCATTAAATTATTTTATTTGATTTAGAAAAAATTGCAAAAGAATTTAAAAAAAGTTATAATTCACAAAAACAGATGAAAGGAAAAGAATGATTGTTAACTATATAATTATTGCACTTGTTTCTTTTTTGGCAGGCATTATTGTTTCTTTTGTTTTTTTTAAAACACAAAAAGAAAATAACGCACTTATAATAATGCTTAACGATTTCAGAAGAACAATTGAAGAATTTAAAAATCAAAACATTCAAAACACAAAAGAAGTGAATTTAGCTCTTGAAAAAACAAGCGAGCTTGCAAAAGTTTTAACAACAAACCAAAATTTAAAAGGGCAATTTGGAGAAGATTGTCTTGAAGCCGTTATAAAAACTTGTTTTCCTAATCAGAATATTAATTATATTAAGCAATTTGAGACAGTCAATTCAGACGACAGAAGAATTAAACCCGATTACCTAATAAAGCTTCCAAATGACAAATCAATTCTCATTGACTGCAAATTAAACCTTGAAAAATATATTGAATACGTTGAAAATAAAGACAATGAAGTAAAAAAAGCAGAATTTATAAAAGACATAAATGCGACCATTAATAATCTTGCAAATAAAAAATATGAAACCTCAAAAGAAATCAACCAACCGGATTTTATTTTGATGTATATACCTCTAGAACCCGTGCTGACAACAATTTATACTGATAAAGATTTTTTAGGCATAATTAAAAATGCAAATGAAAAAAATATTATTTTGACAGGAAACTCAAGCATTATCACTACCCTCAGGTTGACAAAACTGCTTTGGGCACAAGACAGTCGTGAAAAAAACATAGAAAACATAGTAAACTGTGCACAAAATATTTACGAATATATAGCCCTGCATACAAGCAATCTAAGCAATATTAAAAAACAGTTGGATTTAAGCTATCAAAATTTCAATAAAGAATACGAAAAAATGATATCTAATAAATTATTTCAAAATATTGAACAGCTAAAAAGCTACGGGATTCAATCATCAAGTAAAAAAACCGGAAGAAAAATAAGCGAAATTACAATTGAAAAGGAATTTTTACAATAGCCGTTTGATGAATTTATGTAAATTTTTTAAAATTATATGATGATATCCTCCATTTGGAGGATTAATATAAATATAATGGAAATTGTTAAAATACTCAAAGACTATTCAAAAACCCCGCTTGAAAAAGAATTGAGCAAATATTTCACCCAAAAGCTTGATTCGGTTGTTTGTTGCGAAAAAATAAAAAATACAAAATTTATGCTTCAATACATAAAACCGGTGCATGATTTTGTTATTTATACAACATCTTTAACAGGCAGCGGAGTAAAAAGAATGCTATAATTCAAAACCTTTATCGTATTCCAAATTATTATTACTTCTTGCCTCTACTGCCATTTTATCGCATAATTCATTATATTTGTTATCATTATGGCCTTTTACCCAAATATATTCAATTGTGTGATTTTTTGATAACTGAATAAATTTTTGCCACAAATCAACATTTTTTACTTTAGAATTGCTGCTTGTTTTCCAATTTTTTTTAATCCACCCTTGAAGCCAGTTTTTATTTATTGCATCAATTACATACTTTGAATCGGAATATAATTTAATACAACAAGGAACTTTTAAAATACTCAAAGCATCAACAACTGCCATAAGTTCCATTCTGTTATTTGTTGTTAATTCAAAGCCTTTTGATATTTTTTTAAAAACCATTTTTCCGTCTTTTTTTTGATACATCAAAATTGCCCCGTATCCGCCCTTTCCGGGGTTATTTGCGCATGCACCGTCTGTGTAAATTTCGACATTTGGTTTATCCATAAAAAAATTATAGCTTAATTTTTAAACTAATCAATCAATTAATAAATTACAACATTTCTTAATAAGTGCTATACAAGATAATTTATTTATGATTGAATGGTAAATGCGAAATTTAATGTTTAGAATGGAGAAGCATAGCAATGATTATAGTCATGGAACATAACGCAACCATTGATCAGTTAAACAGAGTTATTAAATATGTTGAAGACAGAGGACTTAAAACACAGGTAAATAAAGGCGAGCTTCTAAATGTAATAGCTGTTATAGGTGATAAATCCGGCTTAAATGCAGAAAATATTGCAGCCATTGAAGGCGTTCGTGAAGTTAAAAAAATTCAGGAAGCATACAAATTGGTATCCAGAATAGCACACCCCGAAGACACTGTTATAAAATTTCCAAACGGAGTAAAAATAGGCGGCCTGGAACGCCCTGTACTAATGGTTGGCCCTTGCTCGGTTGAAAAAGACTTTGACGGTTTGCTTCAAGTAGCAACCGCCGCAAAAGAAATGGGATGCCAATTTCTGAGAGGAGGCGCTTTTAAACCGAGAACAAGCCCTTATGATTTTCAGGGTTTAGAAGAAAAAGGACTGCAGTATCTTGCTCAAGCAAGAGAAAAAACAGGACTTTTAGTTGTAACCGAAGTTATGGATACAATGGATATAGCTTTGTTGTGTAAATATGCAGATATTTTGCAAGTCGGTGCAAGAAATATGCAGAACTTTAAGTTGTTAAAAGCCCTTGGAAGAATTAAAAAACCCGTAATGATAAAAAGAGGCCCCGCAGCTACAATAAAAGAATTCTTGCTTGCGGCCGAATATGTTGTATCAAACGGCAACCCTAATGTAATACTTTGCGAAAGAGGGGTAAGGGGCTTTGATACGCAGTTTTCAAGAAATGTTCTTGATATTGCTGCTGTGCCAATTATAAAAAAATATTCACACTTGCCTGTTATAGTAGATCCATCCCACGGAACAGGAAAGAGATATTTAATTGAACCTATGGGTAAAGCTGCTCTTGTTGCAGGTGCACACGGACTTATGTTTGAAGTACACCACGACCCTGATAATGCAATGTGTGACGGAGCGCAAAGTTTAGGCATTGAACAATTTAAAGAAGTAGCAAGATCTTTAAATAAACTTATCGGAAGAATCGATTACGATAATAAAAATAATAAATAGTTGTAAATAATTACTTTTGTAATAAAATAGGAAAGTTATGGCTCTTACATTTCAAGAACTTATATTAAATTTATCAAAATACTGGTCAGACAATAACTGTGTCATTCAACAACCTTACGACATTGAAAAAGGTGCAAGTACAATGAATCCGGCTACTTTTTTAAGAGCACTCGGTCCGGAGCCTTTTAATTGCGCCATGGTCGAACCTTGTAGAAGACCGACCGATGCCAGATACGGCGAAAATCCCAACAGATTGGGGCACTACTTTCAATATCAGGTAATATTAAAACCTTCGCCGGATAATGCTCAAGACTTATATTTAAACTCACTAAGCGCAATGGGAATAGATCTTGAAAAGCATGATGTCAGATTTGTTGAAGACAATTGGGAATCTCCAACCCTGGGGGCGGCAGGAGTCGGTTGGGAAGTTTGGCTTGACGGCATGGAAATTACTCAATTTACATACTTTCAACAAGTCGGCGGTTTAGAAGTAAAACCGGTTGTACTTGAAATAACATATGGTTTAGAACGTATTGCAATGTATTTGCAAAATAAAGACAGTGTTTTTGATATTAAATGGAATAACGATTTAAAATACGGCGATATTTATCTCCAAAACGAAATTGAACAATCTAAATACAATTTTGAAATATCTGATGCAAAAAGATTGTTTGAACTTTTTGATTTGGCATCAAGCGAAGCTAACAACTGTATGGAAAACAACATAGTCCTGCCTGCATATGACTGGGTATTAAAATGTTCACACACATTCAACTTGCTGGATGCAAGAGGCGTTATAAGCAAGGATGAGCGTGTAAATTACATCAACAGAGTTAGAACTTTGGCTTCAAAAGTTGCTAAATTGTATGTGGAACAAAGAGAAAGACTTGGTTTTCCTCTTATTAAAAAATAGAAAGTGCCTATGGGAAAAAACAACGATTTTGATTTATCATCAAATTCAGAACAAAAAGCTGAAATTAATGTGCTGTCCGGTTTTGTAAAAAATCTTTTAACACTAAAAAATCCGGATAATATGCTAAAACAAGCGCAAAAGGTTGGTTTAAAAAAAACTTTGGGAGCGTTTGACTTAATTATTTTAGGTGTTGGCGCTATAATCGGTAGCGGAATATTTACGGTTGTAGGAATTGCTGCAGCGGGTTCATCAGAATCAATCGGAGCGGGTCCGGGGTTAATTATATCAATGATACTCGCATCGCTTGCCTGTGTATTTTCAGCATTATGTTACAGCGAGTTTGCTTCAATGATACCTGTTGCAGGAAGTGCATATTTATATACATATGCTACAATGGGCGAATTTATGGCTTGGCTTATCGGCTGGGTTCTAATGCTTGAATATATTGTCGGATATATTGCCGTAGTTAGTGCTTGGAGCGGTTATTTTATGCAATTTTTGAAGGGTTTTTCAAAATATCTTCCCGATTTTATTGTTAATCCGCCCGTTTATCTAATCCATGATTATTCAACTGCCGTACATGAATTAACATTAAAAGGCATAAATCCGGATTCAGTTATACCCAACTTTTTAGGCATACCTGTATCTGTCAATATACCGGGGATTCTTATTACGCTTTTTATTATTTTAACTTTAATTAAAGGCATACAAGAGTCAACAAAAATGACCGGGCTTATGGTGGCGATAAAACTCGGCGTTGTAGGACTATTTATACTAACGGGAGCATTTTACATAAAACCTGAAAATTGGATTCCGTTTGCTCCAAACGGAATCAGCGGAATTTTTATGGGTGCATTCATAATATTTTTTGCCTACATTGGTTTTGATGCCCTTGCAACAGCAGCAGAAGAGACAAAAAACCCGCAGAAAAATCTTCCGATTGGCATTATTGGTTCTCTTGGCGTTTGCACAATAATATATGTTCTTGTAGCGCTGGTTTTAACAGGAGTTGTGCCCATTAACCAAATTGATACACACGCACCAATAGCATCTGCTATGGTTATGGTCGGACAAAGTTGGATTGCAGGATTAATATCAATTGGCGCACTAACAGGACTTACATCTGTTTTATTGGTATTGATGCTTGCAGGAACAAGAATACTTTATGCTATGAGCAGAGACAGATTCTTGCCTAAAATTCTTCAAACACTACATCCTAAATACAAAACACCGCATATTTTAACAATAATGGTAGGAATAATCTGTATTATAGGTTCTCTTACACTGGATATATCGACTGCGGCTGAGCTATGCAATTTCGGCACTTTTGCTTCATTTATAATCGTGTGTGTTGCTGTTTTGATACTGAGAAAAACAGATCCTGACAGGCCAAGACCGTTCAAAGTACCGTTTTCACCTTTTTTGCCATTAATGGGAATATTCTGTTGCGGCGGATTAATGCTCTATTCTATGCAATTTTTACAAAAATCAAGATTACTGTTTCCGATATGGGTAGTTATAGGAATAGTATTATACTTTGTATACTCATACAAGCAGCTAAGAAAAGAAGGTCATGGGGCTTTAAAAGAGGAAGATAATGCATAAAAGAATTATTTCAAACCTTTTAACAAGAAAAACAGCAAAAGAACTAATAGAAAGAGCAAAAACAGGTTCTCTTAAAAAAAGTTTAAATGCTTTTGATTTGTTTGTTATAGGGATAGGCGCCGTAGTAGGAACAGGAATATTGACAATAATAGGAACGGCAATACAAGGCGGTCCTGAAAATCTGGGCGCAGGCCCTGCAATAGTAATTTCTATGATACTGGCAGCTTTAGCATGTATATTTCCTGCATTATGTTATAGTGAAGTAGCCTCAATAATCCCTGTTTCAGGAAGTGTTTATACTTATTGTTATGCAACATTAGGAGAATTTGCAGCCTGGATAGTAGGTTGGGTTCTTATGCTTAACTATGTCATCGGAAATGTAACCGTTGCAAGCTCATGGTGCGGATATTTAACCCAACTTTTAAAAGGTTTTTCAAAATACCTTCCTGATTTTGTGGTAAATTTTCCGCTTTGGCTCAGGAGCGATGTTAGATCTATATACCATATGTGCGAAAAATACGGGCTTGATGCGCATGATAAAATGCCGTTTTTATTTGATAAAATACCTGTTGCAATTAACATTCCAACGATAGCGCTTACTCTTATAGTAACTTTAATTCTAATTAAAGGTATCAAAGAGTCTACACGCTTTGCATCTGTTATGGTATGCTTAAATATCTTAATGATACTGTCATTCATTATAACCGGAGCATTTTATGTTAAACCCGAGAACTGGATTCCGTTTGCTCCAAACGGAATCAGCGGAATAATTATGGGAGCATTCATAATATTTTTTGCCTACATTGGTTTTGATGCTGTTTCAACAGCAGCCGAAGAGACAAAAAACCCGCAAAAAGATATTCCAACTGCAATTATAGGAACACTTCTTTTTTGCACAGTCTTATATATTCTTGTTGCTCTTGTTTTAACAGGAATTATTCCATTGAATGACATCAACCCTTCTGCACCCATATCGGCAGCTTTAAGAGTAATAAACAAAGATTATCTTGCAGGATTTATATCCACCGCTGCAGTTTGTGCTCTTGCGTCGGTATTTTTAATTTGCCAGCTTGCTTCAACAAGAATACTTTATGCTATGAGCAGGGACAAATTTTTACCCAGAATTTTAAGAGCAATAAACAAAAAATACAGAACACCGCACGTTATGACTTGGCTTGTCGGAGGAGTGATTATAGTTTGCAGCTTATTTATGGATTTGAATGTATCGGCAGAACTCTGCAATTTTGGAACTTTTACATCCTTTATAGCAATATGTGCCGCTGTTATAATCCTAAGAAAAACAGAGCCCGACTTAAAAAGATCCTTTAAAGTACCCCTGGTTCCGCTTTTTCCAATTATAGGAATCATAAGCTGTCTTGCCCTGATGGTATATTCATTTAAGCAGCTTACAACCAGTACTTTAATGTTTCCGCTTTGGGTTTTAATCGGAATCGTGATATATTTCGGCTTTAGCTATAAAAATTTAAGAAAATAAAAACCATCAATTATCTTCTTTTATGTCAAAAGTAGATATTGCTTTATTTGAAGCGGGTTCATAAGTATTTAAAATTTTCTTTGCTTTTTTTATTTGACTGAATTTTTCTTTAGTTTTTTCTCTTAAGCTCACAACAAGGGCAATGTTTTGTTTTTCAAGATCAACCAGTTTCTTTCTGATTTTTAAAAGTTCTTTGTTTGATTTTATAGCATCCAATCTTGGTTTTTCAAAAAAAATAATTTGTCTCAAAAGCGCTTCTTTTTCCTGAATCGCAATATCCACGCTTTCCCAATCATCATTTTCAATTAATTTATTTATGTATCTGTTTGACTTATAAAACTTATCATACAGAAGTTTTAAATGGTTATAATCGTTTATACTAAGCACTGTAGCCGTCCTCTGAATCATCGTCATCGTCGTCATCATCGTCATCAGATGACTCATAGTAATCATCGGAATCATCTTTTTCTTTTATTTGTTCTTTTTGAGCAAGC
This sequence comes from Candidatus Gastranaerophilales bacterium, assembly GCA_944325315.1. Taxonomy (GTDB): domain Bacteria; phylum Cyanobacteriota; class Vampirovibrionia; order Gastranaerophilales; family Gastranaerophilaceae; genus RUG14156. Next base: position 53,697 of record CALVAA010000002.1, read on the forward strand.
ATAATAGCCTTTTCCCAAGTGGCTTTCAAACTTTTCAGATATTTTAAAACTTCATCAACTGGTTCGATTTCTCTTTTAATATTTGCATGGACAAGTCTTCTTATAAAATATTCATACAAACTTTCAAGATTCTGCGCAAGCTGCGGTGAAATTTCTCTGTCAAGAGAGTTAATAAATTCCTGAATAATATTTTGTGCACCAATTAAATTATTGTGAGTGTTTTCAATTTCTTTATTGTTCATTGCAATTTTAGCTTTGTTTAAAAACTGAATCGCAGCATCGTAGAGCATAATAAGAATTTGTTCTTTTGAAGTTGTCTCAATATTGGCCTTTTGATATTGTTTAACGTATTGGTTCATATTATTAAAGTTTCCTATTAACTATACTGCCATTGAATTCTGACATATAAGAAGCGAATTTTGTAAGTTGTGTTGCATCAATCTGTTCTAGAATCTGCTTTGTTGTTTTGTCTACTATCAAAATTGAGTTAGTATTATCATCAATTTTAAGAATATACTTATCACTCATTGATAAATCATATTTTACCACATTTTTTATTTCACTTAAATCATTGTCTTCACCTTCGGCACTATTTTCACTATTTTCACTATTTTCACCATCAAAATCAAAAGTGTTTTGGTCATGGTCATTTTTTTTATCAGGATCTACAATCTGACCTTTTGACAAGCCGTCAACCGCTTTATTTTGAATAATTTGACCAAAATTCCCGGCTTCATTCAGCTGAGCCGAATTATGCTCAGGTGTAACTCTTAACTGATTTATAGATATCCCGTCCAGGCCCATGATAAACTTCTTTCGTTAATTAATTATAACTTATTTCACATATTTTTTAATAAATTATATAATGTATTTATAAACTGTTATAAGTTGGTTTTAAAAATAGAGGAATACTTTAAAATGCAAAAAACATCAGATCTTTTTATTCAAAACATAAAAAATCTTCCGATTTGGGTAAAACAAGTAATGGCAAAAGAAATTGCCGATGACTTGAAAGCAAAATTGGATGAATTCAACGAACTTATTCAAGGCGAAGACTTGTTTCAATATATGTGTCCAAAGGTTACTTTTAAAGGCAGACAAGAGCTCGAACAAAAAGTTTTGAGGCTTTCTGAGGGATACTACATATTTATGAAAGATTTGATTGAAGGATGCAATATTTTCGAAATAACTCTAAAAAACAACTGGGCACTTGCAGACAGCGCTAAAATATATACAAGATTATTGGAACTTGAATATATACAACAACCGGAAGACATTATATCAAGTAAAACAAGCGCAGTAGCACTGTTCATAGCCGGAAAAATCAGAACGGGAGAATTTTTAAAAAGAATAAACAAAATTAACGTAGCCCAGCTTGAACAAGCAATAAGATACCAAAAAGAACTAAATGACGAAGGAAGACATATAAAAATGGCAAGCATTTTAATAAAGTTAGGCTTTGTAACAGATAAAGGACTTGACAGCTTGCTGCTTTTAAAGGATGAATCCAAAAAACGCCTGAATCCGGCATTAGGGTTTATTTCTATAAAATACAAAGATGCTCAAGACGAGCAAAATCAAATCTATAGAATGCAAAGAGAAATTGCAAGACTTGAAAATGAAAATATAATAATGAAAAAAAGACTTAAAAAGATTTTAAATATCAATGAATAATGACCATGAAATTCTCCTAAAGACCACAAGGCAAGGATACACCGACTTTTGTTATTGGGGGAGTGTTTATCTTGCAAACGAAAAAAAAATATACTACAAAAAAGGATTAAGTCCGGATAGCATTGTATTTATGCGCTCAGTTGCAAAACCTTTACAGGCTTCAATTATTTGCGATTATAATATCATCAATGACTATCAAATAAAACAAGAAGACCTTGCGCTTTTTTGTGCTTCACACAGCGGAAGTAATCTGCATATTGAAAAAATAAAAGCAATATTAAAAAAACACAATTTAAAAATAAAAGATTTATCTATTTGCCCTCAAGAACCACTCGATAAAAGAGATTTTAAAGGAAGAAAAACAAAACTTCACAACAACTGTTCAGCCAAACATACAATGATGCTTCTTGTAAGCAAATATTTAGGTTTCGACTTAAAAGGCTACGAAAAGCCTTCTCATCCTATTCAAAAATTAATTAAAGAAAAACAAGAACATTTATCAGAATATAAAAGCAATATATTAACATACGACGGTTGTTGCACCCCTCTTTGGGGGCTGCCCGTTAAAAACGTTATAAAAGCATACTTTAATTTTTTTCACGATGACAAATACAAAATCATTATAGAATCGATTATAAAAAATCCATACTTATTCGGAGGATATAATCGTCAGGATAGCGAAATCATAACACTTTCCAAAGGAAAACTTTTTGCCAAAGTAGGAGCAGGCGGATTCATCATAATATACAATTTTAAAGAAGATGAAATTCTTTTAATTAAACTCGCACAAAACAACAATGAAGCAAGAAAATTAATAACACTTAACATTTTAAATAAAATAAATTGGATTAAAAGCGAAGTTGAAAATTATGAGTACAACCAAAAAAATCAAAAAGTTGCAAAGTATTGTTATAAATTTTAATTTTTTATAATTTTTTTTAAAAAAAGTTAGCTTTAATTTAAATTTAAAGTAAAATGGATGTATGACAAGTGCAAATTACATGAATTTAAAATCAAGAGTGCAAAAGCAGCAGAAGAAAAAAATCCGCAAAATAAGATTTTACCACTCTTTTTTGACAATAGTTTTACTTTTGTGTGTTATTCAAATCAGCTATAGTGCACTTTTAAATTTGGCAAAAATTGTTGTTTATCAAACAAAAATAATACAAGCTCAGCAATTGAAATCTCAAGCTGAAGACAGAAATAAACATTTAAAAAATGAGATTCAAAACTTCAGCTCAATGTATAAAGTAGAATCAATTGCACGAAACAACCTTAAAATGGCTGCAAAAGATGAGGTCTTAATTATAATCAATCAACCGCAACAAGAGATAAAAGAAGTACAGAATTTTCCTCAAAACAAATTTGTTAAATTTCTTGAAACCTTTGCATCAAAGTTCAATAGAGATGTTGCCCCCGATAAAACATCAGACTAATCTACTTTACAACCCTAAGCATTTGTCTTGTATCAGACAAATTTAAAATTGCAGCACATGCAAGTCTTCGTCTTTTTAACATACCGTTTTGAATCAGTTCACAAGAATTATAGTAATTTTTATTTTTACTTATTGATTTAAACATAAAACACCTGTAATCTTTACATATAAAATATCGGCAGCGACACAATAATCTTTAGTTTCAAGAGTAAATATTAAAATATATTAAGACAATTTTTAAGCTTTTAAGTTATAATTATTTTATGGAAAATAAAAAAGTTAAAGTTATAGGCTCGGGGCTTGCAGGCAGCGAAGCTGCATTGTATTTAGCAAAAAAAGGATACGAAATAGAATTATATGAAATGCGGCCCAAAAAACAAACCGGTGCTCATACAACAGCTTTCCCGGCAGAGCTTGTATGCTCAAACAGTTTAGGTTCAAATGACCCGCTTTTGGCATCAGGGCTTTTAAAACAAGAAGCCTTGATATTGGGCTCAAGTCTTTTTGAAATTGCTTTAAAAAATTCCGTTCCAGCCGGAAATTCTCTTTCTGTTGACAGATTCGGCTTTAGCAAAGATATTGAAAAAAAAATACAAAGTTATAGCAATATAAAAGTAATTCGGGAAGTCTATGAAAAAATAAATCCAAACACACCTACAATTATTGCAACCGGGCCTTTAAGTGAAAAAAGACTTTGTGAAAACATAAAGCAAGAATTCGGATTTGATGATTTTCATTTCTTTGATGCCATTGCCCCGATTGTACAAAAAGATTCTATTGATTTTTCAAAAGCTTTTTGGGCATCAAGATGGGATAAAGGCGAAGCCGATTTTATAAATTGTCCTTTAAATAAAGAAGAATATGAAAACTTTTACAACATTCTAACTACCGCCAAAAGAGCTCCTTTGAAGGATTTTGAGGCACAATATTTTGAAGGCTGTATGCCTATTGAAGTAATGGCATCAAGAGGAATAGACACTCTAAGATTTGGTCCGATGAAGCCTGTCGGGCTTTTTGATAAAAGAATTAAAACTGAATTTAAAAAAAATCAATTTTGGGCAGTAGTCCAGCTAAGACAAGATAATAAAATAGCAGATTTATATAATCTTGTCGGTTTTCAGACAAATCTTAAATGGGGTGAGCAGAAAAAACTGATTCAATCTATACCGGGACTTCAAAATGCGCAAATAGTAAGATACGGTCAAATGCATGCAAATACCTTCATAAACTCACCAAAGATATTAAATTGTTATCTGCAAACAAAAAAATATAAAAATATATTCATAGCAGGACAATTGACCGGTGTGGAAGGATATTCGGAAAGTATTTCAACCGGGCTTTTAGCTGCAATAAATATGGATAGATACTTATCGTCTAAAGAAATGATAAAATTAGACAATACAACAATGCTCGGAGCATTGGTAGAATATATCACTTTTATAGGACATAAAAAATTTCAACCGATAAATTCCAATTGGGGGATTGTTAAAGCAATTGAAGAGGATAAAAAGAAATTAAAAGATAAAAAATATAAAAATGAACTTTTATCAAAAAGAGCATTAAAAGAAATTGAAAAGATAAAAAAAATACTCGAGGAGGAAACACAATGCGCTTTTTAACAAAAAAAATTGAAGAAACGGACGCAAAAACTTTTATTTGCTATATGTTTGAAGATGATATAAATAAATCCGACCTGTTTAATTATCTGGATTGTCTGTCTCAAGGAATGTTAAATAAGCAGATATATCAGTATAAAACAATCACCGGGAAATTTTTAGAAACATACAAATATTCAATAAACGAAAATATGCTTGTTGTTATATGTGCTTTAGGCAAAAAAAGTGAACTAACACGTCAACGCTTCAGTCAAGCAACGGCTAATGCCGCAAGAACGGTTAAAAATTATACAAAAGATAAGACTCTGGCAATTGAATTAATTGAAAATACAAACGATTGTAATAGATCATCCAAATACTTTACAAAAAAAGACTCGGCTCAAATCGCTCTTTGTGCATTAAGGATAGGGCTTTATGAGTTTAATAAATATTTGGCCGAAAAAAAAGAAACAATTGAAACAATAGAACTTTTAGACAACAATCTGAATAAAGAAATTGAACAAGGTGCTCAAATCGGCGCATACAGTTCTTTTGCAATGAAGTTTGCAAAAGACCTTGTAAACGAATCAGCACAAATTGTAACCCCTGCTTATATTGCAAATTTAGCTGAACAAATTGCAAAAGAACATAAGCTGGAAGCAAAAGTTTACGATAAAGAACAAATAAAAAGACTCAACATGAATGCATTTTTAGCCGTAGGGCAAGGAAGTGTTAATGAACCGAAATTCATACACTTAACATACACACCCAAAGGCACACCAAGAAAAAAAATAGCACTTGTAGGCAAGGGGGTAACTTTTGATGCAGGCGGAATGAATATAAAACCTGCAGCATCAATGCTTACAATGAAGTCTGATATGTCGGGTGCTGCTTGCATTTTGGGGATAATTCAAGCGATTGCAAAGCTGGAGTCAGATGTAGAATTACACGCAATAAGTGCATTATGCGAAAACATGACATCAGCATCCGCATATAAACAAGGTGATATTTTAACAGCAATGAACGGCAAAACAATAGAAGTGGATAACACCGATGCCGAAGGAAGAATAACTCTTGCAGATGCACTCAGCTACTGTGACAAACTTAATGTTGATGAAGTTGTAGATATTGCAACTTTAACAGGGGCTGTTATTGTTTCTTTGGGGCACAATATAACAGGCGTTATGGGAAATAACCAAGAGCAAATTGATAAATTTATGGAAATTTCGAAATTATCTTGTGAAAATGTATGGCAAATGCCGGTTTTGGATGAATTGAAAGATAATTTAAAATCTGAAATTGCGGACTTTAAAAATACCGGAGGAAGAAATGCGGGAACATCAACAGCTGCTTGGTTTTTGTCTAACTTTACAAAATCAAAATCATGGATGCATCTGGATATAGCAGGAACAGCATATCTTGAAAAATCAAATAAAGAAACATTGTCCGGCCCGACAGCTGCTATGACAAGAAGCTTAATAAATTATATACTGTCATAATATAACTATGATACAATAGAAAAAATTAAGAAGGAGGCGATTATGAAAAAAGCAATTTTATTTATGGCTCTGTTTGCAATGATGTTTTTAAATTTACCAACCTTTGCAGAAGGAACACACGGTACTGACGGGCAAGTGTCCGGTAGGAGTGTCGGAGCATCTATTTGTTCGCTCTTGATCTGGCCGGGAATTGGTCAAGCGATAAACGGACAATCAGCTGAAAAAAACATAACCCATGCCGTATTGGGTCTTACAGGCATATTCAGACTATGGTCATTCTATGATGCAATTATAGACAGACAAGGCGGCGTTTGGCACAATAGAATATAAAGCAATATAAAAAATAAAAAAGCCTCTCAATTTTTATTGAGAGGCTTTGTGCTTATATACAACTTCTTAAAAGAAGCTAGGCTTTTTAACATTTTGCGCACCTTGCATTGCTTCCCAATTGGCAGCCATGATTTTTTTGAATGATTTTAATGCAGTGTCTTCAAGTTCTCCCAATTCTTCAGCATTAATAATCAATTCACGCAAAGGCAACAGTGCTCTTTGGTCTCTTAAAACGCCCAGGGCTGCAGCAGCGCCTGCACGTACAAGGTCATTTTCCTTTTCGTTTTTCATAACATCGATTAAAGCAGGAACGGCTTTTTTATCATTCAGCTTACCTAATGATGTAACAGCATAAATACGAACATTAACCCACTCATCATTAAGCATTTTGATAATCTTGTCAACACATTTCGGATTACCGATTTCACCTAATGCACGGGTAGCATCGCAGCGGACATTAACTTTTTGATGATCAAGAGATTCAATTAAAGCATCTGTTGCAACATCTCCGATTTCAATCAACGCTTCAGTTGCAGTAATACACACTTGTGGATTTTCGTCATTTAAAGCTTCCACCAAAGGCTCAACTACAACATCGCCGCCAAGACGACCTAGAGCTCTTGCAGCTCTAACTCTGACATCTACATTTCTGTCAACCCTTAAAGATTCAATTAAAGGCTCGGTTGCACTTACATCACCCAACTCGCCTAATGCACGGGCTGCATACAAACGTACAGAACCGTTTTTATCATTTTTAAGAACATCGATTAAAGGTTCAACGGCAGAAAAGTCACCCATTTCGCCTAAAATTCTTGCTGCGTTATATCTGACTTTTTCGGAATTGGAAGTTTTTAAATCTTTTACCAATTCATCAAAAGATTTTTTTGCAGACTTTTTTCGATTGTTCACACTGATTGTCATTGATTCCTCCAATAACATTTACACACTATTACCTATATATTAATAAAGAATATTTATACAAATTAATTGACAATAATTGTTGTTAATTTAAATTTATGTAACGAATATTTATAATTTATCAGAATCATGATTAATAATTTGTTTGCCGCCATTAGCACTGCTTAGTTATATTATCATTTTTTTTGGTGTTTGTCTTACATTATTTGATTTAGATAGTAATTTTTTACAATTATTTAAATAAATATACCGAACATTAAATTATATGCAGAAGCATTTTATTAACATTTCTTAATAAATTTTTTAATTTTAATTTTATTTGTGCATATATAAAACTAATTCGCATGGATTACATTTTGATTTGGAAAATTATATATAAATTTTAAACATAACACAAATATCCGTACTGTATTTTCATATATTTTTTAAAAAACAGCAACAGTCATTTAACTATTTAAACAGAACTATTTAAACACAACCGGAATAGAAATGCCCTGGGCCAGACTTGAACTGGCACGAAGTTATTAGCCTCATTGGATTTTAAGTCCAACGTGTCTACCGATTCCACCACCAGGGCAAAATAGTGTATTTAGCGCCAAAGCGCTAGTTAATAATACAATAAAAAAAAATTATTGTCCAGAACTTTTTTCTATAATTTCGTTCATGGCATTTACCATCTCATCAACATCAATCCCATGGACTTTAGCACCTGCTTCAAGGTTTTCAAACCTGGCAGCAGCGCAACCGATGCAGCCCATGCCGTACTTTGCAAAAACCTCCAGAGTTTCGGGATGATCTTGAACAATATCCATTATACCCATTTCTTTTGTAATTTTTTCCATTTTTTTTGCCTTTTTTGATTTTATTATTAATACATTACCATGGATAAAGAAAATAGTACAGCCATTTATTCAATAGGTTTGGTGTCGATAAAAAGAAGCAGTATCAGAAAAAAATACAGCTTCGACAGCAGTGTTTATAGTTTATTGGTCAGATTCAAAATTTTTCTTGAGGAGTTTTTCAAAATCCGACGGTTTTATATCCTGAATAAAATTTTTGAACTCTAATGCTTCCTGTTCGTCTTTTTCCGTATCAACAGAAACTAATCCGACCGCCATAACGCTTTCACTGATAAAGATAGGAACATCTGCCCTAAGAGCTATTGCAATAGCATCTGACGGACGGGAATCAATTTCAATTTCTTTATTCAATTTATCGTTGTACATAAAAATTGATGAAAAATATGTTTGGTCATCTACGTCGTTTATTTCAACTCTTGTTATTTTAAATTCGGATTTATCTGCAATATCTATAAATAAATCATGGGTCATGGGCCTTGAGGAAGGAATATTTTCAATTTTTCTAATTATAGCACTTGCCTCAGCTGAGCCTATCCAAATAGGCAAAGCTTTTCGGTTCTGTTCGTCATTCAGCACAACAATCGGTGAACCTGTTCTTGTGTCAAGCGCAATGCCCATTACTTTCATTTCTAGCATTAGGTTATCTCCTTTAAAAAAAATTATATCACTAATAATTTTATAAATTTACAAATATTTAGACTATTTTTTAAAAAATAATATATAATATAGTAGATAACTTTTTAGGGGAGACTATGTATAAAAAGATGGAAACAAATATACTATCGTTCATTGAAAAAAGAAGTAAGGAACTAAATGAGCATATAGCGCTTGGTATACGTTCTAATTTAGGCTGGAGTGAGTTAACGTTTAAGGGCTTAAATATTCTTTCAAGAAAACTTGCAAGTTATTTAATTGAAATAGGCATCAACAAAGGCGATAAAATTGCAATATTATCAGAATCTATGCCTGAGCTTGGTGCGACATTGTTTGCAAACATTTTATCAGGTGCGATTAGCGTACCTTTGGATATTAAACTTACAATTCACGAACTTACGCACATTCTGTCAGATTGCCTCCCCAAAGCGATTATGACATCAAGTGCACATTTGGATGATGCCGTAAAATTAAAAGAAATTATTCCGTCAATTGAAAATATAATAATAATAGATGGCAAAGGTGCAAACAAAAACTATGTAAACCTACACACGCTTTCTGATATGCCTGACAAAAAATGGCGTCACAGATGTCCGGATAAAACGGCATTAATAGTTTATACCTCGGGCACAACGGGAAATCCAAAAGGAGTTGAAATTACATACAGAAATCTATACTCCCAGGTAAAAGCGGTAGGCAAGTGTTTTAAATTCAATTCGGATGATTCAATGTTATCCATCCTTCCTATGAACCATCTTTTTGAAATATCCGTAGGTTTTATGTCATTTTTAAATAAAGGCTCAGCTATATACTATTCGAGTAGTTTAAAACCTAAAGACATTTTTTCAATAATTAAGGAGAAAAATATTACTTTTATGGTTGCAGTTCCTGCGTTTTTGAAGTTAATAAAAACAACACTTGAAGGTGAAATAAGGCAATATGGTAAAATTGAAAAAATGCTTTTTAATTTTAAATACCGTTTAAGTTCAATTATTAAAAATAAAAAATTATCAAAATTTTTATTTAAAAATATTACTAAATGCTTTGGCAAAAACTTCAAGGGATTTATGTCCGGAGGAGCGCCATTGGATATAGAAGTTGCTAAATTTTTTGAAAATATAGGCATAAGAATATACGAAGTATATGGTTTATCTGAAGCAAGCCCTATTGTCACAATGAACACCGACAAACACTTCAAGCTGGGCTCTGTCGGAAGACCCATAAGCAATGTAAAAGTAAGATTAGACAAAGAAACAAAAGAATTGCAAATTCTTGGCGATAATATAATGAAAGGATACTATAATAAACCTGAATTAACCAAAGAAGCAATTATGGAAGACGGATGGTTAAGAACCGGAGATATAGCAAAAATTGATTCCAATGGATTTATATATATAACAGGCAGAATAAAAAATATGATTGTTTTGTCCGGCGGGAAAAAAGTCTTCCCTGAAGAAGTTGAAGCGGTATTAATCAAAAGTCCCGTCATAGAAGAGGTGCTTGTTTATTCGGATATAATCAAAACAGGTTCAAAACAAGGCAACGAAGAAATTGTCGCAAAAATATATCCTACAAAAGAAAATATCGAAAAGTATAATGACATTGAACTTGAAAAAATAGTAAGGCAAGAGGTTAAAAGATTATCTTTGGAATTATCTCCATATAAAAGGCCAAATTCAATAGTAATTACAAAAGAACCGCTTCCAAGAACCGGAATTTCGAAGGTATCAAGAAAAAAAGCAGTGCAAAGCGCATAAATAAAACCGGGTCACCCCGGTTTTATTTATAAATCTAAGTCTTTTTTAATTGCTAAAGCCAGATTTAAAACATCTTTTTCCTGTTCTTTTTTTATTGAAGATTTAAGCGTAAGCTTATCATCAATAAATTTTACCCCTTTAAGGTTTTTTAGGTAATCTTTAATACCGTTTGCACAGTTACAAGCCCAAGAACCGTTTTCGATAATTGCAAAGGTTCTGTTCTCAAGATTGTGTTTTGAAATATCTGCCAAAAAATGTTCCATTTTAACAAATATTCCGTTATTATATGTAGTTGAAGCTATCACAATATGCGAATATTTAAATGCATCAGATAAAATATATGAAGGATGCACCTGTGATACATCATACATTTTCATATTTCTTACACCCAAACCAGAAAGCTTGTTTGCTAAAATTTCAACAGCATTTTGCGTATTTCCGTAAACACTTGCATAAACCAGCAATACTGAACGAACTTCCGGAATATAATTTGCCCAGAGAGAATATTTTTCAGTCATTTTAGAAATATTTTCTTTCAAAATAAGGCCATGCAAAGGACAAATTAAATCGATATCGAAGTTTTTAGCTTTATTTAAAAGAGATTTTACCTGAAGACCGTATTTACCTACAATATTTGAATAATACCTTCTATATTCATTTATTTTAGAATCAAATTCTGTTTCATAATCAAATATGTTGCCGTCTATAGCGCCAAAAGAACCAAACGCATCAGCCGAAAAAAGAACTTTGTCTTTTTTATCGTAACATACCATAACCTCAGGCCAATGTACCATAGGTGCCATTATGAAAGTCAATTCATGCGTGCCTGTTTTTAAGTTGTCACCTTCTTTTACAACCAGAAAGTTATCTTCAATGTCAAAATCAAACTCAAAAAATTGATAAAGCATTTGTTTTGTTTTTTGATTACACACAATTTTTACATTTTTGTGTTTTTGAATAACATCTTTAATCAAAGCACTATGATCCGGCTCAAGATGGTTAACAACCATATAATCAAGATTTCTTGCACCTAAAAGTGCATCCAGATTTTCAAAAAACTGTCCTTGGCAGTTTTTATCCACAGTGTCAAATAAAACAGTTTTTTCATCATTTAAAAAATATGCATTATAGCTAACCCCCGAATTTAAAGGGTAAACATTTTCAAAAAGAGAAATTTTTCTGTCATTACACCCGATATAATACAAATCTTTGGTAACATTAACTATATTTTTCATTTCATCCTCCAAAACAATTTTAACATAAGAAAAATTTAAAAAGTCATTTTAATATAAGAACCGCTTTCGGATTTACATGCAATAATTTTATCCGGAATAAGAGATTTTAAACTCTCAATATGGGAAATTATACCCACGAGTCTGCTTTTTGAAGATAAATTCATTATAACATCCATTGCAAGCTCCATTGAATCCGCATCCAATGAGCCAAAGCCTTCATCAATAAACATAGCATCAATACTAACCGCATTTGTCTCAGAACAAATGCAATCAGATAACCCTAAAGCAAGAGCAAGTGCAGCACAAAAAGATTCACCTCCGGAGAGTGTTTTTGTGCTTCTTGTTTTATAAGTATAAAAATCCATTACTTCTAAATCAAGGCCTGTTTTTGAGTTCAATGCTTCTCCTTCCTTTTTTCTAAGAAGTTGATATCTTGAATTAGTCATAATTTTTAACCTTTTGTTTGCTTCGAAAAGCACCCTGTCCAAATAATATCCTTGAATAAACTGTTCGAAGGCAATCTTTCTTTTTCCTTGTAAAGCTCCGTTTGCACAATCACTAATCAGTTTGTATTCTGTATATTTTTTTTCCATATCAAAAAACTCTTTTGACTTTTTTTCAAGTTCAACAATAATGTTCTCATTCATTGTTTTATTTACTTTTATAACAGAAAGCCGATTTTTCATATCAACAAGTTCATTATTTATTTTTTTCTCTAATTCCGATATTGAATTTTTATCATTTTCATTAACTTCACTATAGTTTTCAAGCTGTTTTTCGAGAAGTTCTTTTTTGGATAAAAGCTTGTTTATTAAGATGTTTGCTTCATCAAATTCATTTTTGACATTCTCGATTTCCTTTTTTGTTTTCTTTAGCTCAAATTCCAATTTATTGTGGTTAATTAAAATCAAATCTATGTCGTTAGTAAGTAAAGTGCTTTTTAACGATTCAAGCCGGGCATTTTTGTCTTGCATATCCAAAATTAACTTGGAATATTTAGTTTCCAGTTCATTTTTTAAATTTTCTTTTGATAGAATTTCAAAAGAAAAATCCGAACAGCCTTTTATGCTTTTAACACTATCCTTTGAGATATTATAAAGAGTACTGTTTTTTTCAAATTCTTCTTTTTTGTGAGTAATTTTTTCTTTCAAAACACCGCAATCCACAGATAAAGCCGAATATATTTTATTGATATTATCCAGTTTTCTTTTTTTATCATCAAGCAGATTTTTATCTATGCAAATATCAAAATTAAGATTAGGCTTTGGATGTTCTAAAGAACCGCAAACAGGGCAAGGACGGCCGTCTTTTAAACTTTTGGCAATTACCCCTGCTTGCTCTGATAAATATTGCTCATAGCTTTTATTAAACTCAACCGATAAAAGATTGAATTCGTTTTTATAATTCAAAAATTCACTCTGCTTATATTCAAGTTCCATTTGCAGCTGTTCTTTTTCATAGCATAAATTAGAAAGATGAGACAATTTTAAATTACAAATATCGTTTTTAACTTGGTTAATCTCTTCTTTTAGCTTTTCAGCATTATTTTGAATATTTTCATAATCTTGTTGCATCTTCACAATTTCAATTGATTTTTGATAATCGTCTTTAGATTTTTGGATTTCTAAAAGCAGATTTTCAACTTTTAAATTTTTTTCCTTCAGTTTTGAATGCTCATTTTTTATTCTTTCAAAAGTACACTTTCTTTTTTCAATTTCGACTAATAAATCATTCAAATTCGAAATAAGATTAAATTTCTCATCAATTGTTTTAAGTAATGTTTTTAGATTATAGGATTCTTTTTCCATTTGTTCTATTTCAAGCTCTGTTTTATTTAATAAAATAGAGCTTGTCTTATCCTCTTTTTTTAAAAGGTCAAAAAACATATCAAAATCAACAAAATTATTCTCAGCTAGAAACTTTTCTTTTATGGAATTAATTTTTTCATTTCCTGTTTCAATTTGAAAAACATACTGCAATAGCGACTTTTTTATGTCTTCAAGAGAATTTTTATACCATAACGACCTTTCTTTAATCTTTGTTTGAAATAAAAGAAAATCATTCGTTCTAAAAACTTTTCTGAATATATCAGCACGTTCTTCTATTGACGCATTTAAAAGCTTTAAAAATTCACCTTGAGCTAATAGTGCAATTTGTGAAAACTGGGACATATTTAAACCCAAAAGCTCCGTTATATACTTATTTACTTCTCTTGTTTTAATAATTACTCTGTCATCAGGCAAAATTAATTGAGCTTTTTCGGGCACAACAGTCGTTTTAGAATTTGCTTTTATAATTTTATAGCTTGGAGTCCTTGATACTTTATAAATCTCTCCTCTGAACAAAAAAGATAATTCTACATAGCTTTCCGTGTTGTCTTGCGCAAAATGGCTTTTTAAATTAAGATTATTTCTGTTTGAACCGCTCGGAGAATCAAAAAGAGCATAACAGATTGCATCAAATATGGTAGTTTTTCCGGAACCCGTATCTCCGGATATAAGAAAAATTTCCGAAGTTAAATTCTCAAAAGGTATTTCAACCCTGTCTTTATAAGGTCCAAATGCCTGCATTATCAATTTTATAGGTCGCATTTTGAATCCTCTTTTACAAGTTTTACAATCTCTTTAATAATCTTTTCTTTAGATGAATCAGGTTTTATATTTGTTTGAATTTCAAAAAAATCCAAAAAATGTTCAAACATTGATTTTTGTTTATCAAAATCCGTTCTAAACTCAAATGAATTTTGCTTATTAAATACATTTTCAAATTCAATCATAACAATATTGGGATAAATAAAAGAGAGTTTCTTTTTGGCATCCAACACATACTCATCCAACAAAACAAACTTAATATAATCATTTTTATTTATTTTTGAATAAAACTCCTCACTTAAAAACTCATCTATATACCCTTTATATTCTTTCATTTCAAATAAAGGCAAGATAGGATAAAATTCGGTTTTAATATTGTTTTTGTCTTCGATATTTATAACATTAAAAACCTTTTTGTGATGAATTTCGCTAAAAGAATACTTTAAAACCGAACCTGAATAGCGAATAGTATCACTGGCTACTTTTTGAGCGCAGTGCAGGTGACCGAGCGCACAATAATCAAATTTTTTGAATATTTTATAATCAATCCCGTCTGTTAATCCTACACTTTTGATTTCATTTTCGTTTAAAATAAGTTTTGAATTTTTTGCAAAAACAAATTGGTGACATAAAAGAATATTAATTTTGTCTTTATTTAGCTTACAGTTTTTTATAATCAAATTAAAAGCATCGTTTGTGTTTTGAATTTTTTCATTTGGAAAAAATTTTTTAACACTATAAGGAATAATATAAGGCAAAAGAAAAATTTCAACGTCGCAGTTTAAAGAAAAACTTTCAATTTGACCCGAAAATTCGCTTGCAATGAATATATTTGATTTTTTTAAAAAAGAAGATAAAAAAGACAGTCTCTCAATGCTGTCGTGGTTACCGGTTACAATATAAATTTTTACGTTAAATTTGGCTAACTCTTGTAAAAACCAAGAGAATAAATTTAAAGCCTCAACCGAAGGGATTGGTTTATCAAAGATATCGCCCGCAATTAAAACAGATTGGATATTTTGCTTAAAAACCAAGTCTATTGCCTGTTTTAAAACATATTTTTGGCTATCTGACATTGAAAGCCCGTTAAGTTTTTTACCTATGTGCAAATCTGCCAGATGTAATATTTTCATACATTTAATTAAAACATTAAAACAAAACATGCTCAATATTATTATTTTAGTGTAATCTTTACCATATTTATTTTTGTAATACTTTATATAATTTATAGAAATATGATAAAAAATTTGCTATAATAATTATATAAGATTTGTGTTGTTAAAAAGAAAAGAGATAGCTATGAGAGTACCGCAAATAGGCAATTTGGGCTTTTTTTGTATGACAAAATACAAAAAAAATGTAAGCAGTCAAAAAATATTAAAAAATCAAAACGATACACTGAGTTTTTCATCAAATGCCAAATATTTAAAAAAATATTCAACACTTCCGGATGAAATAAAAAATATTTTAAGCCCAAAAGACGCTATTGATATGTTTAAAGACATGGAATATGTTGCACAGGGAAAAATAAAAAGAGATGATATAGGCAGAGGAACAGACTCAAGGGTATATGACAGTCCTTGGCTTGATGATTATTGTTTTATAATTTTAAGCGGCAAAAATGATAATGATACAAAAGTTGTATATTCAACATACACTTTAGGAGATGCAGTGTGGAGCGACAAGGATGATTCACACATTCAAATACTTAAAAAAGCAAGTTAAATATTAAGTTTTTGATTTTTGTATGTAATCATATATACTTAAAATATGAAAGCAAACAAAATGAAAATTATTGCCTATATCATCCTATTTGCTGCTTTTTTGATTATCAGAACAAACTATATTTTTCAGCTAAATTCAATTGTTGATATTGATTTTAAAACCCTTGCAATAGCAAGCAGTTCGTTCCCTTTTGAAATAATTAAAAATACGGCGCTTTTAGACTGTTTTAGCCCGATATATTACCTTCTGATACACTTTTTTCTCTTATTACATAACCACGAAATAATAATTCGTGCACTAAATACGATAATTTGTGCCGCTACTCTTTGGTTTTTTATTCAAACAGGTAAAGATTTAAAAGGAGAAAAACTTGCTTTGTTCCTGGGGGTTTTTGTTTGCCTAAACAGATTCTTTTTGGTCTATACAAACCTTATAGCTCCCTATTGCCTAACATTTTTAATAAGCATCGTTTTGATAAAATATCTTCTTAATTTCTTAAAAAAGCCCAACAAAAAAAATCTTAATTTATTAAATATCTTTAACTGTCTTTTAGTTATTACAGACCCGCTCGGTTTTGTGTATGTTTTATCAGAACTTGGCGTATTATACTTGTATTTTTTAAAAAAAACAAAATTAAAAGAACAGGTCTTAAAACTTGCTTACAGTGCCTTTTTTTGCTTTTGTTTAATATTTTTACTGTTAATTATACAATACGGAATATGTTCAAAGTTAGTCATTCCAAATACATACAATTCTATAGGCTTCAATTTGGAAGGGTTATACCTTACAATAAACGAATATATAAGTCCTTATTTAACTTTCAGTATGCAACCGTCTTCAAAAAGCACTCTCGGCCTGTTATACAGCTATTTTCTAAATCCGGATATAAAAAATATTAATACTTTAAAAATTGCTCTTACAATTTTTTACAGCTCAATTTTACCTCTAACTTTAGTTATTTTTATGAGTATTAGAGCATTTTTTAAAGATTACAGACTGAAAATTTTGTCTTCGATTGCACTTTTGAATCTCCTTATAGTACTTTTTGCCTCAATTCTTGAAATAATCGGGCTTCACCCGATATATCTTATTCAATTCTATATAACCTTTATTATACTTTTAGGATATGGGGTATTTTCAATCAAAGACAAGTTTTTAAGGTATATCATAGTTTTTAGCCTTATTGCAATCCAGTTCGTTAATCCTAAATTAAATTGTTTTAACATAACCCTTGCAAAAAAAGAGGCGGTTTTAAATCCGGTTAAAATATTTTTTCAAGAATATAAAATTAAAAAAAACGATTTAATTATAATGCCTTATATGGGAGAATTCGGAAAACTATATTTTAAAAATTTAAGTTTTTTTAATTTTTCATATTCAATGCTGCAAAAAAAATCTAAAAACAGTATAGTTCAAAACATAATAAGCAAAAAAACAAAAACGGTAAACAAATATAATATAGATTATCTTTTAAGAGATTATCTGTCCAATAAAGGAATAAATGCCTATATAGCAAAATATTTTGCACAAAACATATACAACAACAATGAACCCGACAGAATTATTTTAATAGTAGACAAACTAAATTCAAGACCCGTAAGTCAAAATGCAATTTTAAAATGTTCTTGTTTGAAACACTATTCCCCAAGCATGAGAAAAATAAACTTTAAATACATTGACCTTGAGCAAAACCAATCAAAATTGCTGTTTGATGCACTTAAGTCTAAAACATTGTACGGCTTTATTGAATTGCTAAACGGAAATTTTGTACTTGATAATATTGTTGAATACAAAAAAATTGATAACGAATATTATAAAGTCAAAGAAGGAATTACAGACATATACAGCACTATAAGCTCTTTTGAAAGCGACTATGTTTTTATTATTTTTAAAGACAGTCTGTCTATGTTTTAGTAGATTTGTAAAGTTTTATTAACAAATTAAAACAAAAACTTAATAATTCACCCGAAATTGCCGAATAAGAAATTGGAAAGGTTGACAAAACAATAATTTTTATTAAGGGAAAAGTGGTGATAGTATGACTATAGGTTCAATCAATATAGCCATGGGAGCTTCTTATGGTGCGTATCAGCAAAAATTAACCCAAGCTACAAAACAAAAGCTTGAGGAATTAAATATACCCTATAATTCAAATGTAACAGAAAAAGAAGCTCAAAAACTTATCAAGGCTTATCAAGCCCAAAAAGAAGACAGTACTAAAAAAAACAGTCTGTCGCAAGACAGCTCATCAAAGGATTCACTGCTTGAAAAGGCTAAAAAATTAGCTGAAAAATTAGGAATACAAACAGAAGAAAATCCGAATTTTAACCAACTTTTGGCTTTAATCGAGCAGACACTGGAAATTAGAATAAATTCAAGCAAAGATAACGTTCAAGCGCTAAAAGAACTACAAAATCTTAGTTATGAATTGTCTTCCATACAAGCTCAAGCAAATGGCTCAAGCGGCTATGATAATACAAACAAAGCGCTTCTTCAAAGTCTGGAGATGTTGAGTCTTTATAATCAAAGTTTAATTAAAAATTAAAAAAGATAAAAGTTACTCGAAAAATTAATGCTTTGGCTGGATGTACCGTTTTGCTGCCTTGTGTAGCCTGCGTATACACCAAAATCAGCACATTTTGATTTAAAAGGGGATAAAGTTACACCTATATCATGGTCAGTGGATTTATTTTGAATATTCATTTTATTGTGAAAACTTAAAGACAATTTATCCGTAATATAAAGCTTTGGAGTAAAATAAAGTTTTCTCGAAGTAGGTATTTGGTCTATATCTCTATAATTAGTTTCAAATCCCGAGGTTAAAGTTAAATATTTGCCCAAAGAATACTCAGCACCCGCAAGCACCTTATAGTCATTACTGTTGTATTTATTTCGGTACTTTGATGTATCTTGAATAAAGCTAAAATTTGAGCCAACCGGGATTATTGTCTTTGAATCAACTTTTTTAAAAGTTTCACCATACCTTGAAACAGAAGAGTTTTCCTCAATTCTTAATTTAAAAGGTTCATATTCTTGAACAATTTCTTCTTCATCAGCTTCATCCATGGTAACTTCTCTTGAATCTAATTGTTCTTCATTTTTTTCTTTTTCATCCGATTTGTTTTTCTCTTCTTGTGCACATTCTATTAAATAATCAAAGTATGCTTCTGAATAGAGATAATCATTCTCAAATGCTTTTTTTTGCTCATCTGCTCCAAAACAAAAAAAAGCATTAAGAATAAAAAAAGACATTATTAAATTTAGTTTGATTTTTTTCATACCCGAATAAATATTATAAGATTTATTCTGTTGTTTTTCAAATAAAAAAAATATTTTAATACCGCAGAAGTATATTTAATCTTTCAGACTTCTGAGTTGCTCAATCTTTTCAAAACAAATCATTGAATCGATAGTTTTTTTAGCTAACTCAATTCCATCCATAATTGATGGAACTTTTTTTGCAATATACAAGGCTAATGCTGAATTTACCACAACAGCATCATATCTTGAGTCTTTTATTTTGTTTTTAAAAATGTTTAATAAAATTTCTTTATTTTCTTCTAAATTTTTGCATGTCAAAATACTGTTTTCGCTGCTGTTAAAGCCTAATAATTCGAGTGATAGGGTATATGTAAAAATTTTGTTTTTCCACGCTTCCAATACCGTACTTTCTGATTCAAGGGAAACACCAAAAGGAATTTTACCGTCATTTGCAACTATAACTGAATTATTATACCCAACACCAAGACAAAGATTTGCAACAATTTGAGCAAAATTTTTGTCATCAACTGAAAAAAAACAATTTTTTGCACCATGGGGATTCAAAAAATTAAAAACAAGGGAAAAAATATCATAAAAGGGCAGTTCTTTTTTTATACAATCACCGTATTTAAAAAATTTATTTTCTTTGGATAAATAAGTGTATAAAAAATTAGTCTTTTCAAATTCACTTGTATACTTGTCTGAATTTAATTTAAAATCTATCCCCATCAAAGAAAGTATCTTGAAAGTTTTATCTTCGAAAAAGGGGTCATCAAAACAGTATCTTGAAACAACAAGGTCATTTGATGCACAAACTATATCAACAGCAAGATTAATATCCAAATAATCATTATTTAGAGAAGTTTTAATTGTCTTGTTTTCAATTATATTATCCGGAATAAAATTATGATTAATTTTTTTTATATATTCTTTTGAAACACAGATAGCAGCAAGGGTTTCATCAATTGTTTCCCCTTTTGATTTTAACAAACTTACAAAAGAAGATGTATTTACAATACTTGCAAGACCTGATAAAATTTCATCAAAAACTTCTTTTATTTCAACATTGTCCAAATTTTTTAATTCAAGAAGTTTGTTTATTGCATCATTTATCATAGATAAACTATAACATAATATTAAATTTTTTAACAAACAAATTTTTAACACGCTTGCAAAATAAATATGTTTATAGTTTGATAGAAATAAGACAGTACATAAGCAAAAGGAATTTAACAAAGTGGTTAAAATCAGACTTAAAAGATTAGGTTATAAAAAGAATCCAAGTTACAGAATTATTGTCATAGATAGCCGTTCAAAAAGAGAAGGAGCTCCTATTGAAGAACTTGGTTATTACAATCCGAAATCAAAAGAAATGAAACTAAATGTTGAAAGAGCACGCACAAGAATCGCTCAAGGTGCGCAAGCAACTCAAACAGTTATGTATTTAATCAATAATGCCAATGAAGACGGCAGTTTAAACTATAAAAAATCAGAAAAAATAAAATTATCTAAAAAAGCACAGGCTAAATTAGAAGCTCAAAAAGCTGCACAAGCTCAAGAAGCGGCCGCCAATGAAGCGGAATCTTCTGATGCAAGTGAGGCATAAAAGTTTATTAGAACACTCAAAGAGCCTCATTAATATGAGGCTCTTTTTTTATTAGAAACAGGGTATGAAAGGAAAATTATGAGCGATACAACAACACGACAATTCACAATTGAGCCAGCAGATCGTATTAAAAATATGCCAAAATATATATTTGCTCAATTGGCTGAACTTAAGCAGGAAGCTATCGAAAAGGGAGTAGATGTAATCGATATTTCAATAGGGAACCCGGACGGTGCTACTCCTGATCCTGTAGTAAGAGTTGCTCTAGAAGCGATACAAGACCCTAAAAACCACGGCTATCCAAACTTCAGGGGAAAACCGGAATTAAGAAAAGCTATTTCAGATTGGATGAAAAGAAGATATTTTGTAGATATAGACCCCGACAATGAAGTACAGACGCTTATCGGTGAAAAAGAAGGTCTTGCAAACATTGCCCTTGCATACTGCAACCCCGGAGATGTAAATATAATTCCTGATCCTTATTATCCTGTTTTGTGCAGAGGAACTTTAATGGCGGGAGGCGAACCTTTTTTTGTTAATTTAAAAGAAGAAAACCGTTTTTTAATAGACTTATCAGAAATTCCTGAAGAAATTGCAAAAAAAGCAAAAATGTTTTTTATAAACTATCCGAATAATCCGACAGGAGCTATTGCTCCTAAAAGTTTCCTTGCGGATGTAGTTAACTTTTGTAGACAATACAATATACTCTTGGTTTCAGATTTAGCATACGGCGAAGTGTGTTTTTCAAATTACAGACCTTATTCAATTTTTAACATAGAAGGCGCAAAAGACATTGCAATTGAATTCCATTCATTTACAAAAACATTTAATATGGCAGGTTGGAGATGCGGATTTGCAGTAGGCAAAAAGGAATTTATTGCTAATTTGTATGCTACAAAATCAAACATAGATTACGGCACTTCAACAATCGTACAAGATGCTTGCATTGCTGCGCTCACAATGCCTGATGAATATGTTAAAGGGATTATGGACAAATATGACGCAAGGAGAGAAATTGTAGCTAAAGGTTTTAACGACCTTGGTTTTTATGCCCCAAGAAGTGATGCTACAATGTATTTTTGGATAAAAATCCCTAAAAACTTTAACTCTTCAATGGAATTTTGCAAATATGTGCTCGATAAAACAGGGGTGCTGTTAACTCCCGGAAGCGCTTTTGGTGCTATGAGCGACGACCACTTTAGAGTTTCTCTTGTGCAGCCGATTTTAAGACTGGAAGAAGTCTTTAAAAGATTTAAAAAGGCAGGAATTAAATATGAATAGTTGAGAGTCAAAAAGGCTTTCAACTATTCAAGTAGTCTTTAAATTTTTTATTTACATCAAAATAAAATCCGCATCCATCGAGCATTTCGACACCATTATATATCAAATCCTGGTTAATATTAGGATAATCTCTGCAAAAAAGAGGTCTGATAAAATATATTGAACACTTATTATTGTTGTTTAGATATTTACAGCGAAAAACCAGTGCGCCGTTTTGAAAATCTTTTTTGTTTCCAACAATGCCCTGCACGGTAAAGTTTCTGTAATAGGGGTGCTTTTTTTTCATTTTATTAAAGATTTTTTTATCTTTAATATAGCCGTCTTTTGTTGAAAAAAGAATATTTTTACAACAATTTCCGCATTTTTTACATTTTCCTTTTAACACATATTTTGAAGAAAAAAGCTTATTGTGTAAATACAGAGCAAAGTCTTGAATAAAATTTTTAATTTTTTGAAAAATAGTATTCACTCTTCAACCACCCTAAAAGCACCGATTGCAAGCCATTGATGCAAATTTGTTATATCAAAAATTTGAATATAATACTTTCCGCTTTGAGAAATTATAAAATAATCAGAATAAAAATTTTTATCTTTTATTCTTTTTGTAATATTTCTTATTCTTGTAAAGCCTTGAATATGGGCATTGTCGTCTTGTTTTATAATTTGATATTTTATATAGTTGCTTTTAAACCCTTCCGGATTAAAAATAGAAAAATATATTTTTTCATTCACTTTAAAAACATCAGATTCACGAATAATTTCATTTTCTCTTAGTTCAGAAGGATTATTTAAGCTTAAAATTAAAACAGGGTTGGTTTTTTTAGCTAAGGCAGGGTTTAAAACAAGAGAAAAAAATATGAGAAATATTAGAAAAAAATTTTTCATTGTTTTACAAGCTCATCGTACAATTTTTTTGTTTTATCCTGCAGTTCTGTTTTGAATTTTTCATTATCTGATAACTCAATTGCCTTTTCATAAGCAAATATTGCATCTTTTAAATTGTTGCTTTCTTCCAGTATAAGACCAAAAAGATAATGGTAATCAGAATTGGAAGCGTTTATTTCAAGGGCTTTTTTAATATTTTCAACAGCCGGGTCATTCTTTTTTGTCTGATAATATATTAAAGATTTGTTATAATACAGTTTATCATCACCCGGATCATTTTCTATAGCTTTATCTAAAACTCCAAGTGCAATATCGTAGTCTTTAAGTTCATATAAAACTTGTGAATAGCGAATCAAAGCATTTTGGTTAGTATTATCTATCTGTATTGCTTTTTCGTAGTAATCTTTAGCAAAAGTATACATTTTAAGAGCAAAAGCGCAGTCTGCCAATCCCAAAAAGACTCTGTGGTCATCCGGCCTTTTTTGTGCGAGAGCAAGATAAATTGACTTTGCCTTTCGATACTCGCCATTGTCAAATAAACCTTTTGCAATCATAAGTTCATTATCAAATGCATCGTCTAAAATATCCGAAACATAAATCTTGTTTTGCTCTAAAACAGTCTCATCACTTTTCATTAAATAAGAAAAAATATCCTTTGCTTGGTTGTTTTTTCCAATTTGAGAATATATTATTGCGCAATTGTAGAGTGCAACAGGGTTTGTTTTATCACTCAAAAGAACTTCATTATAGTATTTAAGCGCATCATTAAATTCAGCGTTGTTTTGATACATTTGAGCAAGCTGAATTTTTAGATTAGTGTCGTCATTGAAAATCGAAACAGCACTTTCAAGAACCCCGATTGCGGAGCTATAATCATTTTGCTTTGCATAAAGCACGGCAAGAGCGCTATACGGAGCTTTTTGCTTTGGATACTTTTCTATAAATATTTTATACTGTTCAACAGCAGAGTCAGTTTTGTTTTCTAAAGCCAAAACATTTGCATAGTCGTATCTTACCGAATCAAGGTCGCCATCCAACTCTAAAGCTTTTTTAAATGATAAAATTGCATCGTTATTTTTACCTTGCTTCATTTGACTAATAGCAAGATTTGCAAAACTCATAGCGTCATTTTTGTTTAAAGTTATTGCGCTTTTAAAAGCAATTTCAGCTTTTTCATAGTCGTTATTTCTTAATAATGCAAGGCCATAATTAGGATAATCCCTAAAATCACCCGGATTTTGCCTTAAAGCCAAAGCAAAGTATTCAATCGACTTATCATATTTTTTTTCATCCAGGTAAATATTTGCAATCCCGACTTGAGCTTCAAGATTATTCGGATAACTGCCCAAAAACTCTTCATAGGCACTAATTGCGCCTTTTGAATCCCCAAGAAGACTTTTTGCATTTGCAATATTGATTAAATTGTATTTGTATTCGCCAATCAAAGAGCTCGCTTTTTGATAACAATCAAGCGCATTTTTATAATCATATTGAAGCATGTAAAGATTTGCAAGACTTATATACAAAAAACCGTCCTGCGGTCTTAATAATATCGCTTTTTTATATGCATCCGATGCTTCTTTATATCTGCCCAGATTTGTATATATTCCGGCTAATTTGATATTCAAAACTGCATCGTCCGGAGAATACTGGATTGCTTTTAAAATATAATTTAAAGCTTGTAAATAGTTCCCCTCTTGTTCCTGGAGTATTGCATTGTTATAGAGTTTATTTGACTGGTCACTCATTTTTGCTAAAGTTTGCGTATCTAACATATTAAATACACAAACAAGTGCAATTGATAGTATAAGCTTATTTTTCATAAAACTATTATTAACCTTCCGAAAATAAAATGCAACTATAAAAATTTTAACAATATACAATTGTTTATTTATTTTACACAAATTTTATATTAAAATAAACATAGCGTAAACGAGGTAGAATTTTTGGTTTTTTTTAATAAAAAAATAAAGAAAAAAATATTAGCAATTCTGATTGCTTATTTATTTTTAATAAATCCGGGTTTTAGCCAAAATACAAAAACGCTTGACGAAATTGACCTTTTAAGGGCTGATTTAACCGTAATTAGCGATAAAAATTCGCCTAACTATATTAAAACAAAGCAAAAACTCAATAAATTAATTAAACAAAGTAAAATTGAATATTCTTATGAATACAGACTTGAAGATATCAAAAGACTAATGGCGGAACAAAAATTCAATAGCGCCGTTTATGAAATTAATTCTTTAATAGAAGAAAATTACAATCTTTCTGTTTGCTATGAATTACTTGCAGATATTAAAATTAAAGCAAATGCGGATATAAAATCCGCAGCAAACTGCTACAAACTTTCTATTCAAAATAATCCTGATAATATAAGCGCTCTGTATAAATTAGCAAAGCTTTATCTCAGAGAAAAAAGAAATATTTTAGGAATTGAAACATTAAAAACAACAATTGAAAAAACCGAAAATAAAGAATTACTTGAAAATATTGAAGACATAGTAAAAAACAAAATCAGACCCCAAAATCGTTATGAGGCAAACAACTTATATGAAGCTTTAGGTAATATATACTTTAAGCTAAACAGGGAAGATGACTGTTATTATGCGTTTTTAAAAGCAATACAATTAAATCCGAGTGACATATTTTTAAAATACCATCTGGCTGATCTTTTTTATGAAAACAATCACAATAATGATGCAATAGTAATGTACGATTCAATTTTGGCAGATAATCCCACAGACACTCAAATTAGGGTTTCAAAAGCCAAAAGTCTCGGAAAAACAGGCAATCTGTTGAGTGCAAATAAAGAATATTTAATGGTTTTAAGTAAATATCCGAATTCCAATCAGGCAAAATACGGAATTTTTAAAATCTATGAAAATAAAATGTCTCCGGATAAAATACTTGAAAAAATATATTCCGAAGATAAAACTTTTCAGGTAAATTCCAAGGAATGCAGAAAATTTGCAAAATTTTTAGCCCAAATGAACGACAACAATGGCTCTATGATGTTTAATTCGTATGCAGATAAATTAGACAAAATCGAACTTGAAAAAATTGCAATCCAAAAAACAAAAGAACAACAAATAAAAAAAGAAAAAGAGTTAAAAGAAAAAAAAGAAATTGCAAAAAAAGAAGATAAAAAAGACATAGCTAAAAATATCGCACAAAAACCAACAAAAAAAGAAAACCCGACACAAAAAGAACTCGTAAATGATAATAAAAAAGTAATACAAAAAGATTTGAATCTAAAAAAACAACAAAAAGAATTGCAAGATAAAAAAGCAAAAGAAGAAAAAATTCAACAAGAAAAAATCAAGCAAGCAAAAGCTAAGAAAGAAAAAGAAGAACGTGAATATCAAAAAAGGGCAATAAAAGCAGAAAGGCAAAAAGCAATTGCAAAAGATCCCAAGAACTATCAAAAATATAAAATACAACTTGATAAATATTTAAAAATGAATCCGAAAGATGTCCAAATTTACACTGCAATTGCAAATACATATAAGTTAATGGGAGAGCCTACCAGTGCTATTATAAACTATAAAGAAGCGCTAAAAATCGACCCTGTTAATTCAGATTTATACTACAACCTTGGTTTAACATATTTGGAACTAAATAGTGCGCAAACCGCAAAAGCACACTTAAGCCGCGCAATTAATCTGGATAAAAATAACGAGAAAGCAATAAATCTTTTAAAATTTGTCAATCAAAAAATAATAACCCAAACTCTCAATTTAGCCTATGGCGAATATGAAAAGAAAAACTATATTAAAGCGCTTTCTATTTTAGATAAAGGAACAAAAGAATACCCTTTAAGTGCCCAAATGTTTTATTACAGAGCTCTTGTATACGATGCTATGAACAGAAACGGAGCACAAATTATTGATTTACAAAAAGCAATTGAACTTGACCCGTCTTATTATATGGCATATTATCAATTAGGACGAGCTTATGAAAAAATAGACGATGAAAGAAGTGCCCTTGTTGCTTATGAAAGGTTTTTATCGATTGAACCGGATGAAAAAGAACTTATAGAAGAAATTCAAAAAAAAGTTATAAGCCTTGGAGATAAATACTATTGATAGGAATAAAAAATGGAAAGAATAGCAATTATAATACCTGCAAGATACGCCTCAACAAGACTTCCGGCTAAACCATTGCTTTTGGTAAACAATAAACCGATCATTCAATACGTTGTTGAAGCTGCCAATGAGTCGAAATATGCAACAGATGTTATTGTAGCCCTTGATGATGACAGAATTAAAGAAGCTGTTGAAAAATTTAAAGGCAATTATGAAATGACAGACAAGGACCATAAATGCGGCTCAGACAGAATTGCACAAGTAGTTAAAAGGCATCCTGAATTTAAATATATCTTAAATCTTCAGGGAGATGAACCGCAAATAACGCCTGAGGCGATTGATTTAGCCATAGAAACATTAATAAGCAACAAAGATGCGGATATTTCAACTTTATTAAGAAAAATCACTTCAAAAGAACAGATAAATAACCCTAATTGCGTAAAGTGTGTTTTTGATAAAAATTATAATGCACTGTATTTTTCAAGATGCGCTATACCATATAAAAGAAATGACGAGGCATCATATTATGCACACATTGGAATTTACGCATACAAAAGAGAGTCACTGTTAAAAATGACAGCTTTAAAACAGTGTGATATCGAAAAACAAGAAAGCTTGGAACAGTTGAGGGCTTTGTATAACGGAATGAAAGTTAAAGTCGCAATAACAGACTTAAACCCTGTAGGAATAGATACTGTTGAAGATTATGAAAAATTTAAAAAAATAGTGGAAGAACAAGCTTAAATATTTTCAGGTGTTTCAATTTTTACCCTTTTTACGTTTTTGTAGAAGTCTTGTTTTTCTCTTGCGCCTGAAATGTCTCTTGTTGTCAATTTATTAAAATCAATTTTTGTTGAATCGCTTCCTATTAAAAACATAAAATCAACATGCGCAACATCCCTTACAAAGTCATAAGAAAGCGCAACCTTTAAATCTCTCGGACCAACAATAGCATAAAAACGCGATTCAGTAAGTAAATCTTCCTCAATATTATCTTTTAAAGGAGAAATGTTTGCCCTGTATCCGATTGCAAACTTGTTGTTAAAGTTGAATTTTTCATCAAGCATAATCGTAGACTTACCGTATCGATACTTATCAAAATAAAACGGGCTATCGCCATGAATTCCGCCAAGCATATAACCAATACTTGAACTCCAGCCTTTTAATTTTGTTGAAACATACGGACCGATTCTTGCAACGCCGACTGTTTGACCTGAACCGTATAAAGTAGCAGACCCTTGAGCTAAAGCATTAAGTGCAATTTTTAGTTCCTGTTCTTTGTTTTCATAGCTCAAAAGTTCTTTTCTAAGTTCCGCTAAATATCTGAATCTGGATGTACAGTACGCTTCTTCCTGATTATGTTTTTGATAGTCACTAAATACACCAGCATAAAACCCATGGTTAAAATAAGAATCAATGTCTTTTACATAAAAGCTTTTCAAATACTGTAATTGTGCAGCATACCCGGAACGCCGAGCTCCCATAAAGCCTTCGGGTAAATATGCATTTCTGCCGTATCTAAGGTCCAGTCCATGACCCAGTTTGTATCTTCCTCTTACCACAAGGTTTGAGGTGGAAGTCGCCCATCCGGCTTCCAACATGCTGTTTGGTGTTTGGTGTCTTCCCACTATACCGACACCAATATTGCTGTCACCATAAACCAAAGCAGGCATCAATTTTAAAGTTTGACCTCTGGGAAGCTTATATACCATGCCGTATCCAATGTATGTACCAAAACTTCTTAGTGTTCCGCCTTCAGGCATGTTTGTTTCAAATACTTGTTTTTGTTTATCCGAAATTATCTCAATATCTGAATTGTGAACAATTTTATGATTATTATAGTATATATTAGACTTCTTTAAAAGCATACTGTTGTGGTCTTTATAGCTTGTTATTACAATTTCTTTAGCATCTATTCTATATGACTGCTTCCTTGTTGCACTAACATCAGATGTAGAGGTATAATCCTGTTGCATCATCATTCTTCCGTAATCAAGAGCACCGTTATTTAAACGCATAAAGCCCTTTGTTTCAAAAGGGTATTCTGTTTGTTTTGCGCTTTTTACCGTACCGTTTAACATTTGGATATCATTAGCAATCAAATAGCCTTCTTGGGCGTTAACGATGAAAGAATAAGCTTCAAGAGTAGGATTGTCCATTAGAATATTTTGCTCATTTAAATCAACAAGCATATATTCGCCGCTCATTTCCACTCCGTCCTTGATGATTTTTACATTATCATGGAGTTTTATTGTCTGCGAAGGTTTATCAAGTACAGCTTCATCAGCTTTCAATACAACATCTTGTGATTTAGCTATAATTTCAACATGCCCTTTTGCATAGACATTTCCTTCTTCATCGTCGTATGTAATTTTATCTGCATTAATTTGGAATTTGTTTTTATCGTCTACTTCTTGGCTCTGAGCTTCACTATAAACTTTATTCGGCTCATCTAAGTCTGTTGTTTGTTCGTTTTCAAGCTCTTTAATATTTTTCTTTTTGTTTTTTCTTTCCTTAAAATCTCTGACTTTCTTTTCCAGTGTCGAAATTACTGAAGAATCCGGGGAAAACTCAGGAAGGTCAGGGTCATTAAATGTATCAGGCATTTCCGGCACGTTTGCTTCAATTATTTTTTCGCTTTCATTGCCGACTGTTTTTGCTTTAACAACATCAAACTGTGCAAAACAAGGCTGTATTAAAGATATTGGCATAACAAAAACAGCCAACAATTGTAATAACACGTTCCTCTTTAAAAAGTTGAGCACTTTTTTCCCTTAAACAACTGCCTTACACATATTTTAAAACAAGCAAAGAATTTACTCAAGCTATCTGATAAAATTTAAAGGATTTGTCGGATTTCCATTTTGACGAACTTCAAAGTGCAAATGAGGTCCGGTAGAATAACCTGTAGTTCCTACTTTTCCGATAATAGAACCTTTTGCAATGTTCGTTCCTTGCTTTGCAATAGTAACAGACATGTGAGCATACAGAGTCGTTGTCGGAATACCGTTGATTTTGCCATGATCAATAATCACAACCTTACCATAGCCGCTATACCAGCCGACAAAAATAACCCTTCCTGAGTTTGCCGCTCTGATTGGAGTACCGTATGGAGCACCTATATCAACACCTGAGTGGAAAATTCGTCTTTTGAAAATAGGGTGCATTCTGCTGCCATACGGAGAAGTAATTCTGCCCGGAACAGGTCTTGTGAAACTACCGGTTACACTAACACTTACTCCTTCTTTGCCGGATTTTTTAATTTCTTGATTAATCATCTGAGAAATAGCTCTTGACTGTCTTGCCAAATCTTTTTCCGCACGTTCCCAGGTTGCTCTGTCTGTTTTTAGCTTTTCAATTAGCCTTTCATTCTTAGAAATAGCATCTTGAATATCCACTTGCTGGCGGTTAATATTTGCAATAGATAATTCAAGATTTCTTTTTTGCATTTCAATTCTGTTTTTTAAAGCCATGATTTCACGAGCGACAGATTTTGTTTCATCAAGTTTCTTTTTATCATATGCTATTACGATATTTTCAAAATATAACCTGTCTAAAAAAGCATTTATGTCGCTTGAATTCAAAAGAAACTCAATATAGCTGTTTCTTTTGTGTTTGTATATCTGTACAATTCTTTTTGAAGTATAGTTCAAATGTTTTTTGTGTTCCGTTAACAAAACTTCTAATTTTTTTTCGAGATTTTGAACTTCGCTTTTAGCATTCGAATATTCTTTTTTATTTCTCTGAAGGCTATATTGAGTATATTCAAGTTTTTGCTGGTTTTTATAGAGCCTGTTTGTTTCCAATTTTTCAAGTAGTTTTAGTTTGCGGATTTCTTTTTTTGCACGGCCTCTTTTTTGCTCAATTGTTGTTTTTTGTTCATTCAGCTTTTGCCCAGCATAAACAGAATGCGCACAAAAGCTAAACGCAATAAGTATAATAAAAACTATTTTTACTCTATAATCAAAAGACTTCATAAACAACTTAGAATAACAGACTTATAAAAGCTCCTATACCAACCATCCAGGCAACCAAAAATATAGTTAAAAAAATTACTATTATCTTTCTGTTTCTTCTGAAAAATTCCATTTTTTCCCCTTAGTTTGCTAAAGTATTTTATAATAATATAATAACAAAAAACCAAGCCCGAGAGCAAATTGTTAAAAGATTATTTAAAAACTGCTTTACTTTTTTTACATCCCTCATCTTCCCAATCAATCTTTCCGTCAAAATTATTATCAATACCATCTGAACATGAATTAATTGAATCTATACCTTCGGATCTTGGAATGAATTTTAAATACTTTTTGTCAATTGAATTCAATAAATACAAAAAATAGTCTTTGTATAAAGATGCAATGTCTTTATTTTCAATTAATACTATGTTTTCATCATTTTTATAAAACCCGCTTTTTGAAAAGTTACTGCTGCCTAAAAGCAAATATTTTGAATCAACCATGACGGTTTTTTCATGGTTTTTGCCACCCCAGTTTTCAACCATAACAGCAACCCCGCTGTCTCTTAATTGTTTTACTCTATTTTTAAAATTATTGGCATAAACCGCATCAACAAGAACAATTACACTAACTCCTCTGTTTTTTGCATTAATTAATTCCGAAATAAATTTTCTTTCAGTAAGATAAAACACGGAAACAAACAGTTCTTTTTTGGCATTTTTCAACAAAGGTAAAATTATGGTATCAAAAGGGTTGTCTTGAGGACAAAAAGCAACGGTAAGTTTTGAATTATTTCTAAGTATGGGCTTAAACAAAAAACTTTCTTTAGTTGTGGAAAATTTACCCTTATACATTAATTCAAACTCTCTAAGGTAAGCTTTTGCAAAATTTATATCATCAACAATCAAAACCAAATTCGAATTATAACCCCCGCAACCCGTAGATGAGATGTTCATTGAGCCTGTTAATACTTTCTTATTGTCAAAAATAAAAAATTTATTGTGCATTAAACTGTTTTTAGAATCTTTTGTCGGATGAAATTCTTCATCAAAATATTTATTGTAGCTGCTGTCAAATTCACTGCTATTTGAAAAATCGCTTACACACCTTATTTTAATACCTTTTTGTTTTGCTCTTTTAAGGGCATCAAAAATTGTTTTTTGATCGCCGAAATTATACAAAGCAATATCAATAGAAACTTTACTGGAATCAATTTCATTCACAATTCTTTTGCAAATAGCAGTTTTACAGGAAGCATCCGGTTTAGAATATTCCAAAGGATTTATAAAATATAATTCGATAAAATCGAACTTTTTATAAAACGATTTTCTATAAATGCCTTTAGAATGAAAAATATGGTCATCTTTTTTAAATTTCTCCGGCTCATCTTCTTTAAAACAAAAATTACAAAAATGAACTTTAGAATCATTAAGTTGTTTTTTTGAAACAATCTTTCCGTAAGCTATATTTCTTACAAATTCACAGTCAGGTTTATGAATTTTATTGTTTTTTAAGTTTAAAATCAAAAAATCAATTTTAGATAACTCATCTGCATTTTTTCTTGCCTGCATTAGGCTTTGATACTGAACATATTTAGGATTTTTGCAGTCTTCTTTTATATACGCAAGACCGTTTTTTAAATAAAAGATTATAAGATTAATTCCTTGAAAATCAATATCACAAAAATAATGCGCAATATTTTTATTTTTGCATTCTTTTATTGATTTTACACTAACAAAATTACCCTCAAGATGGTCTTTTGCCCATTTTCTTGCTAAAAAACCTGCTTTTAGGTATTGTAGCTGTGATATATTCAATTTTTCCGATTCATTTCGGGAATAATTGGAAAGAATAGGACAAAACGCACTAATATCCTGTAATTTAAAAAGTTCATTATCCTGAATCAGATTATCGTTGTTAATATCCAAATAAAACTTATCCGCCTCAACAACCTTTAATACCTTAAAATCATGCATTCTGCTTTTATTGTTTGTCGCAAATAAAAATAAAAAAAATAAAAGAATCAAAAATATTGAAGCAGAAATTTTTTCTTTCATAGATATTATTATCCGACATAAATAAGTAAAAATTATTATGTTAACAAAACTTTACTTTTAGGACTTGTTTAAAAATTTTGTTTAATATAATATTTTTAGTATTGGACAACTATAAAAAAAGGGTAAACAAATGAATCCTATTATTACTGAATTAGAAAAAGAATATACAAATCGCCAAATGCCTGAAATTAACCCCGGAGACACGGTTAAGGTTTTCGTAAGAATCATTGAAGGTAACAAAGAAAGAACACAAGCTTTCGAAGGAACTGTTATTAAAAAACGTGGAAGTTTAATTAACAAAACAATCACTGTTAGAAAAATATTCCAAGGAGTTGGTGTTGAACGTGTGTTTGCCATTTATTCACCAAGAATTGAAAAAATTCAGGTATTAAGACGTGGCGATGTAAGACGTGCAAAATTGTATTACTTAAGAGAACGCTCAGGTAAGGCTACACGTATTAGAGAAAAAATGGAAAAAAGATAAAATTTTTCTAAAACAAAATTATAATGCCTTGAATTTTATTGTTTAACAAATTAATTCAAGGCATTTATTTATAAATTAACATTATAAGAAAGTAAAAAATGAAACACATACACTGGTTTCCCGGGCATATTGCAAAAGCTCAAAGACAACTAAAAGAAAAACTCAGACTTGTTGATGTAATTATTGAAGTAATTGACTCGAGAATACCATATTCAAGCAAATATAAAGATATTGAAAAACTTTGCCCCAATAAAAAAAGAATAATATTGATGAACAAATCAGATGTATCAGATTCAAAACTGAATAAAATATGGGCAAATTATATAAAAGAAAAAACAAACTTTGAGGTGATTATAACGAGCCTTATAAATAAAGAAGACATAAAAATAATTATAGGCAAAATTACAAATCTTGCACAAGATATCATGGAAAAAAGAGCACAAAAAGGACTTCTTCCAAGGCCGGTCAGAACAATGGTTGTCGGAATGCCAAATGTTGGAAAATCCAGCACAATAAACAGACTTGTCAAACGTGCAAAAACAAAGACCGGAGCAAAAGCAGGGGTTACAAGACAACAACAGTGGGTTAGAATCAACGATAAAATAGAACTTTTAGACACTCCAGGGATTATCCCTACGGTTCAAGACGATCAGTATCAAGCCTTGAAACTTGCAATGGTAAACTCAATAGGGGAAAATGCATATGATAGCGAACAAACCGCAATTGAGCTTGTTAAATTGCTTGACAAGAAATATAAAAAAGAACTAAGGAAATACTTTGGATTTAGCGAAATTGAAGATATTGACATTGAAAAAATAGCTTTTAAAAAAAATTGGCTGACAAAAGCAAATAAAGCGGATATAAAAAGAGCATCGCAGACAATCCTGAAAACCTTCAGGGAAGGAAAAATGGGATATTTCACACTGGAGAGCCCGAATGAATTTGAATAATGCAATTAATTTGTTTAATTTTGATGAAGCCGAAAAAAAAGGCTTTGACTATATAACAGGTACGGATGAAGCAGGCAGAGGACCGGCAGCCGGCGGGGTTTGGGCAGCTGCAGTGTGTTTTAAAAAAGATATAGATTATAAATTATTCAAAAAACTCAATGATTCAAAAAAACTAACACCAAAAACCAGACTTGAACTTTTTGAGATAATAAAAAATAATTCCTATTATTCAATCAAAACAATTGATGTAGAAAAAATTGAAGAAATAAATATACTTCAAGCCTCACTTCTTGCAATGAAAAAAGCCATTTTAGACGTTCAAAATCAAATTAAAAGCAAAAATTTTTTAACACTTGTTGACGGCAATAAATTAATAAATGATTTTGACTTTAAACAAAAATGCATAATAAAAGGAGACTCAAAATCGGCTTGTATTGCAGCAGCAAGTATACTTGCAAAAGTTTCAAGAGACAACTACATGGAAAAAATTCACGAAGAATTTCCCCAATACAACTGGAAAAAAAATAAAGGGTATCTCAGCTCGTTTCACATAGAAGCAATTAAAAAATTCGGCATAAATAAATACCACAGAAAATCTTTTTTAAAAAATATAATAAAAAGCCCTTCGGAAAACCGAAAGGCATAATTATATAATTCACATCCAACTGCTCAACTATATTAAGCTTAAAGCAATTGATGGAGCTTGATTTGCTTGTGTCAAAAGTGAAGTTGACACTTGTTGAAGTATCTGCTGTTGGGTAAAGTTTGATGCCTCAGAAGCAATATCAGCATCTGTAATAATAGATTTAGCACTTGATAAATTTTCATACTGAATTTCAAGAGTATCCAATGCTGAATCAAGACGGTTTTGTGCTGAACCAATCAATGACTTTCTTGAAGTAATGTTATCAAGACCTTCGTCTAATTTTTCGATTGCATCTGCCATACCGGCTTTATCAAGCCCTGTAAGACTGAAGTTTTGCAAAGTTGTTAAAGTTGAAAATTTAACACTTTCGAAAATTTCTTTACCTGCAGCAATTGTGTTATCTTCCGTTGAGTTAGCTCCAACCTGGAATGTAACACCTTCAGCTTGCAAAGTAGCATCTTCAAACAAGCTCAATTGAGAATATTTAGAAGAATCCGAAACACGGTTAATTTCTTCTAAACGTTCACCAACTTCATCTTGCATTGCTTGAATTTCTTCTGCGGAATAAGTACCGTTTTTTGCTTGCAGAGTCAAATCACGGATTCTTGATAAGTTTTCTTGTACAACATCCAAGTTACCTTCAGCTGTAGCAAGCATAGCATTACCGTTTTGTACGTTGTTTTGGGCAATTTTGTTACCGTTTAACTGCACCTGCATACGAGCCGAAATTACAGTACCTGCCGCATCGTCTTTAGCTGAATTTACTTTCAAACCTGAAGACATGCGCTCCATGGCTGTAGACAAGCTGCTTGTTGAACTTGACAAAAGACTTTGGATTTTAATAGAATCCACATTAGTGTTAATAACTACTGACATAAATGAGCTCCTTTCATAAAGCCTTAGTAATACATCCTTGTGTTTTAAATAGTCACAAAAAAACAATGCACCAAAAGCAAGGTTTTATAACAAAAAAAGAAGCCCGTTTACAATTTTAATATTTGAAAACTGTAAAAAGCAATTATATCAACTTTTTTAAAAAAGCCAATGTTAAAATTTGTAAAATTTTCACCAACAATGATAAGTTATTACATTTTGTGGAAGCAGTTTAAAATGTATTCAATTTCAGTTTTTTTATCAGTAAACAAAGACGGATTTAGGAATTTTTTTTCAAGTAAATCATCTAAAATTTCACCAATTTTTTTCCCTTCACTATAACCCAATACAATTAAATCTCGTCCCGAGACATTAAGTTTGATATCTTTAATTTTTAAATATTCTGCAGCGTTTTTATCTTGTGTTTTATAAAAATAATACGCTAAAAAGTTTAAATCTGTTTTTGAAAATGCCTTGTAAATATCAATCAAAGATGTAGTTTGAACCAGCTCCGGTTGATTGTTTTTTAAAATATTCATATAAAAACTTGAGTTAATAAAATTTTTAAACAATTTTTTTGTTTTGTTGTAATTTTTTAAATTAAAATTAATGTCTGCATTATTTAAAATTCGATAATAATTTTTTTTTATAATTTCTAAAAAAATTTTATCTGCATTTTTATTGTCTAAAACATGTTCAAAAACACTTTGAATTCTCGCAATACTCATATTTGAGTTATCAATATTTTTTAAATAATTACTTATTAAATTTTTGTCATTACAAGAAAAATCAAAACCAAAACGATACTTGAAATCAACTCCTCTGATAATCCTGCTCGGATCATCTATATAGCTTTTATTATGAAAAACCCTGAGGGTTTTTGTTTTTATATCCGACAAACCGGTTGAAAAATCTATTAGATTATATTTAACTTCATTATCAATAATTTTAATTTCACAATAAAGTGAATTAACGGTAAAATCCCTTCTTAAATAATCTTTTTCAATATTAACACCAACTTCATCAACAACCGGTAAACAACCGCTATAAGGGTATTTTTCTGTTCTTGTTGAAGCAATATCAAACTCTAAATCTTTCCATAAAACCTTAACGGTTGAAAAGTCTTTATGTATTGATTTTATTACAATTTTAGGAGTTATATTGTTAATAAAATCAATAGCATCACCTTCAACAATGAAATCAAGGTCTTTTATCGGGATGTTTAAAATACTATCCCTTACAGCCCCTCCAACAAAAAACACCCTTATATTTTGTTTTTGGGCGTTTTTTGCAATAAATTTTATAAATTCAAGTGTATTGTATTTAAAATCGAATTTCAAAATATAATCCTTATCTTTTAGTTAAAACCTCAGGATAATTTTGTTCAATAAAACTTGTGTTAAACTCACCTGAAATAAAATTATGGTTGTTTAATATTTTTTTATGAAAACCAATTGTGGTTTTAATACCGGTTATAACATAATCATTCAAAGCTCTTAGCATTCTCTTTCTGGCTTCTTCCCTGTTTCTGCCCCAGCAGATTACTTTTCCTACCAAAGAATCGTAATAAGGAGGTATTTGATAGCCCGTATACGCATGGGAATCCACTCTTGTTCCAAATCCGCCGGGGGCTATGTATCCTTCAATTGTTCCTGGGCATGGCATAAAACATCTTTCATAATCTTCGGCATTAATCCTGCATTCAATTGCATGCCCTGTAAGATTAATATCCTTTTGGGAATAAGAAAGTTTTTCACCTTGAGCAATTTTTATCTGTTCTTTTACTATATCCACATTTGATATCATTTCGCTAACACAATGTTCAACCTGAACTCTTGTATTCATTTCCATAAAATAGAATTTTTTATTCTTGGGGTCAGATTCATCCAAAAGAAATTCAATTGTTCCTGTACCTTCGTAGCTAATAGATTTTGCCGCATTTATGGCAGCTTCTCCCATTTTTTTTCTTATATCTTCACTTATGGCAACAGAAGGGGCTTCTTCCAATAACTTTTGATTTCTTCTTTGAACCGAGCAGTCTCTTTCACCCAAATGAATAACATTTCCATAACTGTCTGCCAGAATTTGAACTTCTATATGCCTCGGGTTTTCGATAAATTTCTCTACATATACACTGTCATTGGCAAAGGCGCTTGCTGCTTCGCTTCTGCATAAATTAAAGGCATCATCCAACTCTTCATCTTTTCTTACTATCCTCATGCCTTTTCCGCCGCCACCTGCCGTAGCCTTTATTATAATAGGATAACCGACTTTTTTAACAAATTCTCTTATAGAATCAGTATTATCCACGATACCTAAACCGGGAGTTATAGGAACTCCGGAAGCTTCCATTGTTGCTCTGGCGTTTGCTTTATCGCCCATTTTAAGCATAGCAGATGCACTTGGCCCGATAAACTTTATATGGTGTTCTTCGCAAATATCAACAAAATCAGCCCTTTCCGATAAAAACCCGTATCCAGGATGAATTGCATCCGCCCCTGCAGTAAGTGCTACAGAAATAAGTGCGGGAATATGGAGATAGCTTTTTGAACTTTGCGCAGGGCCGATACAGTATGCTTCATCAGCCAATGATACATGTAAACTTTGGCTGTCAGCTTGAGAATACACAGCAACAGTAGCAATACCCAATTCTCTGCATGCTCTTATAACACGGACGGCAATCTCGCCTCTATTTGCAATCAATACTTTCTTAAACATAATAATTCCTAAAGCAATACACTAGCTCAAACCTTTACTCAACATACATTAAAACCTGGCCATATTCAACGCTTTGCCCATCTTCAACACATATTTGCACGACTTTGCCTGAAACTTCCGATTCAATTTCGTTCATTAATTTCATTGCTTCGACAATACAAACAACCTGACCTGCGCTTACAACATCACCCACTTTTACGAACGGTTTAGCTCCCGGTGCAGGAGCAGCATAAAAAGCACCGACCATCGGAGAAGTAATTGCCGTACCTTTGTTTTGGCCTTGAGCAGGTTTATCTTCTTTTGTTTGAACAGAAGTCAAAGGCGAAGGGATTTGACTTATCGCAGGTTGAATTGGAGCAACAGGCTGCATGCAAGTTGCTTCTTTTCTTATGGTAATAGCTTCTTCACCGTCTTCAAGCGTAATTTCTGTTAACTGATTATCTGAAATTATTTTGGCAATTTTTTCAATATATTCTATATCATATTTCATATTTTTTTCCTTACACTCTGTCTAAATATTCGTTTGTTCTGGTGTCAATTCTTAAAACGTCTCCAACTTGAATAAAAAACGGAACATTTACAACAGCACCGCCGTCTAATGTTGCCGGTTTTGTGCCGCCTTGTGCGGTATTTCCTTTTTCGGCAGGAGGTGTGTCAATTACTTCCAATTCAACAAAATTAGGTAAATCAATTCCGATGATTTTACTGTCATGCATTAAAATTTGAACCGTCATGTTTTCTTTCAGGTATTTAATGCCATCACCAATTTTATCAGCACTAACAGGAAGCTGTTCGTAACTTTCCAAATCCATCATAACAAGATCAGCACCTTCTTTGTATAAATATTGCATTTCACGCCTGTCAAGCATTGCTT
This sequence comes from Candidatus Gastranaerophilales bacterium, assembly GCA_944325315.1. GTDB lineage: Bacteria > Cyanobacteriota > Vampirovibrionia > Gastranaerophilales > Gastranaerophilaceae > RUG14156. The sequence goes on from CALVAA010000002.1 coordinate 93,650, forward strand.
TTGCTACTTTTTCACCAGCTCTGAAGGTTTTTTCAACAACCTGTCCCGTTTCAACATTTTTTAATTTTGTTCTTACAAAAGCAGCGCCTTTGCCCGGTTTCACGTGTAAAAATTCAACAACAGACCAAAGCCCGTTATCAATTTCTAATGTTAATCCTGTTTTTAAATCATTTACTGAAATCATAAAATATTCCTGTTAATCTAATCTTCAAAGACAATTTTATCATAAACTTGATTTTTTACATAAAAATTTTGGTCATTTTTTATAAAGCGCAACATATTGCAAGGGCAATTTTCCATTTTATTTAGAATTTTAGCTGTTTTTTCCCTTATTGTATAATCGCAAAATTTTATTGTGCAATTTAAAATATCTAATACTTTAGAATTATAATTGTTACTGAAAGAAAAACTTAAAGCCTCAAGAAGCCAATAAAGAGCAAACAGTTTTTTGTTTTTAGCATGGTTTTTCTTATTAAGAGCATTTACAAAAAAAGTTTCATTGTAATTATGTTGGAACTCTTCTATTGAATTCAACAATTCATTTATTTTAAAAATTATATCTAATTCCATATTTTCCGCTATGCATTTATTTTTCGCCAAAACAGAACAAATAGCTCTTGATACGTTAGGGTTAATATCGACAATAGCAGATAAAAATTTTTCTTTTATTTTTTCATCAAAAAAACAAATTCTTTTTTTATTATACAAATCTTCCAATTTCAGTGCGACTGCTTCTCTTAGCGGATTTGAACAATTGGTAAGATGTTTAATAAGAACATAAAAATCATTGATATTATCTATTGAATCAAGATTTATTACAGAAAAAATCTTTGTAAAATCATCCGTTTTAGAATTTTTTAAATTCTCAATTGCAATTTTTGAATCAAAATCGGGTTGAAATTGTTCCAATTCTTCTATTGTATACACATTTTTAATAACATTGTCCATATTTATTATTAAAACATAACAAAAAAGACGAGCAAAAAATAAGTTTAAAATTTTATAATTAAATTTGATTTTTTAAAAAAAATTCTTAAATTATTAAAGAGGTACAAAATGGATATAATTAAAAGATTGTTTAGTTTTAACGACGATGAAGCAGGCGTAATCGGGCTATGCAAATTTAATGACGACTTTTTTAAATTGTCAAATGCAAGAGAGCAAATTAAAAAAAGGATAAAAAAAGACCCTACATTAACCCAAATGCTCAAAAAAAGCACATTTTAAGATAATATTGAAATTTTGAAGTTATGAACAATAAAAGGAATAATTATCCCTAAAACCATGCCGCAAAATACTTCCAAAGGTGTATGCCCCAAAAGTTCTTTTAGAGCGGCATAAGGTTTTACTTCCTGATTTTTTTGAACAAACTCATCAACCAGCCTGTTTAAAGTCGCAGCTGTTTTGCCGGCTGCACGCCTTAGACCGGCAGCATCTTGCATGATTACAAGGGAAAACCCCAAAGAAACAGCAAAAACAATAGAACTAAGTCCTTCAATTAATGCAACCGATGTGGATAATGCAATTACCCCGGCGGTATGTGAACTTGGCATGCCGCCTGTTGTTGTAAATATTTTAAAATTTATTTTCTTATGTGTATAAAGATAAGTAATAACTTTAATTAATTGCGCAATCGAAGCAGAAATAAGCCCGCAAAAAAGTGCTTCGTATCCCGTATTATAAAATTCAAACCCGCCCACTAGTTATTTATCCTTGTAATTAACATATCTTCTATTTCATTGAATAAATCAGATTTAATATTCAACTCAATCAGTATACCATGGTTTTTTTTAATTAGCTTGTAAAAAATATTTTTTGCCTCATCAATTCCGTAAGCACTTACATAAGTCATTTTATTGTTTAATTTATCCTTGCCTGCTGTTTTGCCTATTTCGAGCGTAGTTTTTGTGCAGTCTATGATATCGTCGTAAATCTGGAATAAAATTCCAAAATTATTTGCATATTCTCTGAGTTTTCCGATAATTTCATCTTTAAGCCCGATTGCCTTGGCACTTGAAGTCATAGAATATTCAAACAGACAAGCTGTTTTATATTTGTGAATATAATTTAATTTTTCGACATTTGTTCTTTCGCCTTCGGCTGAAATATCCGCTGTTTGGCCTGCAATTAAACCGTTTGCACCGGCACAGACAAGATAGTCTCTTACAATATCCAAAACCGTATTTTTTGATATATTATAGCTACATTCATCAATTAAAAGCTGTGCACCAAAAGAAATTAATGCATCCCCGGCCAAAATTGCGATTGCTTCACCAAAAACCTTATGATTGGTGGGCTTTCCTCTTCTTAAGTCATCATTATCCATGCCGGGAAGATCATCATGAATCAAGCTGTATGCATGCATAATTTCAGCAGACGCCGCAATAGGAAAAACATTTTCAATATCTTTATTAAAAACGCTTGCAACTTCAAGACACATTGCAGCCCTTAGCCTTTTTGCTTTTAAAAGGGTTGTGTATTTCATTGATTCCCAAATAATTGACGAATATGAAGATTTATTTTCATATTTTAAAAAATATTCCGCAAGTTTTTTTTCTGTTAAATTCTGATACTGTATAAGTTTCATTATTCTTCCTTAATTTTTTGTTTTTGAGTATTTCTCGAAACACTTCTTTTTCTTTTTGAAATTTTAACCCTTAAATTGTTTGAAACGTTTTTAAAAAAAGTTTCGCTTTTTGTTCCTTTTTTTGACAATGATTCTTTGTATTCTTTTGTTTCTTTAAGAAAACAAAGATAGCTTTGATAACGGGTATCTTTTATTTTATCAATATTATCATACACCGAACAAATACCGTTAGTGTTTGCATCGTGTAAACAATTTGAATACTTACATCCATCACTGTACTTTTTAATATCTTCAAAAAGGCTAATTAATTCATTTGGTTCAATAAAATCGAATTTCAACAAGCTAAAACCCGGTGTGTCAATCACTCTGAATTCGTCGAATTCAATAATTTCACAGTGTCTTGTGGTGTGGCATCCTCTTTTTGTCCTGCTTGAGACACTACCCACTTTAAGATTTGCTTTTGGATTAAGAGAATTTAAAAGCGTTGTTTTTCCGACGCCCGACATTCCCAAAAGCACAATAGTATTGTTTTTAATGTAATCTTTTAAGTCTTTTAAGTCAGTTTTGTTTTTTGCACTAATGAAAAATATATCATATCCTAATTTATCATAAATTGCCTTGATTTCTTTTTTTTCCTTATCCGGATTAAATGACAAATCCATTTTATTAAAACATATTGCTGTTTTTATGTTGTTATATTTTAAATATGTTAAGTATCTGTCCAGTTGGATAAAATCTAAGTCCGGTTCTTTAAAAGAACAAACCACAACAGCCAAATCAATGTTAGAAATTTTAGGACGCAAAAGCGAATTTTTTCTTTTGCACAACTTTGCAATAAAGTTGTTATCCAAGCTCAGCTCAACAAAGTCCCCTACTTTGATTTCCGTTTTTTGTTTTTTTAAAACTTCTCTTAATTTGCAGACAAATTCTTCATGTTTCAAATTCTTAACATAATAAAAATCGGAATGAATTTTGAATACTTGTGCCTGCATAAAATTATTATGCTTAAAACAAAAAGCTACCTAAATACATTATTGATAAATTTAACATAAGTTAATAATATTTATTTTTTTTGACTTTAAAATAACTTCTTTTATACTATAATTACAAATAATACTTGGTGAGGATAATTATTTATGACGCTGACCGATTGGTTTAATAAAAGAAAAATGCAGCAAATAGCAGCGAGAGATAATGATGTACATATAGATGATTCGATAGGAAAATTATGGACACTTTGCTACAATTGTTCAAGCCAATTGCCAAAAAAAGACCTTGAAAACAATTTAATGGTATGTCCCAACTGCGACTATCACTTTAGAATCGGTGCAAGAAAAAGAATAGAGCTTATTGCAGATAACGGCACATTTGAAGAGATGTATACAAATATTAAACCTTGCGATCCGCTTGAATTTGTTGATACTCAAAGTTATAAATCACGCCAAGAATCTGCAAAAGCAAAATCAGGGCTTGATGAAGCGGTTATTGTAGGAACATGCCTGATTGACGGTCAAAAAGCAGCAATTGCCGTTATGGATTTTGAATATATGGGTGGTTCTATGGGTTCTGTTGTCGGAGAAAAGATAACAAGAATTTTGGAATACGCTCTTGAAAATAAACTGCCTTCAATAGTGTTTACCTCATCAGGCGGTGCAAGAATGCAAGAAAGTGCTCTTAGTTTAATGCAAATGGCAAAAACAAGTTGTATTGTTGCAAAGTTAAATGAAGCAAAACTTTTATATATCACGGTATTGTGTGAGCCGACATTTGGCGGCGTTACTGCATCATTTGGGACAATCGGAGATATTATAATAGCAGAAAAAGGCGCAAGGATAGGTTTTGCGGGAAGAAGAGTAATAGAACAAACAATAAGACAAAAGCTTCCGGCCGACTTTCAAACCGCAGAATATCTGCTTAAATGCGGTCAAATAGATTTTATTGTAGAAAGAAAAGAAATGAAAGAAAAGCTTTCCAAGCTGCTTTCCATGCACAACAATAAGGAATAAAACAATGAAAGAAAAACAGGTGCAAATACTGGATTTTGAAAAACCGATATATAAAATTCAAGACAAAATTGAAGAATTAAAAAAAACAAGCATTGATACCAATATTAACTACAGCGAAGAAATTAAAAAATTGGAAGAACAAACAAAAGTGTATAAGAAAGAATTATATCAAAACTTAGAACCATATCAAAAACTGCAAATTGCACGTCACCCTCAAAGACCAAACTTTATGGACTATGTTCATTTCATGTGTGAAGATTTTATAGAATTACACGGCGACAGACACGGGCATGATGATAAAGCAATCTGCGGAGGGTTAGCTAAAATCAACAGCAAAAATGTTATGCTGATAGGCACAATGAAAGGTAAATCCACAAAAGAAAACCTTGAATACAATTTTGGAATGCCGCAACCTGAAGGCTATAGAAAAGCTTTAAGACTTTTTGAACATGCCGAACGTTTTAATTTGCCAATTATCACTCTTATAGATACAATGGGAGCATATCCCGGCATGAAAGCAGAAGAAACCGGACAAGGAGAAGCAATTGCAGTAAATCTCAAAGAAATGGCGAAGCTTGCAGTACCCATCATTGCAACAGTTACAGGTGAAGGCTGCTCAGGTGGTGCTTTAGGGCTTGCGGTAGCAAATAAAGTAATGATTCTTGAACATGCATATTATACGGTAATATCTCCGGAAGGGTGCGCCTCAATTCTTTGGAAAGATGCTTCAATGGCAAAAGTTGCAACGGATGCACTTAAAATAACCGGTGAGGACTTATTAAAATACGGAATTGTTGATGAAATTGTAAAAGAGCCGGTTGGAGGTGCCCACTACAGTGCATGTGAAATGGCTAACAATTTAAAAGAAGCTCTTTTAAAGTCTTTAGACGAGTTTAAAGGTATGACAGGCGAAGAATTACGTAACCAAAGATATGAAAAATTCAGACATTTGGGTGTATTTCTTCAATAACTAATATTGGTTGAGTTTGTAGTTTTTAAGATGGATAAATATGACAAAAAAAATTAAAAAAATATTGTTTGTTCTATGCCTTTGTCTGACAGGCAGCATAAAATGCTACGGAGCTTTAAGTCTTCCCAATATAAATATCGGAATGCAAAACATAAACACCCCCCAAGAATTCAGTCAAGGCGTCCAAATTTTAATTATGCTTACCATTTTAACTCTTGCCCCAAGCATAATTATGATGACAACGGCATTTATAAGAATTGTTATAGTACTTTCTCTGACAAGACAAGCAATAGGAACAACTACACTTCCGCCAAACCAGGTTATAGTAGGCTTAGCTCTGATTTTAACCTTCTTTGTAATGTCGCCTACTTTGTCTAAGATTAATGAAACCGCTTATCAACCATATATGAAAAATACTATCACGCAGCAACAGGCGCTCGATAATTCGTTATTACCTATAAGAGATTTTATGTTTAAACAAACAAAAGAATCAGAACTTGCTTTGTTTGTAAAATTAGCTAAAATTGAAAAACCAAAAACAAAAAAAGATGTTCCGACATACGTTTTAATACCTTCTTTTGTTTTATCCGAATTAAAGACAGCCTTTAAAATCGGTTTTGTAATATTTTTACCTTTTTTGGTCATTGATTTGGTTGTAGCATCAGTCCTTGTTTCAATGGGTATGATGTTTTTACCGCCTACTACGATTGCAATGCCTTTTAAGCTTATAATGTTTGTAATGGTAGACGGGTGGTTTTTAATTACAAAATCCCTAATTGAAGGATTTATAAATTAACGAGGGAAAAAGATGAATGAAGCTTTATTTTTAACCGTGTTTCAAAAAACAATCATGCTTACTATGCTAATTTCTGCCCCGATACTTTTATCAGCTATTGTTGTAGGGCTGGCAATAAGTATAGTCCAATCCGTAACACAAATCCAAGAACAAACACTAACCTTTGTTCCGAAAATATTCGCCGCCCTTATAATATTAATTGTAAGTGCACCGTGGATGATAGATACTTTTACAACAACCACCAAAGAGTTATTTGAATATATAAAAGTTTTTATTTCTTAGGACAAAAATGGATCAGACTTATAATCTTTTAAATTTATTATCAGCAAAAAACATTGTAATATACATGTTGGTGTTTACAAGACTGACAGGTTTGATGCAATCTGCACCGTTTTTTTCAACAATCCAAGCTCCAATGGCAACAAGACTGTGGTTTAGCGCAGCCGTTGCTTTTATTTTATATCCTATTGTACAAGTTTCAAAAGCTTACATTATGCCATCCGGAATGCCGGAGTTTATTATTCTTATTGCGATGGAATTTTTTGTAGGATATTTAATAGGTTTTAGTGCAAATCTTGTTTTGGAAGGTGCAAGAATGTCCGGAAGTATAATTTCCATTCAGACAGGTCTTTCAATTTCTGAGGCACTCGACCCTGTGAGCGGAGTTAATTCAAATGAATTATCAAGAATTTACATTTATCTTGCAACATTAATTTTTTTAATGACAGGAGCATACCAAATGCTTTTTGTTGCGGTTTTCAACAGCTTTAGCGCAATACCGATGGGAACTTTTATTGTTTTTGATTCAAATATTATCCATTCTTTAGTACAACTTTTTGCTCAAATTTTTAAAATTGCCTTTGGTATTGCACTTCCGATTTTTTCAGTGCTTTTAATCTGCGATATATTACTCGGATTAATGAGTAAAATGATGCCGCAAATGAATATTTATATGGTTGCACTTCCTGTTAAAATTTATATAGGTTTATTTTTAATACTTGCATTTTTAAGCGCAACAAATGTGTATCTTCAAGGAGTAATAGAAAACTACATAAAAGCAATCAATATGATATTTACATAAATAAGATATGTCAAACGAACAAAATGAAAAAACCGAAGAAGCCACCCCCAAGCGAAAAGAAAAAGAACGTGACAGGGGTCATATAGCAAAAAGTCAGGATTTTACCTCATCTTTAATGCTGACATTTAGTCTTGGGGTAATTTTTGTAATGGGAAATTCCATGTTGGAAAAACTTCAAACAATGCTTTCAACAACGCTGTCCTCACTTAATCCAGCTTTGATATCAGACAATGATTTTATAGGTGTAACTTCGCCGTATTTCAGGTATTATTGCGAAATCACGGCTCTGTTTTTTGCATTTTTATCAATAGGGGCAGTTTTAATTTTAAGATTACAAACAGGAGCACTTTTTGCAAAAGAAGTACTTAAGCCAAATTTTCAAAAACTGTCGCCTTCCAGTGCCATTAAAGCTTTAATTGAAAAAATTAATGTTTTTAAACCGAAGCAAATGGTAGAGCTTATAAAGTCTGTAGTTAAAACAATAATAGTTGCAATGGCAGGGTTTAATGTTATTCTAAAAAGAAAAAATGAACTTTTTGGCCTTATCGGAGCAGACCCCGCTACGGGTTTTATGGTTATGGGTTCTGTAATCTTTGAACTTTTGGCAACTATTTGTATTCTTTTAATAATAATAGGAGTTATAGACAGACAATATCAAAACTGGGAATACAATAAATCCATAAAAATGTCTAAACAAGAAGTAAAAGACGAAATGAAAAATATAGAAGGAGACCCAAAAATTAAAGGTAAAATCAGGTCTTTCCAAATGAAAATTTTGCAGCAAAAAATGATGTCAAAAGTAAAAGACGCCGATGTTGTTGTGGTTAATCCCACGCATTACGCTGTTGCTTTAATGTATGACCCTAAAAAAGTACCGGCACCTGTTGTTGTGGCTAAAGGAGTAGATTTTGTTGCTTTTAAAATCAGAGAAATTGCAAAAAACAACGGAATTCCTATTGTTGAAAATAAACCTTTAGCAAGAAGCTTGTATAAGCTCGTTGAAATTGATTCAATTATTCCGCAAGAACTTTATGTTGCCGTTGCGGAAATTTTACAATACGTATACACACAAAAAGGTAAATAGTTTATAATATTAATTAATAGAGGAAGTTAAATAAGTTTGACAAAATTAAGGGAATTACTGAAAAATAATGATATTGTTTTGGCGATAGGTCTTGTAACCATTGTTTTAATGATGGTTATACCTATTCCTGCACATCTTTTGGATTTGCTTTTAACGTTAAATATCTCTCTTTCTGTTTTAATCCTTTTAGTTTGTTTGTATACAAAAGAACCACTCGAATATTCAAGCTTTCCTACTATTCTTTTAATTGCAACACTGTTTAGATTAGGGTTGAATGTTACTTCAACAAGATTAATTTTGCTTGAAGCTGACGCAGGGAGCGTTATTGAATCATTCGGACAATTTGTAATAGGCGGCAACTACGTTGTCGGTGCTGTTATTTTTGTGATTCTTGTTATCATAAACTTTATGGTAATTACAGGCGGCGCAGGTCGTGTTGCCGAAGTTAGCGCAAGGTTCACATTAGATGCCATGCCGGGTAAACAATTATCTATAGACGCAGATTTAAACTCAGGGTTAATAGATGAAAACGAAGCGAAAAAAAGAAGAAAAGCGCTCTTAAGAGAAGCTGATTTCTACGGCACTATGGACGGTGCTTCAAAATTTGTAAAAGGAGATGCCACGGCAGGGATAATAATTACCGTAATTAATATCGTGGGAGGATTAATAATAGGGATTATCCAGCATAAAATGCCTCCAATGACAGCTCTTTCAACTTATACAATTTTAACTGTCGGGGACGGATTGGTTTCCCAGATTCCTGCGCTTATTATTTCCACTGCAACAGGATTGATAATTTCCCGTGCATCAGGCTCGGATAATTCTCTTGCTGAAGATATAAGAAACGAAATGTTTCAAAATCCTAAAGTACTTGGTATAATCAGCGGTCTTTTATTGCTTATGGGCGTAGTTCCGGGTATGCCGACAATACCTTTTTTAACAATATCGGCTCTTGCAGGTGGATTCAGTTTTAAAAAATATAAAGAAAAAGTTGAAGCAGAACAAAAAGCGCTTATAGAAGAAAAAGAAGCCAAAAAAGCAGAAAAACTTGGCAAAAAGAAGAAAAAAGCAACAAGAGAAAGCGTTATGGAGCTTTTAACCGTTGAAACGCTTGAAATTGAAATCGGATACAGATTAGTAAGTCTCTTGGATGTAGAAAAAGGCGGAGATTTATTAGACAGAATTTCGCAGATAAGGAGACAAACTGCACTTGACCTTGGTATAGTTCTTCCTTCGATTCGTGTTAGAGATAATTTACAGCTCCCCCCAAACACGTATCAAATTAAATTAAAAGGTGTAACCGTAGAAACCGGGGAAGTTTACCCGGATAGAAGTCTTGCAATGAATTCAATGGGCGGAGAGGATGATCCTAATGTTATCGGAATAAGTGCAATAGAGCCTGCTTTTCATTTGCCTGCAATTTGGATACTTGAAAAAGATAAAGAATACGCAGAAACCGTAGGCTATACCGTAGTTTCGGCAAGTGCCGTTATTTCAACACATTTAACAGAAATAATAAAGAAAAATGCAGGAGAAATTTTAACAAGAAGTGATGTTCAGCAATTAATTGATAATTTGAAAAAAGAAGTCAATGAAACTTATGTTAATGATTTGATGAAAGAACTTACAACGGCAGATGTTCAGCAAATTATGCAAAATTTATTAAAAGAAAGAGTTTCAATAAGGGATTTAAAAACAATTCTCGAGACTATGAGTTTACAGTATAAAATCAATAAAAACTATAATTATCTGACAGAACAATGCAGACAGGCACTTGCAAGAAATATATGTAAACAGAACCTTTCAGATACAGGTGAACTTTTAGTAATTACTATGACACAGGAAGTAGAACAAGAAATTGCAAAAGGCATAAATCCGGATGGCGAAAGCCTAACTTTGAATCCTGATTTTGTTAAAAAACTTATGGACAGCTTAAATACCGAATTTGAAAATGCAATAAAACAAACGGGTAACCAGCCTGTAATACTTTGTTCTTCACCCATAAGGTTGATTTTTAGAAGATTAATAGAAAGAACTTACCCACAAATCACAATTATGTCTTATAATGAAGTAACAAACAACGTTAAAGCTAAATCGGTAGGTATAATCAGAACAAGCTCGAAAACAGCGCCCGTGTAGAAAGCAGGATTAAATGAAAGAATTAATAGAAAGTGCAAAAGATTTTAAAATTATTCCAAACAACTTTAAAAGTTCAGGCTCTTTTGATGTTGTTAATATTGATGACGAAACAATTAAAGTACATTTAAATCTTGTTGACGAAAAAGAACTTGAAGACTATACGGAAGGTTCTTTTGTGGAAGTTTTCGGCGTAAATAATGTCGGTTTGGTATATTTTGAAACAAAAATCATTGATAAAGACGGCTTTAACATCACGCTTGCTCAAACTCAAGACTACAGCATAATTCAAAGACGGGAATACTCTCGTGTAGGACTTAGTCAGGGAAGTATTGTTTTTAAAGATATGCCTGAAAATTTTGTAGAAAACGTTGAAGATATATCAGCAGGGGGTCTGAAAGTTGTTGTAAAAGAACCTCTGGAGATAGATAAGCATTACGAAATTGAAATTAAACTTTCAAACAACATGAAGATAAATTGCGCACTGCAGCCTATAAGAATAAAAGAAACACCACATGACAACATAAAACTATACACGATTTCGGGAAAGTTTATTGATCTTGAAAATGCGGACAGAATTGTGCTGGTACAGTATGCATTTAAGATTAAGATGGAAGAACAAAACAGAGAAAATTAAAAGATAAAATATGGATAACAATACAATATCAGCAAAAGAAGGATTAAAATATTCAAAGTTATTATCGTCACTTTTTTGTTCGACTTCGATAATAGCTCTTTCAATACTTTGCCTTTTAAATAACCTTTCAATAGATATCTATACAACGGCAATTTTATTGAAAACCGTTCTGCCTGCGGCTTTTTGCTTTTGGTTTATTGGTTTTATAATAGGAAAAATACTGGACGGGCTTGATAATAAAATTGTTAAAGAAAAAATTATAGAAGAAAAAAAAGCATACGAAATACCCAGTATGTTTCAGCAAAATGATGATTCCGGAATGCTGAGCGGAGATGATATGGGGATATTATGAAAGATATAATGAAACCAAAATTTAAATCAATAAAACTAAGCATATATTTTACGGTTCTGTTGAGCATTATAATTATCGCAACAACAACTTTGTTTACTGTTTATTCTATATTTAGTATTAAAAATTTGGTAAGCGAGTATGAATCAGACGCATACAAACTAAGATATTCACTATCTACAATACTTGTTAACAGCTTAATATTAGATATTAAAAAACAAAATTTTGAAGCTACCGAAAATTTGATTGATATTCTAAAAAAAGATAATCTTTTATCATACACTTATGTAAAAGACAACTCCACAAACAAAATTATACTTGGAGAAAGCGAAGTAAATTATGAAAACGCCAAAACAACGGCAGATATCCAGCAGTTATCAAAAACAATCGATAACTATACGGTTTATTTCGGAATCCCCTCAACAAACAATAATGCTGCATACTACAGCAGCTTTATCGAAATGATAGCAAATATTCTGATTCTTTTTGTAATACTTGGTATTGTAATAAGTATTATAATGACAAACATCATAACAGCGCCCCTTGAAAAACTTTCAAAAGCGGCAAAAGAAATAACGGATGGCAATTTCAATGTAAAAATCGAAAAAACAATGTTTTCCGAGATTAATGACTTGATTTTTTCATACAACGAAATGGGTTTTCAGCTGAATGAATTATATTCATCACTGGAATTAAAAGTACAAGAAAGAACAATTGCTCTTGAAGAAGCTAATTATAAGCTTCAAGAAACTCAAGCCATGATGGTTCATTCCGAAAAAATGCGCTCACTTGGCGAGCTTGTTGCAGGTATTGCCCATGAAATAAATAATCCTGTGAATTTTATCCATGGAAATATAATGATTTTGCAAAACTATGCAGATGATCTTTTAAGACTGATTGATTTATACGATGAAAACAATGTCAATTTTCCTTCGGATATAAAAGAAAAAATTGAAGCATTTAAAAAAGAAATTGATTTAGACTTTTTAAGAGGAGACATAAAAGACCTAATTAAAAGTTGCATAGAAGGAACGCAAAGAACTAAAAACATTGTGCTTGATTTAAAAAATTTCTCAAGAATGGAAGAAATGGTTCTAACGCAGTTCGATATACCAAAAGAAATTGACACAACGCTAAACATTTTAAACAACAAATACAAAAACAGAATAACCGTAATTAAAAACTATTCTATTGACACACCTAAAATTGAGGCTTACGGAGGTCAATTGAACCAAGTATTTATGAATATATTGGATAACGCTCAAGATGCCATGGGCGAAAGCGGTACTTTAACAATTAACACATACAAAAGCGGTAATAATGTTAAAATTGAATTTATAGATACAGGAAAAGGCATACCCAAAGAGAACCTCAACAAAGTTTTTGACCCGTTTTTTACAACAAAACCGGTTGGAAAAGGTACGGGTCTCGGGATGAGTATTTCATACAGAGTAATAAACGACCACAAAGGTACAATAGAAGTTGAATCTGAAGTAAATAAAGGTACTAAATTTACCATAACACTTCCGATTGTGCACGAAGAACAAAAAAACGACGAACTCGGATTATTGGAAGACGGCGGAGCTCAAAATAATGGATAAAAGATACAAGATTTTAATTGTTGATGATGAAGAAGATAATCTGGCACTTATGTATCGTACATTGAGAAATAAGTACGACATTACAAAAGCAAACAGTGCAATTGTAGCACTTGAAATACTAAAAAAAGAACAATTCGACTGCATATTATCCGACCATAAAATGCCTGTTATGGACGGGGTAGAATTTTTAAAAAGAGTTTATGATATGCAGCCAAAAACTATGAGGCTTTTAGTTACAGCTTATTCTGACATTAAGATATTAATTGATGCAATTAATTATGCTAAAATATACAGGTACATAAAAAAACCGTACAGTCCTGATGAACTTTGCATGATAGTTGAATCAGCCCTTGAGTGTTATCAGCTGAAAATAGACAATGAAAATTTAATAACGGATTTAAAAGATTTATTCTCAGGAACAATTAAGGCCATAATTGAAGCACTTGATGCGAAAGATTCATTCACACTCGGCAGAAGCCGAAGAGTTGCATTTTATTCACTAAAAATTGCAAATAAAATGGCTCTTTCGCCTGCTGAAATCAGTCAAATTGAGCTTGCGGGCCTGTTACATGATATAGGAATGATAGGCGTTGCAGAAGAAATTCTAAACAAAACTCAAAAATTAACTGACGAAGAATATGAAAAAATCAAAATGCATGTGCACTATAGCGTTAAAATACTTGAAGACATCAAGCAGCTTTATGAGATAGTTGAAATTATAAAATATCACCATGAATACTACAATGGCTGTGGTTATCCTCATGGTCTTAAAGGAGAAGAAATACCTTTAGGTTCGAGAATAATAGCAATTGCCGATGCGTTTGATGCCATGACATCAAACAGAGCGTACAGAAACAGCCTTAAGCCGGATGAAGCTTTAAATATAATAAAGCAAGGTGCAGGAAAGCAATTTGACCCACATCTTGTTGAAATTTTTGAAAGTATACTTCCTGAAGCGCTGGAAGAAATAAAAGAGTTTGAAATAAGACAAAAAGAACTTGAGCAAATAGTAAAACAATGAGAACAGTAAAAATATATACAGGAGCATATGCATCCGGCAAAAGTGAAAATGCACTTAATGAAGCCATTAAATATGCAAAACAAAAAAAAGATATCACTCTTGTAGATTTTGACACGGTCGAACCTGCTTATTGTCTGCGCCCGATTGCAGATAAGCTTAAAAGTTATGGAATACATTTAATCAATCAATCGGACTATTTTGGCTTAGGTGAAGCAGGCAGCTACGTTACAAACGAACAAATAAATTGCCTTAAAACAACAGATAAAGACATTATAATAGATCTAGGATACGGCGTAACCGGGCTTGATACGCTCGATATTATAGCTGATATTGCGTCAGAAAAAAATATGGAAATATATCTTGTAGTTAATTGTGCCAAATTTGAAACAAAAGATGCGCACTCAATAATTGAATATATCGAATTCAACAGCGGACAAAACCAAAAACCCTGGAAAAAAATTACAGGATTAATTTCAAATACACATCTTGGCGACCAGACTACCAAGGAAGATATTTTAAAAGGCTATGAAACACTTAAAAAGGCAAGTCAAATAATATCAATACCAATCAAATCAATCAGTGTTGATATAAAATTTAAAAATGAATTCCCAAGCCTGCAATTCGACTCGATTCCCGTTAATTTTCTTGAAAGACATATGCCTGAAGCACTTTGGTAATTATTTTATCTTGTTTATCGGAATCCAGGTTCTTGTAGCAGTACCCGAAGAAAAATGGCTTGAATTTATTACTTTAGCTTCAAAAGATGATTTGTCATCTATTTCATCAATTTCTTGTGCATCTTGAAGCTGTTCATCAGTCAGATAGTATGAAGAGTCCGTAAAATTGTATTCGTCACTTACATCGTATGTGTTTTGTGATTTGTCATACGGATAAGGGACTTCATTTGCAAATGTTGTTTGTACTGCAATAAACAAAAGAGTTGAGATAAGTACGGATGAAAATATTTTGAACATAAAAGACCTCCTAGTAAAAAAATACCATTTAATTAAAAAATATCAACAAATTAAATTGCCGACATGTTAACATTCTTTAAAATAGAAAAAAAAGAATATTAACGTGCAATATATTCTATATATTTTTCAAACGCCTTATACCCGTCTTTAAATTCCGGGCTTCTTCCGGATGAAACCGTAAGTCTTAAAAATTTTAGTTCTTTTATTCTGATTTCAAATAACTCGTTCGCATAAGCAGCAAGCAGAATATCTCCGCTGTTTGACCATTTTTTCAATTGTTCAATTTGGTGATTTACCTGAGATATGCTCGTAGCTTCCAAAGGTAAAAAACCATGGCGGGCAAGTGTTGCCCTATCAGCATTCGTAATAGGAATAGAAGCTGCACTGTGACCAAAGATTTTCTTAATTAGCACATAATTTGATGCAAGCTGTTTGTGTTTAATAGGCACATGTGTCTTACCTAATGCCACAGCCGTATTGATATTTGAATATATATCATTTTTATCTGCAGTTTTTGACATACTGCCATAAAAGCAACCTGAATTGCTGTTTTTAAACATTAAATAACTCCCACTAATATTTGATAAGATTATTATAAACAAAAAAATAAAATTCAAAAACCTTTTAATAAAAGTTTACCTAAATTAATTTTTTACTTAAAAAGATAAATTTGCGCTTTTTTGTTAATTATGCTCTAATAATGTTTGTATTTTAGTGAGGTAAATTAAATGGAAAGAACATTTGTAGCAATTAAGCCTGACGGCGTAAAAAGAGGGCTTATAGGCAGAATTATTCAAAGATTTGAAGACAAATCATACAAAATTGTTGCAATTAAAATGATGAATGTTAGCGCTGAATTGGCGGCAAAGCACTACGAAGAACACTTTGGAAAACCATTTTACCCGGAACTTATTGATTTTATTACCTCAGGACCAATTGTAGCTATGGCTGTTGAAGGCAATAATGCAATTAAAGGAGTAAGACATATTGTAGGTTCAACTAAACCCGATGAAGCAGACGTAGGCTCAATTAGAGCTGATTATTCCTCCTACTCCACAATGAATCTTGTACACGCTTCTGATTGTCCGGAAAGCGCCAAGCGTGAATTAGGACTATATTTTAGTGAAGAAGAATATTGTCCCGATTATAAAACAATGTTTGAAATTATACTTGATAACCATGGCGGCATAAGATAGTAATGCCGTATAGTGATTTTTTTAATTTTGAAATCATAAAATCATCAAATAACACTCAAGCTCGTGCAGGACTCTTTAAAACCCCGCACGGAACTATTGAGACTCCCATTTTTATGCCCGTCGGAACAAATAGCGCAGTAAAAATGCTCACAAACGAGCAAATACTAAATACAGGCGCTCAAATTATCCTTGCAAATTCCTATCATATGTATTTAAGGGCAGGCTGTAATCTCATTAAAACAGCCGGTGGATTACATAAATGGATGAATTTTTCTAAACCGATTTTGACAGATAGCGGCGGTTTTCAAATATTTTCACTTTCGAAATTAAGAAAAATTACTCCGGATGGTGTATACTTTCAAGACCCGAAAAACGGCTCGAAACACTTTATTTCTCCTGAAATTTCCATGCAAATACAAGAAGATTTGGGGGCAGATATTATAATGGCATTCGATGAATGCGCTCCATATCCTTGCGGATACGAACAAGCAAGAAAAGCGCTGGATACAACAAAATCCTGGCTTGAAAGATGCTTTGAAGCTCATAAAAATTATTCTCAGGCGCTTTTTCCGATAGTTCAGGGAGCTTTTTTTGATGACTTAAGAAAAGAAAGCGCCAATTTCGTATCAAAATTTGATGCTGTAGGATATGCCATAGGAGGAGTATCCGTTGGAGAGCCGACTGACATTAAAAATCATATAACAGAAATCACAACACCGCTTTTACCGTTCAACAAACCAAGATATCTGATGGGGGTAGGCACTCCTGTCGATTTGATAAACGGAATTAAATTTGGCGTTGATATGTTTGATTGTGTTTTGCCTACAAGAAATGCCCGTCATGGAACGTTTTTTACTTATAAAGGGAATAAAATTATTAAAAATAAACAATTTGAATACGATTTTACTCCGTTGGATGAAAACTGTAACTGTTATACATGTAAAAACCACACAAAAGCATACATCAGACATCTTTATAAAACTCAGGAAGCAACGGCTGCAACCCTTTTGAGCATACACAATATACATTTTCTTATAAATCTGGCTAAAGATTTAAGAAAATCAATTATTGACAATTCATTTGAACAGTATTCAAACGAACTGCTAAAAGGCTTTCTTTCTTAACCTTTTTCAAAAACTTCTTCAAGATCAAAGGGGATTATAGCTAATTCCTTTTTTTGTTTTTGATTTAAAAAAATCTGTCTTAACTGATGGTTATTATCACTTTGCCCCATCCAAATCATAATAAGACGCTCTTCTTCCGGAGCAAGTGCACCTGAATTTTTTTCACAGTCATTAATTTTGAATTCAGCTTCCAAAACGCCTATTCTTACACTTATTGTTTTTTCCTGTGCCATGGAATTAGGGTCTGCAGTAATATTTAGCCCTTTATATTTATACATTTCGGGACTTGAGCGCTTAGCAGGATCAGATCTGCACATTTCGCTTATTAAAAAATGTGAAAGATCATGTTCCAATTTGTCTAATATTTTTCTCGGGTTCATAAAAAAATTATATACTATCAGATAAAAAAATGTAAAGAAATATTAATTTCAAAATAAACAAAAAAAACAAAAAATATTGACTTCACACCTTGTTTATTGTGAAATATATAATACAGTTAACTATTATTAAGGGGAAAATATGCCTACAATTAATCAATTAATTAAAAGAGAAAGACAAAAAATTAAAGATAAAACAAAATCACCGGCTCTAACAAATTGCCCTCAAAGACGCGGTGTTTGCACAAGAGTTTATACAACAACTCCTAAAAAACCAAACTCCGCAATGAGAAAAGTTGCCCGTGTACGTTTAACAAACGGATTTGAAGTTACTTCATACATCCCGGGTATCGGACACAATTTGCAAGAGCACTCTGTTGTGCTGATCAGAGGTGGCAGGGTTAAAGACCTTCCCGGTGTAAGATATCATATTATACGTGGTACATTAGATACTCAGGGCGTTGCAAACAGGATGCAGTCAAGATCTAAATACGGTACTAAAAAAGCTAAGGCTAAAAAATAATTAAGAAGAAAGGTTAAGAATAAGTAATGTCTAGAAGATCAAAACCGGCAAAAAGAATTCCAGCACCGGATCCTATATACAACAGTGTTGATATAGCAAAATTTATCAACAGATTAATGAAAAAAGGCAAAAAATCAGTAGCTCAAAGAATATTCTACACAACTATGGAACAAGTTCAACAAAAAGCCAAGGCTGAACCTATAGAAACATTTAAAAAAGCATTAGCAAATGCTACTCCTTTAATTGAAGTTAAGGCCCGCAGAATTGGCGGTTCAACTTATCAAGTGCCAATTGATGTAAAGCCGGATAGAGGCAGTGCACTTGCTTCTCAATGGATTATTGAAGCAGCAAGAAAAAGAGGCGGAAAATCAATGATTGAAAAATTAACCAATGAAATTTTAGACGCTTCAAATTCTACCGGTTCAGCTGTTAAGAAAAAAGAAGATACACACAAAATGGCTGAAGCAAACAAAGCTTTTGTACATTACAGATATTAATAAAAACCCAAATTTACAACTAACAAAAAACCCGGTTTATAAAAATCGGGTTTTTATATATAAATTTTAAACAATGAAAAAAAGTAACAAATTTATTGATTTTTTAATAACCCAAAAATGCACTTTTAAGTGCGAATACTGCTCGCAAAGTAAAAGGTGGCACAAACACCTTGATAGTGCAAATGATGAAATAATAGAATCTTTTTTCAGACTGCTCAATACAATTGATAAAGATTTTGAAATAACGCTAAGCGGGGGAGAAGCACTTTTACACCCCCGGTTTTTTGAAATTATTCAAACAACAAAAGAGAGGGGATTCAAAATTAACCTTATTTCAAATTTTTCTTTTGAACTTGAAAAGTATAAAAAAATAGTCGATATTCTGGATGATTCCCTGCTAAGAATGGATATAAGTCTGCATTTGGATGAAATTAAAAATCTTAAAGATACTATAAGTAAAATTGATGAATTTTTAAAACATAAGCATAAAAACACAAAAATAACTCTTTTAATTCCTGTTTATAAAATAAATGATAAAAAAAGAAAAAAAATCGAATTAATAAAACAATTTGCACTTTTAAAAAATATCCCGGTTGATTTTCAGCACATAAGAATTTTAAACAAAAAAATTAAATATTCTAAAAAAGAGTCCCCTTATATAAAAACGGAAAGCAGCGAATCAACATTTGCAAAACTTTGTTTTGCAGGAGTAAAAAGTGCCGTAATTTATGAAGACGGCAGCGTTTATCGTTGTTACTCGTCAAGATTTTTAAAGAGTAATTATCTTGGCAATATAAAAGATAAAAATTTTAAGCTAAAAACAAAACCTCAAGTTTGTACCATGAAATATTGTAATTGTCCAAAACCAAAACAATACGGACAAATTACAAACAAAAAAGCTCCTTTGAAAGCTTATATTTATAAAATCGCAAATTTTATTTTTGTGCCTTTTTTAATGATTAAAAAAAGAAAATTAATAAAAGCAAAAATTAAGCAACTTTTATTCGACACAAGGAACAAGTCCTAATATTTCTTTACTTTTTGTTTTTTAGTATAAGAACTCACATCAATCTTTTGGTGCTCAGTGTTTTTGATTGCTTTTAAAATATCTTCTTTTTCAATCTCGCTTCTGCCGCTTTTTCTTGCCATTTTCGCAGCTTCATTTACTATATCTGTTATTGAGCGATAAGAATATTTTTTTAATACTGACTGCACAATAAATTTCTCCATGCCTTTGATTT
Source organism: Candidatus Gastranaerophilales bacterium (assembly GCA_944325315.1). GTDB lineage: Bacteria > Cyanobacteriota > Vampirovibrionia > Gastranaerophilales > Gastranaerophilaceae > RUG14156. The sequence goes on from CALVAA010000002.1 coordinate 113,850, forward strand.
ATCTGATTTTGCTTCAAGTGCTTCTTTGTAATATTGTCTTATCGAATTATCCGTATAGTTAAATTTCGGAAAATACATAGAAGCCCGGTAAGCATTTAGATTTTTATATTTAATAAGGCAATCTACAAGTTCATCGTACAGTTCGCCTCTTTTGTTTCTCTTTTCCGGTTCAATTACACGATCTTCGATAGATAAAGCAAGAATATCTGAATTTATTACATATTGGCTATATCTTTATGCTGTTTTCTTGTATTTAAATAGTTTTGAAATCTATCGCGGAATTCTTTATTATACCCAAAATTGTAATGATTTTTTTATTATACAAACTTATTTTCATTGTTTCCTCGAAAAATATTTATACAAAACATATATAATATTGTTTTTTGCATTTTTGTGATAATATTAATATAAACAATTAAATATTATTAACATTATCGGGACGTAGCGCAGCTTGGTAGCGCACTACCTTGGGGTGGTAGGGGTCGCAGGTTCAAATCCTGTCGTTCCGATTTTTTATATTTAAAATGAACACATATTCTTCTTTGTCGTTATAAAAAATGTATGTAGAAAAAGAAGGATTGTTTATGAAAAAAATTTTAACTTTAGCACTGTGTCTTACAATTGCATCATTCTCTTTTGCATATGCAAATGAGAACCCGCACAAAACAGACCAAAAAAGACCAACAAACGAAAGATTTAAAAAAGAAAGACAAAATTTTAACTATCAAAACCGTAACAACAAAAAGCAAATAAAAGAACGCTACAGTAAAGACAGACAAGAACAAAACTTTAAACAAAACCATAAAAACAGCTACAACAGAGAAAAACAAAGATACAACAAATATCAAAACCATAAAAACAGCTACAACAGCGAAAAACAAAGATACAACAAATATCAAAACCATAAAAACAGCTACAGTAAAAACAGACATGACCAAAATTTAAAAAGAAATCCAAAAGGAAAAATAACCGGTCAGGATAAATTTAAACATAAAGTAAAAAATAACAAAAAAACAGCCAAAAAAGCAAAACACAATAAAAACAAAAAAAGATAAATAATAAGGAGACAATTGTCTCCTTATTATTTAAAATCATTCAAATTTAATCTAAAGAACAGCTTTTAAACTTTCTTCTCTTTGTTTTTTAAAATTTGAAAATTGATTTCCTTTAGTTATAGCAACTTTTCCTGATCTTACAAATTCTTTTATTCCAAAAGGACGGATTAATTCTGCAAAAGTTTGAACTTTTTTTTCATCACCATCAATTTTAACAGTATAAACCTTTTCATTTACATCCATTATAGTTGCATTAGCTTGAGAAACAATATTTAAAAACTCTGCTCTGTTTTCATCACTCACATAAACCTTGATAAGCCCTATTTCATACTCAATAGCTTCTCCAATAGAAAGGTTTGCTACTTTGATAACAGGGATGAGTCTGTTTAATTGTTTGCAGATTTGCTCAATTACATCCTCGTCTGCAGGCGTCACAATTGTAACCCTGGAATAGATACTGTCTAAAGTAGGTGCAACCGTTAAACTTTCAATATTATAGCCTCTGCCTGAAAAAAGGTCTACGATTCTTGATAAAACCCCTACTTCATTAGATACCAATACAGAAACAGTATGATTTATAGTCATTTTAACACTCCTCCCTTGAAAGCAGCACTTTATCAATCGGTTCACCCGCTAAAACCCATGGATAAACCATTTCAAAGTTTTCGCAAACAAAATCAATCATGCTTGGTCCTTCAAATTCAATCGCACGTTTAAGTGCAGGAATAATTTCTTCTTCCTTCTCAACCCTGATTCCCAATGCACCATAACTTTCCGCTAATTTTACAAAATCCGGAGATGAAATTTTAGTCTGTGAATAGTGTTTATTGTATATCTTTTCTTGCCATTGACGGACCATTCCGAGGTAACCGTTGTTGATTATACAATTTATAACCTTAAACTTATAATCTACACAGCTCATTAATTCCTGAATATTCATTTGTATTGAGCCGTCTCCTGCAATATTTATAATATATTTGCTCTTTTTTGCAACACACGCACCCATTGCAGCAGGGAATCCAAAACCCATAGTGCCCAACCCGCCGGATGTTATAAACTTTCTTGGTTGATTAAATTTAAAATTCTGAGCCGTCCACATCTGGTGTTGACCCACTTCTGTAGTTACTATGGGTTCATCTTTCTTTGTATAATCATAAATTGCATTCAAAACGGTTAATGCGCTCAGTTTTTCCGAGGTTTTTTGAGGTATTGCAACTTTATTTTTCCATTCAAAAATATCTTTAAACCACTTATCTTTTAGCTCGGTATCAATTTTATGACGGGATTTTGACAATTCATGGAGCATGGTTTGCAAAATATTTTTAACATCACCTACAATTGGAATTGTTGCTTTAACATTTTTTGAAATAGAACAAGGGTCAATATCAATATGGATTACTTGCGCATCCCTGGCGAATTTTTTCAGACAGCCTGTTATTCTGTCTGAAAACCTTGTACCTATTGCAAATATAACATCTGCGTTTGACACCGTTAAATTAGCACAATAATTTCCATGCATACCCATCATTCCAAGACTCGTTTCAAGGTTATCCGGATAAGTGCCTGCTCCCATTAATGTATGTACAACAGGAATATGAAGCTTTACTGCAAGCTCCTTTAATTCCCTGTGAGCATCCGAAGCCACAACACCGCCGCCTGAAATAATTACCGGTCTTTTTGCTTCAAATAAAACATTTAGCGCTTTTTGAATTTGAAGATGATGCCCTTTATAGGTCGGATTATAGCCAACAAGTTCAACATTTTTAGGATAATCAAAGGTATATTTGCCGTTAAACACATCAACCGGAATGTCAATCACAACAGGGCCTTTTTTACCTGTTGAAGCAATGTAGAAAGCTTCTTTTACAACTCTTGCCAAATCTTTTACATCTTTTACAAGGTAATTGTGTTTACAGCAAGAACGGGTAATACCAACAATATCAGCCTCTTGAAAAGCATCCCCGCCTATTAATTTTGAATTTACCTGACCGGTTATTAATATCAAAGGAGTACCGTCATAATAAGCATTAGCAAGCCCGGTTATTGTATTACAAGCGCCGGGTCCCGAAGTTACTATTGCAACACCGACTTTACCTGAAACTCTTGCATAACCTTCTGCTGCGTGAACTGCCGCTTGCTCATGGCGGACAAGATAATGTTTAATATCATTTTGCATATACAAAGCATCATATAAAGGTAGGACGACTCCGCCGGGGTATCCGAATACTTCTTCAACACCTTCTTTTAATAAAGATTTAAGCAGAATTTCAGCACCACTATACATTACTTTGTTCATATCCGCCTTTCTAACTTAAAAATGTATACTATATAATTATAACAACAAAAAAAATTGTTAAACTAAAATGTAAAATTTTCTCAACATTTTTAAAATAAATTACATTGTTAATTTATAATTGATTATGGAGTTAATAAAATGTTTGATTACATAAAAGGTACACTAACCGATAAGAATTATCCTTATTGTACGGTTGAAGCCAATTCAATCGGTTATTTACTTTTTGTAAATCAAAGAACCATAGAAACAATAGGACAGATAAATTCAGAAATTAAAGTGTATACAAAATTAATCCACAAAGAAGATTCTATGACCTTGTGCGGGTTTAAAAATAAGCAAGACAGAATCATATTTGATATTTTGACTGCAGTTTCGGGTGTGGGTTTAAAAGCCGCCTATGCACTTTTGGACGAATTTGAAACAAATGAATTAACATGCGCTATAGTAAACGAAGATGCAAAAGCAATTGCAAGAACAAAAGGAATTGGGCTTAAAATGGCACAAAAAATTGTTCTTGAAATTAAAGATAAACTGTTAAAAACTCAAACTTCGGCAAACTTGATAAAGGCAAAAGCAAACGATTCCAAGATTGATACTGCAACCATTGAACAGGCAAAAGTTGTTCTGGAATCACTGGGATACAGTCAAAGTGAATATACAAACGCTATAGAAACCGCCTTAAAGGAACTTAAAAAAGACGATGCACAAGAACTGGTAAAAGAAGCGCTTAAAATATTATCAATTTTTTAAAAATACAAGGATAGAATAAATGAAAACAAAAGATAAAAATCAAAAAGAACTAAAAGTATTGTTCGCCTCGGCTGAAGTTGCGCCTTTTTCAAAAGTAGGAGGTCTGGCTGATGTTGTAGGACAACTCCCTGTGTATCTGGACAAACAAGGGGTTGAATGCGCAGTTTTTACTCCATTATATGGCTGTGTTGATCAGGAAAAATACAAAATTAAAGAAATCGAAAATTCAGAACTAAAAATTTCAATGGGACACAGTGAGCACATTTTCAAACTCAAAATGTGTGAAATTCCAAAAACAAACGTTAAAATATTTTTTATAGACAACCCAAAATATTTTTCCTGCTTCAATGTTGTTTATCCGAAGTGGTGTGATGAAATATATGAAATGCAAAGATATATTTCGTTTTCTCTTGCAACATTAGAATATGCAAAACTTTTAAATTTTAAACCGGACATCATCCACTCAAACGACTGGCATACTGCAATGATACCTGTATATTTAAAATCCAATTATAAATATGACGAATTTTACAAAGACACAAAATCTGTTTTTACAATACACAATCTTGCCTATCAGGGCTCTTGCGATAAATCCGTTATAGATTTTGCAAATATGCGCTGGGATAACGTTTATGTTGACAATTGTATAGAACACTACGGAAAAGTAAATTGGCTAAAAGGTGCGCTGTATTGTGCAGATAAAATTACAACGGTTTCACCGAGATACGCTCAAGAAATCCTGACATCGGATTTCGGAGAAGGAATGGACTATACCCTCAGAGGACAAACCTATAAACTGTGTGGTATATTAAACGGAACAAACTACGACAAAAAAACTTTTAATACAAAAGAAAAACCAAATTTCAAAGAAGAAATTCAAAAAGCTTTCGGACTTCCGGTTAACCCTAATCGTCCTTTAATAGCTATGATATCAAGATTAGTTTATCAAAAAGGACTTGATCTTGTTGACTTTTGTAAATTTGATTTAATGAATCAGCCTGCAGATTTTGTATTTCTTGGAACAGGCGAAGACGGTTATCAAAATATGCTGATTTGGGCATCGAATAACTCGCCTAATATCAGAGCTTGGATTGATTTTAAGCCTGAATTATCGGAAAAAATATACAAAGCATCGGATATCTTTTTGATGCCAAGTTTGTTTGAGCCTTGCGGAATATCTCAAATGATAGCAATGAAATACGGCTCTGTTCCTGTTGTAAGGGCAACAGGCGGCCTGGATGATACAGTTATTGCTTATCCCAATAAAGATGCTACAGGATTTAAATTTTTAGGATACGATGCGCAATCTATGTTAAATGAGATTAAAAATGCAATTTGGACATATTATGACAGAAAAGAGGACTTTAAAAATATCATTAAAAACTGCATAAACACAAGATTCTCCTGGGAAACTTCAGCTCAAAAATACAAGTTCTTGTACCTTGACGCATTGGGAAGAAAAAATTTTTAATTAAAAAAATCCCTCAAAAAAGAGGGAAATCGAATAAGTAGAGAGTTAATAAGTAAAAATTTTATTCCAAAAGAAGTTTTTCAGCTTGAGAAAGATAAAATTCCATAGCTTTTGAATCATGCTTACTTGCTACGATTTGAGCTATGGAATTTTTTAATTTACAATTTCTCTTCTCAAGCATTTCAATTTTCTCCTTTGCTTTTAGAATTATTGCCCTGTTTTTCTTAACAATTTCCTTTGAAAAAACCATAATAAACCCGAGACGGTTTTTTACTTTGTATTTGTTAAAAAGCTGACATATCTTATATGAAACGCCGGACTTTGAACAGTTTAACCTTTTTGCTATTTGCTCGTTTGTAAGACCCAAAAAAATATATTTAATCAACAATACTTTTTCTTTTAACAGCTCATTATCAATAGTTTTCTGCATTTTTCTTAATTCCATCAAAAAAAAGTTGTAAAGTTTCGATTTATTGTGTTATAATAACATTGACTTATATGTAAATAAGAATACATTAATAATTTACATTTGTCAAGTATTGGTTTATTAATTTTAGGTTAACTATGAAAAACATTGGAAAAAGAGTAAAACAAATCAGAGAACTGCTCAAGATTTCACAAGAAACTTTGGCAAACGAATTAGGTATTACAAAACAAGCAATATCCAACATTGAACATTCAAAATGTTATCCGAATATTGCCCTCTTGCACAAACTATACACTGATTACGGTGTAAATATAAACTATATCATAACAGGCAGAGGTGATATATATGTTGATAACAACAGTTCAAAACAAAGCTTAAAAAAATCTCTGCTTAAAGAAGTTGAGCACTTTCTTGATTCAAGAGGAATAAAATAATTTTTAAGTTTTGTAAATTTTTTTAAAAGCAAAATTAAAAAACCTAAAGAATTTTTCAATAACTCCGTATTCACTAAATAAATGCGAAACTGATAAGGAGTAGAAAAATGTCTGATGGTGTAAATTTTATTGACAATTTTAAAAATAAAATATTCAATTTTACCCAAACCCCGATGACAAGTTTAATCGGTAATGATGCTGCGAACGAAAATATTTTCTCTCAAGCATCAGTGCCCACGCCAACGGCATCACAACCGGTGACTTTTGATGCTTTTGCTTCGGGGCTGGAACAATACAATATCAATCAAAGCGATGCTCAAACCATATATAATATTTTAAACATTGATAGCAGTGATGAAATAGACGAGAGCGAATATAATCTTGCACTGAAAATATTCGGAAAAGACACAGATAACGACGGAATAAATGATACTCTTAGCGCAATGTCAGTGACGCACAATGCGGTTGATTATGCATCAGGAGCAAATAAAGAAGAAAAACAAAAAGAAATCGATGATGCAATACAAGAATATATCGATAATGCAAAACTCGATTCCGATGCGGTTGAAAATACAGAAGATGAAGATAAAGTAACAGACGGCCTGTATGCAAGGGATGAAAGCGAAGCAGAAACAGAAGAAAAACTAAGTTATAATGCAATACCGTTTGATATAAACGAAAAGACCGGAGGGGAAACCGAAGCGCTGGATTTAAGTAAAGTTACACGTCTAATTGATACCGGAAACAGCGTTCCTATAGAAACATCGAATCAATCAGAAGATAGCAAACAGACCGAAACAAGCGAAAACAAAATATCAGAAGATGCAACCGGGAAAACCGAAGAATCCGAAAGCGAAAAAGCTAGCGAAAATCAGGAAGAAAGCAGCGAAACAAACAATGCTTCAACCACGTCTAATGATGGAAGCACAGCTGACAGTGAAAAAAGCGATCTTCAATCTGCAATAGAAGCTCTTAGTGCCGGGGTAGCTACAGAAGAACAAAAAGTGCTTTTAGAAGGAATGGGAATAACCGAAGGAAATATTGAATCATCAATAGAAGAAGCAAATAACACTGCGCAACAAAGCACCGAAGACAAAGAACAAACAGTAACAGAAGGATTGCATCAAGCCGACAGCGAAGGAAATTCTGAAACAAACGACAATCAAAACGAACAAGACTTCTTAAATTCAATGATACACGCATATGAAAATGGAGAAATTGGCGAAGAAGAAGTAGCACAAATGCTTGAAGGGTACGATATTAATCCGGAAGATATTTATACTGCAGCCGGAAATGAAGCTGTATCCAATAGCACACAAAATAATCAAACCGAAGGAAATGTAACAGAAGGATTGCATCAAGCCGACAGCGAAGGAAATTCTGAAACAAACGACAATCAAAACGAACAAGACTTCTTAAATTCAATGATACACGCATATGAAAATGGAGAAATTGGCGAAGAAGAAGTAGCACAAATGCTTGAAGGGTACGATATTAATCCGGAAGATATTTATACTGCAGCCGGAAATGAAGCTGTATCCAATGGCACACAAAATAATCAAACCGAAGGAAATGTAACAGAAGGATTGCATCAAGCCGACAGCGAAGAAGCTGTAAGCGAAGATGGTACGGAAGTTAATAACAGCAATCAAGATAATTCAGACACATTCTTAAGCCAAATTGCGGCAAATAATCCTAAAATTCAACAGGATGAAAACGGATACTACTTTGAAGTTGAAAGCTGGAATTCGGACGGTACAGACAGTTTGGATTGCGTATCAAGAATTTTGAGAAATGTATATGGAATTGAATACACAGGCGAAGGTGAAAGCCAAAAAGTATATGAAGCTTTGGCTCAAGCAAATCCGGGAGCATTTGAAGCCGGAAATCCGGATATGGTATATCAAGGAGCAAGAGTAAATTTAATAGATATATCAGACATACTTAAAGAATAGAAGGCAAAAAATGACTAGCGGAGCAAATTTTGACAACTTAAAAACACTTTTTCAAACAATCAAAGGCACAGCCGGAGCGCCCGTACAAAATGCTACGGATAATTTTGCATCAATACAACAAAACCAGATAGAATCAGGCACTGTAAGTCAAAACAGCAGCTCAATTACATTTGATTCGATTTTTAGTGAAAATAATTCTGTAACTAAAGAAGAATATGATGAGTATGTCAAAAACAATAAAGTGGGAATATATGATGCTACAAACATTTATGCACTATTAAACAGAAACCAAGACGATACACTGGAATACTGGGAATACGAAGCATACAGAAAAGCTTTTAACCAAAGTGAATTATCAATGGATGCCATAAGTACACACATTTTACACAATGACGAACAAGAACTTATGGATATATATAATCAAGCATACGAAGAAGCATATAACGAAGCTCATTCTGAAGAAAAATACGATAATACAGGCTCTCCGGATGATGCAGCTCTACCTAATGAAACTTTGCCTGAAGATACTGAAGGTTTAGACGAACAAAAAGATACTGAAGGTTTAGACGAACAAAATAGTGAAAACAGCACTACAACAGATACAACAGGCGATATCAACAAAGATGCAACAGAAGAGCAACGTCAATTACAAAAAGATACTGAAGGTTTAGACAAACAAAAAGATACTGAAGGTTTAGACGAACAAAAAGATACTGAAGGTTCAAGCGAACAAAAAGATACTGAAGGTTTAGACGAACAAAATAGTGAAAACAGCACT
>CALVAA010000003.1 GCA_944325315.1 Candidatus Gastranaerophilales bacterium
GCAACCATCATCTCAACAAGCGAAAACGCCCATTTGTTCTTAGAATTCATATTTTTCCCTTTGTGTTTTATTGTTTATTGTAAAAACCAAGAAATAAAGCCGAAGGAAGTATATTTATAGCATTTAGTTTTTTAACTAATGCTATAAATATGCCTTGAGACAGTATTCTTTATTATTTGTGTTTTGTTTGGCATTTGTAAATATAAATGCTGTTAGTAGCATAATATCATATTTTAAAATGTTTGCAAAAAAGATAGTCTATTTGTTTTAGTTTTTGGCCCTGATAGTGTAATATCAGGGCCAAAACGTTTTTTATTTTTTAAGATTAAGTATGAAATCTATGTCCTTGTCGCCTCTTCCTGATAAATTTATGAGAATTTTTTGATTTTTATTTTGAATTGAATCCTTTATGGCATAAGCGACTGCGTGCGAACTTTCAAGAGCCGGTATAATCCCTTCTGTTTTTGATAGTTCAAAAAAGGCGCTTAAAGCTTCTTTGTCATCTATGGTTTTATATTTTACTCTTTCAATCTTTTTTAAATAACAGTGTTTAGGACCGACTCCGGGATAATCAAGCCCGCTTGCAATAGAATAAGCATTTAAAATATTGTCTTTATCGTCTTTTAAAAGGAGACATTTGAATCCATGGAGAATTCCTGTTTTTCCGTATGTAAGACTGGCAGCATTTTGTCCCGGTTTAGCGCCTTTTCCTAACGGTTCTATTCCGTATAGCTCTACATTTGAATCGTCCAAAAAAGCGCTAAATATTCCGATTGCATTTGAGCCTCCGCCAACACATGCTATTACCTTGTCCGGTAAAGTTTCTGTCATATCTAAAAATTGTTCTTTTGCTTCTTTTCCTACAATTGATTGAAAATATTCAACAATCATTGGAAAAGGGTGCGGCCCTACAACTGAACCTATAGCGTATAGAGCTGTTTTGTATTCTTTTTTGTATGCTAAAAATGCTTCATCTACAGCTTCTTTTAGGGTTTTAGAACCGCTTTTTGCGCTTATAATATTTGCTCCTAAGATTTTCATTTTTTTTACATTGGGCTTTTCTTTTTCTATGTCTTTTTCACCCATATAAATATCGCACTCAAGTCCCAATAATGCTGCAGCTGTTGCAGTTGCAACACCGTGTTGACCTGCGCCTGTTTCTGCTATAATTTTCTTTTTGCCCATGGATTTTGCTAAAAGCGCTTCTCCTATGCAATGATTAATTTTATGTGCGCCTGTGTGATTTAAATCTTCTCTTTTTAAATAAATTTCGCTTCCATATTTTTTTGAAAGGTTTTTTGCAAAATAAATGGGGCTTGGTCTTCCTACATAGTGTTTTAAAAGATATTCGTATTCTTTTTTAAAATTATTATCATCTTTGAGTTTTAAAAAAGCATCCGTAATTTTATCAAATTCGTATTTTAGCTCATCCGGCAAGAATTGTCCTCCAAATTCACCATAAAAACCTTTATTGTCAGGCATTGTTATAACATTATTCATTTTTTTCTCCTTTTAAATATTTGGCTGATATTCCGTTTTTGTTTTTGAGGATTTTTGCTCCCCTTGTAATCTTGCAAAGGCTTACATTTAACTCGCCCGCTATTTCTCTTTGGGTTTTACCTTTGCTTAAAAGGGTCAAAATTCGCCATCGCTTGGATAGATCTATAAGTTCCGAATCAGTCAATATTTCAAGTAAAAAATTTGATATTTCATTTTTATCCAGTCCCTCAAGGAGTATTGAAATTTCTTTCAAGATCTGTATTTTTTCATTGTTTCTATTCATAGAAACAAAATAACTTAAAAAAATGTTTCTGTCAATAGAAACAAGGATTATTTTTTAAAGAGGTTTGATTGATTGGTTATACTAAAAAGCTTAAGCGCTGCCTTTATTTTGATTAACGTTGTTAAGATCCAAAAACAAGTTCATAATGACATTTGATAGTTTTTTCGGCTGATTCACTTTACTCTGTCACCCTGAATTTATTTCAGGGTCTTACAAAGTATAAGATAAATGATTTCATTTTATACTTTAATAGTGTTTAGTTTCTTTCTATCAATTATCATTGTTAAGATCCAAAAACAAGTTCATAATGACAGCGTTTAATTATATTTTTCCGACTAAAGTTGCTAAGATGCTGAAATGCACGCTTATAGAGAGATTTTTAACTCATTAAATACTCTTTAAATTCCGGGAACTTCTATACAAATAAATCCTTAACTTTAAAAGCCTCAATTGAGGCTTTTAAAAAATTAATTTATGTCCCATCTTCCGCATGTGCCGCCCCAGCGGGCAATGATGTTACCTTTTATATCCGTTATCTTTTTAATTTCGTCTCTGTTTTGCTCTTCCTTGCCTTCTAAAATTGTAATTACTTCGCAATTATTGGAACAGCCCGTACAGTTACAGGTGATTGAGTGGAATTCTAAGTCTTTTATTGTCCATCCTTTGAATTTTGTTTTTTGATTTGTAAATTGATGGTTTTCCATAGCAAGCATTGCAGCGCCTATTGCACCCATTGTTTGATGATGATTTGGAACGATAATTTCATGACCCAATTCTTCTTCAAAAGCTTTTACCATGCCTTTATTTGTTGCAACACCACCTTGAAAAGAGATTTTCGGAAGCAAATCTTTTCCGAGTGCAAGGTTGGAAATGTAGTTTCTAACGAGCGCTTGGCATAAGCCATAGAGCAAATCTTCAACAGCATAGCCCAGTTGTTGTTTATGGATTAAATCGGATTCGGCAAAAACGCCGCATCTTCCGGCAATTCTGGCAGGAGACTTAGATTTAAGTGCTATATCTCCAAAATCTTTAATATCCACATTTAATCTTTGCGCCTGGTGGTCTAAAAAGCTCCCTGTACCCGCTGCACAGACAGTGTTCATTGCAAAATCCGTAACTATCCCGTCCCTTAAAATGATTATTTTTGAATCCTGTCCGCCAATTTCCAGAATAGTTTGGACACCTTCAATGGCGTTGGAAGCAGCAACAGCGTGCGCCGTAATTTCGTTTTTTATAACATCAGCCCCAATTAAAGCCCCCGCAAGGTTTCTTCCGGAGCCTGTTGTGCCCGTAGATAAAACCTCGTATTCTTTGCCGTTACTTTGAAGTAATAAATTGTCCAAACATTTTTGAACGGCCATTACAGGCTGCCCTGCTGTTCTTGTCATGTAACTGTCTACATAATTTCCGTTTTCATCAACCAGAGCTATTTTTGTAGTAACGGAACCTACATCTATTCCTAAGTAAACTTTCATCATGTCTTTAAAATAGCACAAAAATATATTTTTAAAAGATTTTAATATTTTTGATATAATCAATATATGAAAAAAACAGAGATTAAATTTGGCACTGACGGCTTTAGAGGTATAATTGCAAAGGATTTTACCTTTGAGACTGCAGAAAGAATAACAAAGGCAATCAGTCTTTATATAAGGAATCTTAATCAAAAAAAGAACACTATAATTGTAGGGTATGACCCAAGATTTATGGCAAAGGATTTTGCAAAGTTTTGTGCTGAAATTTTAAAAGACTGTGGTTTTAATGTGGTTCTTTCATCAAAAGTTGTTCCGACTCCGATTGTGGCTTATTGTGCAAAACATTATCCGGATTCAATCGGAGCTGTTATGCTTACAGCTTCGCATAATCCTAAAGAATATCAGGGAATTAAATTTATTCCAAACTACGGAGGTCCTGCCGAAAAAGAAATAACAGATGAAATATTAAAATATTTAGATAAGGATATTTTAAAGCAAAACACAGGAAAGATTACGGAGAAAGATTTAGAAAACGACTATTTTTCCCATCTTGAAAGAATAATTGATTTTGAAGCAATTAAAAAAAATCCTCCAAAAATAATTTATGACGGACTTTATTCTGCTTCCATAGGTTACTTTGACTGTCTTTTAAAAAAACACAATATTCCTTTTGAAGGATATAGGCTGTACCATGACCCTGACTTTGGCGGTGGTTTACCTGAGCCTAAAGATAAATTTATTAAATATAGAAAAAAAGGTTTTATTACTCTTGCAAACGATGGCGATGCGGACAGATTCGGCGTTATAGATGAAGAAGGAAACTATATCAGCCCGAATATTATTCTGGCATTGCTTTTAAAGTATTTGGTTTTAAAAGGTAAAAAAGGAAAAATGATAAAAACAACAGGAGTATCTAATATTGTTGATATAGTTTCAAAGAAACTAAACGTTGAAACTATTACAACTCCTGTCGGATTTAAATGGCTTTCAAGTGAAATGAGAAAAAATGAGACAATTTTAGCCGGAGAAGATTCTGGAGGCCTTTCAGTCGGCGAACATATTCCTGAAAAAGATGGTTTGTTTGCAAACTTTTTAATTCTTGAAATGCTTGCAAAAGAGAATAAACAGTTAAGCATTTTAGCAAAAGAAATTAAAGAATACGCAGGATGCGAGTTTTTTGCAGACAGAATTGATATTAAAGCGGAGAATGATACAAAAGCTAATCTTTTGGAAGAAAAATTTAATCAATATACAAAAATTGCGAATTTTGATATCAAAGAAAAACTGACAATAGATGGTTTAAAACTCTTTTTGGAAGATGGTTTGACATCTCTTTTAATAAGAAAAAGTGGCACAGAACCTCTTTTGCGTTTTTATATAGAATCTTGCAATAAAGAAAAACTTGAAAAAATTAAAAGTTTTGTAATTGATAATGTAAATTAAGGAGACATCATTTCTTTTAAAAATATTGATGCTTTGGCTAAAATTGTCTCTCTTAGTGCTATAGGGTCGTTTATTGAAAATTCTAACTTGTTCATAACTTTTGGACTTAATATTGGAGTCGGAACATTGTTTTGTACGAGCCTGTCTGCACAATAAATTACTCCGCATACAGTAGGAAGCGAACTTTGAGCAGGGTCATGGTGATACCTTATGCAGTTTGTAAGTATTACGGGCAATTGCCATTTTTTAGATATCAAAGCCCCTAAAACGCAATGGTTAGTGCCGAATTGTGCATCTTCAACTTCAATTAAATCTACATTTCCCTGAGAGGCCAGATATCTTACTTTTGAATATTTTAAAGGGTTTTTGGTATTTAAAAGAATTTTTCCGATATCGTGTAAAAACCCTATTACAAAAGCATCGTCAGGATTAATTACTTTGTATTCTTTTGCCAAAATTTCTGATGCAACAGCACATTTTATGGAATGCTCCCACAATTCCCTGCTGCCTTGGGCTGTCATCATTTGCTTTAAAGCAAGACTCATGATAATATTTTTGGCTTTCATCATCCCCAAAACAACAAGAGCCTTGTTTATTGAGGTAATTTGTTGCCTGAAACCATAGAAAGCAGAATTCACAAGACTTAATGTCTTTGTTGAAATGGCTTGGTCTATTTGCATAATTTTTGCAAGTTCAGCTATGCCTGTTGTCGGGTTTTTAATAACGCTCAGCGCCTTAACCATTACATTTGGCATGGGGGGAATATCTTTGAATTCCGCCACTACTTGTTGTGGATCTAATTTATTATTGTTATTCATCATACTTATTCTATACCTGTAAATGTTTTTTTATGCTCAGAAAACTTCCGATTGAGCCAAATGCGACTCCTAATGTTAATATACTAAATAGTACAGTAAACTGTGCTAAAGGGTCAATCGGAATCATAAAAAATTGATTTATTTTTATGATATATCCCTGTACTACATCAATAGGAACTATTGCAACCAATGCGCCCAAAAAGCCGTATATTGCTCCTTGCAATACAAGAGGAGTTTTGATGTACCAGTTTGAAACCCCCATTAAACGCATGATTTCTATTTCCTCTTTTCTTGATTGAATTACAAGTTCAATTGTGTTATTTATTATTGCTATTGTTAAAATGCACACTATTACAACAAACACAAGGGTTGCAGTATTGATTATTGTGTTAATCATTTCAAATTTTTGCACTAAATCTTTGGCATAACTTGTGTCATTGACGCCTTCTATCTTTTTTAAATCCGCCATGACGGAAGAAATGTACTTTGTGTCATCAAGCTTAACATGGAGTGTATCCGGTAAGGGGTTTGAAATATCCGGTACGTCAATTTCTTTTTTTAATTGTATCCAGGAATCTGTTTTGGATATGAAAGAAACTTTTTGAACATGTTCAAGAGAGCGGACTTTTTCAATTGTGGAATTAACATCGGCATCTTGAGACAAATAAGCACTTACTTCAAGGGCTGAGCCCATAGATTTTACGAAAGAATTAACGGCAAGTGTAACCCTAAAGACAGAACCAAAAATTGTTAAAATTGCGGCAATTGTTGTAATAATCGCAATATTAACAAGACCTGTTTGGGCTATACCTTTTATGGTTTCCATAATTATTCTGTATGTTATTCTAAATTCGGATAACCAGTCTTTAGGAATTCTTGATTTTACCTTTTGTTTTAAATTTTGATTTTTATACTTTTTAGTCATAAGTTCCTGCTTGTATGTCTCTCACAACTTGTCCGTGGTCAAGAGTAACTACTCTTTTTCTAAAATAGTTAACCATAGCCTGATCATGTGTTGAAACAAGGATGGTAATTCCTCTTTGGTTAACCTGTTCTAAAATTTGCATAACTTCAAGTGAGTTTTTAGGGTCTAAATTTCCGGTAGGTTCATCTGCTATCAAAAGCGGTGGCCCGTTTACAATTGCTCTTGCAATTGATACTCTTTGCTGCTCTCCGCCTGACAGTTCGCAGGGTTTTGAGCGGTATTTATCTTCCAGGCCTACAACTTTTAAGGCCCCCATTACACGAGATTCTATTTCTCTTGAAGAAATTCCCATTGTTCTTATAACATAAGCAATATTATCATAAACCGAATGATTCTGAAGGAGTTTGTAATCTTGAAAAACAATTCCCATGCATCTTCTCAAACTCGGGATTTTATTTGGAGAAAGATTTCCTATATCAATCCCTGCCACATAAACATTTCCTCGTGTGGGTCTTTCTTCAAGGTATAACATTTTCATTAATGTAGATTTACCTGCGCCTGATGAACCTACAAGAAAAACAAATTCGCCGGGCTGAATATGTAAGTTTATCCCCCTTAGGGCGTATTTATTTTTGTATTGTTTTACTAAGTCTCTAACTACTATCATTTTACATCCATAAATTTTAATATTTTTTCGTATAATTTTTTATCGCTTAAACCATAAAAGTCCATAAGTTCCCGTTGCTCTCCGGATTGTCCAAAAGTGTCTTTCGTTCCTATTCTGTATACCTTGCTTGGTGCATATTGGCATAGACTTTCGCAAACAGCAGAACCCAGCCCTCCAATGACACTATGATTTTCAACCACAACAACTTTTTTTGTTTTAATTGCGCTTTCTTTTAAAAGATTGTGATGAAAAGGTTTTACAACGGGATAATGTAAAATATCGGCTTCAATACCTACTTCTTTAAGTTTTTCTGCGGCATTTAAAACTTCAATTAAAGTTTCTCCGTTTGACACAATGGTTAAATCCTTGCCGTCTTTTAATTTCAGAGGAGTTTCCGGGTTAAATTTATATTTGTTTTCATCAAAAATATTTGTTAAATTTGTCCTTGGAATTCTAATATACATAGGCCCCGGGGTGTTTGCCGCATATTCGATTACTTGTTTTACTTCGCTGCAGTCAGCAGGAACTATGACTTTTATATCAGGAATTGAGCGCATAAAAGAGATATCTTCGAGAGCTTGATGCGATGCTCCGTCTTCTCCCACCGTAATTCCTCCATGTGTTGCCACAATTTTAACATTTAATTTTGAATAACAAATAGTGTTTCTTATCTGGTCTAAACATCTTGCGGTTGCAAACATTGCAAAAGTGCTTGCAAAAACAATTTTGCCGCAATAAGCAAGCCCGGCTGCCGTTGTCATCATGTCTTGTTCTGCAATTCCGCAATTAAAAAACCTTTCAGGAAACACCTTTTTAAATTTTACGGTCTGGGTTGAGCAGGATAAGTCTGCATCCAAGACAACAATATTGGGGTTTTTTGTGCCTAATTCAACTAAAGTATCGCCATATGTATTTCTTGGAGATTTAATTTCTGTATTTTTTGTTAACATAATTCCTCCAAAGCGGCTTTTAATTGTTCGTCGTTTGGCGCTTTTCCATGCCAGGAAGCATTATTTTCCATAAAAGATACGCCTTTTCCTTTTATTGTGTTTGCAATTATTGCAGTAAGTTTTTTTGATTTTTTAGCTTCAATAAGCGCTTTTTCTATTTCGTTATAGTTGTGTCCGTCTATTTGAACCGTTTTAAAACCAAATGCTTCAAGTTTTTTATCTAAAGGTTCAAGTGTTTTAACCTCATCTGTAGCGCCGTCTATTTGCAAATGATTTTTGTCGATAATGATAACAAGGTTATCAAGTTTTTGATGATTCGCATTCATTAAGCTTTCCCAGACGCTTCCTTCTTGCATTTCGCCGTCACCCAACAAGACAAATACTTTTGAGTTAATATTATCAAGTCTTAAGGCTAAAGCAATACCAACTGCAATTGAAAGTCCTTGTCCGAGAGAGCCTGTTGAAACTTCAACACCTGCCAAATTTGCTCTTGAACTCGGATGCCCTTGCAGTTTTGAGCCTAGAATTCTAAAGCCGTTTAAAAGATTAATATCAAAAAAACCGCAATTAGCTAAAACTGCATATAAAGCAGTGCTTGCGTGCCCTTTTGAGAGTATGAATCTGTCTCTAGTGTTAAAATCAGGGGATTTATCCCAATCTTTCGGAATATTTAAAACTTTTTTATACAAAACAGCTAAAATATCAACACACGATAAAGCTCCTCCGGGGTGGCCGGATTTTGCATTATGTATCATTTTTAAAATATCACATCTCAGCTTGTTGGTGAATGTCTTCAAAGTATCAACCCTTCTTTTTTATAATATTTATTATACACTTTATTAAAAATATTGGCAAAACAGGAAAAATTCTCTTAAATCTTTCAGGTTGCTTTAGGGTTCTATAAAGCCATTCCAACCCTAATTTTCTCAAAACTGCAGGGGCTTCTTTTGTATTGTTGGAAAAAACATCAAAACTTCCGCCCACGCCTACCATAACAGTTCCCGAAAGCTCTTTTTTTAATTTTTGAATAAATTCTTCTTGCTTGGGTGAGCCCAGACCTACAAGAAGAATTTGAGGATTTTGGGTTTTTAATTCCCGTATAACTTCATTGTCATTTTTAAAATATCCGTTTTTGCAAAATACGAAATTGAGATTGGGATATTTGGCTAAAAAATTCTCTTTTGCCTTTTGAATGACTTCTTCCTTTGCTCCTAAAAACCCTACTTTGTAATTATTTTTAGAAGCAAGTTCAATAAGAGCCCTGGATAAATCCACTCCTCTTATTCTTTCCGGTTTGATACCTTTAATTCTAAGTGCAAGCTCTACTCCGACTCCATCTGTTATATTTAAATCAGACGAATTTATTATTTTGAAAAAATCTTTGTTTTTTTGTGCGTTCATAATCATTTCCGGGTTAATTGTGATTATTTGAAAGTTTTTGCTTGATTCAATAGCACAAAAAACTAAGTCCAGTACGGTTTTTTTATCGCACAAATCCACTTTACAGTTTAGAACGGTCGTTTTCATACTCATACAACTATACTAGCATAAACCGCAAAAATTTAAAATTTGAAAATTCAATTAAAACTTGTTTGACTATAGGGTATGTGTTTATTAAAATTTATATTAAAGGACTGTAAAAGGAAGTATAAATGAATAAGTGTGTAGCTGTAGTCGGTTGCGGCATTTGGGGAAGAAATATAGTTAGAAATTTTTATAATTTAAAAGCTCTGAATTGTGTTTGCGATTTAGACAGCGAAAATTTGAAAATGATAAAGGAATTATATCCCGAAGTTAACACAACAAGAGATTTTGAAGCAGTCTTATCAAATCCTGAAATTAAAGCATTATGTATTGTAACTCCCAGCCATACGCACTTTAATATTGTAAAAAAAGCGCTTTTAAAAGGAAAGCATGTTTATGTTGAAAAGCCGATTTCAACAAATGCAAATGAAGCAAGAGAATTAAAAGAACTGGCAGAAAAAATGAATGTTAAGCTTCTTGTGGGTCACCTTCTTTTGTATCACCCTGCTGTAAACAGACTAAAAATGCTTATTGCGCAAGGAGTTTTAGGGGAAATTAAATATGTTCAATCAGACAGATTAAACATAAATTATTTTAAAAATGACAGAAGCGTAATGTGGGATTTAGCTCCGCATGACGTTTCGATGATAGCTTATGTCACGGGAAAAGCACCAAAAAGAGTCTTGAACGCAGTCGGAGCTTGCTGTGAATTTGAAAATATATTCGATATAACCCATCTTACAATTGAATTCGAAGACGGTATAATAGGACAAGTTTCAGACAGTTGGATACATCCTCAAAAAAGAGTAACGCTCCTTGTAAGGGGTGATAAGGCTACGGCAATTCTTGATGATACAATTCAGGAAGGAAAACTAAAAGTTTACGATAACAAAAAGAATTCCCAAAACGATATAGAAGTTTTTGATTATTTGGAAATTGAACCTTTAAAACTTGAGTGTCAACACTTTTTAAACTGTATTGAGCACAACAAAACCCCACGTTCAGACGGCGAAAACGGTTATATGATAGTTAATATTCTTGAATGTGCCGAAAATATGATGCTGGGAGCTAAAAAGGAAGCGCTTGATAAGCATGAGTTTAAACTTTCAAGATCAAAATAAAAATTAATCTGCATCAACAGGCTCAACATTAATTAATTTTATTGCATCATACGCTTTTTGTTTTATATCGTCGTTTATGCCTTCTATGATTGTAAGTTGCCTTAAAACGTCGATTGTGCGTTTAAAAGTTCTTACAACATCTCCTTGGGAATATTCCGTATCGGCAAACATGTTTTCCCAGGCTTCAAGGGGATTATTGTCGGGATTCAGGTTTGAGCCTATCCAATATTCAATAAAATAACAAAAATGCGGGTTTATATACATCGGATTTTCAATATTGTGGTCTCTTTCCAAAAGAAAGATTTTTCTTTTTATGTCTTTTATTTTATTCAAAACTTTTCTTACTGTTTTTGAACACGGTTTTGAAATTTCGTCATTATTGCCCCTTGTATCTTCACTTATAAGAGCACATATCACACTTGCAAGTTCAATGACACTTAACTCGTCTAAAAGATTAGATAGAATAATTTCGGATAAATAAAGTTCATTTTCACACCTTAGCGCCATTGTTATTTTTCCTTTTTGGGTTGGAAAATCGTCTTCCAAATTGCCGCTAAGTTCAAGTATTGCTTTATGGGATAGAAATTTTTGCCAGTAAATATCTTTTTGAAATTCAATTTCTTTATCCAGTTTGTTTAAATCTTTTTTATATCTTTGAATGAGCTCGATATTTTTTTTATGTTTTTTATAAGCTTTGCAGGTATTACAGCCGTATTTTTCAATTTTTTTTTGAAGTTTATGTGCTTTATTGTAATACTCAATAACTTCAGGTGCACTTGAAGGATTTTTATACTTGCCTTTTGCTTGTCTTTTAAGTGTTTTATAAATTGTTCTTGTCTCAACATAGTATGATTTTAGTTTGTTAAATTCTTCAAAATCTGAATCTTTTAAATTCCAATTGCACTTAAAAGAAGAAAATTCTTCGACTTCATTAAGTCTTTTTTGTCTTTTTTCTAAAAGCGGGTTTAGTCTTTCAGTGGATGAAAAATAGCCGAATGTTTTAAATATTAATTCTTTTGCCTCTTCAAGAGAAAATCTTTGAAGCAAATTTAAAACCATGGAATATCCCGGAGAAAATTTACTTTCCAAAGGATTTGCATCTGATTTAACTAAATTATACACCTCTTCAGGTGTTTGAAAAGGAGTTCCGATTACGACAACATAGCCGATTTTGTCCATACCGCGTCTTCCGGCTCTTCCTGACATTTGCAAAAATTCATTTGCACTGAGCATTCTATGGCCCGTGTCTGTTCTTTTGGATATTGAGCTTATTATTGTAGTTCTGGCTGGCATATTTATTCCTGCAGCCAGGGTCTCGGTTGCAAAAACAACTTTAATTAACCCTTTTTGGAACAATTTTTCAACCAACGCTTTCCATCCCGGCAACAATCCGGCATGGTGCGAGGCAATTCCTGATCGTATTAAATCCAGCTGGGGATTGTTTTCCAAATAAGGATTTTTTTCAATATATTCATCTATAATTTTATTAATTTCACTCAACTCATCTTTATTTAAAAGTTCAAGTTTTAGGCATTTTTTTGCATTTTCATCGCATTTTTTTCTTGAAAAAGTAAAATATATAGCCGGAAGCATATCTTTTGAATCAAGAGCTTGAACAACATTTAATATCGGGTTTTTGATTTTTTCTTTTTTATTGAAATATTTATATTTACTCTCGGGCTTAATTTTTTTATTTAATTTGCCGTCAGGTGTAACTAAAGGCAGTATTGTATCGGGTTTAGAACTGTCATAGTAAAAAAATCTCAAAGGAACCGGACGAAAATCCGTATATACAAGTTCAGTTGAAGAATGCACCGTATTAATCCAGTCTGTCAGCTGTCTTGAATTTTGAACAGTAGCACTTAATGCTATAATTTGTATATTAACAGGGCAGTATATAATACTTTCTTCCCATACCGTTCCTCTGGATTCATCATTCATATAATGAACTTCATCTAAAACAACATACTTTACATCTTTAAGATTGTCTTTAACAGAACCGAATGTTGTTCCGTATAACATATTTCTAAAGACTTCGGTTGTCATAACAACAATTTGGGCGTCACGATTTATTGTGGTATCACCTGTTAACAGTCCCGTGTTATCTTTACCGTATATATTTGAAAAATCGTTATATTTTTGATTGGATAAGGCTTTTAGTGGGGTTGTATAAAAAATTCTGCTTCCGTTTTCAAGTGCAAGATGTATTGCGCTTTGTGCAATACATGTTTTACCTGCGCCGGTTGGAGCGCATACCACTACGCTTTTTCCGTTTTCTATATAGTTTATTGCCTCTTTTTGAAAATCATCGAGTTCAAAATTAAAACCGTACATCTTACTTTTATACTTCCCAAAAACTAAATGGACATACCACTATCTCACGCCGGTTGAACCAAATCCGCCTGCTGCTCTTTTTGTGTCCGATAATTCTTCCTCTACTTTAATTTCCGGTTTTAGTACTTCCATTATTGCCATTTGGGCGATTCTATCGCCTTTTGATACAGTAAAATCAACATTTGAATGATTAATTAAACCGACACAAATTTCACCTCTGTAGTCTTCATCTATTGTTCCTATTCCATTAACCACCGCAATTCCTTTTTTTATTGCAAGTCCTGAACGTGAGCGAACCTGTGCTTCCGTATTATGAGGAAGCTCTATTGCGATACCGGTCGGAATCATTCTGATTTCTCCTTTTGGAATAATAATATCTTCATCAATTGCCGCAACCAAATCCATAGCGGAAGCTCCTTGAGTTTTGTATTCAGGGAGAGATACGAAATTATCAAGTTTTTTTATTTTTAATGTTAATTTTTCGCTATTCATTTTCTTCTCCTTTATTTAAATAGTAGAGTTCTTTTAAGCCGAACAATGTTAAATTCTTGTCAACATAGTTTAAAACTTCGTTTAATTTTTCGAATAAGACGGTGGAATACCCTCCTGTTGCAATAATTGTCGCCTTTTGTTTGAGCTCTTGTTCGCATTTTTTAATCATACCTTCAATTAAACAACAATGTCCGAGAACAATACCCGACAACATAGCATCAACCGTATCTTTTCCTATTGCATTATTTGGCGGTTCAATTTTCAATTTAGGCAATTTTGATGTAAATTGAGATAAAGATTTTGCCTGTATCTTGAGTCCGGGTGTAATAATTCCCCCTATGAAACAATGGTTTTTATCTACAATATCAAAAGTAGTGGCGGTACCGAAGTCTATTACAATAGCCGGAAGTTTATATTTAATGGCTGCTGCCGAAGCATTTGCAATTCTGTCCGCACCTATTTCTTTATTGTTTTTAAGAGTGAGTTTAACAGGCATTTTGGATTTATAAGATAAGCTTAAAGCTTTAATATTAAGGTACTTTTTGAGCGCACCTTTAAAGACTTCGCAAAGTTGGGGTACAACTGAAGATATCATAGCACCGGTTATTTTAGAAGTTAGTTTTGTATGGTTTAATATGGATAAAAGAATAATGCCGTATTCGTCTTGTGTTTTTTTGATATCGGATGAAATTGAAAAAGTATTTGTTAAAATATCTTTTTCAAAAATCCCTATTGATGTATTAGTATTTCCTATATCTATTACCAAAAGCATATTGTTATTGTATTACAGACATGAAATTTTTTTAATATGTAATTTATTTGATGTATTTTTCAATAAAAGCGCTAAAGTTTTTTAATTAATATAGATGATGATTAAAAAAACCATGTCATATATTCTAAATGTGTTAATAAAAATTATGGGGATAGGATTTAGTTGAAAAGGTTTAAATTTAACCTTGAAAGTGTTTTGGCGATTCGCAATAAAACACTTAATGATGCAAGGATTGAACTCGCTTCAATAGCTAATGTTTTAAACAGACAGCAAGAAAATCTTGTTCAATTGAACTTATCAATAGAAACTCTTGAAAAAGAATCAGAACAGTATCTTTTAAAGAATGTTTTTGATTTTCAGATTATATCTAATTATTCAAGTTATATAAATAAATTGAGTCAGGATATACAAAAATTGAAAAACGACATAGAAAAAACAAAAGTAATTTTTTCAAAGCAACAACAGATAGTAAAACAAGCTTATATTAAAGTAAAATCATTGGAAAAATTAAAAGAAAAAAGAAAAGAAGAATACAATAAAGAAGTTTTACAAGAAGAGTTTAAGCTGATAGACGATATAGTAAATTCAAGAAGAACAATAGCATAAGGAAAATCATGACAAACGCTTTAGTGCAAAATACAGATAAACAATCAAGTGCAATAGATTTATTACTTCAATCAAATAATACTTTGAATGCAAGCCGAAACTACAAAAATGAAGACAGCAAATTTTCAAATATTATAAATAATCTTGAAGCAAAAACCAATAAAATGCAAAGCGATATAGAAAAAAGTGCGCAAAAAACAAACACAAGTTCAATAAACAAAAAAATTTTTGATAATAAGCAAGATGATGCAAAAAGAAATATTGGAAAAGACAAAGAAGCTTTAAGTGTACAAAAAGAAAACGTACAAAAACAAGATAAAAAAAATACGCAAACTTTTGAAAAAAATATTATTTCAAAAGAGAAGTCTTCTGTTGAAACAGCAAAAATCAATAACCAAAAACAAAACACTACAGCAGATGAAAAGATAGAAAATCAACCGATAAAAATAAAGAAAGAAGATATTTCAAAAGATACGGACATAAATAATAGCTCACCTGTAGAGTCATCACCTGTTTTTTTAGATGAAAAAACCGATATTGAACCGGATGAAATCCAAAGTGAAACTTTAGATACAGATATAAATATTAACGATATTTTAAATCAAATTCAATTAATAGTTCAAAACAATCCGGATATTAAAAATTCGGAAATTAAAGCCGAACTTGAAGAGTTCTTTCAAAGTGAAAAAATAAATAGCTCAATTGAAAACTTTGTTGAGGAAATTTCATCAAGTCTTAATAATACCGATTTATCCAACCGGGAAAAACAAGAGGTGTTAACAAATACTTTAGATGAATTAAAAGATGTTTTTTCGGATATTTTAAATAATTCTGAAACTGTTAAATTTGATGATATTACAACAGAATTAAAAAATCAAATTGCAACTCTGAAAGAAGATTCGATAAATAAAATTCAAAACAATATTGAAGATATTGTTGAAAAAAACGAAAAAACCGACATAGAAGTTGATTTTACCGCAGATATAAAAGAAGTAACAGAACAAGTAAATGAAAAACTTGAAAATCTTGCCGATAAAATTGCGGACGTTATTAAAAATGATGATATTGAAAGCTTGGAACAATTGGAAGATGAAATAAATTCAATCCTCGATGAAGTTCAAAATAATATAGAAATCTCATTTGATGATAAAAAAACAAAAAATATCACACAAGATGATAAAAGAGAATTGAATAATATATTGGATACAATTGAAAACCTCTATTTGCAATTAAAAAATATAAAAACCGCATCGGATACAGTTGAAAAAGCTGACTCGAATATAAATGACGATGTTATTGAAGTTGACTTTTTAAAAAATATAAATCAAATGACAGATAATTCAAAAACAAATGAAACCGTTTCGTCTAAAACTACAAAAACTGACGATAAAACTAAAGAAATAGTTGAGCTTTTGGATAATTTGCAAAATGAAAGTGAATTAGAAGAAAATACTTTAGAAACAGATAAAAAAATATCAAGCAGTGAATTAAAAGATACAGAAGACAATAAAATACAATATCAAACAGATGATTATATAATTGATGATGTGTCGGGTGAAACCGATACAAAAGAATCCCAAAATAATAATCAAAACAGCAAAAATAATACAATTGATGCAATAGACGGGTTTGAAAATGTTGGCCGTAACAATAACGGTAATTTAAGAAATCAAAACGAAAACAATTTTAAACAACAAGGGGATTTTCAAGACAATATACAAGAAGATGTTTTAATAGAAGATACAAATAATATTGATATTGAAAATAATGTGCAAACAGATATTAAGACGTCTGAAACAAAAACAAAAAACAAAGTCGATATTGATGAAATTGAAGCAAATCTTGAAAAAATTGCAAAAATTAAAAACATTATGCAAGATATGATGCTTGAAGCTAAATCTTCAACAATATCATACCAATCCGGAGCATTGAGTGTGGCTGATGAGGTTGCAAAACTTGCGATGAATGAAACAACTTCATTAAATCCGGTAACTTCAGTCCACGGCGCAATTACTTACGACAGTTTAAACAGTGAAACATCAGTCATTAAAAATGCAGCGGGTTTAATGAAGAATTTTAATACTGCTAACAGCGAAGAAACCATGAGTGATGTTTTAAATCAATTAACAAATAAAATTAGCCAAATGAAAGATAGTTCCGCTCAAAAACTTACTATGGTTTTAAGGCCGAACGATTTGGGAAGATTGTCAATTGAGCTTACAAATACCCATTTAGGACTTTCAACACACATTCTTGCGCAGAATGACGATGTAAGAAGTTATATTGAAAAAAATATTAATAATTTAAGGCAACAGCTTTCTGACGCAGGAATAAATGTTAACAGTATACAAATTAAAACCATGGGACAGGAAGGCTCAAGTAACTATGAAGGAAATCAAAGCTTTTTAAAAGATCAAAATGACACACAACACGAGCAGAACAATAAAAATAACCAACAAAATTTTAATCAAAACCGGGATAAAAAAGAAACCGAGCAAATGCTTTCTTCAATTTCCAATTACGATATGCATTTTGCAAAAGATTTTTCGAGCATTATAAACAAATCAATGAGTTACATTTTAAACTAATAAGGGAAATAAATATGACTTCATCCGTACAAAATGAAATAACAAATTTACAAAACAATACTCAAATAAACAAAGCAAGCCAGCCAAAGACCCATTCGGATACAATAACAGGGGATGATTTTTTATATCTTTTAACTCAACAGCTTCAATATCAAGACCCTTTGAATCCTATGGACAACACGGATATGCTTGCTCAGGAAGCACAGTTTGCTTCATTGGAACAATTGGAGTCGCTTTCATCAAGTTTTTCGCACTTTGCAAATGTTTTTCAGGCAAGTTCTCTTATGGGACAGGTTGTTGAAGTTCAAGGAAGTGACGGATCTGTTGTGGGTACTGTAGAATACATTGACTACAGAGATGCAAACGGAGCTTGTGTGAGTATTGACGGGCAACTTTATCCTATATCAAATATTATGAAAGTGTACCCGGAAGGGACTGATCCTTCCGCACCGACTGACGGAACCGGTGATTTGGGATCTGTAGATGATACAGAAGATGTCGATAACAGTCAAGATACCGATAAAACGGAAGATGCCGGCAGTGATTCGACAGCAACTACGAGCGGTCAGGCACTTTTAGAATCAATCAATGAAAATATAAGCAAAATTGCAAATAAATTAAAAGAATATATCAAATAGTAAAACGAAGAATGGACAATAAAGAAAGGATGAAAAACTAAATGACCCAGGCACTATTTACCTCCATGACAGGTTTAAATGCAGGAACTCAACAACTTACGGTCGTATCTGATAACGTTGCAAATATGAACACAACTGCATACAAGACTTCTCGTGTGGATTTTCAAGACATTTGGTATCAAACCACAACCGGCGGAACGAATTCGACAAGAAACTCCGGCGGAACTAACCCGTATCAAATCGGGGTTGGTGTTAAGTCAGCTTCAATCACTAAAGATATGAGTGCGTCAAGCATTAATACAACAGGCAGAGCTGGTGATATGGCGATTCAGGGAAATGGTTGGTTTACCGTAGTAAATTCTGATGGAGCGGTATTGCTTACAAGAGACGGTACTTTTTCTCTTGATGAAAACGGATATTTATGTACTGCAAACGGATGTAAGGTTTTAGGTATGGATGATAACACTTCTCTTACAAGAAGTGATATACCTATTAAATTTCCGATGTCAATTAAAGTTATTGAACAAGCAACTCCCGCTGACAGGTTCGGAGATTTATTCGTAGATGATTTAAACGGAGTCCAATTGACAGGCGGTACTTTTAATACAACGGTAACTCTTGATGATGGTACTACCGTTAAAGTTGCTGTAGATATAGGTGATGTTGAAGGAAAGGATGTTAACGGAATCGTTGCCGCTATTAATGCTTCAAACATTCAAAACGAAGACGGACAGCAATATGCCGTAAGCGATTATTTCCAAGCAACGGTTGTAGACGGCGCAATCCAATTTACACCCAAAAATAATGCAACGTCTATTAAATTCGAATCAGGCGGAACTTCTAATTTTGTTGCTCAGACAAAACTTGCAAGTATGCCTCAAAATGAAGACGGTAGCTATACAACAAAAGTAATGAATAAATCCGCAACAATAACTGACGTTGACGATGTTACATCGGATATGACAAAAAACTATAAAAGTTTTTCGGTTGGTGTAGACGGACTTGTAACAGTGACTTATTCGGATGGGTCTACGTTAAGTGTTGAGACAAACGAAGACGGTTCAACATTTTTTACCTATACCGACTCTGAAGGCTACAAAATTGATGATGATATTCAAAATACGGGAAATGCTTCGTTGTATGTGAACCCGAATATGTTGGTTAAAGCAAATATGCAGCTTCAAATGGCTAAAGTTACAAATGACAATGGTCTTGTTGCTGTCGGAAATAACCAATATGAAATTGGTGTAAATAGTGGCGAAGTTATATATTCTGCTGCAAACGTAAACGGTGTTGGTGCTATTGCAACCGGAGCATTAGAAACATCAAATGTTGATCTTGCGCAGCAGTTTTCGAATATGATTCTTGCACAAAGATTGGTTCAAGCTAACTCTCAAGTATTTTCAAGCGCAAACAGTCTGCTTGAAACACTTGTTTATCTTGGCCAATAATATTTTTTCTTTATTCTCTTTATTGTCTTAATTTAAAAAGCGCTTTGACTAAAGCGCTTTTTTATTTTGGATTGTATGATTTAGTTTGTGGTTTTATAGTGTTTGATAGTTTTTTTACCCGGTCAATATTTGCAAGATTCAACAAAGTTTTATTCACTATCAAAAAAAAATTATTACCTGTCTTTTAAACTTATGAAAATAAACACAATAAATTTAACCCCATTTACGTCATATAAAAATACCGGATTCAAGCAGCTGGGAATAAAAAACAGTCCAAAAGACAACAAACCCAATGTCTCTTTTAGCAAGTATGATGCTATGTTTGAATACAACTTTTATGAATATTCAAAAAAGGCAGTTGAAAAAGATATAAGCCAAATAGTGCCAGGAGGGTACGAACTTTTAGACAAACAGGCAAAAATTATAAATAAAAAGTTACTTAAAGGAACTGTTGAATCATCTTATCTTGAAATGCTTTTAGAGACAGTTAAATCCGATAAACTTCCAACTTTAATGTTGTATAATATAAAAAGTGATACGCAATTAAATCAAAATGTAAAAGACGATCTTGATATTTTGTATGATTGTTTTTGTGCTAAAAAAGACCCAAAGGATGCATTTTGCGCTGAATTTGATTCAGAGACCGACGCAGATAAAAATACAAAAACCGGTGATGTTTTTGTTTTAAAAGATTGTCCTTTTATTAAAATTAAGGCAAAAAACGGAATCGAAGAACTTTTTATTACAAAAGATTCTTATCTTGAACTTTTCCCCCCGATTGAAAGATATGCTCCGCTGCAATCCATGAGAGGAGATTGCTATTTGATTGCCGCTTATAACTCTGTTTTTCAAAATTCTTATTCAAGAGATATGATTTTAAAGATGTTCAGGCAAGATAGCGAAGGCAATATTTTTGTAAGCTGGGGATATGAAAAAGATAAAAACGGCAATATTTCAACTAAAGGAATTGAAAAAAAGATATACCCTGAAGCTTTGGAAAGCAAGATAGAAAAAAATCCTTTCTATTATTGTTTTGTCCCGGATGCCCTAAAGGCAATAGAGTTGCTTTTAGATAAGCAAAGGGCTTTTCAAACTTATAAAAAGATAAATGAATTTTTTAAAGAAGTTCAAATATCAAACGAATTTAATGAGTTTTGTTATACAACAAGAGAAGTTGAGCTTTTTAAAAAGTTTGCATCGGGAATATTAGCTAAAGGTTTTAGCGAAAGTGAAGCAGAGAAATTTGCTTCGACAGATATAACAAGAAAGTTTTTTTGCATTAACAAAGATACAACTTCAAGATTTTTGCGTGTATTGAAAAAAATTTCAAAAAAAAGAGAAATTCAGCCTGAAAATCTGAAAAAATGCAGTGAAGAAGAAATGGAATATTTGACTTTGGTTTTTGGAAGATACTTAAATTATTTTAAAAGCAAAAAAGGCAATTCCAAAAGACTTTTTGAAGAAATTCTACCAATAAACTGCTATAAATATTTATTTGATGACGATTTCATTTACAAAAATACCGGAGGAGATCCGAGAGAATTTTATGACAAACTTGATATGTATACGGAATCTTTTTTTGTTAATTCAAAAGAATTCTATAGATTTTTAAAGAATATAAAAAATAATGAAAATTATAAAAAAGACTATATCTTTACCGCTTCAACAGATACGGAATGCAAAAATAAATTTTTCAGAAAAAATCATACCTATAATATAGAATTTGATGAAAACTTTAATTTTAAAGTAACAGATCCGCACAATTGTGCAGCTGTGACAACTCTTAACGAACAAGAGTTTGTTTCTTTGTTTACGGTTTTATTTGCAGGCTTTATTCCTTAATTACTTCAATTTTATCGTTTAAAAATAAATATGGCAGATGCTCTTTTTTTATAATTTCGCCCGGCAGCAATACCGAAATCCCGGGAGGGCAAAGTGCAATAACCTCTGAAGATATTCTTCCTATCGCATCTTCTTTTTTTACGAGTTCTTTTGGAGCAAAATAAGCTTCTCTTAAATTCATTACAATTTCAGGGTCGATCAAGGGCATAATTTTTACATTGTTTTGGGTCATTTCGTATTTTGTATTTGAAATTTCTCTTAAAGAATTAATTAAATATTCAAATTCGCACCTTGTGTTTCCTATGTTTGATAAAATCAAAATGCCTTCATCAGAGGCTGATTCCACTTCAATTCTGTAGTTTTTTTCTAAAATATATTCCAACTGAAGTCCCGTTAAGCCCTTTATTTTTATGAAAATTTTGGTTATATCAATGTTTTTGTCATCTAATACGGATAAATTTTTAATTGTTTTAGATTGTTCTCTAAAATAAAGAGCGTTTTCAATTGCATTATTTAGAAGATTTTGTCCGTATTCGCTTGAAAGATTGGCTCTGGCAGCATCCAAACTAGAAAGCAATAAAAGGCTTGGGCTTGTTGTATGCAATAATTTTAAAGCATGGCACACTTTTTCTTCATCAAATTTTGAATTTTTTCCTAAATGCAGCATTGAAGCCTGTGTCATAGCACCGCCTGTTTTGTGCAGAGAATGAACAACGGCGTCCGCTCCAAGTTTAAGCGCTGTTGTCGGTAGTTTTGAATTAAAATTCCATAAGCTTCCATGGGCTTCATCTACAATCAGGGCTGCTTTATATTTTTTGCATATTTCGCTTATTTTTTTAATATCAGACACAACCCCTTCATAAGTTGGATTCGTAATCCATACAAGTTTTATGTTTCTGTTGTGTTTTAATTTTTCATCAATTTCATCGGCTTCAATATTTCCAAAAATTGCCCAATCGTTGAGTTTTTTAGGAATTACCCAATTGACTTTTGCTCCTGAAATTATAAGTCCTGTCAGAACAGACCTGTGACAGTTTCTTCCGATAAGAACTTCATCGTTCGGAGAACTTAAAGCAAAAGCCAAAGCAAGGTTTGCAATTGTTGAGCCTCCTGTTACAAAAAAAGTTCTTTTAGCTCCGTATGTATAAGCCGCTAAGTCCTGAGCTTCTTTAATTGCGCCACTTTGCGGGTGAAGTGTGCCTAGGTTGTCAAATTCATCTGTAGTATCAATTTGAAGAAGCTCGTTTCCGACTAATTTACTAAACTTTGGATGAACCCCTAAGCCTCTATTGTGCCCCGGGATATGAAAACCTGTCATGGGGCTTTTTTTGTAATTAAGCATAGCATCCACCAAAGGAGTGTGGATATTATGGTTAAATTTTTGCACCAAAGTATCTTTAATTGATGAAAATGTAATTTTATTTTGAATTGTATCTGTCATAAAAAACATTATTACATAAAAATAAATTTATAACAGATTTAAAAATTTATGGACCTGAGGGATGAGCCTTATGTTTTGATATTTTGAATAAAATTTTTCAAAAATATTGTTCAAGTCAATTTCATTATCCATAGGCATTTTGGGTTGCAAAACAAGTAAGGTGTTGTGTTTTTTGACTAAATCAATGCAAGTGTTTATTTCATTATCTTCAATGTTTTTGTCAAAGACAACCTTGGCAAAAGCCTCTTTTTTTGAAGCTATATTTAAAAATTTTTCATTATCCAAAAAACGGCTGTCTTCTTTTGTCGTACTTTTTAATTTGATATCCATTGAGATAATATCAATATAATTTATTATTTCTTCAAGCTCCAAATAAAGCGTTCCGTTTGTTTCGAGGTAGATTTTTTGATTTAATTTTTCTTTATAATTTTCTAAAAACTCTTTTAAGAAACCAACCTCGCATAAAGGTTCTCCTCCCGTCAGGCTTATAGCTTCAGTGTTTTTGTTTTTTAGTTCATAAAAAAGATTTTCCGTCGTATATTTTTTTGCTTTTTTATAATCAAAATCCGTATCGCAAAAGCTGCAATTTAAATTACAACCGCAAAACCTCACAAACGTGTGAAATGAGCCGACATAAGGGCCTTCACCTTGAATTGAATCAAAAATTTCTCTGATATGGGCGCTAGATTGATTGTGCATTTTTCTTTTTTGAATTAATTTCTTTTAATTTTTCATACAATTTGTATTCGTCGTTTGAAATTTCAGATGGTATTTGAATTATAACTTTTGTAATTTGCTCACCTTTTTTGTTTGTTTTTTCATTCAAAACGCCGACATCAATCAGTTTAAAACTTTGGTTTGATTTTGTCAAAGGCGGAATTTTAATAACGGCTTCGCCCCATAGAGTGGGAACTTTAATATTCCCTCCTAAAACAGCTGTATAAGGACTTATTTCAACTTCATTATAGACAATCCCGTCTTTAACCGTTAAATCATCTTTTTTTGTAATGTTAACAACAATATATAAGTCCCCCGGCTGACCGTTGAATTCTCCTTCAGAACCTTCTTGTTTTAGGCGGAGCTTTGTTTTGTCTTTAATTTTTGGCGGAATCTTAACCGTAATTTTTTTATTTAGGGTTTTTTCCCCTAAGCCGTTACAGTATGAACATTTTTGACCGTTTGCAAATTTTTTGCCCAAACATTTTGGACAAATTGAAGATTTGGCTATATTAACGCTTCTGTATGTTCCAAGGAGTGCTTCCTGGTAGTCTATTTCAACATTTACGGTAATATCGCTTCCTTTTTTTGGCTTTTTTGTTTTTTTATTTTCTGTTTTTTTGAAAATATCATAAAAACTATATCCGCTTGATTCCGAAGTTTTGTAATTTTGGTGAGGTTTTTTATTGTATACCTCTTTATTTGTGTTTCTTAATTTGTCATAATTTTTTCTTTTTTCATCATCTAAAAGAATTTCTGCGGCTTTATTTATTTCTTTAAATATATTTTCTGCTTCCAATGATGAATTTATATCCGGATGATACATTTTGACGAGTTTTTTGAACTGTTTTTTAATTTCATCTTTGGAAGCGTTTTCGCAAATGTTTAATATTTCATAATAACTTTTCAACATGGAAATACTCTTTTTTATTACTTTAATTATTTTTTTAAAAAAATCCAATGCCAACTTTAATTAATTACTAAAAGCAAATTTTTTTATTTATAAGCATTAATCTTAATGTATGAAATTGATTAACAACACAACAAACAGAATTTTATATAAACTGGGCAAGTCAAACGATTCAGAAATTGCAACCGCATCTATTGCGGCTTTTAAGTTGTTTTTTATTCCTATGGCAGCTTTAGGCGACAAAAAAAGTACAAATGAACAAAAAAAATATGTCATAAAAAGAGATATAATAACAGAAACCGCTGCGCTTTTAAGTTATATAGGAATAACAAGAGTTATTAAAAATAATTTAACTTCACCTGTTTGTAAAAAGTATTATAAGGATAAGGCAAAAAAACTTGTAAAAAATAGAAAACTTGATATTTCAAGCGATGATTTTAAGATTCTCACTAATATAGACGGGAAAGCGCTTAAAAACTATGCTGTTTCTGATCTGGCGCAAAACGGAAATCTTTTGACAAAAGAACAATCAAAACATATTAAATCTCTTGAAAATGTGGTGTTAAAATTCAAAGATTATCTTCAAAGCCCAAAAGATTTATATTTAAACACTAAAAAATCAATTTCACATATTTGCGTGTGTACTCTTGCTTTGAGTTTAATTCCTTTTATGACGAATAAGATTCTCGAGGCTTTAGGTAAGGCAAATGCGCTAAAAAAAACAAAAACACAAGAAACTTTTAAAATACCTGATATAAATGAATATTTTGCAAAAATAAGCAGAAAGGATAAAAAATGTCCCTGGTAGTTAATTTTTTGACTAATCCAAATACTGCAAATTTTGTGCAAAATTCTTCTCTGCAGGTAATATCTGAAGGATGCTTAAAGGCAATAGGGAGGCCGGCTTTTACTCTTCTTGATAAAACAGCAGGAGAAAAAGAGAAAAAATATAGTGCTTCAAGGGAACTTATTTACCAATCTCTTTCAATTTTTTCATATTTTGCATTAATTTTTCCGATAAGAAAAAATACTTTCAGATTGTTAAAACATTTTCCGCAGTTGAAAGATTGCGATGCGGTTTATGCAAAAACAAGTGAAGAATTCAAAAATAAATTAAAAACTCTTAAAGATAGCGAAGTTAAAACGAAAATAGGCGGCGCACAGGAATTAATGTCAATTATAGCTTCGGGAATAATTTTAGCTGTTATTGCACCCAGAATAGTAAATAAAATTATACATCCCGTTATGCAAAAATTAGATTTAGAAAAAAAAGATGAGCAAAAAAATACAAATGTGGATATAAAAATTTAATAAACTAAATTTTTTTGATACAATTAAATCTAAAAATGCGCTCATAGCTTAATTGAATAAAGCATTGGTCTCCGAAGCCAAAGACTATGGGTTTGAATCCCATTGGGCGCAATTTATTTATTCAATAATTCTTCCGCTAAATTGCTCAATCATATCCCGAACTTTGGGGCTGTAATATTTTTTTTCTTTTTCAATTTCCTCTTTTTCTTCGGATGATTCTGCTGAATTTTCGGAAATGTCATCAAAAACAATAGGTGTATTTTGAATATTGTCTATGGAAGGATTAGGTTTTTTTATAGTATTTGATGTTATTTTTGGCTTAACTTCAACTACTTTTGAATCAGCTTCTATCTTTCTAAATTCAAGACCGTAATCTTTGCAAGTTATATCAACGGCACTTTGAAGCTGCGACATTTTAGATGGTGTTTTTGCCTGTAAAAGTGTGTTTTCATGCAAAAAACCTAAAACTATTGTTTTGTTTTTTATCTCAACGAGCTTTGCAACCCCTGAATAAAAGGCTTTAGCAGGAAGAGAGGGAATGGAAGAAACTATTTTTGTCCAAAGCTTCGCTTCATTAATTTCTTCATTATCCTTTGTATCTTCTTTTTGAATGGTTTTATTATTTTGAATGTTTCCAGATAAACTATCCGGTATTGTTTCTTTTAAAATTGGTTTTTCTTTTGTATCTGTTTTGGGTATTTCAATTTTTTCGCTTGGATTGTCTGTTTTTATATCTATGGTTTCTGATGGTTTAATTGCTTGAATCTTTGTATTTGCTTTTGTTTGATTTTTTTGGCTATAAATTAAATCTGTTTTGCAAGCTGCAATTGCGGCAAGTTCCATCCAAAGATACGGGTTTGTTGAAATTTTAATTTCTTTATAGTATTCAATAATTGTGTCTAAAATTTTTATTATTTTATCTTTGTCAAAATTTAAATCGCAGGCTTTTTTAATATTGTCGTCAGTTAAGGAACTTATTTTTTTAATGCTTTCTTTTTGCTTTGAATTCAAAATCAAAACAATGTTTCTTAAAAATTCTATGAAATTTTCGGCTAAATTTCTTGGTTCAGACCCTTTTGAATATATTTCATTGATTGTTATTAAGGCAGATTCAAAAGATTCGCTATAGATGTCTTTTAATAAATTCAATAAGGTGTCAAAATTTATTTTTCCCAAAAGTTCTTCAATTAAATCTTTGCTTATTTCATCTTTTACGCCGAGAATGCTTACCTGATCAAGCAGTGCAAGTGAATCCCTCAATCCTCCCGAGACATTGTTTGCAATAGTAAAAAGAGCTTCGTCTGTAATTTTAATGTTTTCAATATCGGATATCTCTCTTAATCTTTTTACAATATCATCTGTTGTAATTCTTTTTAAATCAAATCTTTGACATCTTGAAACAATTGTTTCAAGGACTTTATGCGGTTCTGTTGTTGCAAGAATAAAAATAACATTTTCCGGGGGTTCTTCAAAAGTTTTTAAGAGCGCATTAAAAGCGTCATTTGAGAGCATGTGTACTTCATCTATTATAAAAATTTTATACTTTCCGTTAATAGGGGCATACTGAACTCTTGAAATTAAATCCTTGGCATCTTGTATCCCACGGTTAGATGCAGCGTCAATTTCAATTACATCCAGCCCGGAAGCATTTGTAATATCAATACAACTTGCGCATTTTTGACAAGGTTTTAAAGTTGGGCCTTCAACACAATTTAAAGATTTTGCAAAAATTCTGGCTGTCGAGGTTTTCCCGGTTCCCCTGGGCCCGCAAAATAAATATGCATTTGCTATTCTATTTAATTCAATAGCATTAGATAAAGCCTTAACAAGACTTTTTTGCCCTACAACATCATCAAAAGATTGAGGGCGATATTTCCTGAATAAAGGCATGTAGTTTTGTTTCATACAAACATTATAATATAAAAATAAACAATATTAATATTTTAAAGTTTTATCATATTGCCCACTTGGCTAATATCCAAATTAGACACCAGACTAATTGGCATTTCACCCCTTAAAGGTTAGTATTAATCATAAATAATGATAGCCAACGCAATACAAGAAAGGATTAGGCAAATGGTTCAACAAGCACTCAGCAAAAATGCCGCAGAAAAAGAAGTAAGAGTTATTATAGTTGAGGATTATAAGCTAACACGCGTGGGTTTAAGATATGCGCTTAATGA
Source organism: Candidatus Gastranaerophilales bacterium (assembly GCA_944325315.1). GTDB lineage: Bacteria > Cyanobacteriota > Vampirovibrionia > Gastranaerophilales > Gastranaerophilaceae > RUG14156. The sequence continues at coordinate 27,992 of CALVAA010000003.1, forward strand.
AATTGAAAATATAAATGTTGTGGCAGAAGCGCAAAATGCCGAAGTTGGATTGGAATTGATTAAAAAAGAGCAACCTGATGTTGTTTTAATGGATTTAGGTTTGCCCGGAATAAACGGACTCGAAGCAACTGCAAGAGTTAAGGGTATAAGTCCGAATACAAAAGTTATAATTTTAACTTCTCATGATAGAGAAGAAGAAGTTGTAGCTTCCCTTGGCTCGGGTGCAAGCGGATATTGTCTTAAAGATATTGATCCGAATACATTATCAAATGTTATTAAAAATGTTGCAAAAGGTGCTTGTTGGATAGATTCCAATGTGGCACATCTTGCACTAAAACTTTTTCCAAAACCGGAAAACATGGAAATTATGAATTGCGCAAATAACGGAGACTCTAAAGCAAAGCTGACAGAAAGAGAAAGTGAAGTATTGAAGCTGTTGGTGCAAGGCAAGTCTAATACTCAAATAGCACAGGAACTAATTGTTTCAGTGCACACAGCAAAAGCTCATGTTTGTTCAATTTTACAAAAACTTTGCGTAGATGATAGAGTCCAAGCTGCAGTTAAAGCAATAAAAGAGGGGATTGTTTCAGTGTAGTTAATAAAAAGCGGATTTTATTTTATCCGCTTTTTATTTTTTAAAAAGTATTATACAATAAGTTGTATGGAGTTTAGGCAAAAAAATATCAAATTTTTATTTCCGGTTTTTACATTTATTTTTATTGTTGTATATGTATTAACTTCGTCTTTTTTGCAGTTAAAATCCTATAATATAATGAATAGGTTAACTCTCGAAAAATCTATTTCTTCGGACAATGTTGTTTTGCTTGTAATAGACGATAAGTCTCTTCATGATATCGGAAGATGGCCATGGAAAAGAGAATATTATTTAGAAATATTTGACTATATTGAAAATTATACCGATGCAAAACTGATGGGATATGACGGCCTTATAATGGCGCCTGATTCTGAATATCCAAATAGCGATAAAAAATTTTTTGATTCAGTCGGTAATTTTAAAAAGCTGACAGCAGGAGTAGCTTTTGCTTATAATGAATTTGAAAAAGGAATAGATAAAAATGAATACAATAAACTTTTAAAATCAAAATCCGATATAAAAATAATAGATAAACGACAGGAAAAATACAAAAAAGAAACGGCTTTTAAAAGCTTTACCGCCTTGCAGAAACAATACTTTAAAAATATAAAATCTTTAGGTTTTGTAAATGTTCCTGAAGATTCAGACGGATACATAAGAAAAGCAAGCCAGTTAATTAACTATAATGGTGATTTTTATCCAAGTTTGGGATTTGTTATGTATAGCAAATATACCGGAATTAAAGAGTATATTTTAACCGATAATCATATATGGGGTTTTTCAAATAAACACACTTTAAAAATTCCGACATTAAGTGAAAACGGGTTTATATCCAACTATATTTCGTATTATAAAACAAATGACGGAGTATACTCGCACAAAAAATATTCGGCTTCGGATGTTATTATGTCTTATAGGGCACTTAAAAACGGCGAAAAGCCGATTTTGGATAGCTCTGTTTTTAAAGATAAAATTGTTTTTATAGGCGCCAATGCCAATGCCCAAGCGTTAGCTGATACCGGAAGAACACCCGTTTCAGAGAATTTTTCGGGTCTTGATATTCAAGCTACGAATTTTAATAATCTTTTAGCTAATGATTTTTTCAGAATTGCAAGCCCTTTGTATAACTTTTTAACTTGTATTTTAATTTTTCTTTCGGTATTTTTACTTGTCTGCATTATGCCTATTGTTCCGGCGCTCCTTTCAAGTATTTGCATAATGTTTGCTTATGCTTTATTTGCATTCTTTATGTATTCAAATAAAATTGCCGTAAGTTTAATTTTACCGGAATTATTTATTCTTGTTGCAATAGCATGTGCTTATTCATACAGATATTTAATCGAGGACAGTAAAAAAGAAAAAATCCAAAACGCAATGGGAAAATATTTGTCTTACGATGTTATGCAAAATGTTGTTCAAAATATAGACAACATTGAACTTGGAGGAAAAAGAGCAGATATTAGCGTTTTGTTTGCAGATATCAGAAACTTTACCTCAATATCAGAATCAATGGACGCTAATTCTGTCACGGATATTTTAAATGAATATTTCAGTGCTCTTGTGCCTATTATTGAACAGACCGGCGGAATTTTAAACAAATTTATGGGCGATGCAGTTCTTGCCATATTTAAGGATGAAAAAAATAATTCAAACCATGCCCTAAACGCTGTAAAGTGCGCAAATAAAATGCTAAAAAAAGTTAAACATCTTCAAGAAAAGTGGATTGACGAAGGTAAACCTAAAATTGAAATCGGAATAGGAATCTCATCAGGGGAAGCTTTTATAGGCAATATCGGCTCAAAAGAGCGTCTTGAATATACGGTAATCGGAGATACGGTTAATACTGCAAGCAGAATTGAAAATTATAATAAAGTTTATCATACAAATTTTTTAATAAGTGAAACCACATATGAACGTGTTAAAAAATATGTGGATGTAATTACAATCAAAAATGTGTTAATCAGAGGCAAAACAAACAGAATAAATATCTACGAAGTAATAAGATTAGTTGATTTGAATTAAGGTTTTAAAACTTTGAGTTTTGATGAAATTTATGAAAAAATAAAAAAAGCTGTCACACTTGAAATCAAATATCAATACATTGATTTTGACGGCAAAACAAGCAACTTTTCGAAATTTATGCTTAAGACTCTTTATAGCGTTTTAAAAAATATAAATAAAGTCGAAAAACAAAACATTGCTCATTTAATAAATCTTTTTGAAAGTTACCATATAGATAGTATTGGTAATAGGAAATATACAATAGATAAAACACTTGAAACTTTTGCACGATTAAGAAAAATTATAAAACCAAAAGAAAAAAAAGAAGAGTTAAAAGAAAAAAAAGAATTTATTGAAGATAGTCTTGATGCAGATGTTACGTTTGTAAAAGGTGTTGGGCCTCAAATAGCAAAAATTTTTAATAAAATGGGAATATTTAAGGTTAAAGATTTAATCGAATACTACCCAAGAAAATATATTGACTACAATTTAAAAACGAACATAAAAAGTCTAAAATTGGGCGAGCTTGTAAGTATTTACGGAAAAATTATTAAAGTTGGCAGCTATACAACAAAAAGTAAACTTACAATTTTTACTCTTTTAATAAAAGATTCAACAGGAACAATTCCGATAAACTTTTTTATAAAAACAACCAACAGAAAGCTCATTGAACACTATAAATCTCTCTATCCTTTAAACAGCCTGGTTTTGGTTATGGGAAAAGTGAAATTTGATGATTTTTTAAGAAAAACAACAATTGAAAAAGCACAAATTCAGCTTATGGGACAATTTGATGAATCTGATGACAGCAAAAATAAAATTGTCCCAATATACTCTCTTATTGAAAATTTGAATGCAAAGACTCTGGCAAATGCTATAAATAATGCACTAATAAAGTATCAGGATAAAATTTTTGACCCTGTTTTGGATGATATAAAAAAAGATTTAAGTCTTTTGGATAAAAAGCAAGCAATAATTAATATACACAAACCAAAAAGTAATGAAGAAATAGAAAAAGCAAGGTTTAGGCTTGTGTTTGAGGAATTGTTTTATTTTCAGCTTAACCTTGCTCTTTTAAAAAAAGAAAGTTTAAAAACTCCTTCCGTAAAACTCGGAATAAAAAAAGGCGGACTTGTTGACAGGTATATTAAAAGTCTTCCTTTTGAATTGACGGAAGGTCAAAAAAAAGCACTTGATGAAATCATAAAAGATATGAATTCAATATCTCCGATGCAAAGACTTTTGCAGGGGGATGTAGGCTCAGGAAAAACTGTTGTTGCTTGTATTGCACTTTTATGTGCAATTGAAAACGGATATCAAGGGGCAATTATGGCACCTACTGAAATTCTTGCAAATCAGCATTTTAAAAATTTTTCAAAAGAACTTATTCCTTTAGGTCTTTCTATAGGTCTTTTTACAGGCAAAATAAGTTCAAAAACCAAAAAAGAAATGTATACTAATTTAAAAAACGGGCAAATGCATATAGCAGTCGGAACTCATGCGCTTATTCAAGACGGAGTTGAATTTAATAATCTTGGTGCGATTGTAATTGATGAGCAACACAGGTTTGGTGTAAAACAGAGAAATGCTCTTTTGAATAAAGGCAAAATGCCCCACATGCTTAATATGACTGCTACTCCAATTCCAAGAACTCTTGCTTTGACGCTCCATGGCGATTTGGATGTAAGTATAATTGATGAGCTTCCAAAAGGCAGAAAGCCTATAATTACAACTCTCGGGGGTGCAAGTGAAAGAAAAAAAATATATGATTTAATAAAAAAAGAGATTTTTTTTAAACATCAAGCATATATTGTCTATCCTTTGATTGAGGAATCGGAAGCAATAAGCGCTAAGGCCGCTACTTTGGAGGCTCAAAAACTCCGGGAAGGCGAATTTAAAGATTATAAAATAGGCTTGCTCCATGGTAAAATGGATGGAGGTGAAAAAGATAAAGTAATGAATGATTTTAAAGAAGGCAAGTTTGATATACTTGTATCTACAACGGTTGTTGAAGTCGGAATAGATAATCCTAATGCAACCGTAATTGTAATTGAAAACGCCGAAAGATTTGGTTTGTCGCAACTTCATCAATTAAGAGGGCGTGTGGGAAGAAGCCAAGAACAATCTTATTGTGCGCTTATTAGTTCAAACAGCTCTGCTGAAATTAGAAAAAGACTTGAAATTATGACAAAAACAAACAACGGTTTTATAATTTCTCAGAAAGACCTTGAATTAAGAGGTCCCGGAGAATTTTTAGGAACAAGGCAGTCCGGTCTTCCTGATTTTAAACTTGCCAATTTGGTTGATGATGTTGAAATACTTGAACTTGCAAGAAAATATGCTATAAAATTTGCACAAGAAAAAGACATCAATGACTATCCGCTTTTAAAAAGCGAAGTTGAATCCAACAATCTTTTTAGAGGATAGACTATTTAACAAGATATGTTGCGTATAAGTCGTTTTTTGTATCTATTTCAATAATTTTATAAGCGCAATTTTTTGAATAATTTTCTGTTATTATATGATAAATGCCGTCTATTTTTTCTTCAAAGTTAATTCCATAATGGCCGCTTATTATTGCTTTTATATTATTGTATTTTAAAATTACTTCTTTGTAGTTTTCGATTTTTGCTGTTTCAAGCCACTTTGATTTTGTAGGTAAAATCGGGAAATGTTGTAAAATTATAATCTCTTTGTCTTTGTTTTTGCTAAGCACATCATCAAGCCAAACAAGCTCTTTTTTTGAGTAGTATCCGTTTGATGATTGGAAAAATTCTTTAGAGCCATCCATTACAACAAACAGATATCCGTTTTTTTTGAAAGTGTAGTTCGGTTTTTTGCTGTGAAAAAATTTTACTCTTCTTACTCTTTTTAAATAATATTCTTTGTCTATTCCGCTTGAAGCCAAGACATCCGTTGAACCTAAAAGAACATAGCATTTTTTATTTACTTTTTTTAAAAGGTATAAAAAGGTATTCAGATTGTTTATATTTGTTTTTGAAATATTGTTGCCGCCAAATACAACAAAATCAATATCTTTGTACTGATTAATTTCTTTAATTGTCTCCCGGAGACGATATGCGTTTTTTGTGTTTAAATTAATATCTGTAATTTGAATAAACTTAACTTCGCAAGCATAAGTACAAGAGCAAATAAAAAGCAGTAAAAATATTATTCTATAAACTTTTTTCATAGTTTAAGAATAATATAAAAATACTTTTTTTAACAATTTTAAAAGTGCAGTTATTTACAAAATGTTAAAATATCTGCTTATTAAATGGCAATTTTCTTTTATTCCTGATAATATAAAACCTGCCCCAATAAAAAGAAAGGGATTATATTGAAAAATGAATAGACTATTTACTTTATTATTTACGTTGTTTTTGGGTTTACCTTGTGCTAATGCAATGAATGTGGACAGTTTTATAGATAAAAACGTAGCTCCGATTTCAGATAAAATTGCAGAAATTATTTTTTATCAAATTAACTTTTTTGGCTCAAAAGTTCCCTTGATAATTTTTTGGATTTTATTTGCAGGTATATTTTTTACAATATACTTTAAAGGAATATGCGTATGGGGTTTTAAACACGCACTTGATCTTATAATAAAACCAAAAGATAACGGGGAAAACTGTGGCGAAGTATCTTCACTCCAGGCTCTTGCAACAGCCCTTTCCGGTACAATAGGCATAGGTTCAATAGCGGGGGTTGCAATCTCTATTTCAATAGGAGGTCCGGGTGCTGCTTTTTGGATTTTTGCAGGTGCGCTTTTAGGAATGTCTATTAAATTTGTTGAAGCGACTCTTGCTGTTAAATACAGAAGATTTAATGAAGACGGTTCTGTATCCGGCGGACCTATGCACTATATTGCCCATGGCTTGACAAGAAAGAAGTTGAGATGGTTAGGCCAACCTTTGTCTGTTATTTTTGCAATCCTTTGTATAGGGGGAGGTATAACGGGCGGTAATATGATACAAATTAATCAATCCGCTCATCAAATAATATTTATTACAGGCGGCGCAGAAAGTTTTTTACATGGGTCTACTTGGATATTTGGTTTAATTGTGGCAATTCTTATAGGTTTGGTTACTGTTGGAGGGATTAAAAGTATTGCTAAAATTACATCAATACTTGTTCCTACGATGTGTGCTATGTATATCATTTCGGGTATAATCGTAATTTTAGCGAATATTACAAATATTCCAAGCGCCCTTTTGTTGATTTTAAAAGAGGCGTTTCATCCGACAGCAGTAGCCGGCGGGGTGTTCGGAACAATAATTATAGGCCTGAGACGATCCGTCCAGTGTAATGAAGCCGGAACCGGCGCTGCTGCTATTGTGTATGCAGCGGCACAGACAAAAGAACCTGTTTCGCAAGGTTTTGTTGCTCTGTTAGAAACATTTTTAACGGGTGTTTTGTGTTTGTTTACTTCTTTTGCAATTATTTTTTCAAATACTTGCACGCAAGCTGCAAAAAATATTTCCGGAATTGAGCTTGCTTCAAATGCATTTAAATCTGTAATTCCTTTTTTCCCGATAATTTTATCAATTATTGCAATAATGTTTGCTCTTTCAACCTTGATATCGTGGGCGTATTACGGCCAAAAAGCCTGGACGTTTTTATTTGGAGAAGGCAAAAAAAGAGCGCTTGCCTTTAATTTGATATATTGCATTTTTATCGTAATAGGTTCATCCTTAAATGTTAAATCGATAATTGAAATAACTGATGCTATGATGATAGCTATGTGTGTACCAAATATTATTGCTCTTTATATTTTGTGTCCCGAAATAAAAAGAGATTTAATTGAATACTGCCATAAATTTAAATTGACAAAGTTGTTTTAGAATTTATAAAATAATAAAACTCCCTGAAGTAATGAATTTCAGGGAGTTTTAAATTAAAATAAGATTAATAAAACTATTTAGTTAATTTATTAACCGCTTTTGTTAATCTTGATTTTTTTCTGGCAGCGGTATTTTTGTGTAAAATACCTTTTCCTGCTGCTTTGTCGCACAATTGATACACTTTAGACAATAATTCGTCTAACTGTGATTTGTCTTCGCTTTGAGCACAAGCCAAAACTTTTTTAATTGCAGTTTTGATTGATGTTTTAAAAGCAACGTTTCTTTCAGTGTTTCTTTGAGCAACAAGCACTCTTTTTTTTGCAGATTTAATATTTGCCATTTTGTTTTTCCTTTCACTAAATAACTATTAAGTTATTTAAGAGGTTTGAGTGAGTTATTTATATAATACGCAAAAATAATTTTTTTTGCAAACGAATATATTTTGCCAAAAAATAAGATATGCTTATAAAACAAGAACTTGCTTTTGAAATTTTCAAAAGCAAGCCTTGTGGAGAGAAAATTGTTAATTACTAGCCGCCTAATAAAGATAATGCCATAGATTGAAGCGAATTAGCCTGTGTTAAAACAGAAACGTTGATTTGCTGCATAATTTGCTGTTGAGTTAAGTTAGTGGCTTCTTCAGCTATATCTGTATCAGTATAAACGGTTTTTGCTGATTCTAAAGATTCAATTCTTGTTGACATCGAATCATAGGAGCTGTCCATTCTGTTTTCATACGCCCCTATAAGCCCTCTGTTGGTTGAAAGTTGTGAAATTGCGTTTTGAATTTTTTCTATATATGCTCTGCAGTTTTCGTTTGTGGGGTCAAATGTTCTGTCGCAGTCTTCAAGATTGCCGGTAAAAGCGCTTTGGTCATCTTCGTATACCCAGCCGCCATCTTCACCTTTAACTACCCTTCTGTTTCCGCCTGTAGTATCGATGTATAAATATGGGTTTAATTCATCCGGCAGTTCAACATCGAATGCTTCAACGTGGCAGTCAGTAAGTGCCGGTGAAATATCTAAAATAGATAGTTCGCTTGCATCAGGACCCATTTGTACAATGATTTTATCTACTGTACCGTCAAGCATGGTTCTGCCGTTAAAATTTGTTGTGTCAGCTAAACGATTAATTTCGTCCAGTCTTTCAATAATTTCATCAACTGCCGCAGTTCTTGAATCTTCATCATTTGTATCGTTGGCCATATTAACTAAAAGGTCATTGATACGTTGAAAATGGTCACTGATTGATACCATGCCGTTTTCCGCAATGTCTAAAAAGCTTGTAGCAGTTTGAATGTTTTGTTGTGCTTGTTTTGAGCCTCTTATAAGGGCCTCCATGTTTTCCGAAATTACCAATCCTGCCGCATTATCTCCGGCTCTGTTAATTTTAAGACCGGTAGATAGCCTCGTTAAGGTGTCCGTCAAATTATTTGTGACACTGTTAAGGTTCATGCGGGTTACAAAGGATGGTATGTTTGTTCCCAATGTAATTGCCATTTTTTCTCTCCATTTTTTTGACATTAGTAATATCGTTTTTTATTTTTTATACTTTAGTATACGTTTTTTATACTTTAGTATAACCAAATGGCTAAAAGTAGTAGTATTATTGTTTTTTGGCGTCTTAAGCGATTTTTTAAAATATCCTCTATATATATTAGAAAATTTTAATTTTATGCTAAAATTATACTGTTATGCCGCATTTTTTAATCAGAGAAGAAGAAATAAAAGACAGTATAATAAGACTTGTTGATAAGGAAAATCTTTTTCATTTGACAAGGGTTTTGAGAATAAAGCCCAATGAAAAAGTAAAATTTATCGATAAAAATCATATAGTGTACACTTGCGAGGTAAAAAAAACAGATAAAAACTGTCTTGAAGCAAAGATTTTATCTAAAGAAGAATCTGCAAGATGCCTAAATATAAACATTGTCCTTGTCCAATCGGTTCTAATGACTGATGCGCAAAATCTTTTAATAGCAAATGCAACTCAAACGGGAGTTAAAAAAATATATCCTGTTTTATCGGATAACGTTTCTGTTTCAAAAAAGAATACGGAAAATAGATCGGAAAAGTGGCAAAAAATTGTGCTTGAAAATTTTAAACAATGCGAACGGGCAGATATGGCTGAAGTTTTAGAAGTCGGTAATTTATTGGATGCGATTAAAAGATTTGACAAAAAAAACGTACTTATTTTTGCTGAAAAATATGAAAACAGTACTGTTCAAACAGCCCTTAAAGATGTTGATAAGACTTCAACTATTGCTGTTGTAATAGGCCCTGAGGGCGGATTTTCAGAGAAAGAATTTGAATATTTCAAAAAAGAAAATTATAAACTTATAACTCTTGGAAAAATGATATATAAAGCTCCGAATGCAGTTATTGCAGCTCTTTCGAATGTTATATCGAGGTTGGAAGATGTTTGAAAATGACAATGTTTTAAAATCTGCTAAAGATATATTCAAAAACTACGAAGTTTATATTGTTGGAGGATATTTAAGGGATTTTTTTATTGAAGGTAAAATATCAAACGACAGAGACCTTGTATGTATTAATAATGCATATGATTTAGCCGGAGAAATGGCAGAAAAAATTAAGGGAACTTTTATTGAATTAGACAGTGAAAATAAAATATACAGAGTTGTTTTAAAAGATAAAATAAACTATTTTGATATTTCTCAAGCGTTAAATAACAGCCTTGAAGAAGATATTAAAAGGCGTGATTTTACAATAAACTCTATGTTTTATGATTTAAATAAAAATAAATTAATAGATTTAACTTCGGCAAAATCAGACATTGATAATAAAATCATAAGAGCATACAATTTTAATAATTTAATAGACGATCCTTTAAGATTATTAAGAATGTATAGGTTTTTGTCTAAAACAGGTTTTAAAATCGAAAAAGAGTTGAATTTATTTGTAAGCCAAAATTTTAACCTTATAAATAATGTTGCAAAAGAGCGAATTAACTATGAAATAATAAAAATATTTGAAGGTAAATATACAGCAGAAACCCTTTTAAAAATGCTTGAAGATAATACCTTGGAAACTATTTTCCCTTTTGTTAAAGAAATTAAAAAAGTTCCTTCTAATTCCCATCACCATCTTGATTTGATTCATCATTCAATTGAAACGGTAAGGTTAATTGAAACTGATAATCCAATTTTAAAAATTGCAGCTTTTTACCATGATATAGGTAAACCAAAAACCTGGACAATAGAACCCTTTGGGCGTCATCGTTTTATAGGACATGATATTGTCGGAAGCAGGATTGCAAAAGATGAGCTTAAAAATTTAAAGTTTTCTAATAAACAAATTGAATACATTACAAAAATGATAAAATACCACATCTATCCTGCAAGTTTAATAAACTGCGAGGATGCAAATAAAGCTTTTGCAAGATTTGTTAAAAAATTAAATAAAGATGCTTTGGATGTTATTAGTCTGTCTAAAGCAGACAGACTGTCAGCCCAGGGAAAAGCAGTAAGCAGAGAAATGACAGAAAAAGCATTAAATCATCTGGAAAATTTAAAAAATTACTACATAAAAGTTCAGTCAATTATAGAAAGTCCTAAAAGTTTTGTCGATGGTAATGAAATTATGAAAGTTTTAAATATAAAACCATCTAAAAAGGTTGGGGAGATACTGGATGTTATTAAAGAATTACAACTTTCAGGCATGATTTTAACAAAACAGGATGCAATTGATTATATTAAAAATAACTATTAAATAATTTCTCTGATGCTTTCGGCTAAACGCCTGATGCCTTCTTTAATTGTCTTATCATCCGCATTTGTATAATTTAGACGTAAAGTGTTAACATTATTTATACCGACATAAAAGGGATCTCCGGGAACAAAAGCGACATTTTTTTCTATTGCTTTATTAAATAAATCAACCGAACTAACCCCATCAGGAAGACTTGCCCAACTGAACATGCCGCCTTTTGGAATTGTAAAAGTTACATTGGAAGGAAATTCTTTTTGCATTGCTTCAACCATGGCTTTGGCTTGAGATTTATATAATTTTTTAATTTTTTCAATATGCTTATCCAAATCATTGTTATAAAGATAGTCACTTATTAAATATTGTGCAAATATGTTTGAATGCAAATCCGAAGCTTGCTTTGCGGTTTCAAGCATTTTTATTATTTCTTTATTGGCTATAATATATCCAAGGCGCATTCCGGGTGTAATAATTTTTGAAAAAGAGCCGAGATATATGTTTTTTTCACTTTCATTTAACCCGATATACGGAAGTCTTTCGTTATTATCAAAACGGAGTTCTCCGTACGGATCATCTTGAATCAGAATTAAATCTTTATCTTTAATTTGATTAAAAACGCTAATCCTGTTTTGTGCGCTGTAAGTTAAACCTGTCGGATTTTGAAAATTCGGAATCAAATAAGCCAATTTTGGCTTTTGTTCATCTAAAACTTTTTTTAACTCATTAATATCCAATCCGTCATCATTAAGTTTTGTTTGAATAAAATCCGCTCCGTATAAACAAAAAGACTGCAAAAGGCCAAGATAAGAAGGTTTTTCGACTAGTACTTTATCGTTTTTATTGATAAAAACTTTTCCTATCAAATCAAGCGCCTGTTGAGAACCTGTTGTTATAATAACATTATCAAGAGTAATATTTTCCATTTTTTGGATAATTTTATATCTTTGAACAATATATTCCCTTAAAGACTCTAACCCCATTGTTGTAGAGTATTGATATATTTTAGCTCCAAATTTTTGAGCAATTCTGTTCATGGAAATTTTTAATTCTTCTTGCGGAAAAGAAATAGGGTTTGGCAAACCTCCCGCAAAAGAAATTATTTCAGGATTTTGTGTTACTTTTAAAATTTCTCTTATAAAAGAAGAGGGTGTATTTTTGATTCTTTCGGAAAAATATTTTTCAAACATATTCTTAATGTCCTTTTTTGTATTAATCATACTACATAAAGCATTATGATACAATCAATCTTGTTTTTTGAAAGCGGAAAATACGCCTGCAAATAAAATCGGAACAATCAAATAGTTTTGATAAATATATCTCAATAACGAAATAGGCCCGAATAACACGGTTAAAAACAGGGCGGGGATAATTAAAAGCGGAACAATAATGTTATATTGTTTTTTATAAAAAAGAACAAAAAATGAAAATAAAACAAACCAAAAGTTAAAAGCCATCGAAAACATTAAAAAACTTACGGGATTTTTTTCAAATGCATTATACAAAAATATGTCATCGTAAATTTTTCTTAGAATCGGATTAAAACAGTATGACTTTATGGGAATTCCGTTAATATTATCCCAGCGGTTGTATGTTAGGAGGAAATAGTGCTCTTGCATTGTCAAAAATTTTTTTGGTAAATACCAATATGTATGATTGTTCAATAAAAACGCATTTATATAGTCTTTTGGATGCAAAATTCCCCATTTTAAATAAAGCGCAACAAAAAGAAGTGGTTTTTTTCTTATTGAATTTTCAATAAAATCACTATGCAAACTCGAACTTTTGGGATTTAATTTCATAGAATCGGCACAAAAAGGATGATAATTTAATTCATTGTTTTCTGAGACGATTTGTCTGAATGCAAGCTTTTCCGTTTTGTTCAGTTCGCTGTCATACCTTACTCTTACAAGACCCATTTGTTGCAGTAAAACACCTATTGAAGAGGCTATTGGAGGAGGTTTGATTTCAAAAATATTGTTTTTTAATATCGAAAAAGAAAAGTATAAAATTATAGGGGTTAGAAAAACAATCAAAGAACTTTTTATGTCCTTTTTTAAAAAATATATTAAAAAAGGACATATTAATATATAAGCAACAAAACCGTTATGTCTGAATAAAAACATTAAAAAAATCGTGAAAATTAAACAGATTTTATACTTATTATCTTTAATCCGGTTTTGATTGTTAAATAAATCAATCAGAAGCAATATAAAAAGCAAAACAAAAGCACCAAAAAGACTGTCTTTTGTTGTTATCAGAGAAAACATCTGATTAATCGGATGAAAAGCAAAAAATAAAAGTGCAAAAATTTTTACAAAAGAATTAATTCCATATTTCGAAAAAATAAAAATACAGTATGAAAAAACACAAGCCAAAACAAGCATTTGAAAAAACACATGTAGAAAAATAGCTATAGTAGACGATTTTAAAAACGAAGATAAAATCAGAGTTAAATAAACCAAAAAACAATGTGTGATTGGGTGTATTTCGATATAGTCATGCTTTATAAAAAAATCCGCTTCCCAAATAACGTCATATGTGAAAACACCGGGAAAATATGCTAAAAAAGCCGGTATATAACAAATTAAAATAAAAATTAGACAGTTAAAAAAACATCTTTTTTCGTCCTTGAAGAAAATATTTTCAATTTTTTTATATAATTTAACTTTTTCAATTTTATTGTTAAGCCAGGGAAGATATTTTAAAAACAAAAAACATAATAAAAAAGAAAAAATCAAACTAAAAACAAAAACCCATATATTGTTTGACGTAAAAATATCAAAAAATCTGTCAAGTTTATAGCCAAGAAAAGTTAAAAAGGAAAAAATTAAAGAAAATATTAATGAATATTTTAAAATTCTCGTCAAATTAACCTCTTGAATTCAGTAGAAGTTCTCTGCTTCTTTTGAACATTTTAATTATAACACTTAAAATCAGCCCTGTTGAAAACATTAAAATTGAAAATATTGCAAAAAAAATTGAAACAAACAGAGTGGGAAACCTTAAAACCATGCCTGTTTTTAAATATTGAACAAAAACAGGAGCAAAAAGAACAATTGAAATTAAAAGCAGAATAAAACTTAAAAAAGAAAAAAATTCAAAAGGTTTGTAGTCTTTAAACAAGATAAATATTGTTTTTAAAACACAAAGACCGTCTTTGTATGTATTTAATTTTGATTTAGAACCTTCAATTCTTTCTTTGTATTCTACCGGAATTTCTTTAATTTTATAGCCAAAATCCAGCGCTAAAATTGTCATTTCGGTTTCAATTTCAAAACCTTCGCTAACAGGACAAAGCGTTTTAACCGTTCTTTTGTTTAAAAGACGATATCCGCTCATAATATCATTTAAATTGGTTTTAAATAAAAAATTAATAAAATTTTTTACCAGATTGTTTCCAAAAGAATGAAACAAACGTTTGTTTTCACTGTGATAGTTTACAGAAAGCCTGTCTCCTACAATCATATCCGGTTTTTCATTTAGCATTGCTTCAAGCATGCAAACGGCGCTTTTTGCAGGATATGTGTCATCGCCGTCAACTAAAAGATAATAATCGGCATCAATTTCTCTGAACATTCTTTTTATTACGTTGCCTTTTCCGACTTTTTCTTCAAAACGGTAATATAAGTTTGGGAGTTTTATGCTTTTAACTATCTCGGCGCTTTTATCGTTTGAATTGTTGTCGTAAACATATATTTTGCAGTTGTGGCTTTTAAAAACTTCAAAAAAATCTAAAACTACTTTTTTTATTGTTATCTCCTCGCTGTGACAAGGTATCAAAATTGCCAAAGAATAATCCATTTGCTAATTATAGCACAGTTAATCTATAATTAAAATATGCAATATAATGCGGCAGATAACCTTGAAGTGATGAAAGAGGCAAAAAATTATAATAATTTTTTGGCTGATTCTTTTTATTTTGTTATAAAACGGTATAACTATAAAAAAATATTGGATTTTGGCTGCTCTGACGGATATTTCATTGAAAAAATTCTTGAAAAAGACCCTAAACTTTCAATTGAAGGAATAGAAATTGATGAAAATTTTATTAAAATGTTGAAAAATAAAGATATAAAAGTCTTTTCTTCCGTAAATGAAACAGAAGAAAAATACGATTTTATATATTCTCTAAACACGCTTGAGCATATAAAAAATGATGAAGAAGAAGTTTTCAATCTGTGTAACAAATTAAAGAAAGAAGGAAGACTGTTTTTATTTGTACCCGCTTTTGCTTTTTTATTTTCATCAATGGATGAAAAAACAGGACATTACAGACGATATAGCAAAAAAAAATTAGAACAAATTTTAAATAAAAACAATTTTAAAATAGAAAAAATCGAATACTGTGATGCTTTAGGTGCAATTTTTACGCTTTTATATATCATTAAAGACAAATTTTTAAACAATAAAGGAAATATTAATAAAATTCAGATAAAAGTTTTTGATTTTGTTTTTCCTTTTGGTGTTCTTTTGGATAAAATTATTTTTTCGAAATTTTTTGGTAAAAATTTAATGGTTTTGGCAAAAAAAATGTATTGATTCAAATTATTAAAGTGCTAATATTTATATCCGGAAGTATTAACAAAAAGAGAAATTATGTTTGACAACCATACAGATGAATTAAAATGGATTATTTTTATAGTAAGCGCAATCGGCGGCTTTTTAGCCATGATGGATTCTAATACGGTTAATGTTGCATTGTTTGAAATTGCGCAAAATTTTGAAATAAGTCTTTCTCAGGCTCAATGGGCAGTAACGGCTTATATTTTAATTCTGTCCACATTTTTAACGTTGTTTGGAAAATTGAATGACCTGATTTCAAGAAAAAATCTTTATGCTCTGGGTTACCTTGTTTTTGCCCTTGGTGCTTTTTTAAATACGCTTTCATTTAATCTTTTAAGCTTAATACTTGCAAGAATAGTCCAGGCTCTTGGCGCAAGTATTCTTCTTTCAAATAATTATGCTATAATTTCATCCGTATTCAAAGGAAATAAAAGAGCCCGTGCACTTGGTTTTTCTACTGCACTTATGGCGCTTGCCGGAATGTCAGGGCCTATGGTGGGCGGTTTTTTGATGCATTATGTGACCTGGAGAGCAATTTTTATTCCGAGTATTGTTATAGGGCTTATTGGTGCTTATTTTTCAAAAAAATATATTCCTGAAATCGTCCACAAATCAGAATTTAAATTTGATTATCTCGGCATGGTTTTACAACTCGTGGCTATACTTTCAATGCTTTTGGTTATATCAAAAGGGCATGACTGGGGATTTTTATCAAACAGGGTTATCGCTTTAAGTATTATATTTGTTATTTTCGCAATACTTTTTTATATAAGAGAAAAATCCATATCTTATCCTGTTGTTAATTTTGAGCTTTTTAAATCAAAGGTATTTACCTACGGAAATTTTGCTCTTTTGATAGCATACTTTGCTCTTTTTACAAATGCGCTATTGTTTCCGTATTATACGCAGGAAATTTTAAAAGTCTCTCCTTTAATGACGGCTGTCTTGATTTTGCCTTTTTCTGTTATGTTTATGCTAATGGCGCTTTTAAACGGTAAATTAAGCAAAAAACTTCACAGTTCTATTTTAATGACAACAGGAACGGTATTAATTGTATTGGGGTATATTATCTTTACAACAATAGGAGAAAAACTTACATATATAAATATAATACTTGCTCAAGCTCTTATAGGTGCAGGTTCCGGTTGTTATCAGCCAAGTGTCAATGCTTTAATTGTCTCCATTGCGCCTATGGGAAAAATGGGGATTGCTTCGGGAATCCTTGCTATGTTTAGAAATGTCGGCATGCTTCTTGGGATTTCAATATCGGTTAGTATATTTGATTTTGCAAAAAACTATTATACAAAACAAGGGTTTAATTATGCAGACTCTTTTATAGCTGCATATCATTGGGCAATATATTGGGCAATAATTTCCGGTATAGTTTGTATTGTGCTTTCTTATATGTCACACAAGGCTTATAAAAAAGAAAAAGTTTAATACATTAAACCCCTGATATTATTTGCATTATTTATTTGATAATAGTAAAATCTAATTATCAGATTAGTATACAATGGTAGCAAAGTTGCAAGCTAATAAATTAAAAGACTATATTGATATAATACAAAAAGTTGCAAGGGTAGAATACAAAAGAATTCCGTCTCACATGTTGGATTGTGAGGAGCTCGTTTCAATAGGTATCATTGCGCTTCAGGCTTTGTTTAAAAACAAGACTGATGAGCAATTAAAAAACTACAATACCTCCTATATTGCAACGGCTGTCCGCTGGGCAATAAGAAATGAACTAAGAAACAGATACAAATGGTACACTCTTAAACATAAAAAAGAAGACGGTGAATACACTGAAGAAGAATACAGTGAAAACCAATCCACTTTAGATGTTTCACCTGCTAAAGTAAGAGAAGCCGTATATGAAACTATTTTATCAATAGATTCAATAATGGCAGCAAGTTCAGATAATGATTCCCCGTTTGACTTTATAAAAGATACATCGGCAATGCCTGATGAAAAAGCGGAAATTTCGGAATTAAGTAAACTCATCAAAGAGGCGATTGCAAAATTGCCTCAAAAGGATAGAACTATTGTAGAATATCGTTTTTACAGGAATATGCAGGTAAAACAAATTGCGCAAATGGTCGGACTTTCAAGCTCAAGAATAACAAGAATAGTCCAAGCATCACTCAACCAAGTGCGTGAATATTTGCAAAAAAGAGGGCTTACAAGTTTTTGATTTAATTAATTTAGGAGAGGAAATATGCTGTTGGAAAAAAGCACAAAAGAATTATTTTCAAAAGAATATAAAAAAACAATTCAAGAAGCGCTTAATGTTTTAGGAAAGAAGAATTTTGCCCTTATACTGCAAGGTGTAAGTTTTCCTTCAAATCCGGATGAAAATACGGGATTTGGTACATATAATTCAGAAGGTGCTAAAGAATTATTTAACTATATTCAGGATGTCTTTAGTGCAATTCAGCTAGGTCCAAGCGGCAAAACAAAATTATCGGATTCTTCTCCTTATACGGGAACTGTCTTTTCCAAAAATCCTCTTTTTATAAATTTAAAGGCATTAACAGAGGAAAAATGGAACAGAATTTTATCTCAAAAGACACTGGATAAAATTGTCGAGATGAATCCAAACAAAAATATAAACAGAGCAGCTTATGTTTATGCTAATGAAAGTTTTGAATTGGCAAGCAGAGAATTTTATACAAATTTCAAAAAAAATGCTTCAACGGAATTAAAAAAAGAATTTGAAGCATTCAAAAAGGAAAATGCTTTTTGGCTGGATAAAGATGCTTTGTATGAAGCGCTTGCAATTGAAAATAACTCAGATTATTGGCCTCAGTGGAAAAATGAGACCGATAAAAAATTGTTCGGCGATATAGATAAAAAAAGAGCCGAAAAAAGAATAAAAGAAATTGAAAAAAAATATTATGACACAATTGAAAGATATAAGCTCGAGCAATTCATAGTTCAAAAACAAAGCGAAGAAACTCTTGAATATACAAAAAGACTCGGTTTAAAGCTGATTGCAGACAGACAAGTGGCTTTTTCAGACAGAGATAACTGGGCATATCAGTCGCTTTTCTTAAAAGACTGGTGTCTTGGATGCCCGCCGGATTATTTTTCAAATGACGGACAAGCCTGGGGCTTTAGCGTGGTTGATCCCGATAAACTTTTTAATAAAGACGGGTCTTTAGGGCAAGCAGGAATTTTATTAAAAAGATTATATTTAAAAATGTTTAAAGAAAACCCTGGTGGTGTAAGAATCGACCACACGGTAGGTTTAATTGACCCATGGGTATATAAAAAAGGGCATTTGCCAAAAGCAGAAGAAGGTGCAGGAAGACTCTATTCTTCTCCAAATCATCCTGAACTTAAAAAGTATTCCATTGCAAAAGAAGAAAATATAAACAAAACACCAACTGAAGGCAAATTTGTAACTCCTGATGACGAAAAGTGGATTGATAATTTATCCGAAGAGCAAATTTCTTTGTATGGAAGAATGATTGAAAAAATCGTTATTGCAGCTGCAGTAGATGCAGGGCTTGACAAGAATTCGATAATAGCGGAAGACCTCGGAACGCTTACTTACCCTGTGGTAAAAGTTATGGAAAAATATGCACTTCAAGGAATGAAGCTCGTTCAATTCGTTGTGCCTCAGGAATACAATCATCCCTACAGATGCAAAAATATCACCCAAAATTCCTGGGTAATGGTTGGAACGCACGATAATGAACCTATCAGAATGTGGGCTTCAAAGTTGGTTAATACGGAAAAAGCAAATCCGTATATTAAAAATCTTATTGAAGATTTATGCGCTGAATTCGGAAACAAAGATGAGATTTGGCATAGAATGTATACGGATGAAAAATTCTTTGCTTTTATGAAGCTTGTTGAATGTTTTGCATCTAAAGCACAGAATGTTCAAATATTCTTCACTGATTTCTTTGGAATAAACGAGGTGTATAATGTTCCCGGCACTTCCGGTGATCCCAACTGGACACTTCGTTTAAACGCTAATTTTAAAGAACTTTACAGAGAAAAACTAAGAAGCGAAGAAGCTTTGAATCTGCCTTTGGTTATGATATATGCAATGAAAGCAAGGGGCTGGGAATTTTATAAAAACCATCAGGAATTACTGGATAAACTGGAACAGCTTGTAAATGAAAAATAAAATATATAAATTATTATTATCCGTATTTGTTGTATTGGCTCTGATATTAAGCGCTGAAGCGTTTTCTTTCAGAAATATGACTTTGGATTTTATCCAAATTTCTGATACACATATAACAAATAGAACTGATACAAGTTATAAAGCGCTCGGATCTTCAAAAGAACTTTTAGCTGATGCAATAGAACAGATAAATCAGATAAAAGGATTGGATTTTGTGCTTTTTACGGGTGATTTAGTAGATTTTCCCACAGAAGAAAATTTTTATAATTACTATAAACTCTTAACAAAGCTTCAATATCCCTCATTAAATACTTTCGGAAACCATGATTTATATACGGGCGAAATGGATAAAAGCCAAATACTCGAAACAGTCAAAAAATATAATCCTAATTATATTTTTAATGATACATACTTTGCTTTTAGTCCAAAAACCGACTATAGGATAATTATTCTTGATGCGAATATTGAAAACGAACGCACCTCAAACGGCCAGCTAAGTGAAGAACAGCTCAGATTTTTAGACAATGAACTAAGCCAAAATCAAGACAAGGTGGTTGTTATTGCAATGCATCATGCCTCGCTTGAGCCTTTTATTGCAAAAGAGCATTCGCTTCTAAATGCAAATGAATTTAATGAAATTTTGTTAAAATATAAAAATCCGATAATAGTGTTGTCGGGTCATTACCATGCAGCTAAAATACGCCATTTTGGCAACCTTGTTTTTGTGTCAACTCCTTCAATGGTGACTTATCCTATGGCATTTCGCCACATTAAAATTACAAACTACAAAGATAGAGTAGTTTATAAGTTTGATTTCCATCAAACAAATTTAAGCGATGTCCTTGAGCAAAACAGGCAAAACGTTATTTCTTACGCAACACTGGCAGGAAGCGAAAGAGACAGAAATCTTGAATTTACATATCACAAAAAACATCCTAAATCAGTACGCTATAAAAGAAATAAAATCAAAAAGGCACTCAAGGAATCAAAAACAAGTAAAAGGGAAATAAAAAAATTAACAACCCCAAAGAAAATCAAAACCAAAAAAGAAAAGAAAACTAAAATTAAAAAAGAAAGAAAAATTTTCAATTTTAAAAAACAAAAAAAACAACAGCTATCACCGGAAGAAAATTAAGGATTATATCTTATGGAAAAGAACGATAAAGATTTTATTATAAAATTCAGAGGAACAAGGGGTTCTTATCCTACAGCTAAAGTAAATTATTTGACTTTTGGAGGAAACACCGCAAGTACTGAAGTCAGATGCGGTAAACAGCTGATTATACTTGATGCGGGAACAGGAATTATTGATATTGGAATAGATGAAATTAAAAATTCAATAATTTCTACTGAAAAAAAACCTCACCAGGCAACAATAATTTTAAGCCATATTCACCAAGACCATATCCAAGGTCTGCAGTTTTATAAACCTTTGTTTGTTCCAAGCTCAACAATTAATTTGTTTGGACAAAACACAAACGAAGAAGATTTAAGAGACACTTTAAAAACCGTTCTTTTTGATAAAGTTTTCCCTTTGGGATTGGATGAAATAAGAAGTAATTTTAATATAAATAATTTTTCCCAAAACGATATAATTAAGCTTACTCAAGAAGGAGAAATCAGTGTTTATGACAGCCTTAAACAAGATATTGAATTCAAAGAAGATGATATATTAATAACAGCATACAAAACAGCTGCTCATCCGAAAAACGGCTGTTTATGTATAAAAATAAAATATAATTCAAAAATGCTTATCTATGCAACAGACAAGGAAAGTTATATAGGAGCGGATAAAAAATTTATCCAATTTGCTCATAATTGTGATTGTTTAATCCATGATGCGCAATACACTTATCAGGATTATATTAATCCGATTCAGCCTAAACAAGGTTTCGGGCATTCTACTTTTGAAATGGCAATTGAAACAGCTCAGTTGGCAAAAGCTAAAAAATTATTTTTCTTTCATTATGACCCTGATTATGATGATGATAAATTGAAAATGCTCGAAGGGGAGTTTTCTAAAAACAGTGACACAATATTTTTTGCAAAAGAAAACCATGAAGTTGTATTGTAAAATTTTGCTTTTTGCTTTTGGTTTTTTGTTTTTGGCGGCTTATGCTCTGCCAAAATCCAACCATGGAATAGACGGTTTTGAACAAGTTGAAATAAATGCAGCAAAAAATGCTCAAAAACATTGTAATTTGGGTAATATATTTTTTAGTGAAAAAAACTACATAGCAGCCCTTAAAGAGTATGAAATTGCTTTTAATTTGACTAAAAATACAAATAGTTCTCACACTTATTTATATAACATTGCAAGATGTTATATTGAGCTTAATAATTACTATCTTGCAAAAAATGCACTATTGGGAGCTATTAACAAAAATTATATGAATATAACATACTACGATAGTTTAGTTGATTGTTTTTTTAAATTAAATGAAGAAAAATCACAGCTTAAAAGATTGGTGAACGACAACTCAAATCCCTACAACAGAATAATCATAGGACTTATTTATCTAAAAAGCGGACACAAAAAAGAAGCAAGAACAATTTTTGATGAATTTATAAATGAAAATCCGGATATGACAATCAATCAGGATGTTAAAGCGCTTTTAAAAAAACTATAGTTTAATATTTGAAAATTCAACTATCTTTTTAAAGTTTTTATATTTTTTTTCTAAATTTTTAATTGTATCAACATCAATAATTCTGTTTTCATCCATAAAAACTGCTTTTGTTGAATGTTTTAGAATTTGCAGACGGTGAGAAATTGCAATTATTGTTTTTTTGCCTTTTATTTCAAGCAATATTTTATTAATCTCATTTTCAGATATAACATCTTGACAGCTTGATACTTCATCTAAAATTAAAACTTCTTTATCTGACTTTAACATATTTAAAAAAGCCGCTCTTTGTTTTTGCCCAAAGGAAAGTTCTTTAACGCTTTTTTCTCTGTCCAGTTCTAAACGTTTCAAAAACTCATCGTTTTTATTTTGTATATCATCATACAAAAAAGCAAAATCCTGGCTTAAAAGAGAAATATTGTTCTGCCATTTTTTAAAATTTGTATTATCTATTTTTATGCCGTCAATTAAAAGCTCTCCTTTATCAGGCTTTATAAGAGCAGCTATAATTAAAGAAAGAGTAGTTTTGTATTGTCCTGATTTTCCTATAATTCCTATAAAATCTCCTTTTTTAATTTCTAAATTAATGTTATTAATGCCTTTTTTGTTCTCGTATGAAAATGAAATATTTTTAAGTTCAATCTTGTCTTTAAACGGAAGCTTGAGTTTTGTTGTTGTATAGTTGAAATTATCTTTAAATTTTTTATTAAATTCTATTAGTTCTTCTGCAATCATTTTATTGGAATTCAGTAAATACAATGCACTTTGTGCACGATTTATCGAAGGGGTAATCCTTAAAATTATTGCACAAATAGTGGCAATTGAAGCTAATAAAACACTGCTGTTTAATTTTGTTGTATAAAAAAGAATACACAAAACTACACCAAATACAATCATTATTGAGATTTCGCCAAAATAAATATGGAATATACTGTTTAAATTTTTGTCTTTATTTAAAAAAGCATATCTTTTGTATGTTTTTATAACTTTTTTTAAAAAATCGTCTTCAAGTGATTCAACTCTTATTTCTCTTACATTTGAAACAATTTTCAAAAGAACGGTATTAACATTATCAAAGCTTTTTGAATAATTGTCATTTTGAAAGCGTGATTTTTTCTTCAGATAAAAATATTCAATATAAAAAAATAAAGCAAGGAAACAAAGCGCACAAAAAGCGGCAAGTGTAAATTTAACAAAAAGGCATAATACAAGAATTAAAATTATTCCAAAATTTGCAAAAAACTCAATGCATTTTTGGCAATATTGCCAAACAACAATTGTAATTTTATAAACAGTATTTAATATTTTTTCTTTTTCAATTGATTTTACAAGTAAATAATCTTGGAAAAGAATATCCTTAAATATTTTTGCGGCAATTTTTACGGATAAATCTTCGAGGGTAGAATTGTTTATCTTGGTAAAAATAAACAGATAAATATTTTTCAAAATATAGATAAATGCAATAGCTAAACCTAAAACTAAAGTAACTTTTTGTGCATCTGATGAGCTAAAGCTGTCTTTTAAATAAAAGAAGCTTTTGGGCAGATATTCACCTGAAGGATTTGACAAAAAAAGTACGAACCGATAAATCAAAACAAGGCCCAAATATTCAAAAAAACCTGCGAATAAAGCAAGTATAAATAAAACGTAGAATCTAAATTTATGTTTTTTATAGTAAATATCGATTATATTTTTAAGTACAAAGAAATTCAAAATTAATTCCTTGAAAAAAGTTCCTTGTTTAATTATACTCTTAATTATGCAAAGCTTGTCAAGTAAAGAAAATTTTTTTATAGGCTTGTCACTATCAAACTCATCCAGCTATGATAGCTCTGTTTGTATACTGGACAGGAATTCATCCATTGTTCTTATAGATAAATTTTATTTTGTGCAAGATATTGACTATTTTTTTGAAAATTCTCCTTATATAAATTCCTCCGTTGTTTGTATTTCAATTCCATATGATAATAAACTCCTGGAGGGTAAATGGAGAATACATTCAAAAAACTACAAAGCTCTTGGAGATTATTTTAAAATTAATAAAGACGATTGGACAAACAGAATTTCCAAAAGATGTTGTGATACTTTTAAAAAGCTCAAAGCCAAGGGGATTAAAGTTATAAGATGCGATATAAATCAGCTCAGAACATCCTATGGGATATGTCCGCATTATCAGTCCAGAACAAGTATAGACTGTAAAAATCTTCAAATTTCTCTTAAGATAAAATACGGCTTTTCTCAAATGCCCGAAAATATGCTTCCGGCTTCAAGCTTGGAAGCGATAATCTGCGCTATGTTTGCAATGGAAAATGCAAACAATATTGAAACAACTAAAATTTTTGAAATAGAAGATATTCCGGTTTTAACAAGAAATAAATATGATTGATTAGACTTTTCCTGTTAGTGAATCAATTTTTTCTTTATAGAAATTCATATTTATATTTAGTTTTTGTCCGATTTCAATAAAACACAATAATAATTTTCTTAAATTATTATGCTCTTTTTGATGAAGTTTGTTATAAAAGCCGTGGAAATCTTTGCAGAACATATCATAAAAGATGTTTTGAGCACTAGAAATTTGGGTTTCGATGTTTAGTTTTTCAAGTAAATCAAAGAATCCGGATAATTCTTTTGCATTTTTGTCATTGGGATTGCTTTTTAAATTTTCAATCAGAGAATCCAGTTTATTGGATAAAATTTCACGAACTTTTTCTATTCCGAGTTTTATATTGAATCTGTCCGTTAATTGTTTTGTTTTGAGCAGACTGTCTATTTTTTTGTTGTCCAGACAGCTTGTCATGCTTTTAAGATCTTTAATAAAAGTCGACAACAATGTATACTTAGCACAAACCCTGAAGCCTTCCGGAATATCCATACCAAGATCGTTTAAATAGCTGATTGGTGTAAGCAGACTTTCGTATAAGTCTTTATATGTTTGGCTTGCCTTTTCAAGACGTGCAATAATAAGGTTTTCTAATATTATTTTTCTTCTGTCTATGGGAATATCCTTGAGAGAATAGAATTTGCTTCCTAAATACAACTCAATTGTCTGCAAGGTGTCTAAGATATTTCCTTTTTCAAAAACCTTTAAGATTTCTTTCTTTTCAATGTTAAAATCATCGCTACAGCTAAATTCCTTAACGGCGCAATAAAAATCGCTGTTTTGGGTTTGAACCATAGCGTAGCACATTTCTTTTTTTTCAAGAGTAATATTTGATGTTACTTCAACTTTACCAATTGTTAAAATATTATTTAAACTGTTATACTGTTTTGAATAAGATTTTTTCATGGAAAAACAGTACAATTTATCGTTGTTTAAATTCTCAAAAGATGATTCTATGGCATATTGTGCCGTAATTTTATCAAAACCTATAGTAGCAGGCTTCACCCAGCGGTTATATATATCTTTTCCGTTTCCGAATTCAACAATATTGCTTTTGGCTTTTTGAAGAATGGAAAGAAAAGTTTTTTCCAGGTCCTCTTTGGAAAATTCACGTGATAATTCGATTGCCCTTGCAGCGTATTTTAAAATTTGCGTTGTTTCGATTCCTGAAATATCTGCAAAGAACCACCCGCAGCTTGTATACATCAACTGCGCAAAGCGTTGTATTTCCATTAGTTTTATTGCTTTAACTTTTTCTTGATGACTAAGCTGTTTTTTTGTATTTAGCCTAAAAAACTCTTCAATGCTTTCGGTGCTTCTGTCTAATATTACATCTATATAGTTATTTCTTGCCTTCCAAAAATCTTCATAATATTTTGCTCCCCATACAGAACAGATTTTTGCAAGTTCGTCTCTCAGATAATCAAGAGCTTGCCTTAAAGGCTTTCTCCACTTTTGGTTCCAATGAGGCTGAGCGCCGGTAGAGCATCCGCAATCATCCATCCATCTTCCGACACCATGGGAACAGCTCCAAGCCGAAACAGGCTTTATATCGACTTCGTATACCGGCGGAAACATTTCAAGATACTGTCCGTAATTTGTAATCGTAAAGCCTAAGTCTTTTGCTCCTACTCTTAAAACGTATGCTAATGCCATATCGCCGAATTTTGTATGGTGACCGTAGCTTTCCCCGTCCGTTGCAATGTTTACAAGCTGAGGGTGGTTTCTTGATGCAACATAGCCTTCATTTAACCTGTATGCAAATTTTTTACCATCTTGTAAAAGATTATCAAATGCTACAGATTTTGAAATTGAACCGTCATAGAAAAATAAATCAATATATTTTTGCTTATCTGTGCCTTCGGCAAAATACCTGTATGCTTGCGAAGGGTCTATTGTACCCCAAGAAACATCTTGCCAGTTGTTTTGTCCGATTTTATTTATGCATTTTGCCTGATGAGGGGAAAGTACGGTAAATTTTACACCATAATCAATTAAAACCTCGAGTGTTTGGGCATCTACTGCAGTTTCGGCAAGCCAAATTCCTTCTGCGTTTCTGTTGAATCTTTTTTGAAAATCTTTTAAACCCCAGATAACCTGTGTAATTTTGTCATTTCTGTTTGCAAGAGGCATTATGATGTGGTTATACACCTGTGCCATAGCGCAGCCATGACCATTGTATAATGAACGGGAATTTACATCTGCTTGAATTATTCTTTGATAGGCTTGATTATCATACTTTTCCATCCAACTTAAAAGCGTCGGGCCGAAATTGTAGCTCATATATTGATAGTTGTTTGAAATTTCTATAATGGAATTATTCCCGTCAACAATTCTCGATGCTCCGTTTGGTCCATAGCATTGCCAAGAAATTTTTTCATTCCAGTCATGATTAGGTGCAGCGCTTTGCTGTATTTCAATTTCTTCTATCCAGGGGTTTTCTCTTGGCGGCTGGTAGAAATGCCCATGGATTGTTAAAAATTTCCTGTTTTCGCTCATCTTTTTCGCTCAATATCCTATCTTTCAGTTATATTTGTGCCTTGTTTTAATTTTTGGCTTCTTCTTTTTTTGCTTTTTTTATAATTTTTAAATCATTAACATCCAGCCAAGGATCATTTAAAGCTGTTGAAAAAACAGTTGCGCTGAGTTCAATTTTATCTCCCGCATCTAAATCTATGTGTTTTTCAGCTAATTCTTTTTTTAAAAAAAGCTTCATTTCGGATAAGGGAATACTATGATCTATGACATCATCCCTTTGAATTAAAATTCCTATATATTTGTTGCTTGGCCTTAAGGCTTTTTTGTAATCAAGCCCCAGTGTTGAAAATTTATCGAATGTTGCCTGCATTTTTACTGTTTTGTTTAGGTATTTGTGAGGATTGTTAACAACAGCTAATGGCGAAACATTGATTACTTTTTGGGCTGTTTTTGCCTGTTGAAGCTGTTTTTTTTGGATAGAATTATTTCCTTTGCTCAACGCTTGATTAAAAATCCCGCATGATAGACCGATTACAAGAGCCAAGGATAGTGTTGATATAAATTTTTTGTTCATTTTTTCCTCTACAATATATTATTTCAAAACAAGTTTAACATAATTATTGTTTATTTAAAATATCAATCTCGACAGTGTTCAGATTAAGATATTTTATTGGATTTAAAAAAGCAAATTGTTTTATATCTTTTTTTGATATAAAATCGGTTTTTAGTAAATTTAGGCAAATTTCATCAAGAGTTTTATTTGAGCCTGCAATTGTACCGTTTTCATCTTTTCCTTCTTTAATTTTCTTATTACAAAATACAATTTCTCCCTCAAAATTACTTGAAGGCAAGCTGTCACTTACTAAAATTATCCTGTCTTTTGGTTTGGTTTTCAAAACAAGTTTTAAAATATCCTTAGATAGATGTATAAAATCAGCTATTATTTCACAATAAATTTTATCATTAATAAGTCCTTCAAGTGCCACGGAAGCTTGTCTGTGGTAAATCGGATTCATTGCATTAAAATGATGTGTGGTTGCATGACAATTCTTTAAGGAAAAAAAAGCTGTATGTCCGGCTTGGGTTTTAATGTTTTTTTCATTCAGATAATTAATTAAATCAACATCAACCTCGGGGGCAACAGTTACAATCTTTACAATATCACTGTAGTTTCCGACTGTTTTTTTAAAATTTTCAATCGTTCCTTTTTTGAATGTTTTTTTATCCTGAATCCCTGCCTTGTCAGGGCTTAAAAACGTGCCTTCCAGATGTATTCCTATTATAAATGCTTCTTTTTTAACACTGTTTAATTGTTCTTGTTTTATTTTTTGAAAAAGAGCAAGCTGTTTTTGAATGTTTTTATCATTTTCGCCAACCAGCGTCGGGCAAATTCCTCTAATATTTCTTTTATAAAATTCTTTTAAAACAAATTTTATTTCGTCGTAATTTGCATAATTAAAGTTAATCCCGAAAGAGCCATGGGTATGATTATCTATAAAAAATAAATCTTCCAATTGCTTTTTTCCTAAATTTCATTAAAACTACAACATACATTATAACGTGAATTTATGAAATTGTTAAATATTGTTAAGAAAAAAAAGAATAATACTAAAGAATTAATACTTTGTTGTCGTATAAAAAAATATCAATACAAAGGAAAGGTGACAATATGGGATTAGCAGCAAGTCAAGCTCGCTTTCTTGGTTTAACTGCAAGGAAAAGTAATGTTGAATATCAAGGGCAACAAATAAACCAACAAAGGGTAGCATTATCCAATGAAGTTATGGGACTATACAGTGAATACAACAATCTTGATGTTCCTGTGCCTCCTTCGGTTAATGACTATGTAAAAACAGTTTATACACTTGATTCTACGTATGAAGATTACGAAATATCAAGCTTTTCAAAAATACAAGAAGGCGAATATCAAGGATACTATGATGTTGTATTATCATATCAAGACAGTGTAGCGCAAGCATACACATATTCCGCACGTGACAGTGTAATTACGGCCGAAAAGGGTGAAAACGGATATTCGTATTTAAATTTTCAATTCGGCACAGAAAACTATACATATGATGAAAACGATCCTGATAATTCAACCATAACAAAAATCACGGGTGACTATGAAAGATATCAGGGATTAAGCACAATTATGAACAGCCAAGGGCTAAGTGAAGGTGTATTTTATATGTATATGAGAAACGGTACAGCTTACTATACATCTGAAAACGACCTTGATTCTACCGCTTTTGAAACGGTTGACGGAAAGCAAATGTATTATGGTACTTATAATTTTGACTATCAAGGCTCAAAATCCGTTTCAAAAAATGTTCAGGCAAAAGCCTCGCTAACCCAAGGCTCTGACGGTAGATTGACCTCAATACAAATACTAAGCTCGCCCGATGCTCCGGATATTGAAGGTTATTCTTACTCTATTACTACAAGCTCTACAGAAGATGAGTCAGCTTATGACGATGCTATGAATAAGTATTACTATGAAAAGCAGGTATACGAAAGAGAAGTTGAGAGAATCAACCAAAAAACAAAAACTCTGCAAGAAGAAGACAGAAGTCTTGAATTGCAATTAAACCAGCTTGATACCGAGCAAAATGCTATTGCAACCGAGATGGAATCAGTTTCTAAGGTTATTGAAGATACAATTGATTCGGTCTTCAAAACATATAGCAGCTAAAATTTTATTTCATTATTCCTTTGTATTTATCCCCCGGTTGTTTTACCGGGGGATTTTGTTAAAAATTTAAAAGTGTTTTCAATTTTATTTATATTTATAATAACTCTAAAAGGCCTTAATTGTATTTTTAGCCGATTACAGGTGCAACGTATGTTCTTTGAGCCAGTTCTTTATCTAAAGCCAAAAGTGCGTTTTTATCGTCGCCGATAAGTTCAAGCTGAGCTAAAACTCCGCCAACATTAGCCTCTTCTTCAACCTGTTCTTTTAAGTACCAATTTAAAAATATTATTGCTGCTCTGTCTTTTTCGCTTTCCGCTACATCTAAAAGTGCATTAATTCTCGATGTAACATATTCTTCATGTGCTAATACCGCTTTAAATACATCTAAAGGACTGTTCCAATTATTTTGCGGTTTTTCTATTTCAAAAAGTTCAATTTTTCCGTTTCTTTGTATAACATAATCAAACATTCCCATAGCATGGGCATGTTCTTCTTGAACTTGAACATCCATCCAATTTACAAAACCTGCTAAATTAAGGTTTGCAAAATATGCTTTCATGGATAAATAAAGATACTCGCTGAATAATTCTTTGTTAATTTGTTCCAAAAAGGCTTGCTGCATTTTTTCACTTATCATAAATATTCCTCCTGTTTATATAATTTCAATTTAGCATAAATATAAATATTTAAATTAATTTGCAAGATAAATTTATCAGAATTTTTATATTAATATAGTGTTATAAAGTTTTTTGTATAAAATAATAATTACATAGACTATAAAAAGAAGGAGCATATGAAAAAAAATTTAAATAAAAGGACAAAAATAGTTGCTACAATCGGGCCGGCAACAGAAAGCGAACAAGCAATTGAAAATTTGATTAAAGCAGGTGTCAATGTTTTTAGATTAAATACATCCCATGGCAGTGAAGAGGACCATGAAAAAAAATTTGACTTAATAAGAAGTGTCTGCAAAAAAATGGATGTTTATTGCGCAATAATGATAGATTTACAAGGGCCGAAAATAAGAGTCGGAAATATCAGACAAAATATTGAACTAAAAAAAGGGCAAGAAGTAATATTTAAACACAGTACAGAAGAAGACGGCATTATTCCGGTTGATTATAGCGGAATTGCAAATGATGTAGCGGAAGGAAGTAAAATTCTGCTTGATGACGGCAAAATCCATGTTGTTGTGAATAAAGTTGAAGATAACAAAGTTTATGCAACCGTTACAAACGGCGGAACTTTAAAACCAAGAAAAGGGTTAAACATTCCGGGCTCTACAAACAGTCTTAAAGCAATCAGTGAAAAAGATATTGAATTTATTAAATTTGCAATAAGAAAACAAGCGGACTATATAGCTCTTTCTTTTGTAAGACAAAAAGAAGATGTCTTATTAGCTAAAAAATATATTAATGACTTTGGCTCAGATATTCCTGTGATTTCAAAACTTGAAAAACCCCAGGCAATAGAAAATCTTGAAAGCATAGTAAATGTGTCTGATTGTATAATGGTTGCAAGAGGAGATTTGGGAATCGAACTTTCTCCTACTGAAGTTCCGATTTGTCAAAAGAAAATTATAGCGGAATGTAATAAACAAAAAAAGCCTGTAATCGTTGCAACGCAAATGCTGGAGAGCATGATAGATAATCCTATTCCGACAAGGGCGGAAAGCTCTGATGTTGCAAATGCAATATTGGATGGTGCGGATGCTGTGATGCTGAGTGCTGAAACTTCCGTAGGTTCTTTTGCAATTGAAGCGGTTGAAACTATGTCAAATATTGCAAAAACAACGGAAAATAGTGAATTTTACTTTTTCGATAATGATTTTCAGATATCCGAACAAATTGCCCTTACAAGACAAGCAATTGTATTTGGGGCGGATAAAATGCTTAAATATGTAAATGCAAAAGCAATTTTAAGCTTCACAAGACACGGATATTCTACAAGATTAATGTCAAAATTAAAACCTTCCGTTCCTATAATTATGATTTCGGATGATGAAAGCACTTGCAGAAAAATGACACTTTGTTGGGGAGTTTTTCCTTTTCAAAAGCTTTGGAATGATACTTTAGAGAAGGATTTATTGATAAATATAGATAACTTTTTGACAAATGAAATAGGTTTAAATAAAGGAGATTATGTAATTATTACAGGTTCTTCCCTAAATATTATTTCAGGAAGAACAAACTTTGTCAGAGTACATAAAATCGGCACATAAAAAGTTAAACCGAAACTTTATTTTCAGTATATAGCCGCACAAAAGAAATGAAAACATTTAAATTGGCGGCTTTATATCTATATTTAAATGCATATACTTTCCTGAAATTACAAAAATTTCAGGAAAGCGGGTATATATTATTAAACAAATTTTTCTTTTGTTGTTTTGAATTTATTCTGCCTATGATAACCGACGGCGAATCAAATTATTAAAAAAAACGGCTAATTTGTGAACAAATTAAGCCGTGATGGATAGAATTAGTATTACGGAGTTTATAGAGGAGTTTACATGCTATTTAATGTGTGTGAATAAAAATTGTTGCTAATTTTACTTTAAATTGTCAAATTATTTTACAAAAGTTAACATATATAAAAAACCTTATTACATCTTGTTTTTTTGACATTGTGTATATAAAAAGTATATAAAAATGTAAACAAATGTAAACAATACAAATGAAAAAAGTTATTTAAAATTTGAAAGTGGAATTAAAAAATTAGTTAAAAGGATTATAAAACTCAAATAAAATCTGCAAGTAATTTAAAAGTAAAGGTGGTAAAAATGGGATTATCGGCAAGCCAAGGCAGAATGCTCCTGCTCACTGCAAGAAAGAGTGACTTAGAATACAGGGCGCAACAAATTTCTCAAAAGAGATTAGTTTTATCTCAACAACTTGAATCAATCAGCACTGAATACGAAGAGGCTACATCAAACAGGCAAATGAAAATTACATTGTGGCAAGACGGTGTTGCAACAAGTAGTGATGATGCTGCAAGAAGAACAACAAATTTGACTTATGCCGCATTGGTAAGCGGTACGGTAAGAAGTGTTAATCCTAATGATTCAGGCATTCAAGGCTACGACAGAACAGAAGGTCAAGATTATACAAGTTCTACTTTTTACAGACTAGTTGATGCTGACGGGGCTATAGTTGTATCAAGCGAGGATGAAATTCCTGCAAATGCAAGAACAACATCTTCTACAATTACTACAACCGATGCTCTGGATAGTAAAGACGGTGCAACAGATGGTATATACAAAGTTGGAACATATGATTCCGAAGGCGGTTTTACTCAATCAGGAGCTTCATATATTGCTTTGAGCGATATACCAAACTACAAAAATACTGCTTTGTATAAAGCCTTATATGAAGATAAGAATTCGAGCGATACATCAAAAATAGATTTAGAAGTCGATGTGACAAACGGAATGATAAAAATTGTCTCAAAAGATGATGAAGGTAAAGAAGAAACAAGATATTTTAACTATAAAACAGGTGAAGAAGATACTAAAAATAATAAATTTAAAAATTGCGAATTGAAAGCAAATGTTGTTGAAAACAGTTCTGAAGTCCCTGCTTCAACCAGAGAAACAACTTCATCCGGCGATACAATTAAATCCGGCGGCGATAATAAATATACGCTTTATGATAAAAACGGCACAGTTATTGCAAGATATGTTGTAGACCCTGCTTTAGCAATGGGTACAAGCGATGTTAACGGTACGACTGATGGCCCTAACTATCTTCAGGATTGTATAAGGAACGGAAAATATTTAATTCAAAAAGGCGAAAAAGATACAGACGACGGTGATAAATTTAAATGGAAGAATTTGTCTTGGGATTGCGCAGCAAATATTCAAGATGGCTATTATCAAGATGACGATGATAAAGCAAAAGCAAAATACGATAGATTGCAAGGACAAATTCAGGCACAAGATAAAAAACTTGAACTTGAACTGGATAATATTCAAACACAAAGATCTGCGGTTACCACAGAAGAAGAGTCCGTTAAAAAAGTAATCGATGAAAATATTGAAGGTTCATTCAATGCATTTGCATAATCTACAAAAACCCACATTCCGCTTAACTTAAATTACTTAAATGCAAGCATTTTGCTTGCATTTTTTTTAATTTAGAGGTATTGCGAATCCAAAAATATTAATATTATCAGGAAAGCTTTTTACAATCATTGTTCCGTAGTGGGCGTTTATTATCTCTCCTGAAAGGTAAAAACCTAATTCTTTTACTGTTTTAGACATTACGGATGTGTTTGATTTATTTTTTCTAAAACATTCATCCATCAATTCAACATCAATATAAGGGCTTTTGCTTTTAATTTCAAAAACCAGAAAGTTTTTGTTTTGAGATATATTCAGTTCCATTGTGCTTTTTTTAAACGCCTGATTGATGCTTTCAATAACAAGATTTTCTATTACTTTTTTAATTTTATTTTTATCCGCATTTATTATAATTTCGTTTTTAGGTAAGAATGCAATATTAATTTCGTAGTATTTTAATAAAATTGAAAATTCTTTTAAACAATTTACTATAAGGTCATTAAAATCAAATTTTTCATAATTCAGTCTCAGATTTTCATAATTTAATTTATGCACAAGGGAATATATTTCCGTCAGATTTTGAATGTGTCTGCAGGAATTAAGTGTAAGCTCTATTAAGTCTTTTTCTTCCGTGGAAATTTTTTCTCCTGCCGTTACAAGGAAAGATTTAAGTGCATTAATTTGTGCTAAGGCCGGTGTTTTGAAACTGTCTATTATTTTAACAAGATAGTCATCTTTTTTTAGAAGATCTGGTTTTGCCATTAAAATGCTCCGTAATATTGTTAGTATAATTTTACTACAAAATTAAAAAAATGGAAATATAATTTATATATTATATTTATTTTGAAATTACAAAAATTACTTCCTGGGAAAAGAAATTTGCAATATTTTTTATTAAAAAACCGCTTCTTGACTTGTTTCTTGTTAAATATACGGATTTTTCTATTTTTATATTTCTTTTTTTACAAAATTCAAAAAAATCAGCTATTGTAAGTAAATGTACATTTGGAGTATCGTACCATTCATAGGGCAGCATTTTTGATTTTGGCATTTTTCCTTTAAAAAAAAGATAAAACCTTACTCTCCAGTATGCAAAATTTGGAAATGAAACAATAGACTTTTTAGCTACTCTGAGCATTTCCCAAATTACAAATTCGGGGTTTTTTGTTGATTGAAGTGTTTGATTCAAAATCGCATAATCATAGCTTTTGTCTTTGAATTCTCCCAGACCTTTATCTAAATCTCCCTGAACAACACTTAAACCCTTTTCCAGTGACGCTATTACACTGTCTTGATTGATTTCAACACCCAAACCGACTACATTTTTTTCTTTTTTTAATATTTCAAATAAAGTCCCGTCAGATGAGCCTAAGTCTAATATTTTTGAATTTTCTTTTACTAAATCGCACACAATTTTGTAGTTGAGATTCATATTTATCCTCTTAAGAAACTTTTTATAATTTTTGTTTGTTTTTCAAATTCCAATAAAAACGCATCATGACCGCACTTGCTTTCCAATTCAACAAAAGATACATCTTTATTCAGTTGTATTAGGGCACTTGCAATCTGTTTGGATTGAGCTGTTGTAAAAAGCCAATCGGTTGAAAAAGATATTATTAAAAATCGAGAAGCACTGTCTTTAAGGGCATTTTCAAGAGAACCGTACTCTTTTATAGGATCATAATAGTCAAGAGCTTTTGTTATATATAAGTAACTGTTCGCATCAAATCTATCCACAAAAACTCTCCCCTGATGCTCAAGGTAACTTTCGACTTGAAAATCTATTCCAAAATCAAAGCTGGGTTTTTCTTTAAATTCTCTTCCGAATTTTTTATACATTGCTTCTTCGCAAAGATATGTTATATGCCCTATCATTCTTGCAATTGCAAGTCCTGATTCAGGGTGTTTTTTGTCATAATAATTGCCGTTGTTGAAATTAATATCCGTTAAAATTGCATTTCTGGCTACAGCATTAAAAGCAATGCCTTGAGCGTTTAATCTTGCACTTGTTGCAATAAGTATTGTTGATTTAACATTTTTTGGAAATCTGATAGACCATTCAAGAGCCTGCATTCCTCCCAATGAACCTCCTGCTACAATAATTTTTTTAATTCCCAAATAATCAACCAGTTTTTTTTGGACATTTACCATATCTTCAATCGTGATAACAGGAAAATCAAGAGCGTACGGTTTGTCGGTATCAGGGTTAATTGATGCCGGGCCGGTTGTGCCGTAGCATCCGCCTAAAATATTTGATGAAATAACGAAAAATTTATCGGTGTCAAATGCTTTATTGCTCCCTATCATATCATCCCACCAGCCCGGCTTTTGGGTGTCTTTATGGTAATATGCCGCATGGGCGCTTCCTGTTAGAGCATGGAGGACAAGTATAGCATTATCTTTGTTTTCGTTTAGTTTTCCGTATGTTTCATAGGCTATATCAATGCTTTTTAAAATTTTTCCGGACTTTAGTTTTGTTGGCTCTTTAATTTTTAAATATTTAGTTTCACTATAAATTTTGTTACCCATGTTTTTATTTTATCATCTACATCTAAAGTATAAAAATTTATTAACTATTGTATAAAATATTAACAATTTTACTTTAGTTTTTGAAATTAGTGTCGTTATGTTATTATATAAGTGGCACAGGATTGGGTATTTATGAGTAAAGCTAAAAAAACCGATAATTCTTCAAATAATTTATCTGTATATACAAGAGAAATAAATCTTTTGGAAGATGACCCGTTAGAAGAAATTTTTGCCTTAAATCTGGGCGATTTTTTAACGGAACATTTAATAAACCCGGAACTTGTTGATAAAATTTCAAAAAAAGCTCATGAAAAAGATAAAAAAATCAGTTTAAAAGAGCAGTTGAAAGAACTTATTTCCATATATTCAATAGACAATACTTTAAGTCTTCTGGGGTTTGATAACAGCGAAGATTTTGTGATTTATAATTCAATTGCAAAAACAATCAAAGTAATGCTTGATTTGACCGAATGTAATATTTTTCTTTCAAAAAAGAATGAGCCTTTGCGTCATTCGGGATCTTCCGAGGAAAAATTACTTGAAGGCGAAGTAGACGAATACATTAAAAAAGCAATGGAAGACGAGAGGGAAATTGTTTTTGAAAAGGATGAAATGCAGTTTTCTTTGTTTCCTATGAAAAACAATTTTGAATGCATAGGTGTTATTGAAGTTATAAGAAAAGCAAAAAGGCCATTGGAATTTGAATATGCTGATTTAATTCAAAATACGGCCGGGCTTTTTGTAACATCATTGGGTCTTCAAAAATTAATAGATGAAGTAAAAAGATTGATTGCTCTTGAGGATGTTTCGCTTTTGGAATTGCAAAATTTAAGAGCGCAATTGACGGCAATTATCGGCGATTTAGGCGATCAACAACAATCTTTTGTTGAAAAATTAGCATATGCCGTTGATTTAAAAGGTCAATATAAACGTTCGCATTCAAAAGAATGTGCCGAACTGTCAAAAGAAATTTGCAATCATTTGGGACTAAACGAAAAAACAACAGATTTAATTTATTATGCGGGTTTGTTGCAAAATATTGGTAAAATCACACTTTGTGAAGAATTGTTTACCAAAAAAGAAAAATTAACAAAACAAGAATGGGAAAAGCTAAAAAATTCTCCAAATGTTGGCGTTGATTTATTGATGAATATTAACTTTATGTCTGAAGTTGTTCCATATATAAATTACCAACAAGAACGCTATAACGGAAAGGGATACCCTGAAGGCTTAAGCGGAAATTCTATCCCGTTGGGTTCAAGAATAATAGCTGTAGCAGGGGCTTACTGTGCTATGACCCAGGATAGAATACACAGAAAAGCAATGAGTAACGCTGAAGCACTTGAAATTTTAAAGCAAGAAGCCGGAATAAAATGGGACCCTAAAATTATTGATGTTTTGGTTGAATTAAAAATGAAAAATAATAACAATAAATTAAGCTGAGCAGGAGCTCGGCTTAATTTTTGTGTTAAAATTAAATATAAAAGAGGGAAAAAATGGTAATTTTAGAAAAACCTTATGTATCCGATTTTTTGATTGAAACAATAAAAAACAATAATTTTCCTGTTTTAGATAACGAGATTTCAAGAAAATATTTTTCAAAGGATTGCCTTATATCTTTAGAGAAATTATCTTGCTTTAAGGATGAAATGTTCTATTCAAACTCTGAAAATTCAATTGATATTATAAATACAAACTTCAAAGATTCCAATCTTTCTTCTATGATTGAATTAAGCAAAAACAAGGTGCTTTTTAGAGATAAAATTAAAAAACTTTTCCCAAATTATTTTTACGACACGGTCGGTTTATCAAAAATCAAAAATTATGATATTAAAAAACTGAAGTTTCCTGTTATTTTAAAACCAAACGTGGGTTTTTTGAGCTTCGGGGTTTATCCGGTTAAAAGCGAAAAAGAATGGTTTGAAGTTCTTAATAAATTAGACGACGATATTGAAAAATTTAAAGATATTTTCCCTAAAGATGTTGTTGATACAGATAATTTTATAATAGAAGAAATGATTGAGGGGGATGAATACGCTCTCGATGCTTATTTTGACAATGAATCACAAGCAACTATTTTAAACATCTTCCATCATCCGTTTTTTGATGAAAATGATGTATCCGATAGGGTTTATTATTGTTCAAAAGAGATTTTAGAAAAATATATAGAACCTTTTAATAATCTTTTAAATAAAATTGGAAAAGAAGCAAATTATAAAAATTTCCCTTTTCACCTGGAATTAAGGGTTAAAAAAGACGGACAAATAATTCCTATTGAAATGAATCCTATGCGTTTTTGCGGATG
Organism: Candidatus Gastranaerophilales bacterium; assembly: GCA_944325315.1. Lineage (GTDB taxonomy): Bacteria > Cyanobacteriota > Vampirovibrionia > Gastranaerophilales > Gastranaerophilaceae > RUG14156. The sequence continues at coordinate 66,935 of CALVAA010000003.1, forward strand.
GTGTATAACGGATATTGCCTATTGGGCATGGGGGGTTAATGTTTATGAATATTTCTTTAAAAAACAAAAACCTGACTGGGAAAAAATATTAAAAAATAAAGATGATTCACTATACTACTTTACAATGGCCGATGTTGGCAATGATGTTAAAAAAGATAGTATAATTAAAGTTGATTATGAAAAATATCTTGAAAATATTTCAAACCCCCTATGTATAAGAAAAATTGACTATAAAAAACATCCGTTTTTTGCAATTGTATTTGCAAAAACAAATTCTGTTGATGAGATTAAAAATCTGTTAAAACTTGATATGAAAGAATTTATTGTTTTGGGAAAACACTGATTCCTTTTATATCTTTTTTAATACAGTACCTTATAATATTATTTATATCTTCTATTGTATAGTTTTCTTTTAGCTTAATTGTTTTTGAAATTGTACCTTCCAGGTATTTTTGAGCTATTGATAAAGTGTCAATTTCATCATAGTAAGAAATATCTTTGTTATCATTAGGTTCAATTGAAGGTGAAGTTTTCAAAAATCTTGAAATAGTTCCTGTTGGAGATATTGCCATTTTAATATTGTTTTTTTGACATTGGGTTTTTATTGTTTTAAGGCATTTATCCAAAATATCTTTTGCTTCTTTTGAGCCGTATTTAATTTTCATTGAATCAAGAAGGCTATTATAGCCAAGGATTCCTATGTATCCGTTTGAATCAATGTTTTTCATTGCGCAAGAAAGTATATTTGAAGCGTTTTTAAGTGAATCATAGTCAATTTTTTGATTTTCAGAATCATAAAACTTTAAAAGATTTATGTGGGCTAAAGTTAATTTTTCGTTTTTCTCTAAAGGTGCTGCAGCACAGCAGTCTGTAATATAGTTTTTATTATTTGAAAAAATAATTCCCGGTTCTCCGGATTTTAGCATTGAATCAAGTAGTTTTGAATATATGTCTTTTGCCTTTATTTTTTTTCCATCTGATAGTATAACTGTTTCATTATTGTCTACTTTATCCAAAAAACTATTATCCATTATAACGGATAAATCAAAACACCAATTATTATAATCAGCTTCGTCTTTTAGTCTTATAAAATCCATAATTTGACCGTTATATATGTCTAATAGTCCAATAGCTGCACCGGGACGCTCCAGAGAAGGTTGCCTGAATTTTAAATATGAATTTATGGTTTTAATTTCTTCTGTTGGATTTTTAAGATTTGAAAAATTAACCCCTATCCCTTTTAGGGAATTGATATAATCTTCTATATAGGCACAATGAGAGATTATGCTTTTATTTGGATTTAATGCCAAACCAACAGCGCTTGAAGGGTCTTTTAAATTTCTGTAACAAGAACTTGATAAACTTACAGCACCTGTTTTTAAAAGATTTGAAAAACAAAAAGCATCATTTGGATTTTTAAATATGCTGCGAGAAATGCCATTTAGAAAAGAGTTTATATTTTCTTCTTTTTTTATTATTTTTCTATCTATAAAAACTTTTTTGTTTAAATTTGGATTTTCCATATTAAAGCTATCATAGCCATAATTAGATATAACAGTGCTTTTTGGCTGATACTTTTGGTTTGGTATTGGTGTTTTTATAGAAGAAACTCTATTAATCATAATCTTAAAGGTTTTTTAAATCTTGCGTTGCATCCAGTTTTTTAACAAGTGCTTTAATATCTCCTTTAAGTTTAAAATACTCCTGAAATTTTTTTGTTGTCCTAATATTAAAACTTCTTCCGTTTTTGTCTTTAGAACGGGAAATTAAACCATGGTTTAACAGTTCTGTTATGTGCTCATAAGCGCTTGGACGAATTTCTTTAAGGTATGACTGACGAATGGGCTCTTTTAAGGCTATTACGGTAAGCGTTTTTAAAACAGCGGGAGAAAGCTCAACCGGGCAAATTTTTTCTACGATATCAATATATTCAGCTTTTACTTGAATGATATAACCATCTTCATCATCAATTTCTAAAGCACCGTTTCTTGATGAATAATCAAACATTAAATCCAAAAGCGCTTGTTCAATTTTTTCTTCATCAACTTCTAAAATTGAAGCAATTTCCATTGGCTGCATTGCTTTTGCGGTAACAAATAAAACCGCTTCAATTTTTGCTTTTAAAACTTCATCTTCCACTAATTTTCTCCTTTTGTTTGTGTGCGCCCAACGTATAATTTACCGTAGAATTCTTCCTGATAAATTTCATACTCTTCTTCACGCGCCAAAAATAAAAGTGCAATAAAAGCGGAGCTTTTATCAAAGCCCAATAAACAAAGTTCTCTTAATTCAATATTTTTTTCTCTTGATAGAATTTGATTAAGATTTTGTCTCATTTTTTCAACAACTTCTTCAACATATTCTTCATGAGCCAGCTCTTTTATTTGACTTGCTTTAAGGTTTGAATAGTTTCTTACCCTTCTTTCTTTTCTTTCAAGTGCGTTTTTTATTGCGTATTTTTTTTCTAAATCTTCATAAAATTGGATATGTCTTATTAAATCTTTTAATGTTACATTTCTTTTGCGATTTAACCTTATTGAAGTTCTTCTTTGTAAAACTTCATCAAAAGAAACTATATTGGATGTTGGGATTTGCATTTGTTCATATTCGTTATTTTCATAGCTTTCATCTTCAAAAAAGTCTTCAGGCTCTATTTCAAAATCTGCTATTGTAATACCCTGAAGAATATCGGATTTAATTTTTAATAAAGTAGAAGAAAATAAAATCGCCCTTCCGACTGATTTAAGGTTGTCTTGTTTTAGTTCTGAAATCCTTTTCATATATTTATCGTATAAATCAACGATATCTATATTCCAAGGGTCAATTTTTCCCATTTTTACAAGGTCAAGAATTATTTCAATAGCATCGGTTTGAACATCTTTTTTTATTCCTGTTTTGGATATAAATTCCGTATGGTTATTAAAGTCTATGGTATCATCCAAGACTTTAATTTCATTGTATACTTCCTTGTTATTCAAATAAAAATCGCTGATGGCATTATTCATTATTCATCCTTTATTTTAACTCCGGATATTTTAGTGACACCTTTGTCTTTTTGTGTAACCCCAATCATTCTGTCTGCATTATCAAGCATTGGCTTTCTAAGTGATACCACAACGAACTGCGCCGTTTTTGATTGGTTTGTAATAATTGTTGCCAGTCTTTCAACATTAGGGCCATCAAGGTGCATATCTACCTCGTCAAAAGCATAAAAAGGAGAAGGCAGATATTTTTGAATTGCAAAAACAAAAGCAAGCGCCGTAAGAGATTTTTCTCCCCCTGACATGCCTGCAAGTTTTTGATTTTTTTTATCTCTAATATTTGCTTCAAAAGTAAGTCCGCCACTAAAAGGGTCGTCTTTGTTTTCTAATACCAGTGTACCTTCACCTTCTGAAATTTGAGCAAAAACTTCTTTAAAGTTTTTATTTATTGCATTATAACTTTCTAAAAACGTTTCCTTTTTAAGACTTTGATAGCCGTTCATTCTCGTTTTTATTTCGTTTTTTTCATTTTCTAAAGTTCTGACTTTTTCTCTATAACCTTCTTGTCTTTCCATTGCTTCGTCAAATTGGGTTAGAGCACGCATATTAACAGGTTCTAATTCATCCATTTTCTTTTGAAGTTTAGATATTTTGGAATTTATCTCGTCGAGGGATATTTCTGTTTTTTCAAGTTCTTTAGGATTAATTCCCGCTTGTTCAAATTCTTTTAAGATATTTTCTAAAATAGGCTCTAATTCTCTTCTTCTTGCCTTATAGCTTTCTTCTTGTTCCATTAGTCTTTCAAGGTCATCATTAGCTTTGTTTTTGGCGCTTTTTGCGTTTAATAAAATTTCTTGTATTTCATCTCTTTTTGTTTGTAATTCAACAAGATTTTTTCCTAACTGTTCTATCTCTTTTTCAAGAGTTTCAAGTTCTTTAGTGAGTTCTTGTATTTCTTTTTCAAACTGTTCTTTTTCGCCTTTTAGATTTTCATTATCCGAAAGAAGTTTTTTGATATCGTTTTGACGGGTTAGAATTTGGCTTTGTTGGAATTTGATTTGATTTTCATCTTTTTCGATGTTATTTTGGCAAAACATAATGTTTTTTTCAATGTTTTTGATTTCTTCTTCAATTCCTGCGGTTTTCTCTTTTAATTTTTTCAATTCACCTTCATCGATTAATTTTTCTACTTCTTCAAGTTCAATTTGTTTTTCTTGAATTTTATCGTTTAATTTAATGTGTTTTGCTTCGATTAAGTCCAAGTCTTTAGATAACTTTGAATTTTTTTGTTTTATTTCTTTTAACTGCTCTTCGCCTTCTTGAATAATATTTGCAGATGATTCATTATTTGATATTAAGTTTTTAAGTTCTATTTTTGCCGAATTCAAAGTATTTAGGGCGCTTGAGTGTTTTTGTCTTATATCATCAAGACGTCTTTCAAGGTTTTTTTCATCTTCAGAGAGTTTTTTTGCTTCGTTTTCAAAATCTTTTAGTGCTTTTTGATGTTTTTCAAGCTCTCTTTCTTGGGTTTTATCAAAAAAACTCGAATTTCTTTTTTTAGCTCCACCCGTAATAAGTCCGCTTTTTTCTGTTATATCTCCTTCAAGGGTTACCACTCTGTATTTGCCTGCGAGTTTTTTTGCACAGTTTTCATCTTCAACAACAACGGTTTCTCCAAGTGCGAAGTAAAAAGCGTCAATGTATTTATCATCAAAATCTATTAAATTTATTGCAAAGTCTATAACACCTTTTTCCTTGGGTAAAACCATTCTTGAAGGTGCTTTTTTAATTATGCTCATGGGTATAAATGAGGCTCTGTCTCTTCCTAAAGACCTTAAAACCTGAATTGCTTTGTATGCAACATCTTGATCATCTACAACAATTGAAAAAGCTCTTGCACCGAGTGCAACATTAATTGCATCTATATATTCATTCTCAACATCGGCCAGTTGAGCCAGGGGTTTGTGTACGCCATTAATTTTAGCGTTCATTACAGATTCAATACCCGAACCTTGACCCACTGATTTATAGGCATTTTTGTTAGCATTTAAAATTGCTATTCTTTTTTGTGCCTGTTGAATTTTATAAAAAGTATCTTCTTTTTGATTCCTTGTTTTATCAAGATCTTCAAAAGTCTTATTCTGTATGATTTTATACTCACTAACTTCCTTTTCAAGTGTTTCAACCTGCAAAGTAAGTTTATCTTTTTCGCTTTCAAAAACTTTTTTTGAATTTAAAAGTTTTTCTATTTGAGATTTAATTGAGTTAATTTTTTCGCTATTGTTTTTATACTCGCTATCTAAGGGCAATTGTTCTTTTATTAGTTGGGTTTCAGCGTCTTTTAAGTCTTCAAGCTCTTTTCTTAGCTTGTTTCTGTTTTTAATGTGTTCATCTGCGGATTTATTTAACCCTGTCATTTCATTTATAATTTTATCAAGTTCTTGTTTTTTTGTTTTTAATTGACCCTCAAGTTCTTTTAATTCGTTGTTTTTATCGTCTATGGCTTTAGTGTATTCGTCAATTTTTTGTTTTTGAACCTCAATTCCGTTTTTATACGATTCAATGGATTTTAAATTATCGAGAGTAATTTTTTCACATTGAGCTTTTGCGCTTTTTTTGCGTTCAATTGCTCCTTTTTTTTCTTCTGCAGTTTTTTTAACTTCAAGTTGTTTTTCTTCACCTTGTGCTTTAACTAAAGCATTTATTTCATCATACTTTATTTTTGTGTCTTGAATTTTGGATTCTGCTTCTTTAAGTTTTTCATTTAATTCTTTTTTTGTCTTTACTGCAAGCAGAATGTTTTGATGAACCAATTCAAGCGCTCTTTTAGTGTCAAAATATTTAGCGCTTTGAATTTGTGTTTCAAGAGAGGTTTTTTCATCTTTATATTTTTTATACTTAAGCGCAACTTCTCTTTCTTGTTTTAACTTTTCGATTTGTGTATCTATTTCGCCCATTAGAATGTTTGTGTTTGCTACCCTATCTTCAACACTTTGAATTTGCTCGCTTGCAAGTGCAAGTTTTCTGTCAAAATCTGCCGTTCCTGCTATTTCGTCTAATATTTTTCTTCTTTCAATTGGAGAACATTTTGTAATTTCTGTAACATCGCCCTGCATCATAACATTATAGCTGTTTGGAGAAATATTATATTTTTCAAGTTCATTATGGATTTGGGTCAAGGTTGCAGGTTTATCATTGTAATAGTAGTTAGATTGCACGCCGTTTTTGGTTTTTTTAATAAATCTTTTTACGGAAAATTCTTCGTTTTCATTTACTTCAAACGTAACTTTAACGCTTGCTTCACCTCTTTTATTGTGGCTTGTAATTAAATCAACAACGCCGGATTCAGATCTTAAGGTGCGTGCTGTTGTTAATCCCAGTGCAAAAAGTATGCTGTCTATAATGTTGCTTTTGCCTGAACCATTTGGTCCTGATATGGCGGTAAAACCTTTTAGTAAAGGAACGGTAACTTTGTTGGCAAAAGACTTGAAGTTGTCTATTTCAATTTCTTTTATGTGCATTTATTTTGTAAACTCAAATAGTCTGGTATCTTAATTAGACTATAAAATATAAAGGCATGTCAAATTTTATATAAAAATTCATATCTATCTATTATATAGTTGTATTCAACATAGCCGTCCTTTGTTTTTTGTTTGTGTAAAATTAAATATTTGTCTTTCAATGAATTAATTCTTTGAATTGGAAAGAACATAAAATTAGCTCTTCCGATGATTCTGTTTTGATCTAAAAAACCCCAAAAACGGCTGTCTTGGGAGTTGCCTCTGTTATCTCCCATCATAAAGTAGTGGCCTTTCGGGACAATAAAAGGTCCGCAATACATTTTATCTACACAAGGAGTCCAATTACTTCTTGAAATTATATAAGGTTCAACTAAGGCCTTATCATTTATGTAGACTCTGTATTCATTATTATTTTGGTCAAATTTAATTTCAAGTTTTTCATTTGGTAAACCCACAACTCTTTTGATGAAAGCTATATCTTTACAAAAAATTCCGGATAATCTTGAAAGTATCGCAAAAGGAGAGTTTGAAAGCTCAATTTCCGGAGGATAGAATACCAAAATATCTCCTCTTTTTATTTCTTTTTTTGGATATTTTAGTTTTTCAACAAAAACTCTGTCTTTTTCTAAAATCGTAGGGCGCATAGAGCCGGATGGAATCCAACGCAGTTCTCCTATGAAATATCTTATTGCAATAACACAAAGTAATACAAATACAATAGTGCTTATAATTTCTTTTGTAATATTTGTTTCGCTGTTGTCGTTATCGTCAAAAAGAATTCTTTTTATAAAGTATCCTATGCCGTTTTCTTTTGTCTTTTTGATTAGAGTAATAAAGTCTTCTTTTGTTTTTATAAAAAAGTTTTTTGTTGAATTTTTAATATTTTCCGCAAGGATTTTTTTATCACAGAAAAGATAAATTAAAATTAACCAAAAGACAAAAGAGACAAACAACAGCCCCAGAAACTTTAAAAAAGTACTAAAGGGTTTATTATATTCGTTATTTAGTGCTTTAACAGATATTAGTTTTGAATTTTGATAGTTTTCAAATACATAATCGCTTACTTTGTTTAAAACTTCTTTTTTATCTTCTGTTGGAAGGGTTGGAAGAGCAATAAAGAGAATTTTTTCAATTTTTTTGTTGTCCCAGTCGTATTCGTTTATTTCTGTCTTATTTAATTCATCTACAAACGAATAATTAAAGCCTAAATTTAAAAGCTCGTTTTTAATTTTTTCTTTATCGATATTTAAATTTTTGGAAAAAGAGTATTCTAAAATAACCCCTCTTTTTAAGAAATAATTCAGGTTTTGATTGTTTTGATTGCATATAATACAAAAAAGTATAAAAATTACCAAAAAAAGTAATAGTTTTGAATTTTTTATAAAATATTTTTTTGTATTTTCAATAAGATTCATTTTTCAAGTTTCTCTTTTTAAGTGTATATTTACATAATTCTATAATACTGTTTTTATACTCATTATCCTCTAATCCGCTCAATTGCTCAAGTGCTTTTTTTGATAAATCATCAAGCTTTTTAAAGGCCAAATCTTTATATTTTTTAATGTTTTCGTAATTTATATTATCGGTATTGTTTTCTTTAAAGAAGTATAGCACAGGTAAAGTATAGTTGCCATTTTTGAAATCTTCTTCAATATCTTCAATATCGTTTTTTATTTGAAAAGCAAGAGAATAATTTGTCAAAAATTTTGTTAAGCATTTTTTTGTTTTATTGTCGTTATTTTTAAGCAAAAATAACGATTCTAATCCCGTTAAAAAAAGATTTGCGGTTTTATTCAGGGTTTTTTTAAAATACTCTTTTTCGCTCATTATTCTGTTTGTGTGACAGTTTTGTTCTATTTCGCCTTTAATTGTTTTTTTAATTTTATCAGTAAAAATTTTAATTATTTCAATTTTTGTATCGGATAAAATTTCAAGACTTAAGGCTAAAAGAAAGTCTCCCTCCAAAAGGGCGAATTTATTGCCGTATTTTGAATTTATTGTTATATTGCCTCGTCTTTGACTTTGATTATCAATAATATCATCATGTAACAGTGATGCTGCGTGTATTATCTCTTGAGCAAGCGCAATTTTATAGGTAATTTCATTTTCGATTTTTAAAAATTTTGCAAATAAAATTGTGAAAACAGGACGCAGTCTTTTTGTATTTTTAAAAAGAAAATTTGAAATACTTTCTTTTAAGGGAATATCCTGAAAGTCGATAAGTTGTCTTAATTTATCTTCAAAGATGTCTGCCTCTTTTTGTATAGGGGAGATAATTTTTCTGATTTTTTCTGTTGTATCCATTTTAAATTATAAATTTGCCGTCTTCATAGATTAATTTGTCGTCAGCATATATTTTGCCGTCGTTTTTCATATTTTTAATTAAATCCCAATGAAGTCCGGATTGGTTTTTTCCGCCTGCTTCAGGGTAGCTTGAACCCAATGCCATATGGATTGAACCGCCTATTTTTTCGTCAAATAAAATATTTCCTGTAACATTTTGAATTCTGTCATTTGTTCCAATTGCAATTTCGCCTACGAGTTTTGAGCCTTCATCCGTGTTTAGCATATTTTGTAAAAATTCATTGCCAACTTCAGCTTTTGCTTCAACTACCCTGCCTTCTTTAAGTACAAGAAAAACTTCTTTAGCACATGAGCCGTGGTAGTTTTGAGGGAAATCAAAATAAATTGTTCCGTTTGCACTATCTTCAACGGGGGAGGTGAATATTTCTCCATCCGGAAAGTTCATATTTCCGGAACATGGTATCCACTTTCTTCCTTTAGTTGAAAATGTAATATCGGTTTTTTCGCCAACTATCCTGAGTTTTGTTGTTTTGTTTAAAATGTCTGCTATTCTTTTTTGTTCTTTATCAATTTCTATCCATTTTTCTGTAGGATTATCTAAATCTAAATAGCAGGATTGAATTAAAAATTCGCTGTATTCTTCAAGACTCATTGAAGCTTCCTGAGCAAGAGCGTTTGTAGGATAATCTGCTATAACCCATCTTAAATCACCCTTGGCTGAGCGCTCAAGTCTCTTAGAAAGAATAGGCTGAGAAGCTTTTGATCTTTTTGCAATCTTTTCATTGTCGGCATTTGCTAAATTTTTAATATTATTCGGCGCTCCGATAAATATCATTACGTCTGCTTTTTCAACTTCTGTTTTTGACATTTCATCAATATAATTTAGCTGACTATCATCAGCATATTTAATAAAAGTTTCCGCTAATTCATCCATTGATGTTCTGACTATTGGATTTGCGCCTTTAATTAAGCATTGCTTGTAAATCTCTTTTACGAGGGGCTGGGCGCTGTAGCCTCTTGCGTATATTATAACCAAGTCGCCTTTTTGAACATTTGTTGAATAATCAACCAAAACTTTTGCATATTTTTCTAATATCGGGTTAAACATTATTCTTCACCGTCTTCTTCCATCACTCCATGGTAAGCCGCTTTGTATCTTAAAGTGCAGCCTCTTTTTGAGGTTCTTACAAAATTTACAAGATTATTTATATATTCATTATCTTTAAATTCACCCTCAATCAATTCTAAAGCTTGCGTTGTGTTGTATTGCTCATTTCTTAATATTCTAATTGCTTTATGGATTGCATCTCTTGAAACTTTATCTACCCCTTTTCTTCTTAAACCAATGGCATTCAAGCCTATTGGAAGACAAGGTATGCCTTCTGCTTTACAGTATGGAATAATGTCTAACCTGGCTGCTGAAGCACCTGAAATTATAGCCATATCACCAATTCTTAGGTTTTGATGAAATACGCTCATTCCTCCCAGAAAAGCCCCAAAACCAACTTGACAGTGTCCGCCTATGGTGGCGGCGTTTGCCATAATAACATTGTCTTTAAGTACACAATTGTGCGCAACATGGCTATATGCCATCAAAAGGCAGTTGTTGCCTACTATTGTATTTTTTCCTTCTCCTGAAGCACGATTAACTGTTGCAAATTCCCTAATCCAACAATTTTCTCCTATAATCACACCTGTTTTTTCGCCTTTATATCCTAAATCTTGGGGCTCACCTCCAACTGAAGCAAATGGAGATATTTTTGTATTTTTTTTGATGTGTGCAAATTGAATGTTCGCATTTTCTCCGATTTTACACCCCTGCTCAATTATAGTGTCTTTTCCTATGATTGCATATGCTCCAATTTCTACATCAGGTGCAATTTGGGCAGATGAATCTATAATTGCGGTTTTGTGAATTTTTTCAGATGTTATCATTTTCACCTCTTGTTTTTATTTTAATGCTACAGTTAAAGTTGCTTCGGTGCATAGTTTACCGTCAACGTATGAACGGCCAAGGCATTTTGCAATAGGCCCTTTTACCTTTAGACATTCCGTTTCCATTTCAAGCTTATCTCCGGGGCGAACAATATTTTTAAATTTAGCATTTTCAACACCTGCAAAAAGGGTGAGTTTACCTTTATATTGTTCCATTGTCATCAGAATCGGAGCTGAAGTTTGTGCAAGTGCTTCGATTTGTAAAACCCCGGGCATAATCGGATTATTTGGAAAATGTCCCTGGAAGAAAGGCTCATTAAAAGTAACGTTTTTATATCCTTTAGAATACTTGCCGGGAACGCATTCTGTAATTCTATCTACCAATAAAAACGGGTATCTGTGGGGCAGCATTTCTAAAATTTCATTATAATTAAGTGAAATCGGTGTTACGATTGTATCCATTTTGTCTCCTTTATTTGTCTAATGTTTGTTTTAGCTGCTTTGCCGCTATTGAATGGTATAAGTGTCCCGCTTCTTTAGCTATAATGTTAGCTTTGATTTTTAGCGGATTGTACCCTGTTAAATATAAATCCCCTATGATATCGAGTATCTTGTGTTTAGCCGGTTCATAACAGTTTCTTAATTCGGTTGTATATGTACCGTCTTCTTTTAAACCGACCGTATTTTCAATTGTAACGCCTTTGGAGTAGCCTGCTTGCTGGAATTTTTCAAGGTCCTTTAAATATCCAAATGTTCTTGCTTCAATTATTTCAACTATATTCTTGTTTATATCTAAGTTCACCCAACGGTTGTTTAAATCCGGGTGATTAAAATTAACAGCATAAGTTATAGTTGTATCGCCTTGTTTTGGAGTAATTACAATTAAAGAGTTGTCTTTTTGAAATACGACAGTTTCTTTTAGTTCTTTAGTTTCTTCGCTTGAGCCTATTAAACCAACTTCGTTGAATTTTTCAATCCATACTTTTGCACTTCCGTCAAAAATCGGCATTTCAAAACCGGCAGATGAGAAATGTACATCTAATGCATCAATTCCGGCTATAGCGCAAGCTGCCATAAAATGCTCTACTAAGGCAATTTTATTTTTTGCTCCGTTATTAACATCTGCTAAAATTACGCAATGTTCACATGAAACAACATTTTCAACTTTAGCTTCAACCATGCCGTCATTTATAAAAAAGCGAATACCTTTTTTATCAGATGGCTTTAATTCAAGTTCGACAGGTGCTGCAAACATTAAACCCGCACCCTTTAATTTTAAGTTAGATTTTAGCGTCTTCATTTAAAAATTTCTCATAGTCTTCCAATAAATGTTGATATTTTTTATATTTTTGAACCATAATTTCTGCTTCATCAAGATATTTTAATCTCTTAATAAAGTCTTTTCTAAGAACTGCAGGCGCTCCCATGATTACGGATTTTTTGGGGAACGATTTTGTAATGCCGGCTTTAGCTAAAATTATTGAGTCGTCTCCAATTTCAACATGGTCTTTTAAGCCTGCTTGTCCTGCGATTACTACCCTGTCGCCAATTATGCAAGAACCTGCAATGCCAACTTGTGACACAATTGTGCAAGCTTTTCCGATTTTGCAATTGTGTCCTATCATCACAAGGTTGTCTATTTTTGTTTGAGAGCCTATTGTGGTGTTTTCGATAGTACCCCTGTCTATTGTTGTATTAGCGCCGATTTCAACATCGTCTCCTATTTCAACCGAGCCAAGCGAAGGAATTTTAAACACTTTTATTTCGGTGTTTGTTTCTTTAATGGCTCCTTCTTTGCGTGCTTGTTCAATGTTGCTCGGAGCTTCGGTTACAAAAGAAAAGCCGTCAGCACCAAGGCTTACTCCGTGGTGGAATATGCAGCGAGAACCTATTTTAACAAAATCTCCGACATTTACCCCCGGATGAAAAAGGCAATCTGAGCCTATTTTTGCACCTTTTCCTATGTAAACATTTGGCATAATTGCAGTATTGTCACCAATTTCGACATCTCTTGAAATTACAACATTAGCTCCAATTGAAACATTTTTCCCAATTTTTGCGCTTTTATCAATAACTGCCGTTGGATGGATTTCCCTTGGCGTATCGGGAGCTATATAAAACACGTTTAAAAGTTTCATAAAAGCAAGTTTTGGTCTTTCAACTTCAATTGTTGAAATTCCTTCAAGATTAACGCCTAAGGGAACTAATACAGCTTTGGCTTTAGAATGAGCTATGTTTTCAATTTCTTCTTCATTCATTGCTAAAGCTAATGTGTTTTCATCAGCTAACTTTGGCGGTGCAACTCTTTCTATTACTGCATCGTTTGCCTTTGTCAGAATCCCGCCTGTAATAGCCGCCAATTCTTCGAGGCTGTATCTTTTTTCACCCATTTTGGCACTCCCTCATAAACTAGTCTTAAAACTATTCTATAACAACAAAAGAAAAATTGCTATTTTTTTAATAAATATTTTATTTGTCTTCTATTTTTTTAATAGTGTTTGTTGTGGACTTTCCTTCAATAAAGTTGATAAATTCCACTTTTCCGCCATTTTTTTGAACAATTTCGGCTTCCGGTAACGTTTCAATAGTGTAGTCTGCGCCTTTTGTATAGATATTAGGCTTTATATTGTTTATTAGGTTTGATGGGCTGTTTTCACTAAAGATTACAACATAGTCAACATATATAAGCGAAGCTAAAAGTTCTGCTCTATCGGATTCATTATTTATTGGTCTTTTTGGACCTTTTAATTTTTTAACGGAAGAATCAGAATTCAGGCCTACAATTAAAATGTCGCCAAATTTTTTTGATTCTTTCAAATATCTTAAATGTCCGATGTGCAAAATATCAAAACAGCCGTTTGTAAAAACAATTGTTTTGTTTTCTTGCTTGAGTTTTTGGGCAATTTTTACTATGCTTGACCTGTCTGTAATTGTTCCCATAGTCTGTTTGTTCCTTAAATATTTTTAAAAATTTGCCATAGCAAATGCTATGGCAAATTTATCAGTTATTTTGTTTCTTTATCTTTTTTGATTTTATCAAGAATTTTTTGTTTAGATTTTGGAGCTCCTTGTGTTTGAGATTTTTGTAATTGTTTTTGGAATGATTCTTTAATCTTTGCTTCCATTACCTCCGGTTTTAAAGATTCATCAAGGTATTCAATTTTTGCGCTGTTTTTTAGGCCGCTAATAAGTTCACGTAATTTTTCAGCTTTGTTTTGTCTTTCTAAAAATGTAATAATATCCGCCTTGACATCCTTAAAACTTTGAGTTTGCTCGGGAGCTTTATCTTTTACAAGAATAATATGATATCCGAATTGAGATTTTACAACAGGGCTTATTGTGTTTACTTTTTGTTTAAAAGCTGCTTGTCCAAATTCACTCACAACAGAATCTTTTGTAATATAGCCTAAATCTCCTCCGTTTTTAGCGCTAACTTCATCGTCTGAGTATTGTTTAGCTAATGATGCAAAATTTTTAGGATTTGAAACCGCTTTGCTTCTTATCTCGTTGGCAAGCTTTTCTCTGTTTTTAAGCTCTTCTTGAACCTTTTTTTCTATATCTGCTTGGGATAGCTTGGCTTCTTTATCTGCATCTGTTATTTTTCTTCTTATATCATCCGGATTTGTGCTAAAGAGAATATGTGAAGCCAAAACTCTTTCAGGTGCTGTAAATTGAGCTTTGTTTTGGTTATAGAATTTTTTTGCATCAGATTCGCTGATTGTTTTATTACCCAGTTGTTTTATTAATTTTTCCATTTTAACTTCGTTTGATATATCGGATTTAAGCCTTTCTTCCGATATATCGTTCTGTTTTAAAATATTGTTAAATTGTTCTTCAGAGCCTATTTGTGCAATAAGCTGCTGTTTTTTTGCTTGAATTTCATTATCGGTTATTTGAATCTTTCTTTTATCAAATTCCTGTTCCAATAATTCTCTTACAATGAGGTCGTTTAAAAACTTGCTTTTAAGAGCTATAACGCTATAGCTGTCATCTTGTTGCATGTCTTTGGGAGCTTGTTTTAGCTGAACATTTTTAATCTTTTCAAAATCAGAATAAAATTCTTTTCTTGTAATGTTTGTATCATTAATTTTCAACACAATATCAGAATCTTTTGCGCATCCGCAAAAAAGTATTGTAGAGCACAAAAGAGTAAGTGCGATTTTTGTAAACTTCATTTTTTTCTCCTTTATAATTAATGAATCTTAAAGTTTAAAACTACCTCAGAAATATAATAAAACAAATCAGACAATTTGTTAAATATTTCATCAAAATCGTCTTCATTTTTGTTCATAAGAAGTATCCCTTTGACCTTGGCGAGACTTTTTGGACTTTGCGTATATGTAAAGTATTTTGTATATTTATAATCTATTTTTGATTTTAATAAATTCCACTCATTTATATTGAAGGGGGTATAAATTCTTATTTGATTACCTGCTTGTCTTACTGAAGTTATATTTGACTGACCTGCAAGTATTCTTAATTTTATTAATTTTATCAGATTACCAACACAATCGGGTATATTTGAAAATCTGTCTTTTAGACTTAATTCCATATCTTCAAGTTCATTTACGGTTGATACATCCGACAGCCTTTTATACTCAAGGATTTTTTGTTCATATGTTTGTGCCCACTCATCCGGGATATACGCATCGGCATTGATATCAATAATTGCGGGTTCTTTTTTCTGTATTTTGTATGTCGGATTATTATTTTGTTTTTGTTTGATATCTTCAATGCATTCGGATAATAAGTTGCAATATGTATCAAAACCGACGTTTACCATCTGGCCGTGTTGTTTTGTGCCGAGTATGTTTCCGACTCCTCTGATTTCAATATCCCTAAGTGCTATTTGATAACCGCTTCCCAGATTTGTAAAATCTTTAATTGAGTTCAACCTTTTTGCGGCTTGCTCGTTTAGTTCTTTGGATTTTTTGTAAAAACAAAAACAATATGCTTGTCTGTCGCTTCTTCCCACTCTCCCCCTAAGTTGGTACAATTGTGCAAGGCCAAATTTGTCCGCATCATGAATGATTATTGTGTTTGCATTTGGAATGTCTAATCCTGATTCGATAATTGTTGTCGATAAAAGAATATCATAATTTTTGTCTGCAAAATCACAAATAACATCTTCAAGTATTTTTTCGCTCATTTGCCCGTGGGCAACTGCTATTCTTGCATTCGGTACAATTTCGGATAACTTTTGTTTAAATTGTTCAATGGTCTCAACCCTGTTATACAGATAAAAAACCTGTCCTTCTCTTTGAATTTCCTGATTTATTGCATTTTTTACATAAGTTTCATTGAATTCACCAACATATGTCTTAATAGGAAGTCTGTTTTTGGGAGGAGTATTTATAACGGATAAATCCTTAATTCCTGATAATGCCATGTTTAAAGTTCTTGGTATGGGCGTTGCGCTAAGTGATAAGACGTCTATATTTTCTTTAAATTTTTTCAATTTTTCTTTGTGTCTTACGCCAAACTTGTGCTCTTCGTCTATAGTTAAAAAACCAAGTTTTTTGAATTTGATATCATCGCTTAACAATCTGTGTGTTGCAACTACAACATCAATTTTTCCTTCATTAATTTTTTCAACGAGTTCTTTTTGTTCTTTTTTAGAGCAAAAACGATTCAATACCCCGACTTTTACATCAAAAGGCTCAAACCTTTCTTTTAATGTTTCAAAATGCTGCATGGTAAGAATTGTAGTAGGTGCAATGAGGGCTGCCTGATAACCGGACATTACCGCTTTAAACATTGCTCTTAGTGCAATTTCGGTTTTTCCGAAACCAACATCGGCACAAACCAATCTGTCCATCGGTTTAGAATCTTCCATGTCTTTTTTAACATCAATTATGGCTTTCATTTGATCCGGAGTTTCCGTGTATTCGAAACTATCTTCCATTTCATACTGCCAATTTGTATCGGGGTCAAATTCTATTCCTTTGGCTATTTTTCTTTTTGCGTATAAATCCAATAAATCGTATGCTATTGATTCAACTTCTTTTTTTGCTTTTGCTTTTGTTGTCTCCCAAGCACTTCCGCCCATTTTTGACAACTTTGGTTTAATTGAACCCGAGCCTCTGTATCTTGATAAAAGATTTATCTGCTCTGCCGGCATAAAAAGCTTATCTGTTCCGGCAAATTGAATTTCAAGATAGTCTTTTTGATTGTTATCAATTGTTTGTTTTGTTATTCCGTTATATATGCCTATTCCGTGTATAAAGTGAACTACATATTCACCTTCTTTTATGTCGTTAATTGAGTCAATAAAGTCTCTTGTGAGTTTGTTTGAGTAGCGTTTTTTTGTTGTAATATCACGATTGTGTTTTGAAAATAATTCTTTATCCGATAAAAAAATTATTTTATCATCTGATAATTTTTTATCACTGCAAACAACTCCGCCGCTTGAAATATCATTAAAAAAGAAAATGTCATCTGAAAATATTTCATATTCTTTTAAGATTTGTTTTATGCGGGTTGGGAAATTTGTGCAAATATATATTTTATAGCTTTCTTTTAAGGATTTTTCAATAAAGCCTGAAATGTTTTTTATATCTGACGAAAAAATTGGCGCTATTGCCATATCGAATTCAATAATTTTATCGAAATCTTCGCCTAAAAAATTGTCTATCGAAATTCTTTTAAAGGTTTTAATTTGTTTTTCAAACTCATTCAATGTTGTATGATTCAGTTGTTTAAGAGGCAAAAGCAAATTTGAATTAATTGCGTCATTCAAATTTTTTATGTATGTATCATCAATATTTTTATACTTTGATAAAATTTGGCTTGATTCGTCAAATATTAAAATGTAGTCTTCAAAAAAATCCAAAACACTGTTTGTGTTTGGGTTTATAAGATTTTGATAGTATTCTATTCCTTCAAAATAATCAAATTGACCGATTTTTTCAATAAGCTCTGCTTTAATTTTTTCTAAAAAATCATCTTTTTTAATTTTTTTTATGTTTTCAATAAGATTTTCTTTATTTTTATTATCGATAATAAATTTGTATAGCGGGAAAACAAGAGCTTTATCTGTGCTTTTAAAACTTTTTTGTGTATTTGGATCAAAACACCTGATATCTTCAATGGTATCGGCAAAAAATTCTATCCTGTAGGGCGAATCATTGAGTGTATAAATGTCTAAAATATCTCCTCTTAGTGCAAATTCTCCGATATCTACAACATTTGCCGTTCTTTTGTATCCGAGCTGGATTAATTTTTTTGTAATTTTGCTATAATCAACGGTGTCATTTTTTTTAAATTCAATTATATTTTTTTTGTAAAAATTGATATCCGCAAATTTCTCAAACAGTGATTTTACGGGCATGAGTATTATGTTTGCCTGCGATTGTATTAAATTAATTTGCTCTGCATATATGTAATAATTTTTTTCAAGTTCACTATAGAAGCTTATTTCCTGCGAGGGAAAAATAAAACTTTCAATATTTAAAAGATTCGAAAGGTCTTTTTGTATTTTTAGTGCGGTTTGTTCATTGGGTGTTATATATATTGTTTTTTTGCCGCTTTTAACTATATTTTTTATCAAAAACAGGTTAAACGGTGCAAGAAAACCGTTCAATACCAGATTTTCTTTTAGGTTTGAATTGATAAATTTATTTATAAAATCTGTTTTAATATTTTCAAGTGGCATTCTACTGTTTGTTGCCATCTTTCATTCCAATATTTTTAAGTCTGCGCTCAATATCTCTCCACCAGCTGAGTTTGTCCTTGTATAAGTAGCGGTATCCTTCAAAATCACCTTTTGAAATTTGAGTTTGTTGATTGTCGCAAAATTTTTCAAATTCTTTTTCAAGCTTATGACAAAAATCTTTTCTGTCATATTTAAATTCATAGTAAGTTTTGACTTCTCCGAATTCAGCTATCACTTCGGGTTTGTCCTGCCTTAAAAAGGAATAATTTATGCTGACCGGACAAATATTTATGCCTCCATAATTTTTAACGGCGTTTTCAACCAAATATGCAAGACCCGTTTGAAAGACCTCGGGACGATAATGCGGAGGTCTTATTATTCCTTGCGGAAAAAGCCAAAAATTAATATCCGGCTTATTTAGGGTAGTTGCAGCATACTTTAAGGATTTTATAGCATCCTGGGCTGATTTTTTATTTATCGGAAAACAGCCTATGTATTGAAATAACGGAAATCTGTTCATTTCTTCAATCATAAGACGCAGTCTGCCTTTCATGATGAATCTTGCAACATTAAAGCCTATTATTCCGTCCCACCAGTTGTTGTGGTTTGTATAAAAAAGCATTGCTTTAGATTTGTCTCTTTTTTCTAAGTTTTCCCACCCTTTGTACATAAAAGAGTAAAATCTTGCTTTTACCATTCTTTTGAAAACAAAGTCTGCAATAAAAAGCCAAAACGGATTATCTTTTGCTGTTCTGAATTTTTCTTTTCTGTTTCTTAGAATTGTCGGCGGAATTTCGCAGTATAAATGCTGTGGTGTTTCAATTGTCATAATTTACCTACTTATCCTCTATAATTCGATTTAATTGGCAATGCGCCTTAAAAGACGTTAATTCTTTTTCTATTTTTTTAATATGATTAACAAGATTCAATCTTTTTGCAAGGTCTAAAGTTCTATTATACATTTTTATTGTCGATTGGGCAAAATCAAATTTTTTGTTATCTGCTTGATCTGTAAGTTTTTCTCTTGCGATTTGTGCTTTCAGATTATTTAATCTTAACTGTAGGTACAAAAGTTCATTTGAATTAGCGCTTTGCAATGCTAAATCACAGTACATTTGAGCATTTTCTTTATCATTTAATTTCAGGTACGATTTAGCTAAAAGTTCCTGGAATAATATTTTGAAATACAGGTTGTTATTGCGTGCATTTTCGCATATTTTAACTGCTTTTTCGCATATTTCAATGCAGTATGTGTCTGCTTTATTTGCAGCAGTTGCTGCAGCGCTTATATACCAAGCAAGAAGCGCCCCTAAAGCTATTTTTTTACTTGAGAAAAATTGCATTTGGCTTGTGGCAATTTCAATTGCTTTGAGATAAGATTTTTCTTCAAGGAAAATATAAGCAAGAAGTGTCTTGAAGAGGTTTTTTGAAACCTCATCACCGCAATTATTAGCATAAGCCGTTGCTTCAAACAAATCTTCTTTGATTGTTAAAGTGTCGAGTCTTAAAATTTTATTTATAATATTTATTTCGTTCCATTCACATACAAGATTGGGGCTGTCTATAACATAAGCATAATTTTTTAAAATGTCTTGTAAGATTGCGTCTGATTCATCAAAATATCCTCTTGAGGTGCTTGCCATAGCATCTGCAAATGCAAGTCGTACTTTAAGAGAATCTATTCTTTGGCCTCTTTCTTTAGATAATACTTTATCTATTTCATTAATTAATTCAAAAGCCATAATTGAACCTTGTTGTGAATAGCTCTGGGCAAGTATTATGTTTGATTCAATCCAAGTGTAGAATATTTCGTTTTGACTTATCCATTTGTGTTTTGAAAAGAAATTGAGATGTTTTTGTAAAATCGGATTGATTTCGGAATTTACAAGACTTGTTATCTCTTCCCAAGAGCCAAGTTTTAATAATGCTTCCAATTTTCTTGTTTTTATAAGCGCAATTTGCAATTCCAGGGTTGATTTTTTTTCGGTCTTATCTTTTTTATCAAAATATTTTAAAATATTGTCTACAATTTCAACAACGCCTGTATAATCTTGCGTCAGATATAAGCTTTTTGTAAGATATCCGGATAAATCTATGATTCTGTTTGTATCATTGTTTTTTTGAGCTGATGTTATTGCGTTTGCAAGATAGTCTTTTGCTTCAAGCGGGTTTTTTTCATAAATCAGCTTGCCAAGTCTTTCACAGATATTATTTTTGGTATATTCAAAGTTATCAAGTTTTACATTTTCAAGCAAAATTAAACTTTGTTTTTGTGCCATTGCATAAATATTAACATCTCCGATATAGTTTGCGTATTGAAGATTTTTAGTCCAAAGACTGTAAGCAAGCTCTTTGTTTCCGATAATTTGAGCTAAAATCGGACAAATTAGAGGGGTTGAAATTGTTTTGTTGTTTAGTTCAACAAGCAGTTTTTTTGCATCTTCTTTTATGGCCTCTTCTTCTTTTGCTTTAATATAGCAGTATGACCAAGTTAGAGAATTTTTAAAGCCGTAAATATCATCATATTTACGCTTTAGATAGCCTTTTTTGTCTAAAAAACCCACAATTTCGAAAAATTCGTTTTCACTTAATTCAAAAAGTCCGGCTAAAAGTCTGTAGTCAAGCTTGTCACCTAAAAGGGAGGCTGTATTCAGGAATACATATTCTTTTAAATGGTGTTGCTTTAAAAAATCCAATCTTTCATAAAAACATTTTTCAAGAGTCGAAGGAATTTCAAGCTCTGTAAATTCTCTGTTGAACTTAACAATTTTATTTTCAACGCTTAAAATTTTTCTTTCAAACAAATACTGTAAAATTTGCTCTATATAGGCAATATTACCCTGAGCATTGTATGCAATTTGTGTTAATATTTCATTTGGAGTATCTGAATTTTGACCGAGAACTTTTTTTACAAAAATTTTGCTTTCTGATACGTTTAACCTTCTGAGTGAAATATTAAGACAGTTTGAGCTGTTAAATTTGCTTGATTGAAAGTACATTTCAACAGAATGCTGATTTTTATATCCCAGAATCAGTTTTGCATCACGTTCAAAATAGTTTTGAGAAACGAGATATTTTAAAAAGCCGTAAGATGACTCGTCTATAAGATCAAAATCATCTATCATAAAAATAACATTTTTTCTTTGTTTTACATAATCAAAAACATCTTTCAAATATTTGTATGTAATTTCTTTATTTATGAGAATATTTTCAAAGTAGTCTTTTTTTATAGGATAAATAAGGTTTGCTATTGTTTCCAGATTTTCCTCATCTATCTTTTCAAGGTTTAGTCTGTCTAAAACTTTTCTTTCAAAACCTTTAATGTTGAATTCGTCTTTTAAGACAGTAGGGCAGTCAAATAAATCTATAAAGAAGCTTTGAATCAGTCCGTAAGGACTAATTTGTACCAATGCAGAACATTGCGCATAGAAAACCACCGTGTCTTTGTCTTTTATGCGATTAATTTTATAGTAAAGATCATTTAAAAGATGTGTTTTTCCGACTCCTCTCGGGGCATTTATTGAAATTGCCCTAATTTGAGAATTGTTATCCGATAAGTTATCCAGTATTATTTCCAGTGCCTTATCATACTTTTTGTCTTCCGCTTGAGTGAAAGTTGGTTTTTGCTCAAGCAGAATCATTTTGTATGAATCGGATGCAATTTTAATCAATGATAATTCGCTGCTTAATTTTGCATATGTACCGCCGGATACTATGACGTCTTTGTCTGAGCCAAGTTTTAGCTGCTTTACTTCTTTGTTTTTTTTGACTTCGTCTATTGTTGAGATTGCAAATTTATATGATAAACCGGTATCCAGAGTTTTTTCCAATATTTGATTGAATTTGAAAAACTCTTGCTCAAATTGGTTGAATTTTTCAAGAATTTTAGATGATTTGTTGTATTTGTACTTAAACACAACAACATGCGGGTTTATAAATTCGCAGATAGCACCAAAAACAATCTTTACTGTTGTTTTAATGTTTTGTATTACTTTTTGCTTGAATTCTTCTTTGTTGTATTTTTCAAAAGTTCTTTCAAGGTTGATAAAATCAATATAAAATAAAAGCGGTTTTTCTGCTTGTTTTTCTGTTTGTTTTTCTGTTTTTTCTTTTACTTGAAGGCTTTTGGTGTCTTTGTGTGTTTCGTTTTGATTTGTCGAAAATGTTTTTTGTCTTATGTTTGTATTTTGATTTTGAACTTTGATTTCTTCTTTTTCGCTGTCAAATTCGTAATTACATTTTCTGCAAACCGAACTTGTGGCATAGTTTGCACTCTGGCAGACAGGACAAAATTTAACAAAAGTATAACCGCATTTTTTGCAGCTTACAGAGCCAAGCCGGGTAGGGGAACCGCATCTCGGGCATTTAAAAATTAACCTCAATTTACAGTTTGGACAAACAGCATCCTCGTTCGATACTTTTGTCTTGCATCTTGGACAAATCAAAATATAATTCCTAATAGGTTATTACACTTTATAAAAATTATAATATAAATATTTTAATAATT
Organism: Candidatus Gastranaerophilales bacterium; assembly: GCA_944325315.1. Lineage (GTDB taxonomy): Bacteria > Cyanobacteriota > Vampirovibrionia > Gastranaerophilales > Gastranaerophilaceae > RUG14156. The sequence goes on from CALVAA010000003.1 coordinate 89,837, forward strand.
TAATATTTATTACATTTTTGTAAAGAATGGTTATAAATAACTTTTTATAAAGGTTCTTTTTAGCGTGTCCGGGTTGACTTTTATTTAATTGATTCTTTTTTTAAAAGTACATAAGACTATTCTTTTGTCAGGGTAGCTATGCTTTTTGAATTTAGTGCATCTTGTATTAAATGATTTTTATTTATTCCAAAGTGACCGTTGTTAAAGTTTATAAGCCTTGCTCTTATTGTGTAATCTTGTGTAAAATATTATTAAACTTATAAAAATGTAAAAAATAATCAATTTTTACATTTTTTAATATTTTTATCTGGTTTTTATTTGTGGTAGGATTATATTATGAGATTAGGAGTTAATATTGATCATATAGCAACGCTGAGAAATGCAAGAGGCGGAATCGAGCCTGATTTAAAAGAGGCTGCAAAAATTGCGCTAAAAGAAGATATATTCGGTCTTACGATGCATTTAAGGGAAGACAGACGCCATATAAAAGAAAAAGACTTGTATGACATTAAAGCCTTAGGTGCAAAAATAAACCTTGAAATGGCGGCAGTGGATGAAATTCAAAAAATTGCACTGGATTTAATTCCAAACAGTGTTTGCGTTGTGCCAGAAAGGCGCTTGGAAGTTACAACCGAGGGCGGATTGGATGTTTCAATCCAAAAAGAACATTTAAAAAATTTTATTGCTCCAATTAAACAAAAAGGTATTCTTGTAAGTCTTTTTATCGATGCAAATATTGAACAAATTGAAGCTTCAAAATATGTAGGAGCAGACTATATTGAGCTTCATACAGGTTCTTTTTCAAACGCCTTTTTAAGGGGAGATTATCAAAAAGAATTTGATGAATTAAAAAAAGCAAGCTCCTATGCTCAAAAAATCGGTTTAAAAGTAAATGCAGGTCATGGCCTGAACTATCAAAATGTGTATTTAATGAAAGAAATTCCGGGGCTTTTAGAGCTTAATATCGGGCACAGTATTATATCAAGAGCTGTTTTTTGCGGCTTTCAGGATGCAATAAGGCAAATGATTGAGCTTATTAAATAAGTTTTGTAAACAATATTCTTGACATTAATTTTTGTCTTAGATATATTAGAAAAGCAGATAGGTTGGTCGCAACTAAATGCTTGGGTGTAAATCACAAGCTGCGATTCCTTAAAAGAAAGGATATAAAATGTACGCTATAGTTGAAACAGGCGGAAAACAATACAAATTCGAAGAAGGCAGATATGTTGATATCGAATTGTTGGATGCCAAAGCAGACGACAAAATTACTTTCGATAAAGTAGTTATGCTCGTTAACGGCAAAAAATCAAAAGTCGGAAGACCTTATGTGGCTTCGGCTACTGTTGACGGTACAGTTGTTAAAAACGACAAAGCAAGAAAAGTAATTGTTTACAAACAACGTCCTAAAAAAGGCACCAGAGTTAAACAAGGTCACAGACAACAATTCACTCGTGTTATGATTAATAAAATTAATACAAAAGCTAAAGCTTCAAAGAGTGAAGAAACAACAGGAGAAGAATAAAAATGGCACATAAGAAGGGTGTAGGTTCATCTAAAAACGGACGTGATTCCGAAAGTAAGAGATTAGGCGTTAAAAAATACGCTAATGAGCAGGTTGTTGCAGGAAATATTCTGGTTAGACAACGTGGTACAAAAATTCATCCGGGTAATAATGTCGGAATAGGAAAAGATGACACTTTGTTTGCCTTAATTGACGGCGTAGTAAAATTTGAGCCTTACAGAAGAACAAGAAAACAAGTTAGCGTTTATGCTAATTAACTAATATTGAAAATTTAATATGGTTTGGGAGCGTAGCTCAGTTTGGTTAGAGCGCATGCCTGTCACGCATGAGGTCGCGGGTTCGAGCCCCGTCGTTCCCGCCATTTAAAAATTGACCCTCTTGAGGGTCTTTTTTAATGGTTTGCATTTCGGTTTTCACTATGTTCTTGTCTGCCTTGGATTTCTTTATTTCTATAAATTATTCATAGGAACAGCATACATAGCAATTCTTCCGGTGTATTGTACGCTCACCTGTATATATCTCCCTGTAAAAGGTTTTTCTTTTGCCATGTTATCTCTAACTATTCTAAATGTTTAAAGGAATCTAATTTAATATCTGTACCGGATTTTACTTCTATATCATAAATATCATTATCTGTTTCTATAATAAAGTCTATTTCATATTTCCTGTTATCTCTATAATGAGATAAAACAACTTTTCGCTCAGAATCAACCTGCGGTATTAACTGATTATACACAAATGTTTCTGTAAGTTAACCGGATTTATCACTATCTTTATAAACTTCTTTTCATTCTAATTTAAAATTTGATGTAATATGGGTTTTGGAAAACCCGTCTTTAAAAGTTATTTCAATAATTTCTATATAAAAATACTAATAACAAAACACACTGCCAAGCATATCAAAAAATGCATTATAGGTACTTACTATTTTGATAAATATAGCAGATAATTAAACTATTAAATAAGTAAGGAGTTAATTTGCAAGAGTGTTTTAAAAATAAAGTTGTACTAATAACCGGTGCTGCTTAGGGTATCGGGCTTGCAACAGCACAGGAATTTGCAAAAGCAGGGGCTAAGGTTGTATTGTCTGATGTTGTTGATATGAAAGAACAGGTTAAAGAATTGACTGATGCAGGTTTAAGCGCTGTTGAATATAAGTGCGATGTATCCAGCCCTGAACAGGTTGAACTTATGATTAACTGGATTGTTGAAAAATACGGTCGCTTGGATTGCGGATTTAATAACGCAGGCGTTCAGACTCCCTAAAGACCAATGGCAGAAATTACTTATGAAGAATTTGATAAAACGGTTGCAGTTGATTTAAAGGGTGTTTGGAACTGTATGAAATATGAAATCATACAGATGCTAAAGCAAGAAGATAAGGGCTGTATAGTAAATACATCTTCTCAAGGCGGAATGACAGGATTCCCGGGACAGGCTGCATATATTGCCTGCAAGCACGCAATTATTGGTTTAACAAGAACAGCTTCAATTGATTACGCTTCAAAAGGTATCAGAATTAACGCAGTTTTTCTGGTGTAATATTAACCCCGATGGCAAAAGACATTATTAAACGCAACCCCCTTATGGAAGAAACTATGGTTAGAGATATTCCTAAAGGCAGACTCGGAGAACCTTATGAAATAGCACACGCTGTTATGTGGTTATGCTCTCCGTATGCAACATTCGTTGATGGTGCAGCAATCTCGGTTGATGGCGGTTTTACAATTCATTAAGCAGGTTTTATGGTTAATGACAACCGCAGAATTTTATAAAAACAACAGACTATTAAGCATAACATTATTAACACAACCGATTTTCAACAAAGCTGATGCTAATTTTTAGAGAGGGAAAGTTAATTACCCTATACAGGACTCTGAAAAATGTTCTGCTGCAGTGAAAATCACGGCATTAGGGTTTAATTTTCAGAGTGGAAATATATGATGACAGATATAATACTGAGCAGCAAAAACAGGTGAATAACCAGAAAAAGGATACAATGAAATAATAAAATAATAAAATTTGCTAATTTGTTTAAATATTTAGAATTGTTTTACTAAAAAACAAATCACCTGCAACAAGAAATTGAACTATGCGTTTCTTTATAGCGGTATTTATGATACATAAGGAAATTTTTTAGTACAGTTATGCTTTTTGGAGCTTATTAGTTAAATAACAGAAGCAAAGTATTTATATATTATTTTTTTCTGATGTCATCGAAAAATTTGATAACCCGGCAAGGATTACCAACCGCAACGCAGTTTTCGGGAATTGAACGAGTAACGACACTGCCTGCCCCAATTACACTATTTTCACCTATTGTTACACCCGGAAGAATAATAACTCCGCCGCCAATCCAGACGCCGTCTTTTATTTCTACAGGATCTGCACAGGTTGTATAATAGCAGTTGGAATCTTCTTTTTTTTCAATAAATCTTTGTTCCGGCAATAAAGGGTGATATGCAGTATAGATTTGAACATTTGGCGCAATTAGAACTTTACTTCCTATTGTAATTTTTTCATTATCAATAAAAGTGCAGTTTGAATTTATTATTACATCATCCCCAATAAAAATATTGCTTCCAAAATCGCAAAAGAAATTTACATCAATAGCAACATTTTTCCCTATTGAGCCGAATAATTCTTTCAAAATAGCATACTTTTTTTCTAAATCATCATACTTTGTTTGGGAATATTCTTTTGTTAAAGCCCTGGCTTTAACATTAATATCAAAAAGTTCTTTTGATTCCGTATCAATGTATCTGTATTCTTTTGTATTCATATAAACTTTTTTTATTTTCTTATTAATATTTATAAAGTAATTTTATAATAAGTTAATAAAAATGTTAATTATACAAAATAAGTATTGCTAAAATTCAATATAGGTATTTGCTATTTTAAATATCACGATAAATAATGATGTAAGGTTAAAATTTAATCAACAATAAAATAAAAGAGAAATTTATTATGTTTTATAAAGCAAAAAAAAGAATAATGAGCATAGAAGAATTCCAAAAAAAAATGTCCGAAAGGGAATATGTAAGCGTTGATTCTGAACTGTCAATTATGTTTCATCAATTAGCTCAAGAAGCGATAAAAATAACAACAAAAATAAATAGCAAATATCATAGTCAAAAAGAATTAAGAAAATTATTTTCTAAATTGACAGGAAGGAAAACCCCGGAAACTTTTTGTTTATTCCCTCCTTTTTATACCGAATGCGGTAAAAACATAACTATAGGTGAAAATGTTTTTATAAATGCGTGCTGTAAATTCCAAGATCAAGGCGGAATCACAATAGGGGACGGATGTTTTTTGGGGCATAATGTAACAATTGCAACATTAAACCACGAACTTAATCCTAAATATCGTGCAAACATTGTGCCAAATTCTGTTCAAATAGGCAAAAATGTTTGGATTGGCTCAAATTCAATTATTTTATCGGGCGTTGAAATTGGCGACGGAGCAGTTGTTGGTGCAGGAAGTGTTGTAACAAAAAATGTCCCTGAAAATACAGTTGTTATAGGAAACCCTGCAAGGGTAATAAAAAAAATAGACGCATAAAATTTCCCCTTTTTTTGTTTTATTTCTTTAATTTGCAACAAAATCTTTGAATGCCGGAGAAATATTTCTCATTATCAGGTTGTATGGATTTATCTTGTTTTGTTTTTTGTTGTCTTTTTCAAATGCTTTTTTTGTTGCCGTTCTGTTTAAAAGAGCAATTGCTGCAGCAATTAAAAGTGTATTTATGGAAAAATTAAGCCCGCAGGCAATATTTTTTGTTTTAAGATATTTTTCCGCTGTATTTTCAGACATTTTTAAAATGTCTTCATAGCTTTTTATCTTGCCATTTTCCATAACCTTAGTGCCGAATTTTTTATCAAAAGTTTTATATAAAGGTTTTTCTATGACTTTTGTGCCAAAAAGCAGCATTGGCACGGTAACAGAGAATCTTCTTATGTTTTCGTTTCTTTCGTATTTGTCTCTGGATGAATTCAGATAACTTGCAATGCTTACAGGGAAAATCAATGCTGCATAGTGAGCAAGGTTTAAATCACCTGTTTTGGTAAAATCAAAGTACTTTATTATTTTATTTAGGATAGGTTCTATTAGTTTATAGCCTTTATTGGATTTTCCGGCTTTTAATATTATTCCTGTCGTTGTTAAACCTGTAGCTATTATAAGCATAGTATTTTTTAATAGCTTTTTACTGCGCTGTTTTGCATCTTGCTTATGGTTTTTGGCTTTATCTTTGTTTAACCCGACAACTGCCGTAAAATCCGTTTTTCCGGTTCGCGAGTATGTCATTATATTTCTTGCCTTTGGAACTGCAAAAATCAACGGTAAAATTACGGAAAAGACAGACGCAATTTTACCGAACTTTCCGAGTTTTATATTTTTTAAGCTCTTGGAATCAATGCTTTTTAATTCATTAATTGGGGTTGTTATTATTTCTTTGTTTGTTTTGTATACTTTTGAAAATAACCCTGTTGTTGCTTTGGCCAGCGCAGGTGCAGAAAAATAAAACAAGAGAGATTCCGAAATTTCCGAAAAACTTAATTCCTTTGCTTCGTCATTACTTCTTGCAAATGAAAGTTTGGCAGCCAATGTTCCGCCTGTATCTTTTGCAAACATGCCGATTGACGAGCTTGTTTCTAATGATTTTAAAATTTTAATCGGGATGGATAAATTTGTCATCTGAATAAAATCAATACAAATATACTGTGCAATTTAAAATATAGATATAACTACTATAGCAAACAACTGTTTTTATTCAAGAGTTTAATAATGTTTGTGCATAGAAAAATTTGATAAATTGTATTATAATATACTTATGCACAAAACCCTGTGCTAATCGGCATAAAGGAATTTTAATATTGAAGCTGATATTTGAAAAAAAATTTTTAATTTCTTTTTTATTATGTATTTTATTATTAATTAGTGCCATATACTTATTTTTACTGTTTGGTTTGTGCAATGTATTGAATTCAAAAGGATTTATTCAAAAGGCTCAAGATTTTGTTTATCAAAAAACACAGTTTAAAAATAACGGATATATTGTCACCCAAAAGAGAAACGACCGGAAGCGCAAAGTCAATTTTAAGTGATAAAATGGCAAAAATTACAGCAAATAACAAAACCGCAAATATATCCGCTTTTGGAAGCTATCTTAAACAAAATTTTTCTTGCAAAGCATCTGTTAAAAACGGATTTTACGGAAAAATCATTATTCATAACATGAATTTATTTTTAGATAAATTTAACATTAAACACAAAGGGCAAAAAGCTAAACAAAATAAAAATAAATATACAATAAAGGATATTAATAAAATATCATCAAAAGTTCGTGATATTGATATGGATATTGAAAATTGGAATATAGAAACTGACACTTTGACAATGGATAATATTATTTTAAACGATATTAAACTTTTTGGCAGCTTAAAAGATGCAATTTTTCAATTTGAAATGTCTGAATTGAGTTTTGCAAAGGGCGTGATGTTTGCTAAAGGAATGTACAACTTCAACAACAATTCATCATGCATAGACTTTTTTGCAAAAAATATAGATTCAAATATGGCATCTGAGATGCTGTTTAATCTTAAAAATCAAGTTCAAGGCATTGCAAATGCCAGTCTTCGGGCTAAAACTTTCAATAATTTAGAAGATATCAAGGCAAAACTATTGTTCGAAATTGAAGATGGTTTTCTTCCAAAACTTGCAAATAAAGAGTTTATATTTAAAAATAATAAAAAAATTAAAATTTCAAGTCTAACAAATGCCGATTTAACTAAAGCGCAAGCATTAAGCTCGGATATAAAAGGCTCTTTCGATTTTAATAACTATAAACTTGAAAACATTATAATTACGTCCCGCCAAAAATCCTTGGCAATGTTAATTAACGGATTGTATGATATTAAGCAACAAAATGCAGATATTAATATCTATGGAAAATATGATAAACAAGCGCCAAAAGGTGTGAAAATATTATTTGTTCCGCTTGATTGGATAATAAATTTTGCATTAAGGAACGACGAAGCACAAAGTAAGTATAGCGATAAATTAAAAGATATTCCGGAAATAGAATACAAAAAAGGAATTAAAAACCAAAGATATTTTAAAGTAGACATTAAAGGTAACTTAAATACTGATAATGTTAAAGTAAATATTGTCGGTATACAATAAACTCAAAATTAAATATTTTCTAAAAGCATATCTTTCATTATGCCTTTTGTGATTTCTTTATACAGTTCATACCCGCCCATAAGCGAATACACATTATTAAAACCGTTTTGAATAAGAATTCTGCAAGCGCAATAACTTGTATATCCCGTATTACAAAATAAAATAACTTTTTTGTCTTTTGGAATTTCATCTAATCTTTGTCTTATTTCCGATATAGGTATATTTATTGCATTTTTTATTGTAGCAAAGTTGTATACGGCATTTGGGCGAACATCAATGGTTATCGCTTTGTTTAAGTCTTCAAAATATGCCGGCTTGACCAAACCTTTCAGTATATTGTCGGCGCTCATTCCTAATATATTTACAGGGTCTTTTGCACTTGAATAAGGAGGCGCATAACACAGCTCGGAATCAATCAAATCTTGAATTGTGCCTTTGTTTCTCATTATTGAAGCTATAATATCAACTCTTTTTTCAACTTTGCTTTTGCCAATTCCTTGTATTCCTAAAATTTCGCCTTCACTGTTAAATAATAATTTGAAAAGAATCATATCCGAATCAGGATAGTATCCTGCATTTGATCTTCCGTAAATGTAAGTTTTCAGGTAGGGAATTTCTTTTTGTTTGAGTTGTTTTTCGTTATTTCCGCTGTTTGCAACCGTTAAATTAAAAACTTTTACGACAGATGTTCCTTGCGTGTTTTTATATGTGGAATTCAGTCCTTTTATGTTGTCTGCAACAATTCTTCCTTGACGATTAGCAGGACCTGCTAACGGCAATAAAGTGTTTTGGCCGCTTACAAAATCACAAGCTTCAATATTATCGCCGGCGGCAAAAATAAACTCATCCGATGTTTTTAAATATTCACTAACAACTATTCCTCTTACGGTTTTTAATTTGGCATTTTTTGCTAAATTTATAGATGGCTTAACCCCTATAGCCATAATGCAGATATCGAAATCAATCTCTGTATTCGAATCTAAAATTGCTTTGTTTTTGCTGAATTTTTGCACCCTTTTGGATAATAATAAACTAACGCCGTTTTTAATCATTTCATCCTGTGCTATTTTGGCAATTTCATGGTCAACAGGAGCAAGTATTTGGTTGTTTGCTTCAACTACTGTTGTATTTATGCCGGTTTTAACAAGATTTTCTGCGATTTCTATTCCTATAAAACCGCCGCCGATGACAATTGCGTTTTTAGGATTATTTTTTTCAATATATTTTTTTATTCTATCGGCATCAAAAAGTGTTCTTAGTGTAAAAATTTTTTCTTTATCCAATCCTTTAAAATCCGGAATTGCGGGATCTGCTCCTGTTGCTAAAACTAAATAATCATAGGTTAATTTTTCTTTGTGGTCCGTAATAATGTATTTTTCATTTTTATTTATTTCAACAACTTCTGTTTTAAGCCTGACATCGATATTGAACCATTGTTTAAATTTTTTTGGAGATGAAACTAAAATATCATCTCTGTCGGAAATAACGCTTGAAACATAATAAGGAAGCCCGCAATTGGCAATAGAAATTTCTTGTGTTCGCTCTAAAATAATAATTTCAGCCTGCTCATCCAATCTTCTTAGCCTTGCGGCACAACTTGCGCCTGCCGCACCTCCGCCTACTATAATAACTCGCATTTTTCCTCACTGATTATTTTGGTATTAGAATATTATATATATTATTTTGATATTGTCAATGTTTAATCTTTTTGACAAAGGTTTGATTTTTTGTATAATTGTTGAATTGAGTTGATTTCAAATATTAAAAAATTTAAAAGGTTAAAACCATGGAAAATAAAACATATTATAAAACAGACTATACTTCACCTTTTGGGAAATATTGTATGGTTTGCGACGATAATAACTTAATTGGCTTATGGCTTTTAAATCAAAAATATTTTGCTTTGGGTGTTGATATTAAAACAATCAAAAATTATAATCATAAAATTCTTACCTTGACAAAAAGGTGGCTTGATTCGTACTTTGCAGGCAAAAAGCCCTCTGCTTCGGAGTTGCCGTTGACTTTTAGCGGAAGTGCATTTAGAAAAAGAGTTTTGCAAATTTTAACAAAAATTCCATACGGAAAAACAGTGACTTATGGAGAAATTGCTTCCATAATTGCAAAAGAAAATAATAAAGATAAAATATCGGCTCAAGCCGTAGGAGGTGCTGTCTCACACAATCCGATTTCAATTATTGTTCCATGTCATAGAGTAATTGGCTCAAACAAAAGTTTAGTAGGATATGCAGGGGGAGTGGATGTTAAAATTAAACTTTTAAAATTTGAAGGCGCAGATATATAAAAATTGTTTCCGGCTAAAATATACTAAATAGGAAACAAATTAAATCAATAGTATTTATACAGCAAATCCTGATTTTTAAGCTCTACAAACTTTTTATAAACATAAGGAATTTCTATTAATCTTTCTCCTTGCGTGCTGTCGGGTGTTAAACCGTAATCGTTTATAAAATTTTTATCAAGCATAATTTTATATCTGCCCGGGCTGATTCCTGAAAAATAGTATTTTCCTTCTTTGTCTGTTGTTGAGTATGCAACTTCTTTTCCGTTTTCATCGTTTAAAACTACAATAAAATCATTTGTATCCATTTTTCTTCTGAAATCATCCATAACTTTTAAATTTCCGCTGATATTTCCAACTGAACTTTTTAGCGGAAATTCAACTCTTGTTATTTTTTGAGCTTCAACACAAACTCTTTCCGTGTTGCTTTTTAATGCACTAAGGTTTGTGTGCATATTTTCTAAATCAAGCTTTACTTCCCATATTCCTTTTTCTACACTTTGCAAAGGGCAAAAACCGTTTCTTTTTGTTTTTATGCTGTCGCTTTTCCAACTTGTTTTAACAGGAACATTTGACACTTTTAAATCATTTTTATCGAAAATGCCGTTGCTGTTTTTATCAATAAACGCAACGATTTCAACAAAACCGTTATCTGGAAAGTTGGATGTGCCTATTGATTCAATGCCGTTATTTGCAAAAGCAAAAGTATCGTTTATTGTGAAATTTATAGAATGCCTCGAGTTGGAAGGTATGTACATATTATTAAACATATATCCCGTTAAGCTGTTGTATTGGTAGTTTACGCTTACAACCATGCCTGTTTTTGTTCTGTATCCAATAGCGGCACTATAAGTGCATCCGCCATCAAGTCCTTGGTATTTATAGCCTATCCCGATTCCAAGTAAAATTCTTTTAAATTCCGGAAAACGATAATTTATTTTTATCATTTTGTAATCATTTTTTGCTCCGTTTGATTTGTAATTTACGATGTCGTGTCCTAAGCTTACAGCTCCTTTGTTTTTTGGAAGTCTATAGGTTGCATTTATGTAGGCAGTGTCGTATGTGCTTTTATAACCGTTTGAATAGGCAAGCAGGGATTTGTATTGACTGTCGTATGAATTTCCCATTCTTCCTGCTTCAAAAGTTAAGTTGTTGCGAAAGTTTTTTGTATAATTTAAATTATAATAATAATTCAAATTGTGTCCGATGTTGTTTTTGCCTTGCCTTATGTTTCCGCTGAAGCGTAATCTTGCTGTGTCTGAAGTTTTGGCGCTTAGATTAATATATCCTTCATCAAATGCAATTAGTCCTCCGGAGTATGTTTTGTCTAGATTTGAATAATATCTTGTATATCTTAAATTGGCACTAAGATTGTTTTTTGCATAAACGGCAGCAATTTGCCCCCCTATTCTATCGCAGATAAAACCTGAGTCAGAACCGGCAACATAATAATTCGGAGACTGTTGGTATAACTTTAACTTTAGCGTTGTGTTTTTTCTTTCATATACATCTTCAATTGAAAACGAATATCCCGGCTTTCGTTCTGATGTAGCGTAGTTGAGATCATTCATTAAAGATAAAGAAGACAATATATCAAATCTGTGGTTTTTGTTTTTATATATGCTCATTGTATTTATTGCTGTTGCGCCTTGAAGGATGTTTGGATTTTTGTATATGCCCGAGGATAAAATGGAATAGTCATTGTAGAGGCTTGATATAAAAATTGCATCATCGTTTTTTTGAAAAATTTTATCATAGATGATTTTTGTATCTATATTAATTTTATCAGAAAGGCCATATCTTCTTCCTGCTCCAAAGACCAGTTTTTTAGAAGTCATTTGATAAATATACCCGTTCGAACTGAATAGACGGTTATTGTACCCCGAAAGTCCGATAAAGGCTCTTTGTTGTTTTTCGCCTTTTTTTAACGGTTTGTTTTCCTTTTGAAGTGCATTTTTTTCGTTTTCATCGTAATTGGAAATTTGTGCGCCGACAAGCATTGTTCCAATTGAATTATATTGGTCTTTGAAACCCGAAACTTGCCCCAGTTCGTAAGGAAATTTTTTCCATTTGTTTTTATATGTAAAGCTTAAACCGCCAAATGAAAAAAATTGTTGCGCATAGTTATTGGTGTTAAAATTTAGGCTATAATCTCCTCCGTATAATTTCCCTTTAAGGCTCATTCTTGTATTGTTATTGAACATTACATTGTTTTGTGTAGCATTTAAGTAAACTTGCTTTGTTGAATCGCTAATCATTGAGTTATTAATTTCGAATGTGTCAAATGACAATTTGCCTTTTTGTTTTGGTTGTATGGGTTCTTTTTGTGTTGGTGTAAATTCTTTGTTTTCGGCTATTGTTATTATGTCTTCATTTTGTACGTATACAAAAAGAGTGGTATTATCTGTTGATATTTTTGAATTAAAGATTTTTGAAGCCGCAACATCATCTATATAGAATTCGTCCGGTTCAATTATGCCTTCTTTGCTAAAATATACCTTAGAGGATATTTTGTTGTTTTTTAAAAAAACACCGTTTTTATTGATAATGATATTGCCATTGTTTGTATTGAGCGTTATTTCTTTTTTTGAGTGGTTTTGTGTGAAATCTTTTTCGAGAATTTTTGCAATTTGTTTAACAGGCACAAAAATTTTGTTGTTTGTATCCATAAAAATTTCGATATCATAATTACAGGAAACATTAAGTTCAAGGTTACTTATGGTGGTGTTTGTTTGTGCAAAAACAGGATTTATACAAAAAAATATTAAAAGAATCATAAAGATTCTCATTATGGTCTCCTGTATATATTTAAAGTAATTGTTGCTTCATATATTCCTTTTGAGTCATCTTTTAAAGAGTATGTGTCAATAAGAGGAACAGCTCCTATCGTATGCACTACTTTGATATTTTGTTTTTCTTTGTTTTCAATTTTGAGGCTTAAAGCTCCTCTATAGTTTAAGTGTATGTACTTTACTTCAGAATTTTTTATAACAGGGTATGCAATAACGTTTTTGTTTGTGTTGAAATTTTCGGATAAAATGTCGGAAATATCTGCTAAATCCGGCAAATAATCTTTGTTTGCAAGCATAAGATAAACATCGTTGCCTTTTGTAAAATATCCGTTTTGAACTCCGGAATTTGTTTCGATTGTGCTTGTAAGGATAAAATCGTATGTATCTTTTGAATTTGTTTTGATGTCAAAAATAGCTTCAAGACCATTATGAATACCGTTTTGAGGATTTATAAACGAAGTGTTTTTTATACTCGGGATTGTTTCAACTTTAGCAACAGAAGGAACAATAACGCTTAAAACACTATCTATAGTACCATTACCGGCAAAAACCGGTAATGGTACTAAAAAAAGAGTCAATAAAAAAATAATAAAATTTTGCTTCATATTTTTCCTATGTTGTAGTATCGGTAAGTGTGATATAAGCTTCGTAAGTTCCTGCTCTATCGTCAAATGAATATGTTGTAGGATCAACAGAAGGAGATATCGTAGCAGTGGCTGTTGAAGTTCCTTGTTGAACACTGAATTCGTATTGTTGTTTTTCAGCTCTGTAAACAGGTTTATCAACAATTTTTCCGTCTACATTTACTCCTGAAACGGGGTATGCAATGGCATTTGGGTTGTATTTTGGAGTTGCACTTCCGCTTTTGATATCTTCTATTGACATTCCTGTTGGTTTGTAGGTTGTGTGGGTTAAAATTATATAAACCTGGTCTCCTTTTGAATAGAATGCGGGAGTAAACCCTCTATCCGTATCTGCTTTTGCTGTCAGATAAAGCTTTAAATCATCGTTTGAATTGATTGTAAATACCGATGAAAATCCGGATTCCAGGTTTCCTGTCTGCGGGTCTATTGTTTTTTGTTGTGTATCTACTTCGGCTTTTATGTCCACATAAGAAGGCAATATTGCCTGTAGTTTTTGGGATGCGGAGTTTTCGGCAAAAGCAGCGGAAAATCCGCTTACAGCGATTGCAAAAAGGGCTGTTAAGATTTTTGTTTTTCTCATTTCTCCTCCTTAAATTGAATTATTAATACTGAATTTCACTTCTTTTATTAAGTTTTTATTTTCTCCTTTTTCGTTTTTATAGGTCAAAACAACTTTAAAAATATATTCTCCGTCATCTAAATTTTCATCAGGAATTGCAGTTGTTTCTTTATAGATTCCGTTTGCACCTACGGTGTTGCTTTTTACGGGAAATTCCTTTATTAGTTTTCCCTCTTTTATTATTTGCGCTTTTCCAAAATAGCGAATTTTGCTGTTGCCTTTTGAGCTTAAATTCATTGTATAGACTAACGATTTTTCATTTTTTTTAATATTTAATTCATCAAAACTTCCGACTTTAACATAGTGTCCTTTGTCAATATATATTGGTATCCCAAGTCTTGTTTTAACTATCAGTTTTGTGCTTACATCTTTATTTTTGTTGGGCAAAATTATTTCTTTTGCTTTGACATCTTCTAAAAACATTACCATTCTGGATTCTCCTTCAGGCAGGTTTTTTATATTATCAAAAGTCATACGCACTGTCTGGCTTGAGCCGTCTTTAAGTGTAAATTCGTTTGGGACAAATTTAACGTAAGAAGCCAAATTATTTTTGCTTTCGCTGTTTTTCACAGCATCCATTTTCCCTTCGTTTGTTATGGTAAAGTATTCCGGATATAGTTTAAATCTTATTGTTTCGTCTTTATCTGCCTGAACACGAAAGGCTGTTGTTATATAGTTTCCTCTTGTTTTGTTTGCATCTAATTCAATTAATGTGGGGGCAAGTTTTACAGCACCAAAAGCAAAGTTTAGTTTGGATACCATTAAAAAAGCAAATATGATTTTAAAAATATTTTTCATTTTAATTTCTCTCCATTGTATATCTTATAGGGTATAGCCTTACGCCTTCTTTTATGAAGTCTTTTTGATCCGGATTTCTAAGTGAATATTCTATAACAAGCCCTGAAGGTACTTGATTGTTTGCTTCTATTCCTTTTAGGGTAGGTATTCCCGAGGCAAGAAAATATCTTTGGTTTGGGCGAATTTGGACAATATCTTGCTCATAGTTTGTTATATTGCCGGAGATGCTTTTTATTCTGAAGTAATATTCGCACTCGTCTTGGGTAAAATTTAAGGTATCAAGATAGAGTTTCCAGTTTGCATTTGCAAATAAATTAATATTAATATCGTTTTTGTTTTTTATTGTTGAATTTTTGCTAAAAACATCTTCTTCGCTGAGAGCAATAACTGTTTCATTATCTAAAAGCGTAATCCTATAATCGTCTTCTATATTAAATGTAAGCAAAAAGTCGCATTCATCTTCTATTGTTTCGGATTGTTTGAAAAATTTTAAAACAACGCTATATAAGCCTTTTGGAAGTTCTCCGGTGTTTTCGAGTTTTAAAGTTATATTTTTCTGGCTAATTTCGCTAAAGTCCGGATATGTATCAAGATAAAAGAGTTGTTTTGTTTTATTTGATATTTGAAATTGTCGGTTATCGCAAATGAGGTATAAATTTTCAATAGGTATTTTTATCTGCCGGTCTTCATTGTTTGTGATGTAGCTATCTAATGAACTTACATACAGTTTTGAGTAATCTGTTTTATGATAAGTTAAATTTACATTTGCACTCACGCCGGTTGTATCTTTAAATACCAAGCCCGAAAGCTCCGCCCTAAACTGCGGATTTGCAATGGTTTTATTGAAAGAAAATGTTAAATAAACTATCATAATTGTATTTATGATTTTCATTTTTACCTCAACTTGCTTTAAGCTATCTTTTTTTAAAAAATAAAAAAATACCCGGATGAATAAGATACAAGAGCAATATTTATATGGCCTTCAGGGGGATTTTTTAAAAAGTAAACCGTAGTTAAGTATTGTTAGTTATAAGATTATGAGAAAATATATTGTTTTAATATTAATATTTTTCCTTTTTATGCCTAAAACTTTTGCAAATGTACATTCTAATCAACGGCTTCAAGCGCAATTAGGTGAAGTTTTGCATATTGAAAAAATTATTTGCGAAAATAGCGAATATAATAAAGATGAAGAACTTAAAAACGTTCAAATAAAAAATGTTGAACAGGTAAATAGTGAATGTTATAAAGTAAGTTTTAGTCCTTTTGTGATAAGAATAACTACTAACTTAAAAGAACCTATACAAGTGAGCGCAAGATTTGATGACTGTTGCAGTGCTTGCGGTCGCTATCCTTTAAAAGGTGAAGACTTATTTATAACCCCGACATCATATATTATAAATGATCCTTATGACAAAATTGAAACCGATTTTTTTACTCCTGAAGTTTTGATACACGAAAATACGATAAGAACGACATATAGGGCTAAATTGCTTATTACATTGGGGAGGGTTTGATATGAAAAAACTCTTACCCGTTTTTATAATGTTTGCATTTCTGACGCAAATTTCATTTGCACGGGTTGGAAACCCTGCTTTTGTGTTTGATATATCACAAAATTCATCTTCCGATGACAATAAAAAAGAAGATAACAGCCTTTCTTCAGGGGCAATAACGGCAATTACGCTTGGTTCGATAGGCGCTGCATCTTTATTTGGAATTTTTGGATGGTTGTATAAAAGAAAAGCCTCTCAGTGTTTAACCTTGGGTTCAGCTAAAGGTTCTTCCAATTTACTTTCCCCTTTTTGCATGGATGAAAATTTGAATAGCGAGTTTTATAAAAGAATAGATAATAACTATCCTTATTTGAAAAAAGCGCTAAGCCTTAATGAAATACATTATTGTCCAAATTCAAAATATCTTTTAATTTATGATACTGTGATTGACAAAAGAAAATATGATGTTATAAAGTTTTCAATTCCAAATAACACAAGAACCATAAAATTTGCTTTTGTTTCGGATGCTTTTGAAAATAACGATATAACGCATGAGCTTTTTTTGTATAAAGATATTAAACAGACGCAAAGTCCGGCTGAAGCCAAGCTGAAAAATATTTTAAAAGAACAAAAACAAGGTATTGTTATCGAAAAGTTTGATTTTAAAGATGTAAACTATTCCAATGCAGATTTTGTGATTTCAAATTATTCTTATAGAAAAAAATATGCTCTTGTAATTGAATTTATATTTTAGTTTTGTTATATTGAGCTATGATATAGAGTTTAAGGGTGAGTTTATGAAAGAGTACGAAAAAATGATATCAGGCTTGGAATACCAGCCTAATAGTGAGTATCTGCTTTCATTGAGGCAAAAATCAAACGATATTACAAGAAAATTTAATTTTGAGTCAAATCCTAAAAAAAGAGAAGAGATTTTAAAACAGCTCCTTGGAAAAATGGGAAAAAGCTGTTATATAACACCAAATGTGTTTTTTGATTACGGAATAAATACATTTCTTGGTGATAATGTTTATTTTAATGCTAATTGCGTAATTTTAGACTGTGCTAAAGTTACAATAGGAAATAATACTTTTATTGGCCCTAATTGTCAGTTTTATACACCTGTTCATCCTATTGAATACAATATGAGAAATACTTTTATTGAATGGGCAAAACCGATTACAATCGGGAAAAATTGTTGGCTTGGAGGCTCTGTTGTGGTTTTACCGAATGTTACCGTTGGAGACGGTTCTGTCATTGGTGCAGGAAGCGTTGTGGTTAAAGATATCCCAAAAAATTCGGTAGCTGTAGGTAATCCTTGCAGAGTTATTAAAACAATCACACAAGATTAATTAAACGGAAATATCTTTGTGGCTAAATTTTTTTTCACCTGTTGCATAGGGTTTTACTGTTTGGTTTTTTCCGTATAATTTATATTTATATATTGTCAAACCGCAAAGCCCTACAGGCCCTCGTGCATGGGTTTTGTTGGTTGAAATCCCAACTTCTGCGCCAAAACCGTATCTGAATCCGTCTGAAAATCTTGTTGAACAATTTGAAAAAACAGAAGATGAATCAACAAGATTCATAAATTTTTCAATATTTTTATTATTGTTGCTTAAAATTGAATCCGTATGTCCTGAGCCGTATTTATTTATATGCTCTATTGCACCATCCAGACTATTTACAATTTTTAAAGATAAAATTTTATCCCCGTATTCAACAGAATAACTTGATGGTTTTTCTATTATTTTAATTCCGGTTTCTATGAGTGCTTTTTTAAGCTCGTCAATATGCGGATAATTTTTGTGTATTAAAATAGTTTCAACTGCATTACAAGCACTTGGGTATTGAGTTTTGGCATCAATTACAATTTCTTTTGTATGGTCTAAATCAGCACTTTCATCAATAAAAATGTGGCAGATGCCGCTTGCATGACCTAAAACCGGGATTTTGGTATTTTCTTTTATGAATTTAACCAATTTATTTGATCCTCTCGGTATGATAAGACTTATGTATTCGTCTAAATCCAATATTTTTTGAATATCTTCTCTTGAAAAAACAAGATTTATTACGTTTTTTGGAAAGCCGTCAATTTCATTTAATGCTTCGTTTAAAACCTCAAAAAACGCTTTGTTGGTATTCATTGCCTCAAAACCGCCTTTTAAGATTGCACAGTTGCCTGATTTTATAATAAGGGATGCAATTTGTATAAGACAATCCGGTCTTGCTTCAAAAATTACCCCTATAACTCCTATTGGAGTCGAAATTTTCTTTAAAATTAAGTCTTCATCAAGCTCTCTTTCAAATAAAATTTTATTTACGGGATCATCCAGCTTAATTAAATCATAGAGACCCTGGATTAAGCTTTTCATTTTTGTTTTGTCAAATTTTAGTCTGTCAAAAACGGCTTTATTAATTTTCCCTTCGCTTAATAATTTTTCTGCATTGTTTAAGTCTTTTTCATTTGCTTCAAATATTTTTTCTTCTCTTAAGGTAAGCTTTTTTGCAATGTTTTCTAAAGCTTGATTTTTAATTTCGCTTTTTAAATCCATTGTTTTTAAAAAAGCATTTTTAGCATTTTTTGCAATATCAATAATATTTATTTCCATTTTTATACCAAAACCAAATTATCTTTAATTACTACATCGTCATCAAATTTATAGCCTAAAATTCCACAGATTTCATCCGAATGATGACCTTTGATTTTTTCAATGTCTTCCGAATCATAACAGGTTATACCTCTTGCAAATTCTTGGTTTTCATTGTCTTTTATTGAGACAATTTCTCCTTTTTTAAATTTTCCTTCAACAGATACTATACCGATTGAAAGGAGGCTTTTTTGATGATTTATAATTGCTTCTTTTGCTCCTTTATTTACAATTACTGTTCCCATTATGTTTGTTGCATAAGCTATCCAGCGCTTTTTATGGGATAAATTTTCGCTTGGCAAAAAGACTGTGCCCGTATCATCATCAAAAACTTTTTTGATAATTTCGGGTACTTTTCCATTGACAATTTTTGCGTATAATCCGCTTGAAGTAACAACTTTGGCGGCGCAAAGTTTTGTTATCATTCCGCCTCTGCCTCCAAGGGATGCTCCCGAGGCCAGTTTTTCAATTTTTGGGGTAACTTTTTTTACTGTTTTAATGAGTTTTGCATCGTTAAATTCTTTGGGATTTTTATCGTATAATCCGTTAATATCTGAAACCATAACAAGTAAATTAGCATCAAGTTTTGAAGCTACAAGAGAAGATAACTTGTCGTTATCCGAAAAACATACATTTTCAAGTTCGGAAGGAGAAACGGCATCATTTTGGTTGATTATGGGAACAACTTTATTGTCTAAAAGTTTATGAAGAGTAAGTCTTAAAGATAAGTATTTTTTGCGGTTTGAAAAATCTTCTTCCGTTAAAAGGATTTGAGCTGTTGTAATTCCGTATTTTTCAAACCCGTCTTGCCATATACTCATCAATAAAGGTTGCCCTACGCTTGCTGCAGCTTGTTTTAGGGTGGTTGAAGAAGATGGATTAATTCCTAATTTTTTTGCACCCAAACCGACAGCTCCCGAAGTTACAACAAGAATTTCTTTTCCTTGTTTATGAAGATAAGATAAGTCTTCAATGAATGAATATATATGTGCCAGAGAAATTTCTCCCTGCTCGTTTCTTAAAACATTTGTTCCGAATTTAAAAACAATTCTTTTTGAGTTTTCTATCATTTTAATTTGAATCCTACCAAAAGTTCTATTTGTGTAAATTCGGAAGACAAAGAACGGGCAACAATTTCGTTTGTTATTTCTCCGTTAAACGTATTTACGCCGTTTTGTAAATCCTGGTTTTCTTTTATTGCTTCAATTAATCCTTTTTCGCCAAGCGCTTTTAAATATGGATACATTGCATAAGAATAGGCGTACGAAGCTGTTTTTGGAGTAGCTGATGGGATATTTGGAATTGCACAGTGTAAAACCCCGTGTTTTTCAAAGACAGGGTCTTGAAGGGTTGTCGTTCTGTCCATTGTTTCTACGTTTCCGCCTTGATCTATTGCAACATCCACTATAACAGACCCTTTTTTCATTTGTTTTACAATGTCTTCTGTTATTATTTTGGGAGCATTGTATGATTGCACTAATACTGATGTTATCAACAGGTCTGCTTTGGGCACTTCTTGGGCAAGTTTTGCGGGATTGCAGTAGTGTGTTTTAATGGATGTTCCATAAATGCCGTCAATTTGGACTAATTTTTTAGGATTTATATCAAAAATTGAAACATCTGCACCCATTCCTATTGCAGTTTGAGCGGCGTTGAATCCTACTACACCTGCACCTATAATAATGACTTTCCCCGGTTGTACTCCCGGAACTCCCGATAAAAGTACGCCTGAGCCTCCATAGTTTGATTCAAGAAAACGAGAACCAATTTGGACAGACAATCTGCCTGCTACTTCAGACATCGGTGTTAAAAGCGGAAGTTGACCATCAACTGTTTCTACCGATTCCGAGGCTATTGTTGTTACTTTTTTCTTTAATAATTCAAGAGTAAGTTCTTTTTCTGCTGCCAGGTGTAAGTATGAAAAGATTACCAGGTCGGCCCTAAAATACTGAAATTCACTTTTTTGAGGCTCTTTTACTTTTACTATAATTTTAGAGTTTTCCCAAACTTCTTTTGCATTCTTTACAACGGTAGCGCCGTTTTGAATATAATCATCATCACTAAAACCCGCCAAAATTCCGGCTTGAGATTCAATTAATACGCTAAAACCGTCAGAACAGAGCATAGCAACAACATCAGGGGTTATGCCTACCCTTGTTTCTCCTTGTTTAAGTTCTTTTACAACACCAAAATTATATTTCATATAACCTCTCATACATATTGTTATGATTGATTTTAACATCCTCGAGAGATAATTGCAATTTATATGTTAGTTCAGTGTTTTTTCTTTTTCAAGTATATTTTTATAATAAACATCTATTTTATAGTTGAGTTTATCAATTGTTTTTTGAATGTCATCTCTTTTTTGAAATAATTTTTCTCTTTCGCATTTTAAAATTTCATATCGTTGCTTTGCGGTTTTGTCGCCAAGTTTACAGAGTTCTAAATATTTTTTTAAAACTTCTATGGAAAGTCCTGCACTTCTCATGCATATTATAAATTCAATTTTTTTGCAGTCTTCCCTGCTGTATATTCTTATTCCTGATGAATTTTTTTGTATGCTCGGCAGTAAACCTATTTTTTCATAGTACCTTAATGTGTCTATTGTAATATTGTATTTCTTGCTAACTTCAGATATCTTCATAATTTCTCCTTAAGCATAATCTAACATCTAAAGTCCACTTCAGGTCAAGAGCCAATATTTTTAATAGTTTCTTTTATTAAAAGACTCATTTTTTGCCCTGATTTTTTTCCGATTTCAATAACTTCTTTGTGGTTAGGTTTGCTGTCGCTTACTCCTGTGGCATAGTTAGTTACAAGGCTTAAACCTATTGTGTTTATGCCTAAGTATTTTGCCATAATCGCTTCAGGTGCCGAGCTCATCCCGATTACATCCGCCCCTAAAAGTTTAAATGCTTTGACTTCTGCTTGTGTTTCATAACTTGGACCTGTTGTTGCAAGGTATACACCTTCTTTTAAGTTAATATTTAAATTTTTTGCGCACTCTTTTATAATTGTTTGATATTTTTTTGAATAACAGTCGCTCATATCCGGAAATCTTTCTCCTTCTTCGGGATTATTTTTTCCTATAAGCGGGTTAGCTATAAAATTGATATGATCTTTAATAAGCATAATATCGCCTATATTCAGGTTTTTGTGGGTTGCACCTGCTGCATTGGTTATAAAAAGAGTTTTTACCTTCAGTTTTTTAAACACTTTAATCGGGAAAACTACCTTCTGAATCGGGTTTCCTTCGTAATAGTGAAAACGGCCCTGCATAATAACGCAAGGTTTATTTTCAACCATTGCAAATAAAAGCTCTCCTTTGTGCCCTATTACATTTGTTTGGGAAAAATTTGGGATGTTTTCGTATTTTAATACAGTTCCGTTTAAATCATCACAAAAACAACCTAATCCCGAACCAAGTATTATTGCAAATTCAGGTTTAAAGTTGTTTGTTTTTAAATTTATATAATCAAGTGTTTCTTTGATATTTTTCATTTTAATAAATGTTAAATTAACCCACTAATCCATCATCGTCGGATTCTGAAGCTTTAACCATTATAGCGTGTTGAACAGGTTTTTCTTTTTTAACATTTGAATCGAATGACATATCAACATCAAAACCAAAATCGTCTCTCGGCTTTTTCATTTGAGACTCATCAACAAGTTTTTTTGCCAGTTCAATTAATTCATAAACTAATTGATATCTGTTGGGAGCTTTTTCATTTAAATCCCAAGCTGTTTTAGTAATTTGACTCATAAATATCTCCTATATATTAATCTTACAATGATAAGTTTTTCTTTGCAAGACTAATATTACCATTCGTACTTGTAGTACAGATTGTCGCTGTATTGTCTGTATTGTTCATATTTATCAGGACTCATCAATCTTAAAAATCCGTCAATTAAACCAACGTTGTCTTTTTTTCGCATGGGAACGGAATTGTTTGTCATTCTTTTGGCGTTTCTTTTGGTGCTGATTGCACCGGGAAGCGCTGCTCCTGTTAGCATTGCATTGGAAGATGCGAGTTTTAGTCTTTTTATTCTGTCTTTTTGAGGGCTAAATTCCCAAACTCTTCCCATAAGTTCAAATTCAAGATTTTTTAATCTTTGATTGTCGCTAAATTCAGGATAAGTTCTTGGAAAATGTCTTTTTTCCATTATTTCAATTGCCTTTAGGTCTTTTTTATCAAATTCAACAGGATAAGGCGAATTTGGCTTGGCATTTAAAATATCCTCTTTTGTAATGGTTATGCTTTGAGTTGCTTCATAACAATATGATGCAAGGGGAATAAATATCGAATAAAAAATAAGCATATAAATTATGCAGTAAAATATTTGAAGTTTTATGTATTTAATCATTTAAATTCAAAATTATGCTGGCATCATTATTTTAAATTCTGTTTTTTAAAAAAATATCGGATAGATTAAATATAAGATAGATAATATTAATTTTTGTAAAAAAGTAATTAAAAAATTAAAGTATTTTGTAAACAATCCGTTTAGAAATATTATGAAAAAGGATAATGAAATACACGGTGTGAAATGAAGAGACTATTAATTATATTTGCAATTATTGCAGGGCTTTTTTTCAATGTTAATGATTCATTTGCCCTGGATTATTCAAGGATTTCTACAAATGCAAAAATAACAGCCGCCTTAAGTGCGCTTGAAAGTATAAACAGGCGTGATGTTTTAGCTATTTTATACGGCAGAAATGCAACAAAAAAGCCAATCAGGGTCATGTTTAGAGATTTGGCAATTTTTGGCTACCAGGACTGTGAAGCGCTTACTGTTCCAACTAAAAACAAAGGGCTTGTAATATACATAAGTGCAGAGCATAAAGGTGCAAGCCCCGAATGCATTGCTTGTTTAATAGCTCATGAATCCCAACATCATACATATACAAATACAAAAGCCGAAGAATTAAGGGCTTGGATATCAGAAACGCAAGCTTGGAGTGAGTTTGTAAGGCGGGATAAACAACTTGCCCACTCAAGCGAACCACTTGCAAAAAGAGAAAATTATATTGCAAAAATTAAAACAACGGGTGGTGTTGCGGGAGTTAGAAAATTAATTGCATCAAACCCTGTTTATGCAGGATTAAATTAAAAGAAAGGTAAAAGCCTTTCTTTTTTTGTGAAGATTTTTTGTCTAAAAAAAAGAGGGCTTATAAGCCCTCAATAACAATAAAACACAAAACAAATTTACTGTATTTTGGTCATACATCTGGTTGAAGCACCTTGGTGTCTGTTTTGGTTTGATATCGACGGACTGTTTGGGTCGCTGAATATTAGCATCGGTCTATTTAAGACATCACCTTGGTCATTATAGAGCCATATTCTTGCAGGCATGCAGTTTTTGCCGTGAGTTGTTGATCCGTTTTTTGATGTGCAACCGCCGCTATTATAGTGGCAGTGTGTGTATCCTGATCTTTTAGTTGTTCCGGAGCAGAAGTATAAGCTTTGGGTTATGGAGGAATTTTCCATTATTTTGTTTGCAACAGCTCTGTTTATAAGAGTCCAGCTTCTGCCCCCGAGAGTCATATGATTGCATAGTGCTGCTGCTGTCATTTGTCTGCAAACTACTCTTCTGCATCCTCCGTAGCCGCCCGGAAGATTAGAATTATTATTTATGCTGTCGCAATTGTTGCCTCCGGTTGTTCCGTACCAACAAGTCCAATCGAGATCCGATGTTACTGTTGTTCCTACTGATACATTTTTTAAAACGATTGTATTTCCGTTGTTTTGCGGCCAGGAAGTCGAAACGCCACCGTAATTACCTGCGTCATATCCTTGAGAGCCTGCGACATTTTTTCTTGTTATACAATAGTCGCCCACGCCGGTTATGGCATTTGAAACATATAAAAGGTTTGCAGAAATATTATTGCAATATGTTTGTCCTGCTGTACAAGAATTTCCGTCTTTAATGTATCCTGCTTTGCACTTTGAACATGTACAGTCTGCATTATAACTTTCGCAATCGTTTACTTGGCTGCAGCACTTTCCATCTTTGTATACATAGTTTGTACCGCAACCACTGCATGCGCAAGTGGTCGCATTACAATTAGAACAATTTGCAACAACCGAAGAACAATCCTTACAACTACTCTTACCGGTGTCTTTCTGACAAGTTCCTGCGCCACATGCAACAGGTGTTCCGTTACACTTCCAACCCGCAGGACAAGTAAGACAAGTAGTTCCCCTATAATTACC
Organism: Candidatus Gastranaerophilales bacterium; assembly: GCA_944325315.1. GTDB lineage: Bacteria > Cyanobacteriota > Vampirovibrionia > Gastranaerophilales > Gastranaerophilaceae > RUG14156. The sequence continues at coordinate 115,065 of CALVAA010000003.1, forward strand.
GCTCCAATTTCCGCTTGCATCCGTAGCATAAGTACCTGCCCCACAAGCTGAACAAGAAGAAGCCTTTGCATGGGAATAATGAGCATCTTTTGTCCAGCAATCACCATGACCGCTTCCGCCGGGGCAATAATATCCGGCTTCGCAGTCTTTACAATCAGTGTTTCCTTCTCCTGAATTGTATGTTCCTGCGGGACATATTGTTTGAGTCGGACTACCGTCACATGTGTAGCCGGGTGAACACTTCTTACAGCTTCCGTTGATTAAATAATAACCGGGTTTGCATTTTGTACAACCACAGGTTTCTCTGTTGCATTCTATGCAGTTAGCGACATACAAACTGCATAAATTACAGCTGCTTTTTCCGGCTTCTTTTTGGCAGTATCCCGTTTCGCATTGGGGACAAGCGGTTTCTCTTCCGGTTTCATTACTCGCAGTTCCTTTGCTGCATTGTTTGCAAGAAGGCTGCCCTTTAGTATCCTGGTAGTGCCCGGGCGTGCAAAGTGTGCAAGAGGTTTTTCTTCCTGTTTCATTACTTGCGCTTCCAAGATCGCATTCTTTGCAAGAAGGTTGCTTTTTAGTATCCTGGTAGTGCCCGGGCGTGCAAAGCGTGCAAGAGGTATCTCTTTCTATATCATTACTTGCGCTTCCAAGATCGCATTCTTTACAAGAAGGTTGAGCGGGTTCATCCTGATAGTACCCTTGGGTACAATCTATTTCATTGTTTCCGTCACATTTGTTTCCGGGATTGCAAGGATGACATTTGTTGTCTTTTAAATAGTATCCGGCTTGACATTGCGTACATTGTGCACCCCTTTGACATAATTTACAATTAGCATCAATAGTATTACAAGGTATGCAACTGCAAGTCGCAGTATCTATGTATGTTCCTTCAGGGCATTGCTTATCGCAAAGCAGACACCTTTTTGTTTTTTCACAGAGTTTGCATTCAGGACCGAATTTTTCTTCACAGTCTATGGTTAGGTTGACCAG
>CALVAA010000004.1 GCA_944325315.1 Candidatus Gastranaerophilales bacterium
AATCTGGGGCGGAAGGATTCGAACCTCCGAAATGCCTGGACCAAAACCAGGTGCCTTACCACTTGGCGACGCCCCATTGGACAAATAATATCTTATAATATAAAAGAAATTTGTCAAGAATTTTATATGGAATACTGTGGATTATTTATGACATCAGCAATTGCATTTATTAAATCTTGTGTAATCTCTTCAATGTATGCTTGGGTTGTCATACCGTTAATCACAAGGTCGGCTATATCCATAGTAGGGCGAATATATCTAAATGCTGTTTGATTTACATCATGGAATTGCATTTTTGCAGCCATTCCGGTTTTGCCTCTGCTTGCAGCACGGGAAAACCATCGGTCTTTGATAACTTCAAAGGGCGTGTAAACATAGATTTTAACATCAGCAATGTCTCTTAATTTTTCGTGGAGAACATACAAACCTTCATTTAGAACAAGTTTTGCCGGTTTTTTTAGTATAGAATCTTTTTTGCTTTCGCAAGTTACAAAATTATACAAAGGAGAATAAATTTCTTTTCCCAATTTAAGGTTAATTAAATGTTCGCGCATAAGCTCCAAATCAATTGCATCAGGAGTATCAAAGCTAAAACCCGATTCGAAAAGATTCTCATAGCTTCCTGCTTCTTTTAATTCTCTCGAAGCATCTTTATAGTAATCATCACAACACACAACAGTGTAGACATTATTTGTATCAGATTTAATACAAGCTTTTGCAGCGTTTTTTACAAGCGTTGTCTTGCCTGAAGCGCTTTCACCTGCAATAGACATAATAAAAGTAGAATCTTTTTCTAAAATGGCTTTTCTTGCAATATTAAAAATAAAACCTTCGTTTATTCTCAATATTAACGGCTGTTTCTGTCTTCTGTCACGTGCTATAACTTCTCTGATATTTTCCAAAATTTGAGACATCATAGACATGGTTGCCAGTTTTTTAGCTTGTTCAATTTCACTATTTGTTAATTCGCCCATATTAATATTTTAATCCAATTTTAATTTAATACAAATTATTCATTTTCATCTAAAATGAACTCGTCTGGTGAGGCAATTTCATTTTCCAACAGCTTATATGCCATATAAGCACCGGTTGCAAGCGCTTTGGGGTCAAGGTCTGTTTTTTGGGAAAGTTCGATAATGGCCGTATTTAATTCCGGATTTTCTTCTTTTATATAATGAATCATGGTTTTTCTCCAGGCAGGAATATCCTGCATGATTTCCGAAATTATATTTTCAACATTTTCATAAGTTATTAGCGGTTGCATAGATTAATTATATTAAAAGTTTAAAAAAGCGTCAATTTTATTTTTTGCTATTTATTTAAATAATTATATAAACTGTTTTTTTCAAAAGGAAACTCAACCCCGTCAAAAGCAAATTTATCTATCGAATTTTCAATTTGCGTTTCAACATCGAAAATATTTTTAGATTTTACGGTTTTATCATTCCTTAATATTTCATCTTCACATCCAAAAGCAAGATTTGCACTTGCTATAGCAATTTTTGCCGCAACAACACCGCTTTTTATGTGAGACGGAACAACATTTTCAACATTTAAATACGGATTTACTGTATCTAAAAAATTTGCACCGGATAAAATACTATAGGTCTGCCCGATTGCACTTAAAGTATCATTATGCCCAAAGCTGCAATCATTCACCAAAGGCCCTTTGATATATAAAGGAACATTGCTTGTTAGAGATTTTATTGTTTTTACCGTATATGGAATTTTATCAAAAGTCACATGGCTAACTCCTTCAACAATGACTTGGACGCCCTTTTGAATAGCCTTTTTAGTCAGTTCAGAAAAAATCATGTATTCCAACAAGCAAATACTATCCAAAGAATCTAAGCAGGAATCACTCATAAGTCCGTTTGATAAAACTATAGTCACATCATACTTTAATAAAATTTCTAAAATTTCATCAAAGTATATATAAAATGGATTTTCTTTGTTTGTTTGTTCGATAAATTTTTCAATTATTTTTGTGCACGGACAATAAACAGAACCAATTCTGTTTGTTTTTTTAAGTTTTTCAAGAGAATACTTTGTAGCGCCGGGGTAAATTTTCACAAAATCTACTCCATCCATACAATGTTTTTCGATATCTGACAATATTTTATCCCTGGAAAGTTTGGAAAAATCTCCATATTCATCCAGCACTTGCCTTGCAGAATCAAGAAGAACAGATGAACCTATAGGAATTTCAAAAGAAGATAAAAGTGCCTCTCTGATTTCATCAATATATCCGTTAAAAGAAGTTTCGACAAAAACATCAACACCCAAATTTTCAGACACTCTTGCTATATCTAATTGCTGATTCAGATTAAAAGAATCATCGCTTATGGCGCTTGTAAGCGAAATCTTAGGTTTTACGCCTTCTCCGATTGCAACAGGATGGACATTCGGCCTTAGGTTATTTTTTAAAATAACAATTTTTGACTCGGCAATTTTTTTTCTTATATATTCCGTATCTTTATTTTCAACCTTTGCAACAAACCTTACTTCATCGCTTATTGCACCTAATCTTGCCTGCAAAACTTGACCGGTCATTATAATCTCCTACTTATTTTTGTACACTTTTCTGATATATGAAATATCTTTTTTTGATAGCGCCCTTGCGCCTCCCAAAACTTCAGCTCCAAAATATGTTTCGGCGTAAGCTCTCAAAAACTCAAGCTTGTAAAAAGCGTTTTGCAGGGTTTTATCCCCCACAACAACCCCATGGTTTTTCAACAACACGCAATCATGCTTTTCAAAATATTCACCAACCGCACTTGCAAGCTCAATACTGGAAGGACAATAATAAGGCACAAGCGGAACTTTTTCATACATAAGAGCAAAATCCGGCAATATTGGTTTTTTTAATTCAACTCCCGCAACAGCAAAAGCTGTTATTACAGGACAATGACAATGTATCACTGCATTTATATCATCACGTCTTGTGTAAATTTCGCTATGAAGTATTTTTTCACTTGAAGGCTTTTTACCACCCGAAAGCAAATTGCCGCTGTAGTCAATAAGCACAATATCGTTTTCGTCCATATCATTCAAGCATGTGCCGCTTGCAGATATTAAAATTCCATCTTTTATTTTAACCGAAATATTTCCGCTTACGGAAGGAGACATACCTTTTTGGTAAATACGCTTCGACCAATATAAAATATCATTTTTTGAGCCTTGTTCTATATACTCCATTATTTATAAAACTCCCGAATATTTAATTAATATAAATATTGTACTAAAAAAATGTTTATGATTAAATAAAATTAGCAATATTTAATACTAAATATTGACTTTAGATGAAAGTTGGTTAAATACCATTAAACAAAATTCAAAAAAAATTAAACTTGCAAAAAATGCAGGATTTTGCTACGGTGTAAAACGAGCCGTTGACACAACAATAAAATTAAAAGAAAATAACCCTCAAAAACAAGTTTCTGTTTTAGGCGAGCTGATTCACAACTCCCATGTTATTTCAGAATTGGAAAAACTTGGAATTAAAACCATAGATACCATTCCTGAAAAAGGTGAAGGAATATGTATCATAAGAAGTCATGGAGAAAGTGATGATATATTTTCTAAAATTCAAAAAAGCGGCTTTGAGCTTGTTGATTTAACCTGTTTTGATGTTAAAAAAGTTCAAAAAAAAGCAGTAGAACTAGCTCAAAACAACTATTTTGTTATAATTCTCGGGAAAAAAGAGCATCCCGAAGTCAGGGCAATATTTTTAAATGCTCAAAAAAAAGCGCAAAATCCGGATAATGTTTTTGTCGCAGGCAGTATTGCCGACTTAAAAAAAGTTGAAGATAAAATAAAAATTTCAAAAAAAACAGGTGTTGTATTACAAACTACGCAAACAAAAGAATATCTTTTTGAAGTTGTTGAATATCTGTCATCAATCTGTAAAATATTAAACATCCAAAATACAATATGCCCTTCGACAACCTTAAGGCAGCAGGAGGCAAAAAAACTTGCAGAAGAATCAGAGCTGATGATTGTTGTCGGGTCTAAAAAAAGCGCCAATACAACACATCTTGCTCAATTACTGTCTAAAATTACAAAAACAATACACATAGAAAAACCTGACGAAATCGAAAATTTTAAAGATTTAATTTCAAATTCAAAAAACATAGGAATTACAGCAGGAGCTTCCACTCCCGATTCAATTATAAATAAAGTTATCAAGAATATAGAAAGTATAAATTAGAAAGGATAAAAAATGTCAAATGAAACAATGACAAATGAAGAATTTGAGCAATTATTGCAGAATTCTTACACTTACAAAATCAATGTGGCAGACGTTGTAAAAGGCGTAGTTGTTAAAAAAGAAAAAGACGGGTTTTTGGTAGATATCGGTGCAAAAACAGAAGCTTTTTTGCCAAACCGTGAAATTTCTAACTTCCCTGACAAAAATATTGATGATATTGTTAAATTATGGGACGAAAAAGAATTCTACATCATCAAAGACGAAGAAGATGACGAAGTTGCTATACTTTCCCTCAAAAAAGTTTCTTGCGCTCAAGCATGGCAAAAACTTACAGAAATGAAAAATAATAACGAAAATGTTATGGCAAAAGTATTGTCAAGCGTTAAAGGCGGTTTAATAGCAGAAATTGAAGGTCTGAGAGGCTTCATTCCATCCAGCCAATTGAGAACCGGAGCACCTTCTGAAATGCAAGTAGGACAAGAAATTGAAGTTAAAATTCTTGAAGCAGATCCGAAAAGAAACAAACTTATCTTGTCTCAAAGACAAGTTTATACTCAACAGAGAGAAATGGTTGCAGATGAGATAATCTCAAGACTTGCAGTTGACCAAGTTGTTGAAGGTGAAGTTGTAAGAATTGCAGATTTTGGTGCTTTTGTCGATATTGAAGGAATTGACGGTTTGCTTCCAATTTCTGAAATTTCCTGGGAAAGAATTAAGCATCCAAGCGATGTCATTCAATTAGGTCAAAAAATCGAAGTTAAAATCATTAAAATTGATGAAGACTTAAAACGCATTTCTCTGTCTTTAAAAAGAATGGGTGCAAATCCTTGGGAAGAAATTGTTGACAAATTCAAAGAAGGCGATGTAATAAAAGGCACAATAAATAAAATAACTTCATTTGGTGCTTTCATAAATATCTACCCCGGAGTTGAAGCTCTACTTCCTTCTTCTGAAATTGCAGATGGTCAAGTTAATATTAACTCAATGTTTAATTTAGGAGATGAAGTTGAAGTATTAATTAAAAAGTTCACCCCACAAGAACATAGAATCGGTCTTTCAATGAAAGATATTCAAAAATAAAATCAAAAGGCGGGCTTAAAGCCCGCCTTTAATATTTATAAATCAAAACTAACCTCTTTTTACAACAGTAGACAAAGGCTCTCCGTAACTGTCAAAATGTCCGGAGGTTTCTTCTATTGTATATGTTATGGTTTCATCTTTTTGCTTATAATCATTTGCAAGCTTAATTGCATCATTAATGTCCGAAAATTCACCTACTAAATCAGGGTTGTATGCTCCGCTTTTTTTAACAAATACATTATACATATCATCCTCCTAAATTGTACAAATATATTTTAACTCAAAAAATTATTTTTCATACAAAATAACAAAAGCAATTGCTTTATTTTTTTCATGGGATAACGAAAGAGAAATATTAAATTCAAAATCATTATTATCAATAAGGTTAATATATGGTGAATTATTTTTATTTTTTAAAATTTCTATTTTTGAATAAGGAACTTTTCTGTTTAACGCACAGCTTATTGCCTTGATAAATGCTTCTTTTGCACAAAAACGGGCTGCAAGATGCTCGGCCGGACTATAACACGAAAAGCAGTATTCAAGTTCTTTATCCGTAAAGATTCTTTTTAAAAACTTCGAATCATTTTCCAATGTTTTATTTTCAAATCGTTTAATATCTTCGATATCAATACCTGTAAATAGCATATTGATATGTTAACATAACAGTATAAAAAACAGCAAAAAATTTCTTTTATTGTTTTTATAAAAATACGGTCAAAAAATTTAAAAAAAGGAAAAAATAATGAGACTTCAACCACTGACAAACACAAATATTAAAAGTGCAAACAACACAATAAACAAAACAAAAACAGGTTATATGCAAAAAATAAATTTTTCATCACAAGACACATTGGAGCTAACCTCCAAAAAAGACACTAAATTAAGCCTTGTTGATGCCATTTGCGATTTTGAAAACGCAGGAATTAAAACCAAAGTTCTTGAAGACGGCACATTAAGCATAAGTGATTACGCACCGGATAAAACATTCATCAAAAACCTTAAACACAAAGAAGAAGACTTATTTGAACATGTTAGCGAAATAGAAACTTATGCTGATTTTACTTTTTCAAAATTAAAAAGTACGCAAGCGCTTAAAAAAATCGGCAAAAGTGTAATTTTTTCTTTTTCAAATATAGAAAAAACTCCGAACCTTGAGTATATCGGAAAAGACGCATATTATAACAATTCAAAAATTAAAGACTGCAACGGAGTAACAATTTTAAGAGATGCTCACTTTGAAAATTCAAAAGTTGAAAACCCCTATAGTGCAACTGTCGGAAGGAACATGCTTATAGATTAATGTTTATAAATAATATATCCAAAGCAAACAGCATAATAAACTATAAGGCCGTCAAAACACCAAAAATTAAATCAGAAGACAACGAAAAATACAAATATACAGATGATGGGATTTTTGGCTATGACGGCTATTGGGCTGATTCAAAAATTAATGAAATTATAAGAGCAAACATACTGTCAAAAACGCTATGTGCTTCAAAATCAGCCGATACCACACCAAATGAAGTTGAAGTACAGCTTAGTACTTCGAGCAAATATTACAATCTCGGGATGCCGGTTTTAAGTTCCAGAAGTGGAATCCAGTCTAATATTTGTACAAATTTGCAAGATATGCCGGATTTTGACGGCGTCCGTGGAAAAACACCCTTGGCAGGCAAAAAAGAAAATGTACTTTGGCGCATGAATAAAGTTAAAAAATCAGGGATAAAAACAATTATAGACTTACGCTCAAATGGAGAGGTTTCAAAAAATGCACTTGAAGTTTTAAACAAACTAAATATTAAATATATCAATTTTCCCATAGAATGCAATTTTTGTGACAAAGCAACACTTGAAAAAATATCAGGCTTTATCAACGCAATAAACGAAAAAGATTACTATATGGGCTGTGCAAACGGAGAAATGAGAACCGATTTAGCTGTTGCACTAAATTATCTTGTAAACCCTCAAGCACAAAATGCTCCCCAACTATACTACAAACAGAATACTCCACAAAGAGCAATAACACTCGGCAGCCTAAGAAAATATTTAAAATTGATACAAGAAAACCCCGAAATTGTAACAACATGGGGGTATAGAGATTATAGCGAATTTATAAACTTGGCAGATAAAAAGCTGCGGATACTTTTAAGAGCACAATAATTATAACAGGTATACTATGCTAAAACTAACGACAACAAAATACAATAATCAAATAAAAACAATAACAAGAAAAATCAAACCTAAACTAACTGTTTTTAAAAAAGAAAAAGACAGTTTTGAAAAGCAGGAAATACTTTGCAAAACAAGCAACAATTTTAAATTTGTACATTTTCAAAAACAAAACAAAAGCCTTTCTTTAAGTAATATTGAAAACTTTCAGAAACTCAAAAACAACAGCGCAAGAGGAACAACACTTTCATCTAAACATAACAGAAAATATCTGAAAGAGCTGAAAAAAGAAGGTTTTAAAAACGTTATTGATTTAAGAGAAAAATATACAAGTGAATCATACAGCAAGCTTTGCGAGGAAAACGGACTAAACTACTACAATATTCCCATCGACTCATCAAGCGTTGATGATAGGCAAATTATAAAAAATCTTCCTCTTTTGTTTAAACTGTTAAACAAAGGAAATTACTACATTGCCTGCGCTCAGGGGTTACATAGAACCGATATTGCGCTTTGTATAAATTATGTATTCAACCCAAAAGAAACAAATATTCCGACTCTTACGGGTCATTTAAGAGACGGGAAGCTTGTATTTAGCGATATTGCAAGAAGATTGAACAGTATTAAAAAGAATATTACGGATGATGAATTAAAACAACTCGGCTGGCAAGATGACTTTAACAAAATATACAAAAAAAGAAAAAAAGATATTATTGATTTTAATACTAAAAAAATAGCAGCCGGATGACTGCTATTTTATTTCTATTTCATCAAATTAATTTTCAAATACGTAACCCATTAAGCCCGATTCTCTTGCTTTTTTTACAGCATTTGAAAGCATTCTTTGATGTTTTGCACAAGTGCCTGTGATTCTTCTTGGAAGAATTTTTCCTGCTTCAGACAAAAATCTTTTTAATTTAGATGCATCTTTATAGTCTAAATTGTCAATTTTATCATTGCAAAAAGCACAGTTCTTTTTCTTTTTAACATCTTTTAAATCTTTAGCCATTGTTTTATTAGTTTCCTTTTCTAGTTTTTCGACCAAATTTAATTATAATTTACAAAAATATATATTTAAAACGGAATTTCATCTTCATCTATCAAGTCTTCGGAAATTTCTTCCTGATTAAAAGAAACGATATCTTGTTTAGAATTTTGAACTTCGGTATTTGAATTTTGTACCTGAACACCCGTTTTTTCAACAGAATTTGCATTGATTTCAAACACTTTTTTATCTTTGCCGTTTGGAAGTTTGTATGTATTTACTTGTAAACGCCCTTCTACAGCAACATTGTCACCTTGGGAAATTGTAGCGGTGACCGTATCTGCCAACTGGCCAAACGCAATAACTCTGATTAAAGATTCGTTGTTTTGTTCAAAATTAAGCGTAAAACCCGCTATCGGCATATCATTTTGCGTGAACCTTTTTTCAGGGGCCTTTACAACTACGCCCGTTAAAAATGCTTTTGCTAAAGTCATTAAGCACATTCCTTTTTGGTAAACATTATACGAATAACAGAATCATTAAGTCTTAACTGTCTTTTTAATTCACTAACTTTGTCTTCGGGCAAAGAAATAACCTGATTTACCATAAAGCCATCCATAAATCCTGCAACTTCATAAGCAAGTTTTTTTCTGCCCATTTTATCGCATTCATCAACATTACCGCCAAGAGAGGTAACTATTTCATCAACTCTTGCAACTACCTTATCTGCTTCTTCGTTATCCAGATTTGGTTTGATTATTGTAAATAAATCATATTTTTTCATTTTTTCTCCTTTGGTGATTGTAATATAGTTTGATACTATCATAAACACCATTTCTAAACAAGGAAAAATTTACATAGCTTATAGTAAAAGAGTTTATTTATTGTATTCAAGAAAAATTTCTTTAACAAATTCAAATCCCTTTTTAAGACTTTCGACCTCCATTCTTTCATTAGGGGAATGCATTGAATAAATATTGGCAACCCCCAATAATATAGGTCTAAATTTAACATTATTTTTATTTAATTTATTAGCATAAATATGCGTTTCAGCACCTGCATGGAAAGGTTGGACTTTTATTTCCAAATTTATTTTTTTTGCAGCAATTTTTGCAATATTTGCCATATTTTGATTGTCGGATTTTTCAAAAGGAAGCATATGAACTTTTGTTGTCATTTTTGCATTTGCAAAATTTTGATATTTTTTGTTAAATTTATCAATTTGTTTTTGAAATTTACTCAACAGTTCATTTTCATATTTTTTAACAGAACTTCTTAGAGAGTAATGCGCAAACGCACATGTATTTATAATATTATCCGCACAAAACGACACAAGAGTCTTTGAATACGGCTTTTCAATTTCTTTTTTATCAAGAAGCCTTTCAATGCCTATATCTGTTGCACCGGCAACAATTGAACCCAAATTACAAGATGTTATAGTATAGCCGTTTTCTTTTTTATATAAGCCGTTTGGAAGTTTAGATACCAAATCTGCCATTAATTTTGCAGCGTTATATCTTTTTTTATCTGCAATATCATTGCCGCTATGTCCACCAAGGGCTGTTGTAACTTCAATATCAACTTTAGTGTAACCTGCTCCCGCTATTTCAAAATTTCCTAATGCATCTGAGTCCAAAACCAAAACATCTTCACTTTCAAGAGTTGAGAAATCAATATTATTAATACCTGACATATTTGTTTCTTCATCTCTTGTAAATACAATTTCCAATCCACCGTGTTTAATTTGCGGATTTTTAGCCAAAAAAATTGCCAAATTAAGAGCACAAGCAACACCTGCCTTATCATCAGCACCCAGCGTCCTTGTTTTATCCGTTTCTAAAAATTTGCCATCTTCACTTGTGCAAATATTTACCTTTGAACTATTCCCCACAACATCCATATGTGAAGATAAAAGCAAAGGTAATTTCCCCTCCGTATTTTTCGGAATTTTTATAATTACATTTTCGTAACTGTCTAAATATGCATTAATTCCATTTATATATGTATATTCCATTATTTTTTTGCTTACATCTTTTTCACCCAAAGAAGGAGAGGGAATTTCGGCAAGACTTTTAAATAATTCAACTATATCCATCATATCTCCTTTATTTATACATTTTTACAACTTCAACAACGCCATCAAGAACTTCTTTTGCCTTAATACCGGCTTTTTTTGAACCTTCGGTTAAAATTTGATGACATAAACCTTTATCTTTCAGCAATTCGTTTCTTTTCTCTCTGAGAGGAGCTAAAGTTGCGTTAATTTTTTGAGCAAGTCTTTTTTTACACTCAGCACATCCAATTGAAGCGTTTTTGCAAGCTGTTGAAATTTCACTAACCTCATCATCACGCCCGAAAATTTTCCAATATTCAAATACAACTTCACAATTATCAGGGTTTCCCTTGTCGTCTTTTCTTATTCTGTTCCTGTCTGTAATTGCTGTTTTTACTTTCTTTTCAGTAATTTCATCCGAATCTGAAATTTTAATATCATTGTTAAATGATTTTCCCATCTTATTGCCGTCCAAACCTTTTAAAAGCGGAATTTGTGTAAGTTTTGGCTGGGGTTCAATAAAATAGTCTGTTTTATAAATGTTATTAAATCTCCTTGCTATATCTCTTGAAAGTTCAACGTGCGCCACTTGGTCTATCCCGACAGGAACAAAGTGTGTATTAAATGTTAAAATATCTGCTGTCATTAAAACAGGATAGCCAAAAAGCCCATAAGAAAGATTAGACATATTTTCCTGTTTATCTTTCATAATTTTAGCTAAATCTTTTAAAGTAGGATCACGCTCTACCCAATTTTGAGGAGTAATCATAGAAAGATAAATATGCAATGCCGCAGTTTCTTTTACCCAAGATTGGAGATATATTGTGGATTTATCCGGATCAATTCCACTTGCAAGCCAATCCAAAAGCACATCTTCAATATTTTGCCTTAAATCATCTGTTTGGTTATACTTTGTTGTAAGTGCATGCCAGTCTGCTATAAAAAAGTAACTTTCAAACTCATCTTGAAGATTAACCCAATTCTTTAATACGCCGAAATAGTGTCCTAAGTGAAGTTTGCCTGTCGGACGCATGCCTGACATTATTCTTTTTTTATTTTCCATTGTTAATCTCCTCTAAAAGTTCAAGTGCCTCGGGATAATCTTCAAATATTAAAAGAGCTTGCCTTAAATGCTCTAATGCTTGATCTTTTTTTAAAGTTTTATATTCACACTTTGCAAGATTAACCAAAAGCATATGGTTTTTCGGATAATCTTTAATAAGTTTTGAAAAAAGCCCCAGAGCTTCTTGATATTCGCCAAGTTCCATAAAAGAAATTGCAAGCATATTTTTTGTCTCATCATCATTTGTTTTTTCAAGTATATCCAACAAAAGTTGTTTTGCATTTTCCCAGTTTCTTTCTTGAAAATAATATTTTGCAAGATGCAATTTTGCTAAAAAATTGCCGGAATCAAGTTTTATTGCTTCTTGCAATTTTTCTAAAGCGCTTTTTTTATCACCGTTTAACAAATCAATGTAGCCCAGATATGAAAGCGCATCAATATTACCTGAGTCCAAATTCCAAGCTTTATTGAACGCAACTTTAGCTTCGTTAATTCTATTAAGCATAGTATAGGCAACGCCGAGAGAATAATGGAATTCACTTACATCGTCTTCTAATTTTATCGCCTCAAGCATCTCATCTACTGCCCAGTCATAACAATTCATTTTCAAATATAAAACTCCTAAATCTTTATGGGCATAAGGATTATTTGGTTCTAATGTAATACATTTTTTAAACATTTCTTTGGCGTTGTCAAAGTCATTCATCTCAACATAGTTAAAAGCTAAGTTATAGTATACTTCTACATCAATTTTTCCTCTATTTATAAGTATAAAAAATGTATCTATTGATTCTTGATATTTTCCGAGCTTTCTTAAAAGAGTGCCTTTTTTCTTAATTAAATCGATATTTTTTTCATCTAAACCCAAAAGCATATTTACATTGTCTAAAGCTTCCTGATAGTTGTTAACCATCTCAAGTGCTTTAATATAAGACAATCTGTATTGCTCATTATTTGGATATGCCAGAGTAAGATTTTGATATAGATTTGAAGCAAGTGTGTAGTCTTCGCTTGCCAAAGCGCAATTTGCCATTGTAGCAAGCATGGTAGAAGTCGGTTCTATTTGGTAAGACTTTTGAAAACACTCAAGCGCCTTTTTAAATTCATTTTTAGTCTGGTATAGTATACCAAAATTGTAATATGTTAAAGAATTATCTTCATCACACTCCACAGCCTTTGTCAAAACTTCAAAAGATTTTTCAAATTCGCCCAAATTCATGTAACACACAGCTAAACTGTTAAGAATCTGGACATGTTTATCGTTAATTAAAAGCCCTTTTTCTAAATAAATTGATGCATTGTAGTAATCTTTCTTTAACATATAAGATGTTGCAATTATATAGTAAATTGAGCTGTCTAAATTCAAAGAAGGATTTTCAATTGCCATTTTTGCAATTTCAATAGCCGAATCCAGCTGCGAAAATTCTATATTAATCATTGCAATACTTTTGTACGCGTCCAAAAAATCCGGACGAAGACTGATTACTTTTTCAAAATTTTCAATTGCTTTTTCTTTTTCTCCGACTCTATTTAGGCAGCTTGCAAGATAAAAAAGAGCAGTAGCATCTTTTTTATCCAACTCAACTACATTTTCAAAAGCCTTTATTGCATCTTGAGGATTGTCTAAATTCACTTCGCAAAGACCCAGATTCTTATAAGCTTCTATATTTTTGTCGTCGAGTTCAATAATTTTTTTTAGTTTTGCTGCAGCCGGGCTAAATTGTTCCTTATTGATTAAATCAATAGCTTCATTCAGTAATTCATTTATCATAAACATATTATACGTTAAAATAATAAAAAAGCACAAATTAAAGCTTAGTTTTGCTTTTGAAAAATATTCCTGTGTATTTCTCTAAAACCGTATTTCTTTATATTACCATCTTCAACCACTCTGTATCTGTCATTTTTACCTATAACAAAAAGCGAAGTGTTATCAATTGAATTTGCAAGCAGTTTAACCGCTTCGTCGTTTTTTTGATATGGAATGTAAGACCAAAAGTTTCTGCACAAAATTAATGAGTTTTTTGGTTTAACTCTTTTAATTTTTTCTAAAAAATCACCTCTTGAAAAACGGACCGAATTTCTTAGTTTTTCATTGGGACATAAACAATATGGAAATTCAAAATCTTTTCCTTGAAGAACCGAAAAATATTTGTCAATTGAACCATTTGTATTTTTGTTTATTGAAAAAATATCGCAATCATCGCAATTTATTATTCCTTTTTTTGCTTCATCTATAATTTGCTTATCAAGATCATAGGCAGCTATTGGGAAAAATTTATCTGCTTCTTTACCTAATTCTTCAATCATGCTAATAGCAAAAGAATATGCTTCAGAACCATCCGAGGAAGCAAAATTATACACATTTACTCTTTTGGCAGTTTTAAAAAAATCAGCAATGTTTTTTCTAAAAACACTCCAATCACCTGATATATCATTTGCCAAATCAGATCTAAAAAACCAGGTAAGATTTGAATACAAAAAATTGCCGCCACCTTTTTTTAGCATTATATCATCAGAAGCATATTTTTTTCCTGTAGTATTATCTACATATATATTTCTTGAAGTAGATTTAAAATTTAAATTAGAAAACGAGTTTATCTTCATATTTAATTAAAACCTAAAATCAAAAAAAGTTGACAAAAGCCGCCATAAATGGCGGCTTTTTTATAAATAGTATAATTATCTATTTTCAATAACAGCTTGAGCTGCAGCCAGTGCTGCTTGAGGAATCCTATACGGAGAACAGGAAACGTAATCAAGCCCGATTTTATAAGCAAATTTAACACTATCCGGATCACCGCCGTGTTCGCCGCAAATTCCGCCAATCAAAGAAGGGTTGACTGCTTTACCGTAATCCATAGACATTTTAATTAATTGTCCTACACCTTTAAAATCAAGAGTATCAAATGGATTATAAGGAAGAATTTTATCTTCGACATAACGTTTTAGGAATTTTCCTTCAGCATCATCTCTGGAATAACCAAATGTCATTTGAGTTAAGTCATTTGTTCCAAATGAGAAAAACTCTGCATAAGGAGCAATTTCATCTGCAGTTAAAGCAGCACGGGGAATTTCAATCATAGTTCCGAATTTATATTCAACTTCAATTCCTTTTTGATTCATCACTTCTTTTGCAACTTTAACCAGGATATCCTTTGCGGTTTTTAATTCATTAACATGGCCTATAAGAGGAATCATAACGTAAGGTTTAACATTAATACCCTCTTTTTTAACATCACACGCCGCTTCAAAAATTGCTCTTACCTGCATTTCATTAATTTCAGGATAAGTTAAGCCCAGACGGCAACCACGTAGTCCCATCATAGGATTTGATTCAGACAAACCTTCAACGATTGTTAAAAGTGCTTGTTCTTCGGTATAATCTTGTTTTAAGACTTTTTTTGCCGAAACTTCCGCAATCAATTCTTCTTTTGAAGGTAAAAATTCATGCAAAGGAGGATCTAAAAGACGAATTGTAAGGGGTTTTTCACCCAACGCTTTAAACATGCCGTAAAAATCCTGATATTGCATCGGAAGTAATTTATCTAATGCTTCTTTCCTTGCTTCTTTAGTTCCGGCTATAATCATTTTTTGTACCCAAGGAAGTCTATCGGGATCCATAAACATATGTTCTGTTCGGCATAAACCAACACCTTCAGCATGGAATTTAAGAGCATTTTCAACATCTCTAACAGTATCAGCGTTTGCTTCAATTGTCATTGTTTTAATTTCATTTACCCATGAAAAGAAGGTTTTAAAGTTATCATCAATTTGAGCATCTGCAAGCTTAACAGCACCATCCATTACAAGACCTTTGCCGCCATCTAATGATATAATGTCATCTTTGTGATATATTGTGCCATCATTTCCGGTTAAGATTTCCTTTTCCAAATCAATTTTTAAATCTTCGCAACCTGCAACACAAGGTTTTCCCATGCCCTTTGCAACTACAGCAGCATGGGAAGTTGCTCCACCTCTAAGAGTGAGAACACCTTGAGCAACAGCCATACCATGGATATCATCAGGGCAAGTTTCAATTCTTACTAATATAACTTTTTCACCTGCTTCACCACGTTTTGCTGCTTCATCCGTATTGAATACAATTTTACCAACCGCAGCACCCGGAGAAGCATTAACCCCTTTGGCTATAATTTTAGCATTTTTTAGAGCATCATTATCAAAGCAAGGCAATAAAATCTGATTTACGCTGTAAGGATCAACCAATTGAATTGCTCTTTCTTTTGTAATAATCCCTTCTTTTTCCATTTCAACGGCAATTCTGACTGCAGCGGTTGCAGTTCTTTTACCGCTTCTTGTTTGAAGAATGTAGAGTTTACCTTTTTCTATAGTAAATTCCATATCCTGAACGTCTTTGTAACCGTTTTCAAGTCTTTTTGCAATTTCTACATATTGACGATATAAATCCGGCATTTCAACTTCTAACTCTGAAATTGGTTTCGGAGTCCTAATACCTGCTACAACATCTTCACCTTGAGCATTTGTTAAATATTCACCGTAAAATTTGTTTTCTCCGGTTGCCGGATTTCTTGTAAATGATACACCGGTAGCGCAATCATCTCCCATATTTCCAAACACCATAGTTTGAACATTTACTGCCGTACCAAAATTATGATCAATTTTATTCATTGTTCTATAAGCAACGGCACGTGGAATATTCCAGGAGCGAAATACCGCTTCGATAGCTTCTTGTAATTGTTTAAATGGATCTTGGGGAAATTCTTTTCCGGTTACTTCTTTTATTACACTCTTATAGATAGGAATTAAAGACTTCCAACCATCAGCCGAAACTTGGGTGTCTTCTTTGACCCCTTCTTTTTCTTTTAATTTTTCAACTTCCGATTCAAAATATTTTTGTCTGTCCATATCCCAAGCAACAGAACCAAACATGGTTAAAAATCTTCTGTAACTGTCATAACAAAAGCGAGGGTTGTTTGTTAATTTTACCATAGCTTCTACAGTTTCATCATTTAAACCAAGATTTAAAATAGTTTCCATCATGCCGGGCATTGAAACTCTTGCGCCCGAGCGAACTGATACTAAAAGCGGATTTTGGCTGTCACCAAATTTTTTGCCTGTTTGACTTTCAACGTCGGATAAAGCTTTTTTTACCTCATCCATTAAGCCATCCGGCATTTTATTTCCGGCGTTTATATAATCCATACAAACTTCTGTGGTAATGGTTAACCCCGGAGGTACAGGCAAACCTAAGTTTGTCATTTCAGCCAAATTAGCACCTTTACCGCCAAGGAGGTTTCTCATATCCGCATTGCCTTCTCTAAAAAGCCATACACGTTTTTGCATTAAGTTTCCTCCAATTTCTATATACTTTCAACAATTTAGAAAAATTTTATCAAAAAAACGCTGTCATTACAATTCAGTTTTGTATTTTTTAACCTTATTTCACATAATTCGTAATATCTTGCAATCGGTAATCCGAAAGCAATGGAGCAAACAACATATATATGCTGCTGTTTCCGCCTGCTAAATCCGAAAGCGTTAAAACTTGTGCCATATTCCACTCTTTTTTATCCGAAAAAAGCTCTGCGGTTTTTTCGGCATTTAAAATCCCCCGGTTATAATTTGCAAGCCAATGATGATTTTTAATAAGAGAAAAAATTCTCCGTTTTGCTTTATCATCCAAAGGGTATTTATTTAAAATATCTTTAGCATAAAGTGCAGAGTTAAAAGGATGGGTATTATCGACAATTCCCTGTCTTTTAGCAATATCATGCAATAGTGTTGCGGTTTTTAAAATATTTCTTTCCGAATCATTAAAAGAATTCATCCGATTATCTTTTAATAATGCCTTATATGCAGAAAGCATGTGAATATCAAGTGTTTTTTTCTGATCTGTATGTTGTGCCTTTTGAAAGACATTTATATACTCCGGCATTTGACTTATAAGATTAGCCAGCACCTCGTTTAATTTGTCATCATTTGTCTGTATTTCATTATCAAAAATAAATTTTTCTATGTATGATAAAATTTCCGCTTCAATTTCATTTGAATCATCAAGTCCGTCTTTTTTAATTATTCCGTCAAAGCCCACTACATGTCCATTTGAATACAGGGGATTTATTTGCATTTTTTTAAAAATTGCGTTTTTTTTATCAAAATCCAAAAAATTTACAACTTTTTCAACATCCGAAAGAAAATCTTTTCTCGAATATTTTAACGGAATTCCGGATTCTATATAAAGACAGTAGTCAGCTTCGGATAAAACTTTATCAAAATACGAACTTTTAACAAGAAAATCATTCACAAATTGCCCTCTTTTATCCGGAGAGATTTTTAACGGGGTGATAAAAAGAGTGTTTTTAATTATATCGTCAATTTTAGCATCTATATCCAGAAAAGAAGATTCCTGCTCGCTAAAAAGCTTGTTCAGCTTCATCAAGTAAAGTTTTTCAAGTAAAATTTTTCTTTCTTCAACAGATAAGACTGAAAAATCACTTTTATGTTTTGCAAGTTCGTTTGCTTCACGGGTATTAATACCTTTTTTACAATAGAGCTCTTTTCTTTTTTCAAAAGATTCATCAGAATTGCTTTTAATAAAACAATCGCCTTTAAAAGATATGTTCTTAAAAGTTAAAAAATTAGCGCTGTTTTGTTTGAATTTTGTACTTGTTAATGCAACAGGATTTATCTTCATATACTAATAAACCCCAAAAATATTATTTATTGCTATTGTTAAGAATATAATACAAGTTTTTCTTTTTTAGTCCTAAAGTTATTGGGGTTTATAGAAGCAAAACCGGGCTAATTTTTTTGTAAACATGTGCTTAGAGTCTAAAGACAGATAATTGAATAATCTCATTTTGCAGATTTTATGGTATTTATTAGATTTATAAACCTGCACATTTACCACTCTTAAATGTAAAATCAATAAAATCGGGAATAAAATTATTATTAAAATCCGTTGTATTTTATAAAACACACTTGACAATAAAACAATTACACATAAAAAATAACCCTGAGTGCCTTGAAGTTCATAGAATATGTTAATCAAAAACCAATTAAGATTCTCTCTAAAATTTGAACTTCAAGGCCTTTTATTCAAAGATTATATATTTGATTTAAGAAAGCTTCTTATATACGCAATTTAGCACTTCAAGAAGCTCTAATCTATCTTCTTCATTTAATTCGACTAAAGGAGATCTTACATTATTGTCAATTAAATCGAGTTTTGATAAAAGTGCTTTTATGGGAGTAGGATTAGGAGCGGTAAATATCTTTTTAAACAAAGGGTAGAGAATTTTGTGCATGTTTGAAGCAGCAACAACTTGACCTGCTTTAAAATTATGAATCATAGATTTTATCTGCACTCCAACCACATGAGAAGCTACGGATACAACACCATGTGCGCCTATGGACAGCATTGGAAGTGTAAGGCTATCATCTCCGGAATAAATAACAAAATCATCCGGCGCAAGCATTTTAACCTCTGAAATCAAATCCAAATTAGGATTTGATTGTTTTAAAGCAACAATATTAGGATACTCTTTTGCAAGAAAAGCAATAGTTGAAGGGGTCATATCCACCCCTGTTCTGGACGGAATGTTATATAATACAATAGGAATATCAACACTTCTTGCAATTTTACCAAAATGCTCAATTATTCCTTTTTGATCAGGTTTATTATAATACGGAACAACGGATAAAATAGCATCAGCACCTAATTCTTCCGCTTTTTTTGAAGCCAGTATGGCACTATCAGTGGAATTAGAGCCGGCTCCCATTATAACTTTGCATTGCCCCGAAACAGTCGATTTGGTGCAATATAATATTTCATACTCTTCTTCAAGAGTTAATGTAGGGCTCTCTCCTGTTGTGCCTGCTACTACTATTGCGTCAGTTTTTTGCTCAATCAAATGCTTTACAACCTTTTCCAATGCCTCGTAATCTACCGCCTTTTGTCTATCAAAAGGTGTAACCATAGCAGTGATTAATTCACCTAAATCGCATCTTAGTGTCATAAAGCCTCCTTGATTAATACAGTTCCATTTCAATTACTTTTTGTGCAATTCTTACAGTATTTAATGCTGCGCCTATTCTTAAATTATCTGCGACACAGAAAAACTCCAATCCATTATCAAAAGCAATAGAATCTCTTATTCTGCCTACATAAACAGGATTTTTGCCTGCTGCTTCTTTTGGCGTAGGATAAGTATAGTCTGATATATCATCTCTTAATTCAACACCCCAAGTATTTTTTAAAAGCTCTCTTGCGCTTTCTGCATCTACTTTATTTTCAAATTCAACACTTACAGCTTCGGAATGTCCTATATAAACCGGAACTCTTACGGCTGTTGCAGAAATTTTAACATTTTCACTTAAATGCAAAATTTTTCTTGTTTCATTTACTACTTTCATTTCTTCTTTTGTGTAACCGTTTTCAACAAAAGAATCGATTTGAGGTATAACATTAAAAGCAATTTCATACTTAAAGCAGCTTGGTTCATAAGGCATACCCACAAGATTTGTTTTAATATTATCGGTTAATTCGTTTATTGCTTTTAAGCCCGCACCTGATACAGCCTGGTAGGTTGATACAATAAGTCTTTTTACTTTATATTTATCATCCAATGCTTTTAGAGGCAACATAAGCTGAGAAGTAGAACAATTAGGATTTGCTATTATACCTTTATGGTTTTTCAAGTCTTCGTCATTAACCCCCACTATAACAAGTGGAACATCTTTTTCCATTCTGAAAGCCGAAGAATTGTCTATAAACACACAGCCTTTTTTGGCAGCAACTGGCGCAAAGCGCTTACTTGTTTCTCCGCCGGCCGAAGCAAGACAAATATCTATATCATCAAAAACATCATCTTTTGCTTCAATTACAGCATAATTTTGACCTTTAAATTCGATAACAGATCCTGCCGAGCGAGATGAAGCAAGAAACTTAATTGAATCATATTCAACTTTATTTTCCTGAAGAATATTTAAAATTTCACGGCCCACAACTCCGGTTGCACCAAGAACCGCTATATTAGGCAATTTTTGTGTCATAGTATGTTCTCCAATCCGTAAACAAAATTATTATTTTTATTTAAATATTCTATAGCAAATTTCACACCGGACATATAACAACTCCTGTTTATCGTGTCGTGTTTTATTTTAAAAATCTGTCCATCCGAGCCAAAAATTACTTCCTGGCTTGCAACAAACCCGGGCATTCTGACTGCATGGATTTGAATTTTACCTTTATTATCCTCAACAAATTCTGCACCTCTTGCACCGCTTATTGTTTCTTTTTCATCACAATTACCAAGTTTAAAATTACTGTTTGATTCAATCATCATCTGAGCGGTTTTAATAGATGTACCCGACGGTGCATCTTTCTTTTGGTTATGATGATACTCTATAATTTCGGCATTTGAAAAATATTTAGATGCTTCTTTTGAAAATTTCATCATTAAAACTGCACCCAAAGAAAAATTAGGAGCAATAACCATGCCGCAATTTGAAGCATTTGATGTTTTTTCCAATTCAAGTATTTGTTCTTTTGTAAGTCCTGTTGTGCCGATTATAGCTTTAATGTTTTTTGAAAGATATTTTTTAGCATTCTCAAAAACAACACTCGGTTGGGTAAAATCCACAACAATATCGATATCAGGCATTGTTAGTGCAGCATCTAAATTGTCCTCAATTTTAATATTTGAACAAACTTCCTTTCCAACATCAGTCTTATCAACAGCACAAACCAAAGATAAGTCTTTATCGTTAAGAGCAAGGTTAATAACTTCCCTACCCATTTTGCCGTTTGCACCAACTACAGCAATTTTAATCAAAATTCCTCTCCTAATTTCACATCTTCATTTACAGTAGTATATCACAGTAAGATAATAAAAGACAAGGATTTTTAATCAAAAAGCAGCCGGTATAATCGGCTGCTTTAATAAATTATTAAAATAATTACCTAAGCAATAAAGATATTGCCTTTAATATCGGAAACTTGATATTTTTCACTAAAGTTATCGAGTGCAACTCTTGCCTGCGAAGAATCAAATACTATTCCTCTTTGCAAATCTACATTGTTATAAAAATCATTCAATACAAATTCGGGAATTCCATAGTATTTATTGTCTTCACCAACACCGTTTTGTTCCACTTCGCTTGCAACATCTTTAATTAATTTTAAATAAGCTTCCGCTGTTCCGATATCGTCCCAAACTGCCGGCTTTCCGCCTTTTGCTTCAAGCGGAACAGTATAAGCTTTAAGAGGGCTGCCGTCTTTTCCCAACAATGTTCCTTCGTTTGTCATTTGAACAATTTTAGGCATAATATTTCCACCCAGACCTGTTGCGTCTGGTTCAAGCAATCCTTGTGCCATAAGCACTTTAAGAGCTTCGGAACTTAAAAAATACATTCCGGGATTTGCAAAATATACATCCGAATCATTAGGATCGCATGCTGTTTGAACTTCTTCCCATTTTGCAACTTCCTTATCATATTCTCCGGGGGTTGTAAATTCACTTGGCATTGGTGGTTGCTTTGTAAACTTTGGTTTTTCAACAAAAGTTTTTATTTGCATGTTGCCAACATCATCTTGTTGTATTCCCAAAAGACCAAAAGACTTTGCTCTTTCAGGATTAACCGGGTAGTATGGAATAACCAAAGCAGCGTTCGGTAAAGTTTTAAGTGCATTATATGTACGTGTCAAATCAGCATTTGTAAATATATCCGCATTTAAAATTATACCGTCTTTTTCATTGCTTATTATACCTCTTGAAAGACCTTCCGAGATTGCACCGCCATCGGTTTTATACATATTTGACCAATATGTATTTTCATTTTTTGGTATTTCATGCTTTTGACTTATATACACCACATTGTCGTTTTCATCTCCGTTTAATATACCTGCTGCCGCAGCCATATTTAAAGCAGTTGCAATCACACGATAAGCATCATCTGTCGGAAGTTTGGCCGAGGGTTTGTTTTCTTTTTCCCTTGTAATATTTTTGAACCTTTCACCAAAGCCGCCAGCCGGAATTATAACAGTCGGCTGATTTTGAACAACCAAATCAGCATAATCTCCTTCAATTGTTTCTTTTTGAAGACCTGAATTTACATATTTATCAACAGCATTTGTTGTTCTGTTTTCTTTATTCAAAGTTGTCAATACAACATTTCCCGTAAAGGAAATTTCTTTAAAAGCTTTTTTAGGGTTTGTTTGATATTTGCCCGGCATTTTCATATCAAAACCGTCTCCTTTTAATATGCTGCCTGATAGCATTTTTATTGCTTTGCCGTCAAGAGAAGAATCTTTTACCGTTATTTCAGGCATGAATTTGCCTTGTTTATATGTAACTGTCGGCAATTCTTTCGATCTGTCGAATTTGCCGATAAATATTTTGTTTCCAAGATCATTTGAAATTTCATAAACGTCTAAGTTGTCTTCTTGTTTTTTTTCAATATTCAAACCTGCCATGTTTAATTTTCTTGATTCGGCCGGCATTTTAGAAAAAGATAAATCGATATTTTCATCTATATCCAATAAATTGGGAATTCTGATTTCATTTTGTCCTATTATGCTTTTTTCTAGCTCGCTCAATTCCTTACTGCCTCTAAAATTAATATTGCTATTTGATTTTAAAGCTCCCAGTTCCCTATAGCCGGGTAAATTAGTATTGTTTTGATAATTGCCCGGATTTTTTTTACTCTTTATCTCAGCTCCAAACTGTACATTGTTTGTCACAGGAGTGAGCGAAGTAACTTTTGTAATCATTTTTTCCCTTTCTACACTATCAGTATGCCATATTGCTATGTATTAATATAAAACCGGAAAATAAAAATATTTTCTTTTTATACCTAACAACATTAAAGATGTTTTTATAGTATATCATAAAATATTTTTTGCAATAAAAAAATCTTCCTTTTATAAAAGGAAGATTTTTAATATATACTGTAAACTTTAATTTAAAGAAAGCTCTCTTTCGCTTCTTATAATTTCTTTGTTAATTGAATTTCTGTGCGAAATTGAATTAACAATCGACATTACGGTTGCCGCCATTGCAATTTCAGAATCCAATTTATTAACAGCAGAACCTACGCCAACTGCACTGGCACCTGCCGCAAACGCCAAAGGAGCTGTTTTTGCAGTAATTCCCGATGCAGACATTATAGGCAAAGCCGTATGCTGGAATAATTCGATTGTATTTGAAATAGTGGCCTGAGCATAACTTACAAGATGAGCGGAAGGATTAGATGAAGTTGAAGCTTGTTTTAAACCTTCTGTTTGTATTAAATCCACTCCCAAAATTTCCAATTTTCTTGCAAGCTCAATTTGTTCTTTAACATCAATATTACCGGGAATTGTAACACACGTAAATACATCGTACTTGCTGATTAAACCCATAGTTTCAAGAACAATATCGTATACTTCATTAGCACTATATGTTTCACCTTTTTTGTATAAAGCATCAAAATTACCTATTTCTATAGCATCAGCACCCCATTTAACCGCTTCAAGTATTTCAAAAGGATGAACAGATGATACAAATACCGGCAATTTGGTGTTTTTTCTTGCAATATCGTAAACTTCTTTTTTTACCGCAATGTCAACTGCGCTTGCATGACCGTTTTGAGCAGCACGACAAACTTTTGCCACATTTTCAAGATCAAAATTATCGATTCCTGCGATGATTTTTACGGCTCTTTTTTCTCTAAGGTGTTTTTTAAAAACTTCAATTCCCATTTACATTTCCTCTTTTCTATTACACTTGAATTTTATCACAACTAAACATTATGTGCAATGCGGCTTTATTTTCACCATGATAATATTTCAACATAATTTAAGGATGTTGCGATGATTAAATATATTAAAACAAAAATTGTAATAATATTGCTTTTAATGTTTTTTCAATTTGGTTCAAATATAACGCTAAACGCATACGAATTCAGCTCTCAGGAGGAAAAAAACTTTATTGAAGTGTATGAAAAAACACTTCCTTCAATAGTATCAATCGAAGCAGATATTGACAGAGGGACTTCCGGAGGTACAGGATGCATTATATCTAAAAGCGGAATAATTTTAACAAGCTCCCATGTTGTAGAACATGCAAAAAACATTCAAGTTACGACTCACGCCGGGAAAAATTACAGTGCGAAAGTTCTTGCGCTGCTAAGAAACAAAAGCGACCTTGCACTGATTAAAATTGACACTAAAGAAAATTTACAACTTGCAAAATTCGGCAACTCCGATGAAATTAAAGTAGGGCAAAGAGTTCTTACAATCGGATGTCCTTTTGGATTTAAAGACACGCTTACAACAGGAATTGTATCAAGAATAGACTATGAAAGAAATAAAATACAAACAGATGCCGCAATAAACCCCGGGTGCTCGGGCGGCCCTCTTTTAAATTTAAAAGGAGAGATAATAGGAATAAACCAATCAATATATAATCCGGATAATAATCGCTCAAATATAGGAATAGGCTTTGCGCTTCCGTCTAATTATGCTTTGGAATTTATCGGAAAAGTGAATAAAAAAATGGCAAAAACACCTTAAAAAGATTTAACTATTGTTCCGCCGCAAATAACTTTATCATCATCGTACAAAACAACAGCCTGTCCCGGAGCAATTGATGAAATTTTTGTTTTAAATTCAATTTTTAAACTTTCCTCTCCGGGATACACAACAACTTCGCAAGGCTCAAAGGCAGAACGAATTTTAGCTTTTGCAATAAAAGGTTTCAGTGTTGGCTCTATGCTTGGCCAATTAATGTCTTGCGCATATAAACCTTTGCATATTGTATCATCTTTTGTGCCAACAATTAATGAATTTGTACTTTTATCAAACCCGATAACATAAAGAGGTTCTCTATAAGCAACTTTTAAACCTTTTCTTTGTCCGATTGTATAATTCCACAGACCTTTATGACACCCTAAAATATTTCCAAATCGGTCTATAATATTTCCTTCTTTTTCTTCAGTATTCAAAAGCGTTGTATAGTCACCTTTATAAAAGTCCTGGCTATCCTTTTTTGCTGCGGAAGGCAAATTGTTTTCAAATGCATATTTTCTTACATCTTCTTTTTCAAAATTCCCCAAAGGAAAAAGAATATTTGAAAGCTCATTTTGAGACAGTTTATACAGAAAATATGTCTGGTCTTTTTTTGGATTTATTCCCCTTTTGAGTTCCCACCGTTTTGTTATCGGATTATACTCGTTTCTTGCATAGTGTCCCGTTGCAAATTTATCGAATTCAATACCTTGTTGTCTTAATTTATCGGGAAAAAGACCAAATTTAATAAATTTATTGCAAATAACACAAGGATTTGGTGTTTTAGCGTTTAAATATTTATCTTTAAAGTCTTTAAAAACAATTTTTTCGTACTCTTTTGCCAAATCCACCAGATGAAATTCAACTCCTAAGGCTTCACAGTTCTTCCTGGCATCTTCGATATCGCCTTTTTTATCAGAACCATAACAAGAATTTGCAAGCGTCAACACTTCGCCGCTATAAATTTTCATCATAGCGCCGATTACGCTGTAACCCTGATTTTTTAAAATATGTAATGCAACAGCAGAATCGACACCGCCTGATACGCCCACTAAAACTTTCATAAAAAAATCATAATACATTTACATTTTTTAGTAAACAATAAGATTTAACTTGATTTTTTTTATTTATTAACTATGATTAAATTAATAATACTTATGAAAGGATGTAAAAATGTCAGTATATTGCGAAATCTGTGGTAAAAAATCACTTAAAGCAGCTAAGATTTCGTTCTCTCATAAACAAAATGTACACAGACAACTGCCAAATTTGCAATCAGTTAAAGTAAGATTAGCAAACGGTACTGTTAAAAGAATGTCTGTTTGCACATCTTGTATCAGAGCAGGCAAATTCGCAAAAGCTTAGTTATAATGCTTTTAAGTAAACAAATTTTAAGACGGTTGGGATTATTAATTTAAATTCTTGCCGTCTTTTAAAATATTTCATAAATAAAATGAGGAGAATATTTTTTGAAAATAGGGATTTATTTGGGAGATATAAAAAAACCTGAATCCGTCGGGGATTTAACTTTTGAACTTTCATTTCTGGAAGAATTGTTGAATTTAAAAACAGGTCATTCTTTTGTATTTTATTATTTTGGCGAAAAAAACATTTTCAAAAACAAACAAAATGCAAAGTTTGTTTGTTTAAAGTATTATAAAAAACCGCAACTTTCAATTTCTCCTTTTTATTTTAAATTCTTTAAAATTCCCATTTATTCTCTCAACTATAGAATGAAAAAAGACAAAATAAATGTTGCATATTTTTTAAAGCCATATCTCCATGAGCATATCGAAGTACCATATTTTGCAAACATCAGAGATGTTGCGCACAGAATTTTCCCGCATTTTCCGGAATTCAGTACAAACAGCATACACGAAAAGGCTGAAAAAAGACTTAACCGTTTTTTAACCGGTGCTTCAAAGATAATAACCGGAAACAACATTGCAAAAAACGATATTAAAACACTCTACGATGTCATTGATGAAAATATTGAGGTGTGTCCTGTTCCATATCCAAACTGGCTTTTGAACACAAAAGAAGATGAAAAATTTTTAGTAAAAAATTCTCTTACAAAAAACAGCTATATCTTCTACCCTGCGCAATTTTGGACACACAAAAACCACATAAGGCTAATTTTAGCTTCTCAAGTAATGTGTGAACAGAACATTAATTTAAAAGTAGTTTTTACCGGGTTAAACAGAGGAAACAAGGACTATCTTGTAAAACAAGTTAAAAATTTAGGACTTGAAAATAATGTTTTGTTTTTTAACTATATAACTCAAAAAGAATTAGCCTGTCTTTATAAAAATGCGTACGCTTTTGTATGTCCCTCGCTTGCCGGAACAGACAGCATTTCCGCCCTTGAAGCACTTTATTATAACTGCCCGGTGTTAATTTCAAATCACTTAGGATATATCGAACAATTAAAAAAATCAGCACTATATTTTAATCCGCTGGATGAAATTGATATTGTTGAAAAAATAAAAAGTTTAAACGATTTAGCCGTAAAAGATGAACTTATAGCCAATGGCAACAACCTAATTAAAGAAAACGGTTTCAAAAGATATTTGGATAGATTCTTAAATTTGATGGATAGCTTTTATTTAACAAGACAATGTTGGTCTTTGGAGGAAAACTACATAGAAAAATGATTATATTTTTATTTCTTTCCGTAATATCGATTATTGCAATCATTACCGTGTTTACAATAATCCTTATTAAATATTCTAAAAAAAGTAAAGAAGAAAAATCCGAAAGTGTTAGAGATATGCTTGATTCAAGAGCGTTTTGGCCAAGCGAGATACATATTGTTTCAAACAGTTTCATTCTTGCAATCAACAAATCAAACACGAAAATTGCAATAATAAAAAACTATAACCCGGCTTTTTTGCAGTTAATGCACTATAGCGAAATTGCAACATCATTTATTATAAAAATTGAACAAACAAAATTCAGCGTCAAAATATTTTATACTTCAAAAGGAGAAACAAAAACTCTTTTTATAAGTCCTGCAACAAAAGAAATTAAAGACTTTGTACACAGAATTTACAAAAATGCCCTTGTAAAAAAAGTTTTACATAAATATGAAAACAATGATTTTAAACTGACAGCTTCAAGTGATTGGAACTGTAGCTACATCTGGTTATATGATATCAAAAACGGAGAATTTGCTTACTATAAAACCGAAGGCAAGCAAATAATCGGAAAAATTAATTTAAGAAAAGAATTTTTTACAATAGATACAAAATATCAATACCTTGAAGCTCCGATATCAGGAATACAACAGCAGCTTTTTATATATGAAAAAAGTTTCTTGGATGAACTTTTGGATAACATAAAGGATTTAATTAAAAAAAAGTCGTCCCAAATCAATAATGACACACTGTTTTTTGACAGCTACAATGAAATTATATATCTTTCAAACGGAATTAATTCCATGCAGTCAATAATTATAGACAAAACAGAAGATGTAATTTACAGAGAAAACAGACTAACTTTCACACTTTGGGATACGCAAAAAGTAGTCAACTTTATATCAAACAAAGAGTTAACTAAAAACTTTGAAGAATTCACAATAAACTATAATTTAAAATCCATAGCCCAAAATTTTAACTACAAAACAGACAAACTTATAAATACGACTCAAAACACAAAGTTTATTGTGGATGTTTCAAGAGACAGGCTTATTTATTGCGCAAATTTAAATAAATTCAAAGCCTTTAGTTATATGACAATAGCATTTTCAAATGTA
Source organism: Candidatus Gastranaerophilales bacterium (assembly GCA_944325315.1). Taxonomy (GTDB): domain Bacteria; phylum Cyanobacteriota; class Vampirovibrionia; order Gastranaerophilales; family Gastranaerophilaceae; genus RUG14156. Next base: position 28,849 of record CALVAA010000004.1, read on the forward strand.
GACGATATTAATGTTCTAAAATCAGGATTTAAAAATTTTGTAAGAATATTTACAAAAGAAAAAGAGATTATAGATGTAACTTGCGACAAGCAAGAAATTGCCTGCTATATTGAAGCACTTGTTAAAAAAGTAGCCAATCTGCAGATAAACATTGAATAATAAAAAAACAAATTTTAAGAATCGGGACGACAGGATTTGAACCTGCGACCCCCTCGTCCCAAGCGAGGTGCGCTACCAAGCTGCGCTACGTCCCGAAAAAGATTGACCAAAAAATAATAGCAATAATATATTTTTTAGTCAATAGATTGACTAAAAAAATTTAAAACGGATAATTTTAATATGAAAAACTACAATAATATTCTCTTTATAAACTTTGGCGGAATAGGGGATGAAATACTTTTTTTGCCTGTTATATCTTCTGTTAAAAAAAAGTACCGTGACTCCAAAATTACGCTTGCTCTTGAAGACAGATCCAAAAGCATAAAAGACCTTACTTTATTAATTGACCAAACTATCAGCATAAATATTAAAGAAAAAGGAATAAAAAAAGTTTTAAATCTGTTAAAATTTATTTTTGAAGCAAGAAAGCAAAAGTTTGATTGTGTCATCTCCAGCGGAAAAAGCCCTTATATTGCAATAATTCTTTTCCTTACAGGTATAAAAGAAAGAATAGGCTTTGAATCAAAATTTGATTTTTTACTTACAAAAAAAGCGCTCCTTAACGAAAACCAATACGCCGCTAAAATGTACTACGGTTTAGCACAAACAATAAGTGATGTCGAATTTGAAAACCCCAAGATTGATATTGTTCAAAAATTTAATTTAAACCCCGATTTCAAAAAAAATGAATACATTTGCATACATCCAGGAGTTTCAAAAATGTCTGTTATAAAAAACATTTTAAAATGTCCCGAAAAAAACTTTTGGATAAATCTTATCGAAGGAATTTTAAATAAAGGAAAGCAAGTTGTACTTTTAGGTTCAAACGATGACAAAGATATCATTTTTCAAATCTTACAAAATGAAAAAATAAAAAATAATCCAAACTTCATAAATTATTTTAATAAAACAAAAAATATTTTGGAAATGGCCTTCATAATGAAAAATTCAGCTTCGGTAATCTGTGTTGACAGCGCCCCGATGCATGTTGCAGCTGGAGTCGGAGCCAAAACTTATGCAATATTTGCACCGACAAATGAAAATAAACTAGTCCCAAAAGAAAGCAATGTTGAAGTAATAGCTGCAAACATTCCTTGCAGACCCTGCTTATGGGACAAAAGAAGCACAAATTGCAAAACATCCGATTGTCTTAATATAGACTATAATATGATTTTAGATAAAATTTATTGATTTTACCCCTTTATTATTGTAGAATTGTATCAAATATTGTTGTCAAATAACCAATTAATTGTATGAAATAAGAGGTATTAAATGAAAAAAATCCAAAAGTTGTTAGTAGTTGCTTTGGCTCTTTCTTTTGCAAATGTTGTAAATGCCCTTGAAATCGTAGATGTTCAAAATACGCACTGGGCAGGGCCTCAAATTGTAAGAGCAATTGAAAACGGATACATATATGTTATTGATGAAAATAAATTTAAACCCGAAGGAACAATGACAAGAAGTGAGTTTGTAACCGCACTTTTAAAAGTAATAAGACGCCAAGACGAACCGGTTGTTCAGGGTACTACCTTTAAAGATATAGATGATTTAACACCCGATAAAAGAAGTGTTGTATTATCTGAACAAATAAGAATGGCTTTTGGATACCCGGATAAAACCTTTAAACCAAACACACCCATTAATCATAACGAAACAATGAGTATGATAGCAAATATAACAAAGCCTGATTACGTCGCACAAGATATCACAAGCTTTGCCGACTATGAAGCAATTCCTATTTGGGCAAGAAGAGCATATATTAAAAATGTTGCAAACGGACTTTACATTAATCATCCTGATGAAAGCTACTTCAATCCTCAGGACAATTTAACAAGGGCGGAAGCTGCCGTATTATTTGACAGAATTTCTGCTAATCTTGATAAAATTCAAGACAAATACAGAGATTTATATGATGACATAGCTTCAGACTCATTCAACGGTCCGTTATTTAACAAATCACAATTCATTACTCAAAATACACTTAATCTTGCACCTTTTGCAACAAACAACAAAGTTCAACTGTACGATAACAAAAAAGTTATTGAAGCAGGAAATATCTTAATAGGCACATCTATGAATCTTGTAAAAACAAGAAAAGATTTAGTAGGCAAAGGATATGTATTTACAGCTCCAAATGATGTATATACAAACGAAGGAACATTCCTGTATCCGAAAGGAACAGAGTTTTATGCAAGGGTTGAAAAACTGGGCTATAGCGCTTGGAGATCAAAAGCAGAACGTTCAAACATTGTATTCCATAAATACTCACTTCCAAGCGGAGAAACATATGATATGGCCGGTGTTCCGTTTACAAAAGATGATAAAATTGTATATGTTAATAATGTTAAAAGCCCTAAAAAAGTTAAGGCACTATCTGCATCAAAATCAACCCAAAAGGAATACTTGATAGATTGCGCCCACCAAATGTCACCGTTAACTGAATTTAATATTAAAGAAAACAAAACAATATACATCCTTTTAACAGGCGATATGGTTATACCTCAAAATGAAGAGTACTTTAACTTAAGAACCAAAAAAAGTATTTTAGAAGAAGATATATAATAAAAAACGGCCAAAAGGCCGCTTTTTATTATATGCTTTTATAGGAACTTTTTAAGAAGCTGCTTTTTTTGCCAAAAATGCTACCACACCTGCTGCAGCACCGACAACACCACCTATTATAGCACCTGCAGGGCCAACGGCAGAACCGGTAAGAGCACCTTTAATCATAAAGCCTATTCCAGGAATTGCACATGTTATAGCGCTTGAAGTTGCAGAACCGAGTAATTCTTTTGCAGATTCTTTAAGACTAACGCTTTCATCACCTCTGATTTGAGCTCTTGCTTCTTCATTACTTGTACCGTCTTCAAAGAACCAGCCTATTATAGGGATACCTTCTTTAAGGCCTGTTGTAAATGATGAATCTGTATATTTAGCAACAGCAGTAGAAAGATCATAACCTATTGCTTGTTCACAGGCGCTATCAAATAAAGATCTTACCTGACTTTCATCAAAAGTTCTATTATTTACATTTGCATACTCACGCATTGCTTCGATTGTTTCATCGTATATTTCCAGTGCTTGAGTAGTTTTACCTTCTTTTAAATAATTTGCAAACTCAGATAAATCATAGTCGTAATTTGAAGCCGCATACTTAGATGTTCTTTGCATATCATATGATGTAATCTGGCGTGTGTAGCCTGAGCCGTATCCGCTTGAATAACCATCACCATAATAAGTACCGGAATTTATAGGAATCATACTTACTGACATAACCAAACTCCACTATTTAATTTACTAACCTACATATTAATAAAAAATATATTTTAGAAAAAATTGCTTTTAAGCTATAATAATGTTAATATTTCTTAACAAAAAAAGCAGGGAGGGGAGGAGAAATGAAAAAAATCTTACTCTATGGAGACAGCAATGTATATGGTTTTAACCCGGATAACGGTCTAAAATATGCAGATGATATCTACTTCAGTGCGATATTTAAAAAAGAGCTTGAAAAAAACAATTATACCGTAGTTATCGACGGATGTAATAACAGAACATGTTTTTCAAACACCAAAGAAGCAAAACTGTGTGCAACAAAAGACATCAAAAGACACTTTAATAATAACTATAATGATATAATCTTTTTAATCGGAATTAATGACCTGCAATTTCGCTACAATGTTTCATTTAAAGACTACATAGAGCATTTCATTGAATTAATTGATGCGGTTAAAAAAAATTATCCTAATATAAATCTCACTCTTTTATGCCCTTGTAAAATACAAAAAACCGTAATTAACCATCCGTTTTTCAGCAAACTTTTTGATAAAACTTCGATTGAAAAATCACTCAATTTAAGCCTTGTCTTTAAAACAATTAAAGATAAAAATAATTGTCGTTTAATTGATTTAAACGACATAGTGCAAGCATCTCAAAAAGACGGCTTGCATTTTGAAAAAGAAGCGCATAAATTAATAGCAAAAAAACTTATCGCATTGTATTTAAAATAAATATTTATCCAAAGCGTCTTTATTAAAAACCTCAATACTTTCTTTATTATGAATAAATACAAGACAGCTTATTACGGATTTAAACATTGTAAATTCACTGAATTCAAATTTACGTCTTAAATCGTCCATATTTTCGGCTAAAAACTCCGTTATAAGTGTTTTATTTTTAAAGGTCAAAGAAGTAAAAAAGTCCAAACCTTCTTTTGTAGTTATCCCTTCAAAATATATTATATCCGGAGATTGAAATTCAATAAAACGCATTGCTTTATCCAAATTAAAGCCGATATTTTCATTCAGCTCACACTGGGCAATATTTTTAATTCGGTATTTTGCAATAGACTCAAGCGCCATTACATTCTTTGATTTTGGAATAAGATTAGATAAAATCGAATAAATTAAATGCGTTTTTCCGGATAAAGAAGCTCCGCAAATCAAAATTACTCCCGGTTTTTCAAGAGCATTTTTTATCAAATCGATTTTAGCCTGTGATATATTTAACTTATCAATAGGAAGCGGCGGATGATAAATTTTAATTAAAATTCTCTCGCCGTTTATTGTAGGGAAAGCACTAACACTTGCAGTAAGTTCACAATTATCAACAGTAAAATTTAATTTTCCCAATTGAGGAATTTCAAACACATTAGGGTCTAAGTTGCACAATAATTTTAAAGACTGTATAAAAGAGCTTATAAGCAAACTTGGGATAATCCCGGTTTGTACTATTTCGTTTGTTTTTTTAAAGTTAACGGAAAGTCCTTCGTCGGTTTTTTCAAAATAAAGTTCATGGATATCCTGGGCAATTGCTTGTTTTAAAATAGCTCTGAACAAAGCTTGAATATGCTCCTGACTCAAATCATCATTATGCAGCTCATCCAACCAATTATACGATTTTGAATTATCAATATTTATATCTTCAACTTTAGATTTAACATCATAATATTCATTAATTTTTTTTAATATGCTTTTTTCGGACGCAATAACAGGATCAATATTTTTGCCGGTAATTTTCATAATTTTATCAATGGAAAACAAATCCATAGGATCAGCCATCGCAATAGTGAGCGTATCTTCTATTATAAAAAGAGGTAAAATTTTAAATAAAAGAGCATCCTGATAAGAAATTAAGCTTAAGCATTTTTTATCAATGGAATAATTTTCCAAATCAACACAAGGGGTATGAAGCTTTTCTTCCAAAAATTTCATAAGCACTGCTTCATCAATCATCTGCGTATTAATTAAAACTTGTCCTATGTTTGTATTTTGTGCACATGCAAGCTCAAGCGCTCTTTCTATGTCGTCATAAGTAACAAGACCATCTCTAACCAAATCATATTTCAGCTTGTCTATTGTTTTATTATCAAGAGAACTGTTGTCGTTCAATAAATCCATTTTCGCACCAAATTAGCTGTTAACCCAAATATTTTTCAATTTTTTCAAGCACATCCGAAAACTCAAACGGCTTTGTAATATATTCATCAGCGCCGGTTTCTTCTCCGATTAATTTGTCTTCATCCTGGCTTCTTGCAGTTATCATAATTATCGGAATATTTTTGTATTTATTGTCAAACTTTAAAAGCCTGCAAATTTTATAGCCGTTAATCTTTGGCATCATAACATCCAGTATCACTAAATCGGGATTAATATTTTTTGCAATATTAAGTCCTTCTTCACCGTCATAAGCACAAATACAATCATAGCCTTTAGTTTTTAGCATAAAAGATAATGTTTCAACAATGTCTTTTTCATCGTCCACTATTAATATTCTTTTCATATCTAACTATCCTGCATTACTTTCTAAAATACTTAAAATTTTACCCGTGTCATTGCCATCTTTTTTAGAATGAGCTTTTTTTAATATTATATCACATCCGTTATTATAAGTTCTTTTAATATAGTCAAGCAGCGAACTATAAAAAGCACCAAATGAACCGGAGGTAATTTTTGGAATTACCAATGTGTATATAGTTTTTTTATCGACGTTAAAATAGGCTTCTTTGCTAAGTCGTGACGGATTTAGGAGCTTTTTATCTTTAAGTTCGTCTATAAGATTAATGTCACTATCGAAGCAAATTCTTATTATCCCTGTATCATCATTGTTAATTAATATTTTGGTTAAATCCATTTCAAAAACCTTGTTTTTATCATACAAAGGCAAAATAACATTAAACACAGAACCCTGTTTTTCTTCACTTTCAACCCAAATTGCACCAAGATGAGAGTCTACAAGTTGTTTGGTAATTGTAAGCCCAAGTCCGACTCCGCCTTTATTACGGTTTAAAGAACTTTCGATTTGTGAAAATTTATCAAATATTTTTGGTATATCCTCTTTTTTTATGCCTATTCCGTTATCCCGTACGCTAATTTTTATATATTTTCCGTCAGGTACAATGGCAGGCATAACAAGTTTATCATAATCAATTTCACTTGAATCAATAACTTGTCCGACAACGGATATACTGCCTTCATTTTGAGTGAACTTCAAAGCATTAGAGACAAGATTTGAAAAAATTTGCTCAATTCTTCTGATATCAGCATACACCAAAGGTAGTTTTTCTTTAATATCAAGATTAATTTTAATATTTTTTTCATTTGCAACCTGTAAAAATGTCTTAGCTAAAAGCTCAAGAGAAGGAGTAATATCCACTTCCTTATATTTTAAATCTAATTTTCCGGTTTGAATTCTTGATAAATCCAGCAAATCTTCAATAATTCCCGAAAGACGTTGAATATTTCTTTTTGCCATGGAAATAAAATTATTTGCTTCTGAAGAAATCATGCCAGCCTGTCCGCTTAAAACAATCTCAAGCGCATTATTTACCGGAGTAAGCGGAGTTCTTAATTCATGGGATACAATTGATACAAACTCTGACTTTAACCTTTCCAGTTTTTCAAGCTTCTTATTTGCAATTGAAATTTCTTCATAGAGCTTTGCACTTCTCAAAGGAAGTGCAACTTGATGAGATATTGCCTGAAAACATGTAACATCTTCATTTGAAAATGGTTTTTTTCTAAACAATTCTACAACCCCAAAAAAATCTTCGCCAACTTTTATGGGGGCAAATAGGGAATCATAGCTAAAAATTTCAATTCCATATATTTTATTTGAACGTGACTGTTTGATTTTTTTTATCACCTTAATTTCATCAAAATCCGTATTATAAGGAAGTGTTGATTCGTCAAAAAGTGTCTTATAGTTTAGAATTGAGCGAATTTTAAGTGCGTCAATAAGATTATCTGAAGGAGCGTGTATTGTATTTAGATTAAAAACCGGTATTTTATTTTGAAAAATTAAAACACTCGAAATATCAAAACTCAAAGTCTTTTCCATCGCCTCAGTCATAATATCACACAACTTTGTAGTATTTAAAGTTCCCGTAAACTGCGAACTTGTATTATACAAAACATTGAGTTGATACAAGCTTCTTGACAATTCCTTATTGTTTTCATAAAGCCTGTCTAAAGATTTTTTAATTTTAAAATGAGAACTGATAACCGCAAGCAAAACATCTTTTTTCAAAGGATACTCTATTATCCCGTCAAAAAGAGTAATATAGTCGGTTTTAAATGAACTATCCATTAAAAGAATAATTTGAGTATTCTGATTCTTTGCAACCGATTTAATTTGTCTTATTATATACTCACAATTTAAAAGTGTATTTTCAACAAGGATGATATCCGGACAAAAATGGTGAATTTGAGTCAAAATATCTTCAAGCTCAAGTGCTGCTTCCATTGTTTCAAAATTGCAAGACAAAAGCAAATTGTTGATTTCGTCTTTATGGGAATCGTCTAAAGGCAATAAAAATATTTTAGTCATAATAAAATTGTAGCAAAGCAATTTACTTTGGCAATTTTTAAAAAAAATGTAATATTTATTAATATAAAAATTCTACCAAATCAAACACATTCTTAAAATCATAGTCCATTATGATATCAGCTTGGGTTTTTCTGCTTTTAATCATATTAAATAGTGGTTCTAAGTATATTCTTTCTTTTGAAGTAAGATTCAGTTTTGCAATATTAAAAAGTTTAGCTATAACATCCCACCCGTCGTACTTAAATGTGATTTTTGCATCTAAACCTTCATTCAACAGTTTCTTTGAATAAAAATCATAATTTTTAACCTTTAAAAAAGAAAACTCTTTAATAAGTTTTTTTGCACCAAAATTGCACAAGCCTTTATAAAAAGCACAAAGCGCAAGGGCAACATTAGGGTTCGAGCTGTCATGGTTTCTTATTTCAATATAGTTTTTCAAGCGAACATCGGGAAAACAAAGACTCTGATGAAGAACAAAATCATCCATTTTTGCACTATAGTTTTTGTAGCCTTGTTTTAAAAATTGCGCAAAATTTATTTTTCCTTTTATCGGAATAATCTCACCATTACGCTCTATATATATCATCGGAACATTAAGGATTTCATTTATATAGTCTTTGAAAATTTTATTATAATCTTTAAAAAAAGATTTAAAAATATTTTTATAAAAAAAGTTGCATCTGTTTTTACCCGTGTAGAGCCAAACATAACTTCTTAGGGATTTTATTTCCGATAATTTGTTGTTTTCAAAAGGGCTGTTTGCTAAAAACATTGAAACAAACGGCATAATTAAATTAAAAAACTTTAATTTCAAATAGGCATCTTGCTTATTGCCATAATCAATATTTACCTGAATACCCGCAGTTTTTCTCATCATTTTAGGACAAAGTTCACCGTAAGAACAATATGGCAGGTACTCGTCCATTATTTTATAGCGTTTTTTATTTAAAAGTTCAATTTCATCAACATTTGAGCTTGGATTAATTCCGTATCCCAAAAAAATTACATCGTATAATAGCGCAATTTTATCCAGCAAACTAATAATTTTTTCAAGCTCAACATCAATTTCCAAAATATCTTTTTTGGCTTCCAGACTTATTTCCAGCTGGCATCCCGGCTCAAGGGAAATTGAGCTGCCTTTGTTTTTAGCACCAATTATTGTTTCATTGTCATAAACTAAATTCCATTTTGTAATTTCACAAAATTTTATAAGAATCTTTTCAACAGAAGAATATTTTGCCGTTTTAAGAGTATTCCTGTCAAGACTTATTCTTTCATATTCTAAACCATACAAAGGTATATTTGATGTTTTTTTTAAATAGAATTTTTCAAGTTCAAAAACCTTTAAAGTGTTTTTTAATTCATTTTTATATATATTTGCATTTTTAGTTTTCGATAACAGTTTTTGCATATTCAAATATTATCATAAATAATAAAATAACAAGTTAATAAGATAAACTAATTCTTTTGGTGTTAAAATATATTTATGAGCGCAGATTTAAATTATATTCTAAGAGCAAAAAAATTCAAAGCCAAGAAGTCATTAGGTCAGAACTTTTTGGTTGATTCAAATGTAATAAATTTTATAGCTCAAAATGCAAATAAAGACGATGAAATTCTTGAAATTGGCCCGGGGCTAGGTTTTGTAACGGAACAATTGATACAAAATGCAAAAAAAGTTGTAGCGGTTGAAGTCGATAAAAATGCTATTGAAATTTTAAACAAAAATTTAGGCCGCCATAATAATTTTCATCTTTTTGAAAAAGATATTTTAAAAACAAATATAAATTCACTACCTTTTAGCGATAGTAAAATTAAAGTAATTGCAAATATTCCATACTATATTACAAGCCCGATACTGGTGCATCTTTTAGGAGAGATAGACGACACGGAAAATGAAAACAGAAAGCGAATTAAAGAGATTTTTTTAATGGTACAACTGGAAGTTGCAAAAAGAATTGTTGCAAGCAAAAATTCTCAAAATAAAGAATACGGTATGCTTTCAATTTTATCTCAGATGTATTGTGATGTTTCAATTATAAAAACCGTAAGCAAAAACTCGTTTTTGCCCAGTCCCAAAGTAGAAAGTGCAATTGTCCATTTCACTGTAAAAGACAAGCCAAAAGTTAAAATAGTAAGGCTTTTAAGAAAAACATTAAAATCAATTTTTTCAACAAGAAGAAAAAATATCAAAAACTCTTTAAAGATTGCAAACTTTAAAGGAATAGACGAATCCCTTATAAAAGCAGGGATTAATCCCGGTACAAGAGGAGAAAAACTTTCAATAGAAGAAATACAAAAAATTGCACTTGAACTTGAGGAATTCAATTGATGAACAAAATAGAAGTAAAATGTCCCGCAAAAATTAATCTTGATTTAAGAGTATTTAAAAAAGACGAAAAAACCGGCTTTCACCCAATTAAAAGTATAATGCAGACAATAAGCCTTTTTGATTATATAAAAATTGAACTAAAAGAAGGTAATTCCGTTAACATCAAAGGTTCAAGCAAGGAAATCCCTTATGATGAAAAAAATATCTGTTACAAAGCGGCAAAACTTTTTTTGGAACAAATAAATAAAACGTATGAAATAAATATATATATAGAAAAAAACATACCTGTCTGTGCAGGACTTGCCGGAGGTTCAACAGATGCAGCAGGCGTACTATACGGACTGAATAAACTTTTAGACTATCCTTTAGATAAAAAAACACTGCATAAAATTGCGCTTTTAATCGGTTCTGATATTAACTTTTGCCTTGAGGGCGGAACAAAACTTTGCACCGGCAGAGGGGAAAAAATGGTTACAATGCCTTTTTATGACTTTAAACTTTCGCTTGTAAAACCAAAAAACCTTAAGATTTCAGCACAAGAAGCATACGAAGCATTTGACAAATTAACAACAGAGTCAAATATCAGAAATGACTTAGAATTTGCACTCTTAGATAAATATGAAGAGATTAACTTTTTAAATTCTCTCGGACTGCAAATGTCAGGTTCAGGTCCGACATTCTTTTTAAGAGACAAAGATTTTGATGTTGAAATAGATAAAGAAAAATATTTAATTATAAATAACCTGCAGTCTGTCAGCCACGGGGTTATTGAAGTTTAAAGTAACTCTTCTTCAATTAAATACCTCGGACGTTTTTTAACTTCTCTAAAAATTTGCCCCAAATATTCTGCAACAATTCCTATGCAAAAAACCTCAATTCCGCCAAAAAATGTTGTGGTTATGATAGCTGTTGCCCATCCGTCCGGAGAATCATTCCACATAAATCTGGCTATAATGATATATATTCCCATGACAAGCCCGAATAAAGTAGATAAAAACCCTATAATGCATATCATCTTCAAAGGAACAATACTGTAAGAAGTGATACCGTTCACTGCAAGTGCGGAAAGAGAAAAAAGATTAAATTTGGATTTTCCAACTTGCCTTGGTTTTACATCAAAATATACACTATCGCTTTTAAAACCGATTTCATGGAAAAAACCTCTTAAAAAAAGATCCGTTTCTTGAAATTTTTCAAGAACTTCAAGCGCTTCAAAAGAAACAAGTCTGTAGTCAGAATGATTTTTTGGAATTTTAACCCCTAAAATATTCATTAATTTATAAAAAGCAAGAGCAGTAACTTTTTTAAAAAAAGCATCTGTATTTCTGTCGTTTCTTATACCAAAAACGATTTTTGCTCCTTTATCGTATTTATCAATAAATTCTTCAATTTTATTTTCATCTTGTTGCAAATCGGCATCAATTGTAACAACAGCACTACAACCAATTTTTTTAGTCTCAAGCATACCTGCCAAAAGTGCTTTTTGGTTTCCAAAATTTGTTGAAAATTTTGCAGCTTTAACTTTGTTCGGGAATCTTGCGACACACTTTGCAATTTCATACCAGCTGTCATCTTTTGAACCGTCATCTACGAGGTATACATAACTTAAATCCGAAATTTTTTCTTTTTTTTCTAAATCAGACAGCACAAAAAGCAATCTTTCAATAGTAGATTTAATCAGTTCCGCTTCATTATAGCAAGGAACAACAATAGCCAATATCGTATCTTTTGCCATTTAATTGCCTCCTAGAAAATATTAGCAGTTAAAAAACAACATTGCAAACTTTTATGCTAAAATCATTTTTGAGGTTGATTATGAAAAAATTTGTTTTAAACGCAGATGATCTTGCAAAAAGTGAATTTCACAATAACGCTGTCTTAAAAGCTTTTAAAGAAGGTTTTTTAAAAAGCGCAAGCATAATGGCAAACATGCCTTTTTATAAAGACGCTGTTCATCGTGTCGTTTTGCCCAATCCGGAGTTGGGCGTAGGAATACACTTAAACATAGTTGAGGGAAAGGCGCTTGGGGAAAATTTAAATCTTTTATGTGATAAAAATAATAATTTTAACAACGGATTTTTGTCCATACTTTTAAAATCGTACAATGATAGTTTTTTAGAACAAACAGAAACGGAATTCAGAAGACAAATTGAATTTGCCCAAAAAGACATAAACCTGACACATATAGATTCACATGTTCATATTCATGGTATTCCAAGGATTTTTGAACTCACCTCAAAACTTGCTTTGGAGTATAACATTAAACAAATAAGAACCCAAGCGGAAATTCCATATTATATTTTTGGTAAGAAAAATAATCCTGCCAATTTTTTAAAAATTTTAATTTTAAATTATTTTACACTAAAAAACAAGCAAACAGTAAAAAAATACAATCTAAAAACAAACGATTATCTGATTGGTATAAGCTATAGCGGAAATATGGATTCAGATACAATTTTAGAAGGACTAAAGAAGATTAAATCAAAAAGCAATGTCGAAGCTCTGATTCATCCTTGTTTATATTACGATAATACAGTTAACTCGCATACAAAAGAATTTAAAATTACGGTTGATAAAATGCTTGAAGATTTAATTGAAAATTTAGGATATGAAATTTCGAATTATATCAACTAAAAAGTTTAGATAAAACATAGCGAATATGCTATAATAAATAAAAAAAATAGAGGATTTTATGCTGCAATCAGTACCAAATGCCATCAAAAATGCTTTTAGAGGCAGTTTTATTAAAAAAATTTGTAACTATCTTCACGACTGCGTAAGAGAAGAGGTAAAGTCTTCAACTTTTAGAAACCTAAAAGGAGACAAAGAGAACAAGTGGGTTTTTTTAGATGGAGACGAGAAAATATTTCATTCATTCGATGAGCCTTTGATGCTGGATGGGACAGACAGTTCTTTAGTCGAACTTATGATTCAATCCGAAATGAATCAAAAAGACAAATACTTAATATACGGCTATTTGTTTTTGGTTGGGAAAAATAATAAAACAAAAAAAAATAATGAATTTTTGACTCCTTTATTATATGCGGGAGCAAAACTTGAACGTGTCGGGGTAAATTTAAAATTAACAATACAAGAAGATGTCTTGTCTTTAAATACTGGTGCGCTTTCGCAGCTAATTCAAAAAGAAGACGAGCAAGAAACCGATGCTATATTATCAGGTTTGTTGGATGTTGTTCCTGAGCTTCCTTTAAATAAAGAAGGATTAAACGTTTTTTTAACAACACTAAAATCGCTCATACCGGATATTGAAGTATCATTGAATTTTAACCCAAATACCAAAAAAATACAGAGCGAACCAGATTCTTACAATCAAGAGTCAGCTATAGAAGATATTGAAAACGGAAATTTTGATTTAGATATAATAGAAGCAATTGCTAAAGCGCCAAAAGTAAAAGTAGACACACTTAGTCTTGAATTCAGCCAAGCCGTAATTCTAACCACAAGACCATCTGTAACCGCAGGTGTGCTTCATGAATTGACTCAAATTGCAGAAAAACCTTCAGGTGTTCATAGAGAAACGGTTTTGAATGTTATAAATCAAGAATTTTTAGAATCAACCGGACAAAGCGAAGTTAAGTTTGAAGATAATTCCTTAAAAGATTTTTTTCCTATTACTCCTCTAAGTTTATCGGATTCGCAGTTTGATGTAATAAAAAGCATCGAAGAAAACGATTTTATAGCTGTTGCCGGACCTCCCGGTACAGGGAAAAGCCAGACCATAGTCAATGTTGCAGCGCACTTGATTGCAAATAATAAAACAGTTTTGGTTGCAAGCAGAATGGATAAAGCAGTAGATGTTGTAGCACAGCGCTTAAACAAACTTAATGCGCCATACCTTGCACTTAGAGCAGGAAGAACAAATTATCAAAAACAATTGAATCTTGAATTACAAGAACTTTTGTCCAATAAAGCGGATTTAAACTATGGTTTTGATGATAATCTGACAGCTGATACAGATGATATGAAAGAACTTTTAAAAGACATTAAAAGACTCGAGGATTCTGCTTTAACAATACTTTCGCTTGAAAAAAAATACACAAAAGCATACGATGAGTTTGAATCCATAAAAGATACACTGCCTGCTTTAACATTAATTACGGAAAAATTAAAATATCAACAACTGGAAGAAATTAAAAAAATTTTTTCAAAGATAGAAAAGTTTGAAGAAAAATACAAAAAAAATGTACTGGATAAAATTAAACTGTTTTTTGATTACAGAAAAATTAAAAAAATTTTAAAACTGCATAAAATTCTAAACAAAGAAATCTTTGAAAAACTTCCGCTTGAATTAAACATAGCTCTGGAAGAAGCAAAAGTAAAACAAGTTGAAGATGATATAAATTCAAAAGGAAATCTTCACCAAATCTTAAGAAGAATTAAAAATTTAAAATCAAAACAAAAAAAACTTGCTATTGACATTCTTAAAAACAAAAGAAGAACGGCACTTAAAAACATCCTTTCGGATGCACAAAAAAGAAGAAGGCTAATGATACACTCAAAATCATTAGTTTCAAGAAAGGCGAATCTGCAAAATAGACTTCTTGAAAAAGAAGATTTCAAACCGCTTTTAAGTGCATTCCCTTGTTGGTGCACAACAACTTATGCAATTTCTAACAGCTTGCCTTTAAAGCCTGCTATGTTTGATGTTGTAATTATAGACGAAGCTTCACAGTGTGATATAGCTTCTTGCATTCCTGTTCTATTCAGAGCAAAAAAAGCAATAATCGTAGGAGACGACAAACAACTTCCGCATCTTTCATTCCTTGAAAAAGCAAAAGAGCAAAGCTTTTTAGCACAATATAACATAGAAGACAAATATCAACTTATGTGGCGCTTTAGGGATAATTCAATGTTTGATTTGGCAAACTATTATTCAACCGTTCCCATAATGCTTGATGAACATTTTAGGTCTCCTTATCCTATAATAGGCTTCAGCGCAAAAGAATTTTACGGCGATAAAATTAAAGTTATGAGCCCTTCAATAAACACTCAAAATATAGTTGAGTTAAGAATAGTAAAAGAAGGAAAAGTAGACAGTGATGCTACAAGAAACATAGCTGAATGCGAAGAAATAATTAAGACAATACAAGAGCTTATCATAAACGATTCTGCAAATAAAACACCGGTTTCAATAGGTGTAATTTCACCTTTTCGTGCACAAGTCGATTTAATCAAAAAAGCAATTTTAAAAGTTTTTGACGGGGATACAATTTTAAAACACAAACTCGATGTCGGAACAGCGCATACTTTTCAGGGGGATGAAAGAGATATTATGCTTTTATCCTGGACTTTTGCACCTAATTCACACTCTCAAAGTCTTATATTTGCCCAAAAGCCAAACCTTTTTAATGTTGCAATAACAAGAGCAAAACATAAGCTGATAAACTTTATATCAAGACAGATAAACGAACTTCCCGAAGGATTATTGAGGGATTATTTGGAGTTTGTTAATAAAATAAATTCCAAATCCCAAGAAAACACTTTCAAGAATGAATTCGAAAAAACAGTTTTTAAAGCATTAAATGAAGAATTTCCAACCCTTCAAAAGGATAACAAAATTCTATCAGGAGTCTTAATGGGCTCAGTCAGCGCTGATATAGTTATAGATAAAATCGTTGTTGAAATAGATGGTGTTGAAGATACCGTTGAATCCAAATATAACGATATGAAAAAACAATCTATTATTGAAAGATGCGGATATAATGTTATAAGAATAACTAAAAGGGAATGGCAAATTTCACAAGATGCTTGCCTTGAAAGAGTAAGACAAGCAATAAACGCCCAATAATATTTTTGATATAAAATATTATTATGGAAAATTGTACAGACAAAAAAGAACATCAAAATGCGCTTGAATTTGATAAAGTATTAATAAATTTATCAAATTTTGCAATAAGTAAAATAGCAAAAGAAAAGTGCAGAAATCTTAAAGTATATGACAAAAAAGTTCAGATAGAACACGAACTAGAATTAGTTTGGGAAGCAAAAATACTTGCACAAAACACCTTATCATCAATTCCTATTGAAGAAATAGCTCAAATTGATACCTTCTTTAAACAAAGCAGATTAAACGCACAAGAAATTATTGAACTTAACAAAAATTTAAAATATGCAAGGCTTACAAAAAACTATATTTTAAACTCGCCTGAAACAAATTCTTTAAATGAAATTGCAAAAAACCTGTATGTTAACAAGACATTTGAAGACGAAGTTTTTAACATATTTGATAACGAAACAAATATCAAAGACAGCGCAAGCGAGAAATTAAAATCATTAAGAAATTCTTACAAAGACAACAAAGAAAACTTAAAAACAGCAATTAACAATCTATTGGCTAACCCTTCTTTTTGCGAAAATCTTCAAGACACGGTTGTGTCAACAAGAGACTCAAGACCTGTTTTTCAAGTAAAAGCAAGTGCTAAAAACAAAGTCCAGGGAATAATCCATGATATTTCCCAAAGCAATCTTACATTTTTTATAGAACCCGCTTCAATTATCCCTTTATCCAATAAATTAAGACAAATTGAAATTGAAATACAAACCGAAATTGAAAGAATTCTTTTTGAGCTAAGCATAAAATTTAAAGAAATTAAACAAGAGCTTGAAGTTAACCAAAAAATCCTGACTAAACTTGATATTGTATTTGCAAAAGCAAAATATGCAATACATCTCAAAGCGCAGAGAGCGGAAATTAACAATGAAAAATATATCGACATTCAAAAAATGCGCCATCCATTGCTTATTGATATAAAAGAAGAAGTTGTTGAAAATGATTTTTGTCTTGGAAAAAACTATGGTTGTCTTTTGATTACAGGTTCAAACACCGGAGGAAAAACGGTTTGCTTAAAATGTGCCGGTTTGATGGTTTTAATGACAAAAGCCGGTTTATTTATTCCCTGCCTGGGTGCAAAAATATATCCTTATGAAGATATATATTGCGACATATCCAAAGAACAAAGCTTAGAACAAGGCTTTTCAACATTTTCTGCGCATATAAAAAATATATCCGATATTTTAGATAATATAAACGATAAGTCGCTAATTTTGCTTGACGAACTTGGCTCTGGCACTGATCCTGTTGAAGGCGGATGTTTGTCTAAAGCAATATTGAATTTTATTAAAGAAAAAAATTCAGCTGCAATTATAACAACACACCTGGGAGAGTTAAAAGAGCTTAAGTATAAAGATAATTATTTTGAAAATGCAACAGTATCTTTTGATATTCAAACTCTAAAACCAAATTATAAACTAATTACAGGAACAAGCGGAACATCTAATGCCATAGATATATCATTAAAATTAGGGCTAAATCCCGAAATAGTAAATCAAGCAAGACAAAACCTAAAAGAAAGTTCAAATGAAACATCAAAAATGTTTCAAGAAATTGAAAAAACAAGTCAAAATTTAATTAAAAAAGAACAAGAAGCAGAATTACTTCTAAACAAAGTAAAAACAGAAAAACAAGAACTTGAAGAAAAATTAAAAGTTTTAAAACAAAATAAGAAAAAATCTTTAGAAAATTTTAAAAAAAAGTTTCAAAACCAACTTGACAGCGCAAGAAATGAAATTAAAGAAGTTGTTGATAACATAAGAAAAGAAAAATCCCTAAAAGTTGCAATCCGCTCTTATGAAAAGTTAAACAAAATTGAAAATAAAATCAGACAAGATTTTTCCGCAAGTGATGATGAATTAAGTGAAAAATTTGCCCCTATTGATGCAAATAATCTTAAAATCGGTCAAAATGTACTTGTTAAAAAGCTCAATCAAGTTGTAATTTTAAACACACTGCCCGATAAAAAAGGTAATGTCGAGATAAGAATAGGGAATATAAAATCTAAAATTAATATTTCCGAGCTTGCAAAAACCGACAAAAAAGTTGCACAACATCTTAAAAAAATACAAGTCAGCTTTGATACAACGGACAATCTTCTATCCAGACTTGATTTGAGAGGGATGAGAGCAGCCGAAGCAATTGAATACCTCGACAATAAGCTAGATAAAGCAAGCCTCAGAGGATTAAATCAAATCACCGTAATCCATGGAATAGGAACAGGAGCACTAAAAAACGCAGTTTGGGAATATCTTAAAAATTCACCTTATGTTGCAAAATACAGATACGCTGATGATAACCAAGGAAAAGACGGGGTAGTTATTGTAGATTTATTATGATTGAAAAAATTAAAAATGAACTTATAAGTTTATCAGATGAAAAATACAAGGAATTTTCCGCTTCACTTATGCCTAACGTGAACAATATTTTAGGTGTTAGGTTGCCTTTATTGAGAAAAAAAGCAAAAGAAATTTTAAAAAGCGATTGGCAAAGCTTTATTAAAAATAATGATGACGAATACTTTGAGCTTACCATGCTTGAAAGCATGGTAATTGCGGAGTTGAATATTGACTTTGATAAAGTTTTAAATTACAGTGAAAATTTTATTAAAAAAATCAATAATTGGTCGGTTTGTGATAATTTTTGCGCAAATTTAAAATGTATCAGAAAAAATAAAGAAAAAACTAAAATTTTTATAAAAAAATACTTAAAATCAAAAAAAGAATTCGAAAACAGATTTGCATTTGTAATTTTAACAAACTATTTTGCAAAAGACGACACAGATTTTGTATTGGATGAAATTAAAAAATTTAATAATGATTTATACTACGCTAAAATGGCAGCTGCGTGGTGTCTTTCTGTTTGCTTTGTTGAAGATTTTGAAAAAACATTAAATTGTGTTAAAAATAATAAAATTCACACCTCAATGCTAAAAAAAGGAATCACAAAAGCAATTGAGTCATTAAGGCTAAATAAAACACAAAAACAGATATTGAAAAATCTTAGGACAATTTTTTAAAAAAGCAATTTTTATTTCAAAAAATACTTTTTAAATCTATACACACAAAATTATAGAGGAATATTATGGATTTAAAAATCAATTCGGAAATTTTACAGTCATTTAAAGATATCAAAAGTGAAAAATTTAAAGACTTAATTAATTCAAAAGAAGATATTGTAAGTACTAAAAAAGAAAAAGAAGACAATATATTTGAATTTCAAAATAACGAAAGTACTATTGAAGCAGAATTTAAAAAAACTGAAACATTTGACAATGAAAAGACATTTTCCGAACTTATTGATTCAAATAAGCTTGTATCAATACGTATAGACGAAGAATCGGACGGAACAAATGATATTGGAATCAATTTTGACGAAAAAGGTATTTTGTACTCTTTGTTAGCAGATAATAACAAAGACGGCAAAAAAGATTTAAGTTATATATTAGATACTAAAGAAAACTATATGTCCGTATTATATGATAGTAATTATGACGGAAATTACGATTTGCAAGAAGTTTATAAAGATAATAAAAAAAGCTTGAATGTTGAATACAAATATGATGAAAACGGTAACATAACATCAAAAGAATACAGTCATACAAACGGTGATAAAAGTTCTGTTAACTACAACTACAAAGACGGCAAAATAACATCCGGTTTCGAAGACACAGACGGGGACGAAAAAACAGATATAAAAAGAAGTTTTAGCAAAAACGGTGATTTAATAACAGAAAATATTTTTTAATTATACAAAATAATGTTTTCAAATAATATAAAATAATATATAATACTACCTATACAATAAATAGGAGTTTATATGTGGCAGCTTAGTTTGTGTGTTGGTATAATCTTTCTGCTTTTGGAAATCTTTATTCCCGGTCTGTTCTTTTTAAATTTGGCAATTTCCGCTTTTATTTGCGCTGTTGTTGCTTTTTTTGTGCCAAATATTACGGTTTTAATTCTAACATTTTGTATTTTATCCGTTATTTTAATATTCACTTTAAGACCTCTGTTAATTAAAATCAGTAACGGAAAAAAACAACAAACCGGTATAGAAGAAAAATATATTGGGAAAACGGCTGTTGCTGTTGAAAATATAAGCAAAAATTCAGGAGCAATTTCAATATATGATGAAAGATGGCAAGCAAGAAACATTGATGATTCAACCATTGAAAAAGGTTCACAAGTTGAAATAGTGGGCAACGAAAGTATCGTTATGAAAGTTAAAAAGGTTAGTTAAAGTATAAAGGAGAAAAAATGGCAGCATTTTTAGTTTTTCTTTTAGTTTTTGTTATCGTTATTGCGCTCAAAGGCGTAATAATTGTACAACAAGCAGAAGTTGTAATTGTAGAGTGTTTGGGAAAATATAAAAAAACACTTGAATCAGGTTTAAATTTTATTATCCCAATAATAGAAGCTCCCAGGGGAGTAGCCTGGAAAGTTACACAAAGAGGTCTTGACGGTCAAAGTTATTCATACATCAAAGAAAAAACAAGAATAGATTTAAGAGAATCCGTTTATGATTTTCCCCGTCAAACGGTTATTACAAAAGACAATGTTTCGATAAGCATAAATGCACTTTTATATTTTCAGATAGTTGATGCTAAGTCTGCTGTTTATGAAATTCAAAATTTACCCGAAGCAATCGAAAAATTAACTCAAACAACCCTGAGAAACCTTGTAGGACAACTCGATTTAGATGAAACTCTTGTTTCAAGAGACAAGATTAATGTTGAACTCCGCTCAATTTTAGATGAAGCAACGAACAAATGGGGTGTTAAAGTAAACAGGGTTGAATTACAAGATATTATTCCGCCTGTTGATATTCAAACTGCTATGGAAAAACAAATGAAAGCTGAAAGAGACCGCCGTGCTGCAATATTAGAAGCTGAAGGACTAAAAAAATCAGCAATATTAAAAGCGGAAGGTGAAAAAGAAGCTGCAATAAACCAAGCGGAAGGTACAAAACAAGCAGAGATTTTAAAAGCCGAAGGTTATGCCCAAGCAAGATTAATAGAAGCAGATGCAGAAAAAGAAGCAATCAGAAGAATTTCAGACGCATTTAATAACCAAGGACATCCCGATAAATACTTAATCGCAATGAAATACCTTGAATCTTTGCAAGATATTGCAAAAGGTCAAAACAACAAAGTTGTTTATATGCCATATGAAGCTACGGGGATCTTATCTTCAATTGATGGCATTAAACAGATGTTGACAACCAAAGAATAATTTATACAAACCTTTAAAAAGAGGCTACATACTTAGCCTCTTTTTTCTATTGATTTTATTTTGCGCTTAAAAGAGTTTATATTTATCCTTATAATTATTTATTATTAAGACTCTAAAACACACTTCTTGCGCAGGAATTATTGCACAAGAAGCTGTATTTACAACTTACAGATAACCTCACCAAGATAATTGAAACCCGCTTTGCATACAGAGCTTCAACATAACAAAAGGTTGTTATTCTTTGTAAAAATGATAAAAAGAGGACTCAAAGAGCCCTCTTTTTTAAAAAATAATTTGTTTTCTTCTATTTTGCCATTGCATTTTGAACAGCAACGGCAACAGCAACGGTAGCACCAACCATTGGGTTGTTGCCCATACCTATAACACCCATCATTTCAACATGTGCCGGAACTGATGACGAGCCTGCAAATTGAGCATCACCATGCATTCTTCCCATAGTATCTGTCATGCCGTAGCTTGCCGGCCCTGCTGCAACGTTATCAGGGTGAAGCGTTCTTCCTGTTCCGCCGCCAGAAGCAACAGAGAAGTATTTTCTATTATTTTCAAAACACCATTTTTTATATGTACCTGCAACAGGATGCTGGAATCTTGTAGGATTAGTTGAATTTCCGGTTATTGAAACGTCAACTCCTTCTTTAATCATAATTGCAACGCCTTCAGACACATCGTCAGCTCCGTAGCATTTTACTTTTGCTCTTTCACCATCAGAAAAGGGAGTTTCTTTTGTAACTTTCAATTCGCCTGTTTTATAATCATATTCTGTTTCAACAGAAGTAAAGCCGTTAATTCTTGATATGATATATGCCGCATCTTTTCCAAGACCGTTTAATATAACTCTTAATGGCTCTTTTCTGACCTTATTAGCATTTCTTGCAATTCCTATTGCGCCTTCTGCAGCCGCAAAAGATTCATGACCTGCCAAAAAACAAAAACACTTTGTTTCTTCTCTTAATAACATAGCGCCTAAATTACCATGGCCCAATCCAACTTTTCTTGTGTCACCAACTGAACCCGGAACTGCGAAAGCTTGTAAACCAATGCCGATTGCCTCTGCTGCATCAGCAGCATTTGTTATACCTTTTTTTATTGCAATAGCGCAGCCTAAAGTGTATGCCCAAGAAGCATTATCAAATGCAATAGGCTGAATGCCTTTAACAATTTCATCTACATTTATACCTTTTGATAAACATAATTCATTAGCTTCATCTAAAGAAGAAAAACCATACTCTTTAAGAACTTTAGCAAGTGTTTCTTCGCGTCTGTCTTGTCCTTCAAATTTTGCCATTTTATATTTTCCTTATAATTGTTTCTACCGTTTTTACCTTTAAGGTGTTGTTAGTTTACTGTTTTCTGGGGTCAATTTTTTTAACGGCGTCATTAAATCTGCCGTATGTACCAATATTTTTTTCATAAGCTTCTTTAGCATCAACCCCTGCTTTAATAGCATCCATAACTTTTCCTAAATTTACAAATTTATAGCCGATTACTTCATCGTTTTTATCTAAACCAAGCTCTAAGATATATCCTTCTGTTAATGAAAGATATCTAACGCCTTTTTGTTTGGTTGAATGGATAGTACCAACCATTGAGCATAAACCTTTTCCTAAATCTTCAAGGCCTGCTCCTACCGGAAGACCGTTTTCAGAAAATGCCGTTTGGGTTCTTCCATATACGATTTGCAAAAATAATTCTCTCATTGCAACATTAATTGCATCGCACACCAAATCCGTATTAAGTGCTTCTAAAATTGTTTTGCCCGGAAGAATTTCACCTGCCATAGCAGCAGAATGAGTCATACCTGAACAACCAATTGTTTCAACAAGAGCTTCTTGAATTATACCGTTTTTAACATTCAAAGTTAATTTGCATGTACCTTGTTGCGGAGCACAGCAACCGCATCCGTGAGTAAGGCCTGAAATATCTTTTATTTCTTTGCACTTTGTCCACAAACCTTCTTGCGGAATTGGAGCAGGCGAGCCTTTAACACCACGAGCAACGCAACATTTTTCTTCAATTTCCGAAGTAACTTGAATACGATCCATTTGACCTCCTTTTATACTAAACAGAACTATTTTTTTTAAACGATATAACAATATAGTAATATAAACAAAATTTATTTGCTAACAAATTTATGCTATAATCACAATAAAAAAAGGGGGGGATATTATGAAAGATGAAACAAAATGTCTGCATTCCGGCTACAAACCGCAAAATGGCGGCCCAGGGGTTATGCCGATATATCAAAGTACCACTTTTAGATTTGATTCAACCGCCGAAATTGCTGCCGTATTCGACGACCCTACAAAAGCTCATATATATTCCCGCTTTACCAACCCTACCGTTGATTGTGTTGAAAAGAAAATTGCAGACTTAGAGCATGGAATAGCTGCAATGTGCACAACATCAGGACAAGCTTCAAGCTTAATATCTATCTTAAATATTGCAAGCTCGGGAGACAGAATCTTGTCAACAAGTGCAATTTATGGAGGAACCGTTAATCTTTTTAGTATAACGCTAAAAAAATTTGGAATAACTGTTGATTTTATTGACATAGACAGCAATGAAGATGAAATTGAAAAAATGATTATGCCAAATACAAAAGCTATTTTTGGAGAAACTCTAACAAATCCCTCATTGCAAATATTTGATATAGAAAAATTTGCAAATGTTGCACACAGAAACAACATTCCTTTAATTGTGGATAATACTTTTGCAACTCCGATTCTATGCAAACCAATTGATTTTGGTGCCGATATTGTAATTCATTCAACAACAAAATACATGGATGGTCATGCTCTTCAAGTCGGAGGCGTCATAGTTGATTCCGGAAAATTTGATTTTACTTGCGGAAAATTTCCGGATTTTACCACACCCGACGAATCATACCATGGAACAATATATGCTAAAGATTATCCGAACTGCCCCTATATTATAAAAGCAAGAATGCAACTAATGAGAGATTTTGGATGTTATCCTTCCGGAATGAGCGGCTTTCTTTTAAATCTCGGACTTGAAACAATGCATTTAAGAATGGAAAGATATTGCAAAAACGGTTTAAGTCTTGCCGAATTTTTTAAAAACCATGAAAAAATTGAAAGCGTAAACTATCCCGGACTAAAAACGGATAAATACTATAATCTTGCGCAAAAATACCTGCCAAAAGGCACTAGCGGGGTAATGAGCGTTACAATAAAAGGAGGAAAACAAGAAGCAATTAAATTTATGGATAAATTGAAACTTGCTTCAAAAGAAGTCCATGTGGCAGATATCAGAACTTGTGTTTTACACCCGGCAAGTGCAACCCATAGACAACTAACAGACAAGCAGCTTGCAGACTGCGGAATTAACCCTGGATTAGTGAGGGTTTCTGTTGGATTAGAAAATATTGAAGATATAATTGAAGACTTTAGACAAGCACTAGCTTAGAAAAATGTAAATTAGTTCTTTAATTTTTGGAAGATAAAATATACAAGCACTTGAAGCTATAATCAAAGCCGGACCAAAGGGCATCAAAAGATATTTACTGTCTTTTGATTCTTTTTTGTTTTTGATTTCAAAAAGAATATTTCTTAATGACCAAAACAGAAGAATACAGATAAAAGTAATGCTTATCAGATAAAAAATTTGATTTTTTATAAATGTAAAACAGTTTTGTAAAATTACATATACCATTGAAGCAAAAACAAGAATATAAGAAATTGCAAGCTTTTTTTTGTTTTCATCAAAAGATTTTTTAATTAAAACAGGCAAAGCAAAAACACCTTGCAATAAAATACTTAAAACAATAATCAATACCAAAACTTTTATACCAAAAATACTACCAAGCCCAAGTGCGATAAGGCTATCGCCTTCGCCAAACATTCTGTGGTTACAAAAAAATTTTCCTGCTCGTGCCAAAATTTCAAAAAACAAAAAACCGAATACAGCACCCAGAATCGACTGTATTATCGTAGTATCGCCACAGCCAAAAAAGTTATATATTAAACCCGTAAAAGCTAAAAGGTAAGCATGGTAATCTATTATAACCGTTTCTTTGATATCTGTTACACTAAGAACTATAAATAAAGATAAAATAACCCACAAAAAAAGTGTTTTAATACTTAACCCAAAAAAAACATAGGTTAAAACAAAAAAACAAGCACTGACAAATTCAACAATCGGATACTGAATAGAAATTTTAGCAGAACAAAAGGCACACTTGCCTTTTAAAAAAATATATGAAACCACAGGAATATTCATATACCACTTCAGCTTGTTGTTGCATTTAGGACATTTTGAACGTTCAAAAACTATACTTTCACCGCTCAAGCCCCTTAAAATTACAACATTTAAAAAAGAACCTATGCAAAGTCCTATAATAAAAATGTATGTAATAACAAATTCAAAAGGAAGCACAGAAAGGCTATTCATAGCTATTTAAGCCTTTTTTTGTAATAATTTCAAATAACTTTTTAAGTGCTTTTTTTAGTTTTCTTGAAACCTGCATTTGAGAAATGTTAAGTTTTTCCGATATTTCTCTTTGGTTTAAACCTTCATAATAATTAAGCACAACAAGTTTTTGCTCAATAGGATCAAGTTTTTTAATCGCATCATCCAATATGATTCTGTTTTCATAACTGTTGAATGCTTCTTTTTGACTTTCATCTTCGATTTTTTCAACCAAAGAAACAGAATTTTCATCTGCGCCTATAATCTGATCAATAGAAATTGTTGTTGTGCGTCTGTCAAGGTTATTGCATTCTTCCACTTTTTCCTGCGGCATCTGCAATGCTTCTGCTATATCCTTATCTGATGGGGTTGTACCCAACTTTTCCGTTAGTTCAAGTGTCAGTTTATGCACACGGAACGATAACTCTTTTATTTCTCTCGGCGCACGAATTATTGTAATCCTGTCTCTTAAATAATGTCTAATTTCTCCCGTTATAAGATATGTTGCATAAGATTTAAAGTTTTTGGATATTTCAGGATTGTATAAGTCCACAGCTTTAATTAACCCTAAAGAACCTACTTGTGTAATATCTTCCACAGGGTCAGTCGAACGGCGCGCAAGAGAGCGGGCCACTTTTTTAACGATTGGCATGCAAGCAAGCACCACAAGTTCTTTTAAACGTTTTCTTGTTTTTTCATCAACGGAACTGCGGTATTGCTCGAGCCATTCATTTATTTCATCTATTGATAAAGCGTTATCTTCCATTGTATCTTTTATTTATCATCACTCCAGGAATACATTTTTCTAAGTTCTTTACCGACAGCTTCAAGAGGATGAGCTGCCTTTAGTTTTCTTACGGTTTTAAAATGTATCTGATTGTTGTTACATTCACTTATCCAATTTCTTGCAAAAGTACCGTCTTGGATTTCTGATAATACTTTTCTCATTTCAGCTTTTGTTTTATCGGTAATTATGCGCTTTCCGATTTCATAATCGCCAAACTCTGCTGTATTTGAAATTGATTTTCTCATTGCTTCAAAACCGCCTTGATATATTAAATCTACAATCAATTTCATTTCATGTATACATTCAAAATAAGCATTTTCAGGAGCATAGCCGGCTTCAACCAGAGTTTCAAAACCTGCTTGCATTAAAGCGCAAACACCGCCACATAAAACTGCTTGTTCACCAAACAAATCTGTTTCAGTTTCTATTTTGAATGTTGTCTCAATTACCCCTGCACGAGCTCCGCCAATACCTGCAGCATAAGCAAGTCCGTTAGCTAAAGCATTACCGGAAGCATCCTGATTAATAGCAATTAAACAAGGAACACCTTTTCCTTCAACATACTCACTTCTTACGGTGTGACCCGGCCCTTTTGGAGCAATCATTATTACATCAACATCTTTTGGAGGCTCAATAAGGTTAAAATGAATATTAAAGCCATGTGCAAATGCAAGAGTTTTTCCTGCGGTAAGATAAGGCTTTATTTCGTTTCTGTATACTTCCGCTTGAATTTCATCAGGTAATAGAATCATTATTATATCTGCTTTTTTCGTAGCTTCAGAAACACTTAAAACTTCAAGCCCCTGGCTTTTTGCTTTTTGTGCCGATTTAGACCCTTCGTATAGTCCTACAACAACATTTACACCCGAGTCTTTTAAATTGAGCGCATGTGCATGACCCTGAGAGCCATAACCCATAATAGCTACTGTTTTTCCGTTTAATCTGTTTAAATCACAGTCTTGAGAATAATATATTTTAACCATATTCAACTCCTGCATTCTAATATTGCTAATTACAAGTTTATTCTGATAAAACTCATCAGTCAACAAAATAATAAAACAGACACAAAAAAAATCCGAAACAAAGTCCCGGATTAATGCTATAAAATCTGCATATGGAGGAAGGAGTGGAAAAGAGAACAACTTGTATTTTAATAATACCCTTATATAAAAAATATATAACTTTTATATCAATATTGTAAAGATATCTAAAGAATGTAAAATTTTGAAAAAAAGCCCCGTATAAACGAGGCATAGCAATCAGAAGAGTTGAGGATTTATATAATAAATATAGTTTTTTTTAAGCAAAATTAAATTAGATTTTTATCTAATTTTGAATTATCAATTTTAGTATGGTAAAATTAGTCAAAAACGGGAAAATTATGAGACAAGACGGACGCAAAAACAGCGAATTAAGAACCATAAAATTTACAAAAAACTATACAAAACATGCTCCGGGGTCTGTTTTAGCAGAATTCGGAGATACAAAAGTATTGGTTTGTGCCAATTTTGAAGATTCGATTCCAAAGTGGATGGATAAAGATTCCCCTATCGGATGGCTTAGTGCCGAATACTCGCTTTTGCCTTCAAGCACTTCAACAAGATGCCAAAGAGAAAGGACAAAAATATCCGGAAGAACCCAGGAAATCCAAAGACTAATAGGACGTTCTTTGAGAGCATGCCTTAATCTTGAAAAATTGAAAGGCAAAACTTTTATAATAGATGCCGATGTAATACAAGCGGACGGAGGTACAAGGACCGCTTCTATCTGCGGGGCATACGTTGCTTTATCCGATATGGTAAAAAAACTGCTTAAAGAAGGTTTATTGGAAGAAAATCCGATAATTGAACCTATTGGAGCAGTTTCAGCCGGAATTGTAGATAATGAAGTTATGGTTGATTTATGCTATATTGAAGATTCGAATGCTCAAGCTGATTCAAATATCGTACTTACTAAAAGCGGGAAAATAATTGAATTCCAGACAACTGCAGAAGGTCTTCCGTTTGATAAAAACCGGATGGATGAAATTTATACTCTTGCCAAAAATTCTATAGATAAAATCATAGCTTTATATTAATATCTTGACAAATTTTTTAATTTACCGGTTTTATACAAAACAAATGAGGTGATAAAGTTATGATAAATAAAATTTCTATAGCATTTAATTATTTAAATAGAACACAAAATAAAAATCAAATGTTTAATTCAGCAAAAAATAAACCCGATTCAAAAGATATTTCATATAACTATTATATTCAACATGATTTATTTGAAAATTCAAGACTTCAAACATTTAAAGGTGCGAATAAAAAGAAAAGACACACCACAATATCAAAAGCAAAAGATGGAAATATGGTATCCAGTTGCGTTAGCGAATCAAGGGCAAACAGACTCCTTGTAGATTTAGACAACAAAGAAAAACGAAAAATAAAACAGTCTGCAATAATAATAGTCGGTGATATAAGTAATAATGCTTTCAATCTATCGAAAAATTTTTTAAAAACATCACAGAAAAAAACCTTGACCTTCGATAAACCACCCAAAAAATTACAAACAAATACACTCCCTAAAAAGAAAAAAAGACACACCACAATATCAAAAGCAAAAGATGGAAATATGGTATCCAGTTGCGTTAGCGAATCAAGGGCAAACAGACTCCTTGTAGATTTAGACAACAAAGAAAAACGAAAGAATACAAAGAAGGTTATTAATTTAAATTCATAGTATCTAAATTATACTATTTCATTTTTAATTAACTCATCTTTAATCTTATCCAATCCGGATTTGATTATTCGGGAGATTCTGCTTGGAGAAATTGAAAATTCATCTGAAAGCTCATGGAGTTTTTTTTCGCTGTAAAATTTCGACTCAATCAATTCCCTTTCGCGCCTGGGTAAAGACATAACCGCAGATTTAATAGAAGAAGCAAGCATGGAAAATTCGCAATTTTCCTCAGGGTTTTTTCTAATATCTTTCACTTCATAAGTACGCTCAGAATCGTACATTTCATCTGTTGATAAAATTGTTTTGTAAATGGCGTCTTTTAATTCATTGTTTTCTTCTTCGGTTAAGTTTGAATTTTGTTTAACACCATACCAACGGTATCTGTTTCTGAGTTCGTTTCTAATAGCCCATTTTATTGCAGTAGAAAGATAAGATTCATTATAAGAATTAAAATCTTTATGTTCGCACAAAATATTAATCGTTTGCAGACCAATATTAATTAATTCATCAAATTCAATTAGATGCTGTGCTCCCATAGAACGGTATTCAACTTTTGCAATTTTGTTTACTAAATCTGAATACTGTCTTAAATGAACATCTTTTAGTACTTTTTCTTTAATGTTTTGCATATACTTTTAACCAGAGATTGTATATTACCATGAGTTATTTTTTAAATAAAGCCCATATTAAAAATTATTAACTTTGATTAATAATTTTTATTTTTAAAATAAAAAAAGCATATGAAAAATTTAATTGCTTATATATTTCAAAATATTAAATTTTATTAAGAATAAAAACAAAATAAAGGTTGACATTAAAATATTATAATAATAATATTTTAATGAGTACCAAAGACGATTGGCGGCAAAAACCTTAATTTCCAATCCAGGTTCAAAAGTTAAATATCCTTTTATTTAATACTTATTGAGCTGTTTTGCGTACTTTACTCGCAAAACTTTCTTGTTTTAAAGAGAATTTTTTAGCGAAGTCTTAAAGAAAGGAGAAAAAGCAAACACTATGGCAACAAAACAATTTAAAAACGAAAAAATCGAATACTATAAAAAGCAATTTGAAAATGCTAAAGTGGCTGTTGTTACTGATTATCGTGGGCTTAGTGTTGAAGAAATCACAGAACTCAGACGTGGACTACAAGCAAGCGAATCAGATTTAACGGTTACCAAAAACACATTATGCAAAGTTGCAAGCAAAGGTACAAATTTTGAAGCAATTTCAGAATTAATGCAAGGCCCTACAGCAATAGCTTTTGGCTATGGCGATGAAGTAGGCGCAGCTAAAGTTTTAGCAAAATTCATTAAAGAAAA
Source organism: Candidatus Gastranaerophilales bacterium (assembly GCA_944325315.1). GTDB lineage: Bacteria > Cyanobacteriota > Vampirovibrionia > Gastranaerophilales > Gastranaerophilaceae > RUG14156. Next base: position 59,534 of record CALVAA010000004.1, read on the forward strand.
TAAAAAAGGAGAAATCCTGGGCGCAGTATTGGAAGGAAAAGTTTTAAATGCCGACGAAGCTAAAAAACTTGCTTCTATGCCTTCAAAAGAAGAACTTTATGCAAAAATGCTTGGTTCTATCAACTCTCCTGCAAGCGGCATAGTATACTCTATCAATGGAGTTATGTCTGCTTTAGTCAGAGCAATTGATGCAGTTGCAAAACAAAAAAATGCATAAGTAAATACAAGAATAATTTTATTAAGAAAGGTAATATTAAAATGAGTAACGTAGAAACAATTTTAGAATCAATTGAAAAATTAACTTTATTGGAAGCAGCTGAATTAGTTAAAGCTATGGAAGAAAAGTTTGGCGTATCTGCAGCAGCTCCTGTAGCCGTAGCGGCAGCAGCTCCTGCAGCAGGCGGTGAAGCAGCGGCTGAAGCTCCTTCTGAAGTAAGCGTAATTTTAGCTAATGCAGGCGCTAACAAAATTCCCGTACTTAAATTAGTTCGTGAAATTACAGGCTTAGGCTTAAAAGAAGCTAAAGATTTAGTAGACGGCGCTCCTAAACCAATTAAAGAAGGTGTAAAACCCGAAGAAGCTAAAGAAATTAAAGCTAAACTGGAAGAAGCCGGCGCAACTGTTGAAATTAAATAATTAATTTAATAAAAATACAAAAATATATAGCCTCTAAACTTAGAGGCTATATTTGTTTATAATTAATGTTTATAAATAGATCGTCCTATGCGTTTAAGTATATTTAGAACTTTTTCTTGGTCGCCCGGATTATTATATACCGACATGCCAACAGCATTACCTATTTCAGAATACAAATACTCTCTTCCATAACCGTTATTTGTTATTGCCCTAAGTTCTTTAGGAGAATATTGCGATAATGCGTTGCATACTTTATCATATTTACCCGAATAAAGCGGATTAGACGCAATATCACTCAAAGCAACATCAGAAATTGCTTCGACTTGTTCTTCTGTTAATTTTTTCAATCCGCTTATAGCATCTTTATTAATTGATAATTTAGGTTCTGTTTTTTTTATTTTTGACATCTTTCTTTAATGTTACCTGATTGGCCTACGCCCAGTATTTCGAAAAAAGAAGCTGATGCTTCCGCATCACCTGAATAAGAGCCTAATTCATCCGGATGCTTTCCTACAGATTGCATGGTATAATAATCTTGAGCCTTATCTGCCGTGTCTTGTGCTTTTTTAACTGCATTTTGGCGTTCGATTGCTTCATTTAAAATATCATTTTTATGTTTCGCTTCATCAAAGGCTTTTGTAATTTCAGCTTCCTGTTTTTCCTTTGGCAGTTTTGAAAAATCCAACTGTTCATTTATTTTCTTTGCTTCATCAAAGGCTTTTGTAATTTCAGCTTCCTGTTTTTCCTTTGGCAGTTTTGAAAAATTTTCCTGAAGTACACTTGAAACAGCAGGAGATTCTTGAGCTTCGGCCATCTTTGATAATCCGTGTTTTGCAAACAATTCCTGATTTACGATTTCCTTTTCAACATCACCTACTGCAACGCCTTTTGTATATCTTGTTTTTAAAATTGCAATCACATTACCCGATTCATCTTTTATGGTTTCGGTTGCTTTTCCTGAAAATTCCTTACCGTTTTTCTTTAAAAAGGCTTTTCCGTCTTGAAAATCCAACTTTTCAATATCAATTCCTTTACCTTTTTTAATTGCATAAATCGTACCGCCGACAGCCAAAGTGGCAGCACCGATAATACCTGCCCATTTGAGAGCATTCATTGACTTTTTATCTCCGTCTTTAACTTCGTTTACGGCAGGTGTTGCCGGTTGTTCAGCTGTAGTATTTGCTTGATTTGACGTATTATTCAAATATGTTTGGTTAACTGATGATAAATTAGTTGCTTCCATTTTTGATGCCTCTTTTAAACTACATATTTATAATAAAATCATAAACAGAAAAAAATTGCCTTTTTTAAAAAATATTTATTTTGTTATATAATAAAGTTATGGACAATAAAGAAAAAATCAAAGTAGCCTTTCCGCATATGGGAACAATATATGTTGCTTGGGAAATGGCACTAAAAACAATGGGGGTTGAACCATATATTCCGCCTTATACCAGTAAAAAAACACTGTCACTCGGAACAAAAAACTCACCCGAGGCTATATGTTTACCTTATAAATTAATATTAGGTAACTTTATTGAAGCACTCGAAGGAGGAGTTGATTATGTTTCAATGATAACTTCTCCCGGCATTTGCAGACTCGGAGAATACGGAAGAAACATTGAACAGGTCTTAAAAGAATTAGGATACAAGGCAAATTATATTGAACTCAGCCTATATGACGGTTTTAAAGGCATGGTTGATTACCTTGTGCGACTAAGTGGTTCAAAAAACTATTTTAAAATATTTCATGCTATATATTTAGCAGTTAGAACAGTTTTTGCAGTGGATGAATTACAAAACTTTTTGTCATACCACAGAGCAAGAGAAATCAACAAAGGAGATAGCGAAAAAGCTTTCAACAAAGCAATTAAAATGATTAGAAGTGCAAATAATGCTTTTGAATTATCAAAAGCATTAAAAAACGGTTTGAGAGAGATTTCTTCAGTTAAAATAGATAAGAATAAAGATATACTTCATGTTGATTTAACAGGCGAAATATATATTGTAAACGATGAATTTTCAAATCAAAACATGGAACGGGAACTCGGTGCAATGGGAGTGCAGGTCAGAAGGTCTTTAACAGTATCTTCCTTTTTAAAAGATGCGATTATCCCTAAAATATTCAAAAAAGGAGAAACACATCTTGAGCGAGCCTACAGACTTGCAAAGCCGTATTTAATGAGAGATATCGGAGGGGACGCACTGGAGTGCATTTCGGATGTATTATATGCAAAAGAAAGAAACATAGACGGCTTAATTCACGTTTCACCATTTACCTGCATGCCTGAAATTATGAGCCAAAACATATTTCCTAAAATGAGAGAAGACACAAATCTTCCGATTTTGTCTTTAATTATGGACGAGCAAACAGGAAGAGCAGGGTATATTACCCGTCTTGAAGCTTTTGTTGATTTAATGAGAAGAAAAAAAATTAAAGCCAAAATTCAAGAAAAAAAGTGTGAACCGATAGTTTAACAATCGCAGGCGTTTTATATTTTTAAAAGATATAATAATAAACCAATCCTTATAAATTATACACTTTTAGTATATAGAAACAACTATAATGTGCTAATATAAGGTTATAAATTCAAGGACTATTATGGATAAAAACATACTAGAAGTTAAAAATCTAAATGTAGGATTTTATATAGAAGATAATTTTTATCCTGCAATAAATGATATTAATTTATCTTTTGAGGAGGGTAAAATCCATGCTATAGCAGGAGAATCAGGCTGCGGAAAATCAGTTTTTATAAATACAATTTTAAATCTTCTGCCTAAAAATGCAAAAATAACTAAAGGAGAAATTCTATTTAAAGGAAATGATTTATTAAAGCTCAATCAACGCCAAATCAGAAAAATAAGAGGAAGGGAAATATCTCTTATACCGCAAGACCCTTTTATGTCTTTAAATCCGTTATACACAATTGAAAATCAACTTTTAGAAGTGGTCAAAAATAAAGATAAAGATACAAAAAACACAATAAGACAAGCACTCAATGAAGTAAGAATAAAAAACATTGAAAACGTTCTGGTCTCATATCCGCATGAGTTATCCGGCGGAATGAAGCAAAGAGTAATTATAGCTATGAGTTTAATAGCAAACTCTAAACTTATACTTGCAGACGAACCAACTACAGCTCTTGATGTTTCTGTTTCAAATTCAATTTTGAATTTACTTTTAGATTTAAAAGACAAAGGCAAAACAATAATTTTAATTACCCATGATTTATCAATTGTATCAAATTATTGCGATACTGTAAAAATTATGTATTTAGGAGATATTGTTGAAAGCGCTATAGTTGAACAATTATTCAAAGAGCCTTTCCATCCTTATACAAAAGCGCTTTTAGGAGCGCTTCCGACAAAAAAAGGAAAAAAACTTGAAAATATCAAAGGACAAATCTCGCCTATAACCCAAAAAATTACCGGCTGCAAGTTTCATCCCAGATGCAATTTTGTTATGGATATATGCAAAAATAAAAAACCTGATTATTACAAAAATTGTTACAGAGACGTTCTTTGTCATTTATACAGAAAAAATTAGCTTAAATATTTCATATAATCACTTATAATTTTATCAATTTTATCTTGGTACTTTTCTTCAGGAAACATTGTTCTTGCTTGAGTAATTTTTCCTGAAAAGACTAAATCCGAAATGATTAAATCATCAATATTTGCACCAAACATATAAGCATTAAGCCAAACTTGAAACTTATCATAGGCTTTTTTTGAAAGCCTTGCCGTATTTTTATCCGAAAGAAAAAGAGCCATTTTTATAATATCTGCTTCATTTAGATTATTTTCATCAAACAATTCTTTATTTTCATATCTTATTTTATCCAGATTATCTTTCGATATTATGTTTTCAAGATTCCTGTTTCGGGTATCTTTCAAATACAAATCGACAAACCAATTCTGTCTTGGAAAACTTTCTTTTGCTTCTTGAATTCTGTTTTCATCTATCAATTTTCTTATTGCTTTTGTTTCAAGAATTGCTTTTGCACTGTAGGCAAGTGTACCGTCTTCATTTATTGCTCCCGTATAATTATCATCAATATGTGAAAGTACTTCTTTTGCCTTATCTATTTGGTTTTCATCTAAAAGTTTATCTGCCAGCAATGAAAGCATATCAGGATAATATTTCATTGTTTTTTGAGTTGTATAAATTCCATATAAGTCTTTTGTGCTCAAATAAGAGTATTCTTTTCTTACACTTTCAATATCCACTCCCAAATCAAAAGCCTTGTCAAGAGAACCTGCTTTTAAAAGGTTTTCTGCTTTACAAGAAGTTTTTTCATTTTCTTTTATCAATTGAACTTTTCTTTTATTGCCACTATTTTTTCTAAAAACAGAACCCAATTTAAATCCAAAGTTTATATTATTATCTGCATTAACTTTTAAGCTGTTCATTTTTTACCTCAAATCTTTTTAATAGTATAAAAAACAAACAAAAAATTTTTTGCTAGTAAAAATTAGCTGATACAGCTGAACATTTTCTCAAAAAGTCTCATTGGAAAACCTATGACATTATCTATATCGCCTTGTATATTTATTGCAAAATCAAAACCATCATCTTGAATTCCATAGCTTCCTGCCTTATCAAAAGGCTTTTTGGAATTTAAATAATTATTAATCTCATCATCTGAAAGTTTTTTAAAAGTAACAAAGGTTTTTTGAATATCACCTAACACGTTATTTTTGTTCATTAGACAAATTGAAGTTGCAACAAAATGCTTTTTATTACTCAAAGCTTTTAGCATTTTAAAAGCATCCGTTTTATCTTTTGGTTTTCCTAAAATAATATTATCCAAAACAACAACAGTATCTGAAGCTATAATTAAACTATTTTGATTTTTTTTGAAAACATCTAACGCTTTATTATAAGCACAGTTTTTTACAATTTGATCATTATAATTTAAAGTCAAAATTTTTTCTTCATAATCTGAAGGTACAACCCTAAATTTATACCCTGCTTTAGATAATATTTCCCTTCTTCTGGGTGAAGCGCTTGCAAGAATTAAGTCCATAAAAAAATTATACAATAAAGCCGGCACATATGTGCCGGCTTTATAATTTTATACCATAATTAACCTTTAATTTGATTCATTACTTCTTCAGCAAAGTTGTCTTGTCTTTTTTCAAGACCTTCACCAAGAACAAATCTATCAAACCTAACGATTTCACATTTGCCTTCGATTAATTGAGCAATTGTTAAATCAGGATTTTTAACAAATGGTTGTTCTAAAAGACATCTTTCAGCCATTAATTTGTTAACTCTTCCTTCAACAATTTTTTCTCTAATATTTTCAGGTTTTTTAGCTAAATCTTCTTTGCCCATTTCAATTCTTCTTTCCTCATCTATCACACTTTGAGGAATTTGATTGCGACAAATAAATTCCGGAGCATTTGAAGCGATATGCAAACAAATATCTTTTGTTAAAGTTTCATCGCAAACAGCGCATTTAGCTTCCAATAAAACACCAATTTTGCCGTTATGGATATATGTATTTACACAGCAATCGGCATCATACTTAACAAATCTTCTAATTGTAATTTTTTCACCGATTTTTGCGATTTTTTCTTTAACTATATCTTCAATTTTTTTATTGCATTTTGGACAAGTCATTGTCATAAATTCGTCAACATCTTTAGGATTCATTGCAATTACAGCTTTTGCCATATCTGAAGCAAATGCTTTAAAGTCTTCGTTTTTAGCAACAAAATCTGTTTCACAATTTACTTCAATCATAGCACCGACTTTACCTTCAATTGCAGATGCTATTGTGCCTTCTGCAGCAATTCTTCCCATTTTCTTATCAGCTGAAGCCATGCCTTTTTGTCTTAAAAGCTCCATTGCTTTTTCCATATCACCGTTTGATTCAACAAGGGCTTTTTTAGCATCCATCATACCGGCGCCTGTTTTATCTCTCAGTTCTTTTACCATAGAGGCTTTAATTTCCATAGTTATTTCTCCTAATTCTAAATTATACTTGTGCTTCTTCTGCTTGAGCATTAGCATCTTTTGCTTCAATGCGTTCAATTTTGCCGTTTGATTTGATGTTGTTTGCTCTTAATTCTTTTCCTTCTAAAACAGCATCAGCCATTTTTGAAGCAATAAGTTTAATTGAACGTAAAGCATCATCGTTACCGGGAATGATGTAATCGATTCCATCTGTATCAGCATTAGTATCAGCAAGACAAACAACAGGAATATTTAATTTGTTTGCTTCTTTAATTGCGATTAATTCTTTCTTTTGGTCTATTACAACCAGAATATCAGGCATGCCTTTCATTTCTTTAATGCCGCCCAGTGTTTTAGACAATTTTGCCACTTGACGGTTTAATTGCGCTACTTCTTTTTTAGGAAGTTTATTAGCAGCGCCGGATTCAAGGAATGATTCTAATTCTCTTAATTTGTTTACTCTGCCTCTTATTGTTTCAAAGTTTGTCATCATACCACCCAGCCATCTGCGGTTAATGTAGTATCCGCCACAGCGAACAGCTTCTTGAGCGATAACATCTACTGCTTGTTTTTTTGTTCCGACAAAAAGAACGTTTTTTCCTTGTGAAGCGTATTTTCTTACAACTTCATAGGCTTTGTCCAATAAATCGGATGTTTTTCTTAAATCAATAATATAGATTCCGTTTTTAGCACCGAAAATATACGGTTTCATTTTTGGATTCCATTTTTGCGTTTGGTGGCCAAAGTGTACACCAGCGTCTAATAATTCTACTAAAGTAGCTACTGCCATAGTTTCTTGTCCTTTCTTTTTTCGGTTTAATCCTGACCTCTAGGCAAAAGGCTGGTTAAAAAACCATTTGGAAATAATAACCGAAAAGGTAATCTAATAACAGAAATATCGTAGAATAAACAAAAAAGAATTGCAATAATTTAATTATAAATTAGCGTTTTAATTGTTTTATAAATATTTTTTACAATATCTTTATCTTTAGAATTTTTGCTACTCAAAACTTTTGTTTTAATATTTGCCAAATTTTTACTATTGACAAGTTGTTAGGTCTACCTTACAATATAAAATTATACTATGTAAGGAAAGCCTAACAATGATAACATCAGGTCTTGAGGACTATATAGAACTAATTTATAACAATATATCTAAAGGCAAAGACATTAAAGCAATTGATATTGCAAATAAATTTAATATTTCAAGAGCATCTGTGTCTGAAGCACTTATTCGCCTTGCAGATAAGAACCTGATCATTTATGAAGGAAGAAAAGGTATAAAAATAACTGATGAAGGTATAGTTGAAGCAAAAAAAATTATAAAAAAACATAATATTTTAACAGTTTTTTTTAATGAAATTTTAGGCGCAAACTTCGATTTTGCAAATAAAAATGCGTGTAAAATCGAACATGTTATTGACAGTGAACTTATTGACAAAATTAATGAGTTCACTGTTTTTTGTAAGGAAAATTTAATAGATAAAAAATTTTTAAAGGATAACGATGATTAACAATATAAAAACCTTTGGAAAATTTCTTGACCAGCCGATTTTAATTGCAAAATTAAACAAAAAAATGCCTGCAATTATGGCTATTGGTTCAGGTTTTGCATTAAGTAAATATACTAAAGATAATTTTAAAAAAGCAAATGAAGAAAAAAAGGATATAAAACTTGTTCAAAAAGAAATTCTAAAAAAAGGAATAATACTATCTTCCGCTGTAGTCTCTGCACTTTGTGCACCAAAAGTGGCTTCTTTTATAACCAAAAGAACTCCATTGGATACAGTTGAAAAAGTAAAAGAAAAAAATAAAGAGCTTATTGATACTTTTGTAAAAAATCACAAAATAGATAGTGGCAATATAAAAATATTAAACAAAGCAAAAGAACAAATTTTATCCTTTAAAGAAGTAAAAAGTTTAAATGAAAAATACGGAAAAAACGAATTTTTTAAAAAACTAATACCGGACCCTGAAAATATAGCGGCAAAGGATATTTTTTCAGAAATCGGATATTTATCAATATATGGCGCTATTCCTGTTGTAGGAGGCATTTTAGGCGGTATTGGAGCAGATATTGTACAAAAAAATGATTACAAAAAAAATATCCAAGATAAAATTTGCGAAGGAATTTATCAATATTTAGCTAATATATTTATGTGCAATATTGGAGCGGGAGTTGCTTTAGGAATACTTGAAAAATTAAAAATAACCTCAAAAAGCGCTCGTGCAATAGGCATGACAACAGGAATAATACTAACGGGAGTTATAGGTGGTTCAAAAATAGCAAATAAAGTATCTGAAAAGATTATTTGTCCTATGATATCTAAAAACCAAAAACCAAAAGAAAGAAAACCGGAACTTATGGATTTAGGCTTACACACTGATGACATTGCAACAGTGTCTCTTTTATCCGGTCTAAAGTGGATTGAACCTGCTTTACCTATCCTATACAGTATATCCGGATACAAAGCAGGAATAGGGTATAGAAATTAGTCATACATTAAAATGAAGTTTTATTAATTTTTTGATAACGGAAATAATTAAAATATAAAATATAAAGTATGGACTACATTTCACAAATAGAAAAACTCTACAGCTTCTTTAATTTATCTCTTTCAATTAAAGAAAAGCAAATTGTATTTAATATCAAAAAGAAATTTTCAAATGATTTAAATCTTTTGGGTTGTTACATTAAAGACTTTCTTACAATTGAAAACAACGGAAAAATTTCACAGGACAATAAAATCTATAATGATTTCATTGTCTGCTTTGAAAAATATTGCACTAAATCGGAATCATACGATTTTTTAACGAGGGTTGACAAACTTGGTGAATATTTTTTGGATATTGTTTTTGAAAGAAGCAGTCACAGGGTTTTATCTAACACAATATCAACGATTAATTCACTATATTATATTGAAGCATATCCTTATTTGATTGAACTTATTGAAAAATATTTTAATCAAGAGATTAATGGCAATTTGTTTAATTTGATGTTAACATTTTTAATAGATACTGTAATTAAGAATTATGATAATCCGAAACAAGAAGTATTGGATTACACTAAACTTAAACTGGGGATTAATAAACAAATTTCAAACAACTTAAATGAAAGGCTTGCAATTTAATGACTGCTTTTATAGATAAAGCTAAAATAAAAGTTGTCTCAGGTGCAGGAGGAAACGGTGCACTTGCTTGGCGCAGAGAAAAATACGTTGATAAAGGCGGCCCGGCAGGCGGTGACGGCGGAAATGGCGGCGATATCTATTTTACATCAACTTCAGACCTTTCAACCCTGCTTGATTTTACTCATAAATCAATATATAAAGCAGAAAACGGAGAAAACGGAAAAAATAAAAATTGCCACGGTAAAAACGGACAAAATTTATACATAAAAGTTCCCATAGGAACAGTCGTCAGAGATTTAAAGACAAATAAACTTATAGCGGACTTAAATGAAAATAATAAGACGGTTCTGATTGCAAAAGGCGGCAGGGGAGGCAGAGGCAATGCCCGTTTTGCAACCGCACAAAAAAGAGCTCCGCAATTTTGCGAGCCCGGCGAACCTTCTATTGAAAGAGAGCTGGAATTAGAATTAAAATTGCTTGCAGATGTTGGCCTTGTCGGCATGCCAAATGCAGGGAAATCAAGTTTAATAAGCGCAATAAGTGCCGCAAAGCCAAAAATTGCAGACTATCCTTTTACAACACTTATTCCCAATTTGGGAGTTGTTAAAAAACCTCAAGGAGACGGTTTTGTAATAGCTGATATTCCGGGATTAATAGAAGGAGCAAGTGAAGGTTTGGGCCTTGGGCATGAATTTTTAAGGCACGTACAAAGATGCAAATTATTATTACACATCGTAGATATTTCAAAAAACGATAGTAGCGAAAATTACGGAAAAATAAACACAGAGCTTGCTAAATTTGACCAAAATCTTGCAAAAAGAGAACAAATTCTTGTTTTAAACAAATCTGATATTGTAGATTATGAGCATGCTTTGGAAATTAAAAAAGAATTTGAAGAAAAATTTAACATACCAAATAAATCATTTATAGTTTCTGCAGCCACAAAACAAGGTTTAAATGAGCTTTTAAATTACATATATGAAAAACTGGATGAAACTGAAGATATAAAAATAGAATTAGATATCGAAGAAGATACGGATTCATACAATAATGATGATTCTGATTTTGAAGTTGTTAAACTTAACAAAAATACATATTCCGTAAATGGCGGAAAATTAAAAAGATTGGCCTCGGTTACAGATATTAAAAACACTCAACAAATAAAAAGATTTACAAATATAATGGATGCTATGGGAGTATATGAAAGGTTAAGAGAATGCGGAGTAAAAAATAATGATACAATAATCGTATCCGGAATTGAACTTAGCTATGACGAAGATTATTACTAAAAGTTACATTTTTGACAAAACAAAAAGTCATAGTAAACTTAATTTATAAGTTTTATTATATATATTAGTATTAGTATAAAGAGTTTAAATATTAAATGTTTTTTGAGGAAGAAAAAGATTTTATAGAAAACGGAGCAGATATTCATATTGATGAAGACGGCACTGTTACTTGGGAAGAAGTTTTAAACAATGACAACGATGATAATATTGTGTCAAAAGCAGTTAAAACAACTCCGCAAAGCCAAACGGTTGATTTGGGAGACGAGCTTGAACTTGTTCAGGAAGAAGAAAATGAAGAAGAGCAGCTTGGCCAAATTTTAAATGAAGAAAGTTCTGCAGAAAATACAAACATGCAACAAGCTTCAGAAGAAGAATTTGATATAGACAGTCAACTTGCTAATGTTGTTTTGGAAGAAAACAAACAAAACAACAACACAGGAACTATCAAACCAAGAAAAATAGAAACAAAAAAGCAAACCAGTCTTCTTCCTGTATTAATTTCCGCGTTATTTGCAGTCCTTGTTGTAGGCGGAATATATTATGCAAAAGAATATATGAATTCTCAAAATGTAAGCAATGATAATCTTGCAATACCTGCTACAAAGCAGGATGAAATGAACAATATTACTCAAGAAGAAATAGCACAGAGAACAAAAGAAGAAAATATCCCTGTTGTAAACGAAGAAGATGCAAACACAATAAAGCCTGATGAGCAAATTGAAGAAGAAAAACCAAAAGAAGAAAAGAAAGAAGTAATAGACGTTAAACAGACAGGAAGACCTAATCCTTTCATGCCTATTGCAAAATATGTTAAAGTGTCAATTCCTCAAACAAGTATTGATTACGATCATTCCGGAGTGCCAAAACCGCCTGAAGCATACGGTACTAAAGACGAAGTTGCAACAAAACTTATGACAATTGCAGTTTCGGGAATAATGTATGATGATGCCAAGCCTTCTGCAATAATCACATACGATGACAATGATTATTTTGTACAAGAAGGAGACAAGCTCGATGAATATAAAGTTTTAGATATAGCAAGAAATTATGTAACAATAGCACTTGGAAAAAATGTATACAAGGCTAATATCGGAGAGGAATTTAAAATCAGTTCCAAATTCTACGGAAGCGCACAATACCTTAGCCCAAAACAAGGCGGGGGAAGACAATACTATTCCGTAAAAGAAAATGCCGATTCTGAGGCTTCGTCCAGAACAGACGGGCTAAGATATGTATCGGAAGACGAAGTGGAAGTCAGAGCAAAATAATTAATCTAGGAGAAGGTATAAAATGCAAAAATTCAGACCGGGTAGTGTAGCTAAAACATGTTTAACTATTTTGAGCTTATCACTATTAACTCAAACGGTTTTTGGGTATGATAACAGCAAAGTTTCATATTTAGACAGTGTTTCAAGTTCGTATTTGTATAATAATCAAGCACCCGAAGGCAATATATTAAATATAAATTCAATTGATGCCAGAGGTATTGAAGCAACAATGAGACTTGATTCGTCCCCTGTTATTACAAATTCAAACGCAAAAGTTAACTTGTCTTTAAGAGACTCAGATTTAAAGCAAGCATTAAGAATGTTAGCCGACAAAGCGAAATTAAACATTGTATTCGATAAATCCGTTGAAGGAAAAGTTACTCTTGATTTAAATAATATAACTGTTAACGATGCTTTTATGGTTATTTTTAAATCAACACAACTAACATATGTTAAAGACGGAAATACGATAACCGTAATGTCGCTTGAAGCAGCAAAAGACTTGGCTTACACAAGGCAAAACATGACGGTACTACCTGTAAAATACGTTAGCGCTGAAAGTGTTGCGGAATTTTTAAATGACAACTTATTTAAATCTAATATTTTCGGACTTTCAAGCCAACCTGTAGTTACTTCAAATCCAAGAACAAACCAAATTGTTGTCTTTGGAAATAATGCGGACGTTAATGCAATTAAAAGAGTATTACCAATTTTAGATACAAAACCAATGGTAAACACCTTTAAAGTTAATCATACAACCCCAAAAGAAATGGCAACTTTAATATGTGATTCTCTATTTTATTCGGAAGATGGCAGCAGTTCGTCAAACACTTCAACAATGGAAAACACAGACACGAACGAAGAAGTTGTGCTTGGAGGCGGTATGGTTGCTTGTCGTGACAAGACAACAAAAACAACAAGCTCAAACGAAAATTCTTTAAGTCCTTTTAAAACAAATCCGCTTACGGTTACATATTTCCCTGAATTAGGGCAAATTGCAACATACGGAGGTTCTGTTGAGCAGGTTGAAGTAATTAAAGAATTCATAAAAGAACACGACAAAAAACAGCTAATGGCATATATAGAACTGTCAGTAGTGGAACTTAATGAAGACGGATCTAAAGAGTTTGAAAACACATGGAATTTATGGACTCCGTTTATAACTTTAGGTTTTAATACATCGGACGGTTTTTCCACAAATTCACCGTTCTTTATCTGGGGTAATCACTATCCTACAACAGTAACAAAAGAAACAACAGATGCTGATGGAAACACCACAAGTGAAACAACTCAAACAGTGGTAACAAAATCAAATAATAATGCTCTTGTTTATCAATTGAAATACCTTATCAGCAATGGTAACGGGCGTGTTTTAACCAATCCGAAAATCATGGTTACAAATGGCAAAAAAGCAACAATTGATATGACATCTGACTATATTAAATCAGTAACAAGCCAAATCTTACAAGGTTCTGATACCGTAACAAGTGCAACTCAAAAAACTTACGATATCGGTTCGGATGAAGGCTTATTGATAGAAATTGTACCGTTTATTTCACCTGACGGATATGTATCAATGAACATTTCGCCTGAGTTTGCAACAATTAAAAGCCGTGAATATACCATAAATGATGCCGGTCAACAAGAACTTGCAGCAACACTTTTACAAAGACGCGACCTGGAGTTGAAAAATATCAGAATAAAAGATGGTGAAACACTTGTTTTGGCAGGTTTGATTAAAGAATCAGAAACTCAAACAGTAACAAAAATGCCGCTTTTATCAGACTTACCTTTCATAGGAGCATTCTTTAGAGGTAATTCCAGCAATAAATCAAGAGAAGAGCTTGTAATTGTAGTTACTCCACATATAGTGAAAGATAATTCCGAACCTATCGATGAACAGATATATGACCTATAGAGATTAAAAGAGTAATGGATAATAATATAATTACAAAGTTAATAAAGAAAATTAATTTTAATTTAGCAGACAAATTTGAATTATCTAAGGCCGAAGAACTGGCTTTTGTACCGGTAAACATGCAAAAAGATATAAATAGCGGTAAAGATGTCTTTTTTGTTGCGGTCTATTCAAATTCAAACGAAGATAAAATCAAGACATACATAAAAAGTATTATTGATAATGAAGTTAAATTCATTTTTCTTACAAAAAATAACTTTGATTTATTATTCAATGCTTTCTTAAAAAAGTTTTCAGCTAAATACGGAGGCGCAATCACAGCTTCAACAAAAGAAATTGTTGAAGGAACTCTTAACTTTAAAACAGATGATGCTAAAGACATTGACGATGATGACTTAGATATAGACGACGATGACGATTTTGAAATAGATGATGATATATCTCTTGACGATGAGTCAAAAGATGATTTGGAAGATGATTCTGCGGATGATGATCTTTATCTTGATGAATCCGATGAAACCGACGAACTGGATGATTTTGATAAAGAAGATACGTTGGAGGTAAAAAACGAAGCAAAACCTCAGCAAACACCGCAAAAAAAACAAGCTCCCAAAGAACAACCGTCAGGTATAGATAAAGTAAAAGCCCCGCAAACAAAAAAACTTGGCGAAATATTAATTGAAGAAAAATTAATTAATGAAAAACAGCTGGAAATTGCACTTGCAGAAGGAAAAGCGCAAGGTATTCCGTTGGGCTCTGTTCTTGTTAAAATGGGCTTTGTCACAATTAAAGACCTAAAAGAAGCTCTGGGTGCTCAAATGGGTTTAAAGTATGCAACAGCAGAGCAGTTAAAGGCTTTACCTACGGCAATTTCGATTTTACCGGAAGATTTTGTGAAAATAAATAAAGTTATACCATTAAGTATGACGGATAAATCTTTGGTTGTCGGGATGGTAAATCCAAACGATACAAAAGTTATAAACGAAATTGTGTATCAAACGGGTCTAAAACCAACAGTAATGCTTGTTACGCATGTTGAATTTGAAAACTTTATAAATACATACTACAATACAGACAAATCAGAGGCAGACGAACTTTTAGAACAAATAAGCAAAGATGAAAGCATAACCGTAAATTCATCTGAGCTTTGGGATCAGGTTGAAGAAGAAATTCAAGATTCAGATGGCGCTGTATCGCAACTTGCCAATAAAATTATAACAATGGCTATAGACAGACGTGCCTCAGATATACACATCGAACCTTTAAACATAGGTTACAGGGTACGCCTTAGAATAGACGGATCGCTTCACGAAGCACTAAAAATTCCTGCAAAGATAGACAGCGCAATCATATCAAGATTTAAAGTACTTTCAAAAATGAATATTGCTGAACACAGGCGTACCCAAGACGGTTCGTTTACCTTAAAATACAAAAATAAAGCACAAGACTTTCGTGTAAACACGCTTCCTGTTGCAGGACGTGAAAAAATGGTAATTCGTGTCTTGGCGCCACAATTGGATTCTAAGCAAGCAAAAGCAGATAAAATCGAAATTGTTGGAGCAACCGAAGAAGATATTAAAAAAATCAGATATTTAATATCTTCTCCAAACGGAATTGTCTTAACATCAGGCCCTACAGGTTCAGGTAAAACAACGACTTTGTATGCCGTTTTAAGATATTTAAACTCTGACAGCGTTAATATTACGACAATCGAAGACCCTGTTGAAATTAAACTGGAAGGTATTAACCAATCATCTATCAACACAAAAGCAGGCATAACATTTGCAAATTCACTGCGTGCAATTTTAAGACAAGACCCTGATACTATATTAATCGGGGAGATTCGTGACTATGAAACATTAGAGGTAGCAATATCTGCTTCTCTTACAGGACACCTTGTATTGTCAACAGTCCACACAAATTCAGCTGCCGCCACAATTACCCGTTTGATTGAAATGGGTGCAAAAGACTATCTTGTATCATCAACCATATCCGGAATTATTGCACAGCGTCTTGTAAAAAGGCTTTGTCCGAATTGCAAAGAAGAATATTATCCGACAGTTGAAGAAGCAAAACAGATTTTAACCGATCCGATTGAAATACAAAAATTAACCCAAACAAAGCTCTACAAACCGCATGGATGTCCAAACTGTAAAAATACCGGATATTCCGGACGTTTGGCCGTGCTGGAGATAATGGTTATCAATAACGAAATCAAAAAAATGATAGCTCAACGTGCACATGACGTTGAACTTGAAGATTATGCAATTAAACAAGGCATGAAAACTCTTAAAATGTCTTGCTTAAGACATATATTGGAAGGTAATACTTCAATAGAAGAACAGGTAAGAATATTAGGTTTAGCGAGCGAACAATAATGGCAATATACATATACACCGCCCTAAAAAATAATAAAACAACTGTAACAGGCAGAGTAGAAGCAAACGATGCCGCTGAAGCACGCAGAAAAATTCGTGAGATGGATCTTTTGCCAATGTCTATCAATGATGCCGAAAATAGTGAGGCTAAAAAGGTAAAATTCAAAGCAGGAAGAGTTAATGCTTTAAGCTTAAGAGAAAAAATAGACTTTACTTCTACCCTTGAAATCCTTACTTCTACGGGTATTCCTATTATTGAAGCGCTTCTTTTTATAGAACAAAATTCTGATTCACCAAGAATAAGAAAAATTACCCATGAATTTAGAAAACAAATTATAGGCGGTTCAACACTTGGTGAAACGCTTGAAAAATACAGAAACATATTCGGCAGGGTATTTATTGGTCTTGTGAAAGCCGGAGAAGATTCAGGAGAGTTGGATAAGACCCTTGTTCGTATGTTGGAATTATTAAAAAAGCAAGATGCTGTAAAAGGAAAAGTAATTGGCGCATTAATTTATCCTGCTGTTGTTATCCTTTTAGCTATAGTTGCTGTAATTATAATGCTTGTATTTGTATTCCCGGCTTTTGATGAGATGTTCAACAACCTTGGAAGACCGCTTCCTCCAATCACAAGAGCTTGCATGGATGCAGGAACTTTTATGAAAAATTATTGGTATGTGTGCCTTGTTATCGCAATTATACTTATAGTTGTTGCTAATTGGTCATACCAAAATCCTTCAACAAGAAGACAAATAGACAAGGCCGTATTAAGGATTCCGTTGCTTTCGGAGTTGCTTAAATTTTCAAATTTTTCAAACTTTATAGCTGTGCTTCAAGTTTCGTATGAAGCAGGTATTCCGATTGTAGATTGCTTGTTTTTAGCTAATCTTACTATGGATAACTATTTGCTCAAAAATGCAATAATGCAGGCAGCAACAAAAGTACAACAAGGTACACACTTGTCGGTGGCATTAAAAACCGTAGAACAAGTTCCTACAATGATGACTTTTATGATAGCAACCGGTGAACAATCCGGACGTTTGGGTGATTCACTATACCATTGTGTAAATTTCATCGATAAAAAGCTGGATGCCGTTATAGACGGCTTCACAAAGCTCATTGAACCGGCTTTGATGGTATTTATCGGTGTTTTAGTCGGCTTTTTAGGATTAGCCCTATATTTGCCTTTATTCCAAGCATATCAGCAATAGTCAACTTTTTAAATGTCTTAAAATTAAAAACAATATATATACTATAATTATACGCCAGTGAATTTGTGCCATCTTAACATAGATGGTTATATCTGATTTTAATAATTGTCACTATAGCCAAAAAAAACTTAAATATACTCTTTTCAAATTATAAGCTTATTTATTTTATACAATTACAAGTAAATCAATATGTCAGGATTTATTTTGGTTAATATAACAACTTTTTGTCAAAACCTTAGCCTTTATTTAAAACAAGGAAAAATTAAAGCTAAAGCACACTAATCAATTATTCTTTTTAATAGAACTTTTGAAATTCTATTAAAAAGAATAATTATAGCTTTAAAAATATATAATAAATCGCCCTTATGGGGCGATTTATTTATGAATTTTAAAATTATAAAATGTTTGAAGTTATCATAAAATGAACTCTGAAGCTTGAAGCGTCGTCAGGCTTATTTACAATAGGAACACCAAAGTATACGTTACCTGACAAATATCTGGTCATTTTTAAAACCAAACCGCCACCGACAGACATTACAAAATCAGATCTTGATTGTCCGTAACCGTAGTCTCCAAACCAACCTAAATCACAAAAAGCGGCAAGTCTGATTGAATCATCAATAAATCTGAGTTTTTCAGGTAAATGATTCAAGAAAGGAACAGGGGCTCTAAGTTCTGCAGAAGCAGTAACACCGTAGTCCTTAAGGAAGTATCCTTCTTCATAACCTCTTACCGAAGAAATACCACCAACTAACATTTTATCGGAATACCAAACGTTTCTGTTAACCCATTGGCCGTTTGCGGAGAATATACCCATCATTCTCCACGGAAGCACTTGCAGACGGGCAATTGAAGCTTGAATCTTAAACATACGGTTAGTCGGAGCATGCTTATCATCACCGTACTCATTTGAAGCGCCAAAAACGCTTATACCCTTAGCTAAACCTAAATTTGCAAACCATTTGCCATAAAAATCGTCTTTAATATTTGTCAAATTTAATTTAATAGCCCTTGTGCGATATCCGTAAAGATCATATCCCAATAAAGTAGTTTCGGTGTTTCTCATGTCAAACGCAATATCACCGTATAATTTATAGTTTTCCGTTTTTATAAGTCTACGTGACAGGTCAACATAAAAACTATGTGATTTACCTTTAACATCTAAACTTTCAAGAGGACCTTTATCAAGTTTTGTACCCGAATATGAATAACCCAAGTTTAATTTTGTTTCATGTCTTCCTATAGGCATTGAATAGAATACACCTTGCCCAATTGAACT
Organism: Candidatus Gastranaerophilales bacterium; assembly: GCA_944325315.1. Classification (GTDB taxonomy): domain Bacteria; phylum Cyanobacteriota; class Vampirovibrionia; order Gastranaerophilales; family Gastranaerophilaceae; genus RUG14156. The sequence goes on from CALVAA010000004.1 coordinate 78,612, forward strand.
TCTTGCTAAAGAAGTGGTTGACAATATTTGGTCACCAAAACCGGTCAAATTGCTCATACCTGCAAATATTACAAAACGATTCAAACCGACAGAAGACCTACCTTGGTTATCAAAACGGAAATCAAAGTCTATCGGAAATCTGTCTTTTACATTTAAAGTTAAATCCGTATATTGTTCGGAATCTTCATTGTCTTGCAGAGCAACAGCACCTTTTATATAGTCTGTAGCATTTAATTCACGCAAAGATTCTTGAATATCTGCCACGTTTAAAACTTTATCTTCTTGAATATTTTTATCTTTCAAAAAGGTTGCACTTAAATATTTATTTCTTGCCCATTTATTTCCTTCGATTTTAATGTTGCCGTATTTACCTTCCATAACTACAATTTCAACATTACCGTCTTCGACTTTTTGAGGAGGAAGATAAGCTGTTGTAGAAATGTAGCCATTTTTTTGATAAAATTCCGTAATGGCATTCGCCATGCCAATCAGGTCGTTAATTGTAACAGTGTCACCGATTTTTTGACAAACCAGATTCATTAACTGTTCTTCCGTGTATTCTGTATTTCCGGTTATGTGAATAGAATTAAGAACGAAACTCACTTCTTTATTCGGAAGATCTTGCATTTGATCTTTCATTTGTTTGTTCATTTCAATTTTTTGTTCGTAATGTTCTTCTTCACGGTCATCTCTAACACGTTGCTCGTAATCTTTTATTTGTCTGAGGTTTGTTTGGTCAATAACACCTGCGTCAAAATTACCTATTCCATTAGGAATAATGCCAAAGCCTGCCTCAGGAGCTGCATAAACTTTTTGCGGTGTATAAATCAAAAAACATAAAGCCAGTGCGATAGAGCTTATACCTATTCTGTTAAATCTAATCATTTGCACTTTTCTTAAATTCCTTTATATTTAGCTGTGGAACTTGCACAATTTACCAGCGTGCAATACTATAATAAAACACATTAAAATATATAACAATAAATTATATTGATGATTTTATTTTATTATAAAAATACCGTAAATTTATTTTTTGACTAATTTATTAACTTATATTAATTTCGTATATACCGCATTATATAAGGATTATATTGATTTGCTTTTAAATATTTTTTTGGTAACATATAAGATACAAGATTTTGTTAAATTTTGTAAAATTAGCTGACAAAAATGAAAAATTTTCAAAGCCATGTGGTTTTTATTACATGTATAAGCATATGGATTTGTAATTTTATTATACGAAAGGGAACAATATAATGAGTCAATTTAAGAGAAAATTAACAGCATTCACTGCTATGTTGGCTTTCTTGTCATTATCTTCCGCTGCAACATATGCCATAAGCGCAGGAGATGTACTTGGTAACACAGGAAATGTTGGCATTTCGCAAGGCGGAAACCGTTTAGATGTAGACATTAATTCAGGTGTAAACGGTGCAGTAGGCCAAGTAGACTGGGGTAACTTTAATGTCGGTAAAAATGAACACGTTAATTTCGGTTTTTCGGGCTTATCTCAAACAATAATTAACCGTGTTTTAGGCGGAAATGAATCACAAATTCTCGGTAAATTGACAAATTCTTGTATAGGCGGCGGCAGCTGTGACTCTTTTGCTGCAACAAGCAAAGTTATTTTAATCAACCCGGCAGGTATAATGTTTGGCCCCGGTTCAACAGTAGACTTAAATTCTTTTACTGTTTCAACATTTGACTTTAAAGGTGCTAAAAACTTAAAAGACATGTCTGAAGCAGATCTTACAAAATATCAAACCGGAGTTTTGAATAAGATTTCACCTATGGCTTCAGGAAACAATGGTGTCGGCAACATTACATTTGACTCAAACTACACAGAAGCATTTAAAGATGCCGGAATAGACGTTCAGCCCGGTGCTTCGGTTGTTTTAGACGGTACAACATTTGCACACTTTAATCCCGACGGAACAATTTCAGATGCCAATCCGAACAAATCTGTTGCAATTGTTGCAGACAACATTAAATATAAAGACTCATTAATAAGAACAGGTCAGAATTATAATTACATCAGCTCGAACAATAACCAATCATTCTCAAATGTAAGATTAGTAACAGCAGACGGTGTTACATTCGGATATCTTGCAAACGGTTATGCAGACAACTATGAAGTAGCCGATGATACAAAATCAGATGTTGTAAGAAATATTGAAATGGACAACTCAGGCCTTGCAGCAGATACTGAAGCAATAAAATCCGGTGATGTTCACATTATTAATAAATCAAATGCGGAAGGTTCAAATATTAAAATAGCTAATTCCGTAATTAAAGGTACAAAATTAATTAATAAAGAAAACGGCGACATCATGATTGTCGGCTCACACGATGTTGATATCGACAAATCAAGACTCGAATCCGTTAACACAGAGGCAACATTAAACGGTATTAAAACAACCACGGAAAATCAAAACGGCGGTGAAATATTTGTTTCCGGCGGTAAAAATGTAAATGTTAAAGACTCCTTAATAATTTCTGCCGGAGCAAAATCAGGAACAGCAAATGATACAAATGCAGGTGCAGTAAGAGTATATTCTTATGGCGGCGATGTAAATCTTGATAACACAAAAGTTTTAGCAAAAGGTGATGCTAAAATTATTGCTACAGATAAAGTTACAACAAATAATTCATTAATTCAGGCATATAATACAGTAGATGAATCAAAAATCAAAAACGTTAAAATATCAGGCGCAGACGGCGTTAAAATTCATAATACTGTCGTAGATGCAGCAGGCAATATTGATGTTCTGTCAGCATATTCCGATGGCACACTTTCGGGAGATGTAATAATATCAAGCGATCTTGATTCAAATAATCAAAATCAAACACTTGTTGTAGCCGGGGATAAATTATCAGTTCAAGGCAAAAATACACTAATAGATAATGCTTCTTTGGTGTATAAAGATATTAAATTCTACGGTGACGGAACAAGCGGACTTAACAATGTTACCGTTGCAAACAATTCAACATTTAGCCCTGTTACAACAAATTCCGAAGGCAAAAAAGTTGTAGGCGGCGACATTAACCTTGAAACAAACGGTGATTTTACACTTGACAACGCTACAGTTAAAAGAGCAGCTTACACATTAAAATTTGACAGAAATGCAGACGATTCTTTAGTAGATGACGGAACTGCAAATGCAATAAATTACAAAGTTACTTTAAATACAGCAGATGCCAACAACGTAAATATTAAATCAACTCAAGGAAACGTTAATGCAATAAACAATACAAATGTTCATGCAAATAACGATATTACTTTAACGTCTGATACAAAAGATGTTAATGTTAAAGGCTCAGCCCTAAAAGCAGACAGAGACGTAAATCTTATTGCAAATAATAATCTTAACGTAACTTCTGATGACGCAGGCAAAGTAGACAGCGAAATCCATGCCGGCAGAGATGCTAATCTGTTAGCTAAAAACGGAAATGTTACAGTTAACGCTAAAGGAAAACAAGGCAAAGACACTGTAAAAGCAGGTCAAAATGCTAATATTGAAGCTACAAACGGCGCAGTATACTTAACAGACAATACAAAAGTTATTGCCGACAAAGACGTAAATGTTAAAGCCCATGATACAATTACATTCGGCTCTCAAGGAGCTAACGGAATCAATATTGATAGCTCTGCTGATTTAACAGCTATGGAAAATATGAACATAGTTTCAACTGCCGGTGATATCAATGCTGAAAAAACAACAATGCCTACATTGTCATACGGCGACAGATTAACATTCAACGCAAACGGCAGCAACAACTTTACAAGCGAAGATTCGCTAAAATCCGTAAATGTTGACTATATTGCAGGTAAGTCCAATAACTTTACAACCAAAGGTGACATTCAGTTTGTTAATTCATCACTTGAATCACCAAACAACAATATCACAACAACAACCGACGGTGATGTAATTATGAACAACCTGACAATTAAACAAACAACAGAGCAAGCCAAAGATACTGTTACTAAAATCAATGCAAAAGGCAATGTTACAACAAAAGACGTAACTAAATCCGTTGCGGATGATACAAAAGAATCAATGCATAAATTCCCGCAAAGCGTTGAATACAACGAAAACGGAACTGCGACTGACAACCAAATACTTGATATCAATCAAACTAAGCTTATTGTAAATACAAAAACAGAAATTACAACACCGCAAAATAATACAAATGGCAGCATAATAATTGATATTAAAAATGCGGACAATAAAGAAGCAGGTATTGAATTAACTGCTGAAAATACACAATGGGATGAACAAATCGGTCCTAACGAAGGTCCTGAAGTACACATCAATGCGGTAGATGATAAACTGTCAGTTTCAAAAATCGTAACAGACAAGTTATTCACGGATGCAAACGACAAAATGTATGCAGCTCCTGTTGATTTAACTCCTGAACAATTGGCAGGCCTTCCTGAAGGCACTCCTTCTAAAGGTTACATTGAAGTTAGAGACTATGGCGGCTTTAACCAAGATAATGACTTTACAAAAGATCCTGACGATTTTGACTACACAGGAAGCTATGTACCCGGCAAAGTTACAACACCTGATGGTGAAATTGATGTTAACCACAAACACACAATCAACTTTGGCGATACAGATGAAGACTTTATCTTAGTATATGACAGACCGACAAATGAATGTCCGCCTCTTCCGGATGTTGACCCTGATGATACACCAATTGATGACAATATAGATTCATTAATCAACCAAATCAAAATTCCGAGAGAACAGGTTGAAATCTCAAAAACATCAAAAGTATCTGATAATACGGTTGACCAAACTTCAAACATAATGTCAGCAGCAGCCAAAGTTGATTTAGGTCAAGACAACAATAAAGACACTGAAAAAGAAGACGAAAAGAACGACTAATCAGATAACAGATAAGATAAAAAAACCGTTGAAAAAATCAACGGTTTTTTTATTGCTGATATATCCAAACATCAAAACCTTTAAATTTCAATAGTTGTGCTTGTTTTTTTGCAATATCAAAATCTTTATAAGATCCCATCTGAACACTAAATACATCTCCAACTTTTCTTACAAAAGGAGAAAGCGTTGGGTCTTTAGTTTTGATTTCGTTTTGAACCTTCTGTGCTTCTTCAAAAGTAGAATAACGGCCAATTAAAACCTTTGACATAATTGTAATATTTTTATTCACATCTAAAGTATCGTCTTTTACTGTTTTATCCTGCACTTTTTCATCAAAAGCAGATAGAATTTTAGCCAATTCTCTTTTTTCAAAGGCTTGATTTTCCTTTTCTGCTATTTCAAGTTTTTCAAGTTTTTCAAGTTTTTTGTTATTCTCAATATATTTATAATCTATTACTTCCGGGTTATTAGTCTTATCTGCAATAATTTTTGCTTCGCTTGGAGCATTTTCTTCCTGTTGAATTAAAATGAGCCTTTTATCTATTTTCCTTTGAATATCTTCTGCAGGATAACTATATCCGGAAATTGAATTTGTCGGACTTGAATTATGCAAAGATAAATCACCTTTTGTGTATTCAATATCCATTTTTGACGAGTACTTCATTATAGAAATTACAATCAAAATAAACATTATAATAAACGTTGCCAAAAACAGCTGAAAAAGAAAACTAAGTTTTGAAATCGGCTTATTAGTGTTTTTTAAATCAGACTGCATTTTATTTTTTTTATAGGTAAAATAATTCGATGTATTAAAATTCATTGTTCCACAACACCTCTTACTTTTGATGCAGCAAGCTTTATACTGTCTAATTCTTCAATAAATTTATCCATAATATCATTTGCAAACTTTTTAATATCAACTATTCCCGCTTCAGTTAAATCTGAAGCCCGAACAGGAGCACCATTTTTTACTATATTTAAACCGGTGTGAATAAGACTCGATGTTAAGGATTTTGTCGCAATTGAAACAGACAGCTTTCGGTTGTCAAAAAATAAATCATCACCGCTTCTATTTGCTTGTATTCCTGAATTCTCAAGCACTTCTTTGATTATCGACATAAAAAGCCTTTGACAAAACACCATTTGTTCTAAAGGGCAGCCAAAAATTTCAATTATAAAATTTAGCATTTTTTTTGAATATATATTTTCTTTATTGAGAACATCTTCAATATCAACCATTTCGCTAAGCTCTACATCAACTTCACCAATAAATGCAACAATTGCATCTCCTAAAATATGGAAATTTTTATATATCCAATGAGGGGATAATTGAGAACCTGTATATTTAATTTCTTTTTCAATAAAATATTTCTGCATTTCAAAAAATTTCCTCCAGAAGCTTTGGATTTTTGCTCTTTAATATACCTTCTTTTAAAAGTTTACACGACATGCAATATCCGCAATGTTTTTTGTTTGTATTTTTTGATGATTGATAACAACTTTTAATCAGATTTAGCGGTACATTATTATCTATAGCATAATTTATAATTTGAATTTTATCAAATTCTAAAGTCGGGACATACAATTTTGGCTTATGCAGTGTAGAAAACTCAAAAAAATCGTTGCATTTTTTAACAAATTTGCTGCTGTTATCAGGAAAGTCTATCGCTTCTTTTTTATTTGCACCGAATATTATTCTGTCAATTTTCATTTTATCACAGTAACAAGCTGCAATATTCAAAAAAAGACCGTTGCGATTTGGAATCCAAACCGATTCAAGACTGTCAAAATTGTTTACTTTATCGTTAACTAAAGCATTATCCGACAATTCGGATAAAAACGGAATATTTATTTCCTTGTGTTCAATTTTATAATAAGAACATATATTTCTAACTGCATCTTTTTCTTCTAAATATGCTTTTTGAGAATAGTTGAAAAACAGTGCATACAATTCAAATAATCTTTTTTTTGCAATATCTAAACAAACCAAACTGTCAAGTCCGCCAGATAAAAGAATGATTGCTTTTTTATTCATCTTCATATTCCTTTATAATATCAAAAGCATAATTTTTAACCTCTTGAGCAAAATCGCCGTTTAACACTTCATCCAGTATTCTTCTATCCGAAATATTATACAGAGCAACAAGCGCATTCTTTTTTACTTCAATATCATCATCATATACTAAACGCTCATATATTAAAGAATACGCATCTTTAACATCTGCATTTGAAATAGCTTCTATTGCGCTTATCCTGACAGACGAATTATTGTCTAAAAGAGAATTTTTCAAAACATCCAGTGCTTGATTGTTTTTGGAAATGTCAAATTTTGCTATAGCTTCTATTATTCTTTCTTTTAAAAAAACAAACTTATCCAAAAACATTTTTTTACTTAACATAATTGAATTAAAAACATCTAATGCACGACTATCACCAAGCATTCCAAGAGCAGCCGCAGCAGATTCCTGAAGATATGCCGAATTTTCACTTTCATCTTCCAAAACTCGGCCTAATGCATCAAACGCATTTAAATCCCCGATTCTTCCAAGAGCATCTGCGGCTGCAAGACGGATTTTATAATTTGAATTTTTATTATTTAAACAATTCAAAAGAACATTAAGAGAATTCTTGTTTTTATACAATGCAATTGTTTTAATTGTGAATACTTTTAAATTTACATCATCAAATTTGTTGAACTTTCTATCCGTAAAAGCCAACAAAGAAGGTAAAAAATCGATATATTTCAGTTTATTTATTCTTCTTAAAGTTAAATTCAACAATTCCGCATCGTCTTTATTTTCAAGAATATACTTATAACAAGTACAAACATCTTTTGGAGGAAACTTTTTTTCTATTCTTAAAAGCAGTTGTGCACGTTCAACTCTGTTATTCTTTAACATTCCTTCCAAATATGAAATTATGTCTTTAAAAAACAACTATACGTCACCAACTAATAACCCTTACAGAGAAAATTTAACCATAAACAATAATTCTTGTAAACTTTTTTAAAGTATTTATTAAAATACCCTTTAAAACATGTTGTTTTGGTGTTAAACATAAAACAAAGTATAAAGAGTTTATTGAAAAAGAATGTCGGATATTACCTATCAGCAAGCAGTCGAGCAAATAAAAGAAAAATTAGATATAGTGGATGTTATATCTAAATATGTTGTTTTAAAAAAAGCAGGAAGAAATTTTCAAGGACTTTGCCCTTTTCATAACGAAAAAACACCCTCTTTTGTGGTAACCCAAGATAAACAAATATTTAAATGTTTCGGCTGCGGAGAAGGCGGCGATGTGTTTACTTTTTTAATGAAAATTAACAACCAAACATTCGCAGAAGTAATTGAAGAACAGGCAAGCAATCTTGGGATAGAGCTTCCTAAAACAAATTCCAAAAACTCCGCTATATACAAAGCCGAAAAAGAACGCCTGTACGACGCTATGGAAATGGCAGCAAGATTTTTTCGAAACAATCTTGAATCAAATCAAAAAGCTCTTGAATATCTTGAAAAAAGAGGTATTAACGAAACTGCAATAGGGGCATTTTCTTTAGGTTTAGCTCCGAAAGGCAACTTTGAACTAAAAAATTATCTCACAAACCTCGGCTTTACGATTGATGAACTTTCAAAAGCCGGTTTGGTATACGAAAAGGATAATGTATTTTTCGATAGATTTAAAAACAGAATAATGATTCCGATTAAAAACATAAATTCAAACACAATTGCCTTTGGCGCAAGAGCAATAGTTGAAGGTCAAATGCCAAAGTATATAAATTCTCCTGAAAGTTTAATTTATAACAAAAGTTCAGTGCTTTTCGGCCTAAACAAGGCGAAAGACGCAATAGCAAAACAAGACAGCGTTATTTTTATGGAAGGATATTTTGATGTAATTTCAGCGCATCTTGGAGGGATTGAAAATGCCGTTGCGACTTGCGGAACAGCTTTAACAAGCCAACATATAAAATTAATCAGTCGCTACAGTCCTTCAAGAAGAATATATCTTGCTTTTGATACGGATTCAGCCGGTAAAAAAGCAATAGAACACGGAGCACAAGTTATTAAAAATATCTTTGCTTCCCTTGGCGATATCAAACAATACGATTCCAATTTTAGACAAAATCAAAATGATGTTTGCGAAATCAGGGTTGTTCAAGAAATTGAAGGAAAAGATCCGGATGAATTTATCCGAGAATTTGGCGGAGAAGAATATTTAAAAAAAGTCAAAAAAGCACCTTTGCTTCTTGATTACCAACTAAACCAAATATATTCCGAGATAAAAGGAAATATAAGTCCGCAAGAAAAAAGCAAATTTGTAGTCCATATTGCCGATATTTTATATCAAATTAAAAATCCTGTAATTTTAGACGATTATATAAAAGAAGCGTCATTCAAACTCGACGTCAACCAATCAATTTTAAAAAACCAAATCATAAACAAACAAAACGAGGAGTTTGGAATTTTAAAAATTGAAAATGAAGACATATACAACAAAAAAGAATTAATTAAAAAAGATTCTCACAGCCAATACGAATTAATGGAAGAAAACATTATAAAACTCGCTTTTGCGGCAAACACCAGAGAAAAACAAGCATACTTCAGAGAAAAACTAAAAGGATATACAAGTGAAAACAAAGAAAATTTTATGATTCTGGATTCCATTGACAAAAAATTTGACGAAGTGAATAATGTTGATGAGCTAGCAAAAAAACTTTTTCTCGGGTTTTATAATGAACAGCACATTCAAAAAAAAATCTCAGATAATATTTTTTCATCGCATGAATTTAACAACCTATCTCAAGAAGATTACAAAAAGGCGCTTGACGAGACATTTATGAGACTGAATGCAATGCTTATACAACACAAAAAAAATGAACTTAAAAAAATGTTAAAAGACTCAACTTTAAGTGCAGATGAAAAATTAAAAATTTCAACAAAAATTTTTCAAGAATTAAAAAATCAATAAAGATTGGAGAATAAATTAATGAGTAGAAAAAGAAATCCTGAAAGTTCAGTTATAAGTGTTATAGATAAAACAGAAATGGTTGAAGAAGATGAATACTTTGAAAGCACAGGGCTTGAAACCGACAATATCTCTAACATTATAAGAACTCAAGGCGTAAGCACGGTTGAATCTGCAAGTGCATCTACTTTTTTTGACCAAAACGACGACGAAGATCAAGGAGAAAACGATTTGGCCATTCCAAGAGGAATGTCCGTTGACGATCCCGTTAGGATGTATTTAAGAGAAATCGGAAGAATTAAACTTTTAACAGCAGATGAAGAAATTGATTTAGCAAGAAAAATTGTGGCAGGCGGAAACAGCGGCGCTGTTGCAAAAAGAAAATTAGTTCAAGCAAACCTGCGTCTTGTTGTTTCAATTGCAAAAAAATATGTAGGAAGGGGGATGTTATTTCTTGACTTGATTCAAGAAGGAAACCTTGGACTTATAAGAGCAGCAGAAAAATTTGACCACGAAAGAGGATACAAATTTTCAACTTATGCAACCTGGTGGATACGCCAAGCAATAACAAGAGCGATAGCAGACCAAGCAAGAACAATCAGAATTCCGGTTCATATGGTTGAAACAATCAACAAGCTTAAAAAAGTAACAAGAAAACTAGCTCAAGAACTTGCAAGAAAACCATCCGAGGAAGAATTATCAGCAGAAATGGGCATTTCCATAAATAAGCTAAGAGAAATTATAAAAGTAGCTCAAGAACCGTTATCTCTTGAAACTCCCATTGGAAAAGAGGAAGATTCCCGTCTTGGAGATTTTATTGAAGATAAAGACGCTGATGCTCCGGTTAAAACAGTTGCCCATGAACTTTTAAGAGAAGATCTTGCGGAAGTTTTAGGTTCACTTTCTCCAAGAGAAAGAGATGTTTTAAGACTTCGCTTCGGGATGGACGACGGAAGGCAAAGAACACTTGAAGAAGTCGGACAGCTCTTTGGTGTTACAAGAGAAAGAATCAGACAAATCGAAGCAAAAGCTTTAAGAAAATTACGTCATCCGAATCGTTCAAAACGCTTAAAGGAATATGTTGAAGTTTAATACTATAAAGCCCTCCATCAAGAGGGCTTTAATTGTTTTCGAATGATTTAAAAGCATATTTCTATTTTTATTGTATAATTTAAAAAACCATATCGGAATTAAATTTATGAAAAACAAAGCAAAATTAATAATATTCACAGGCCCGTCAGGAGTAGGCAAAGGAACAATTCTTGCTGACTTTTTTAAAAAAGCTGACAACAATATTGTTTATTCCATTTCAAACACCACAAGAAATCCAAGAGATGGTGAAATTAACGGAATGCATTATTTTTTTATTACAAAGGAAGAATTTAAAAAGCTAATTGAAGAAGATTCTTTTCTTGAGTATGCCTGCTATAGCGGGAATTATTACGGCACAAATAAAAAATTTGTTGATGAAAAACTACAAAAAGGTAAAAGTGTATTACTTGAAATTGAACTGCAAGGCGCACTTCAGGTAATGAAAAAGAGAAATGATGCAGTAAGCATCTTTATAAAACCTCCAAATTTTGAAGAACTTGAAAAAAGATTAAGAGGAAGGCACTCGGAAGACGAAAAAACAATTTTAAAAAGGCTTGAAGCCGCAAAAGAAGAATTGAAAAATGCGGATAAATTTAAATACATAATTGAAAACGATATTGTAGAAAATGCCGTTGATAAACTTATTGAAATATACAACAAGGAAACAAAAGAATGAAAAATATCCTAATAGGCATAACTTCATCAATTGCTTCATATAAAATTTATGAGCTTATAAGGAAATTTAAAAAAAACAACTACAACACTAAAGTGATTTTAACGGACAATGCTCTAAATTTCGTTTCCCCGCTTGTGCTTGAAACACTAAGCCAAAACAATGTATACTATAAACAATTTTTGGCAAAAGACACAACGGAACACATAAGCCTTGCCGATTGGGCAGATGTTTTTTTAATAGCACCAATAAGCGCTAATACAATTTCAAAATGTGCCCAAGGAATTGCAGATAACCTTTTAACAAGTGTTTTTTGCGCATACTTAGGTAATAAAAAACCGGTTGTACTTACCCCTGCAATGAACGAAGGAATGTGGAATAACCCCATAATACAAGAAAATATTCAAAAATTAAAAAAACTCGGCTGCATTTTTACGGATGTTAAAGAAGGTTTTCTTGCCTGCAATTCTGAAGGTAAAGGAAGAATGGAAGATATTGATATAATTTTTCAAAACACCATAAGGGCACTTTATCAAAACAAAAAAAATAATAATAAAAAAATCGTAGTAACTATTGGCGGAACAAAAGAAAAAATAGACTCCGTAAGATATATAACAAACGCTTCATCAGGTAAAATGGGTACAGCACTTGCAGATTGGTCATACTATAAGGGCTATGATGTAACTGCAGTTTCGACTGTTAATTTAAACAAAGCCTATAAAACAATATACGTTAAAAGCGCACTTGACATGCTCAATGAATTAAACGAACAAAATTTTGACTATCTTATAATGGCTGCAGCAATTGCGGATTTCAGGGCAGAAAATCCGAGCAGCGAAAAAATATCAAAAGAAGATATTAATGAATATTTCAATCTTAAGTTAATAAAAAACCCCGACATAGTTAAAACCATTGCTCAAAATAAAAAAGAAAATCAAAAAATAATAGGTTTTTGCCTTACTGATAAAAACTTAATTAATTGTGCAAAAGAAAAACTTAAAAACAAAAACCTTGATTTTATTGTTGCAAACAGCGTTATTGATGCTTTGGGAAAAGATAAAAACAAGGTTACAATTATAGACAAAAGTGGTAAAATTATACATATAGATTCAGATTTTAAAGAAAACATTGCAAAAAAGATTTTGGAGGCAGTTTGTGATTAAAACAGATTACATAATTTCAAAAATTGAAAAATACGCTTCGCTTGAGTTAGCCGAACCTTGGGACAACTCAGGATGGCAAATTAATCTTTGTCATGACTACACCAACAAAGTTTTAGTTGCGCTTTCTTTAACCAAAGACGTCTTAGAACAAGCAGTAACAAACGACTGCGATTTAATCATAACCCACCATCCTTTAATTTTTAATTCCATTAAAAAAATAGAAAACCCTTTAATTGTCGAAGCCATAAGAAATAATATTTGTGTATATTGTGCCCATACAAATCTTGATAAAACATACGGCTCTACAACGGATGCTTTATGCGGAGTTTTAGGTTTACAGAATCTTGTAACCGTAGAAGATTATATTAAAATTGCGCATTTAAAAGACGAGCTTGCGCTAGAACAGCTTTGTGATAATATTAAACAAGCATTAAATTTGGAAAATGTTAAATTAATTAACCCTAACAACATTTCAATAGTTAAAAATATTGCAATTTGTGCCGGTGCCGGAGGCGGATTTATTGACAATTTGAGAAACTATGATGTTGATGTTTATATTACAGGTGATATAAAATTCCACAAAGCGCTTGAAGTAGATGGTTTTGCAGTTATAGATATAGGACACTTTGAATCAGAACTTCCTGTATTGCCTTTAATTCAAGGGTTAATTGCAAAAACAAAAGTCGAAGTTATAATAGCAAAAGAAGAAAAACCCTGGGTGATGGTTTAATGGCAATTCGTTTTTTAACAGCGGGAGAATCCCACGGACAAGCACTCAGCGCAATAATCGAAGGAATTCCCTACGGATATGAACTTGATTTTGACTTTATAAACGCACAACTCCGAAAACGCCAGCAAGGTTACGGTCGTGGCGGAAGAATGCAAATTGAAACAGACAAAATCAAAATAAAATCTGGCGTAAGGCACTCCATCACAACAGCAAGCCCCATTACAATTGAAATTAACAACAAGGATTGGAAAAATTGGGCTTATCCAATGAGTATTGAAAAAATTAATTTCAATTCAATGGACGAAAACACAAAATTAGACATTATAAAACAAATAAATGAAAAAAAAGTAACAAAATTCCGCCCTGCCCATGCTGATTTGGCCGCTGCTTTAAAATATGATTTTGATGACATCAGATACTCGCTTGAGCGCTCAAGCGCCAGAGAAACAGCAACAAGAGTTGCAGTTGGAGCTATTTGTCAGAACATTTTAAAAAACTACAATATAGATTTTTCATTTGAAATTCTATCTGTTAAAAATTGTTTTGACAAAGATAAGTTTGAAGAAACTATTAAACAGGCGATGCTTGAAGGTGATTCATTAGGCGGAGTTATTAAAGTAACTGTTAAAAACGTTCCTGTCGGACTTGGAAGCTTTACCCACTGGGATAAACGCCTGGACGGAAAGCTTGCTCAAGCACTTATGTCTATTCCTGCAATAAAAGCGGTAGAAATAGGATTAGGAAAAGAATATGCCTCTTTAAGCGGTTATAATAGCCATGATGAAATTTTCTACAACGAAAAATATTTCCACAAAACAAACAATTCAGGCGGAATTGAAGGCGGAATTTCAAACGGGGAAGATATTGTCTTAACAGTTTCAATGAAACCTATTCCAACAATGAAAAAAGCCCTGAATTCTGTCGAAATCAAAACGCACAAACAAACCCTTGCACACTTTGAGCGTGCAGATAGTTGCGCAGTATATGCTTGCGGGGTTGTAGCTGTCAATATGAGTGCTATAATTATTCTTGATTCCTTTTTGGAAAAATTTGGAAAAGATACAAAAAAAGACATTGACTTAGCTTTTGAAAACTATAAAAAGAGGATTAATGAACTGTAACAAAATTGCCCTTTTAGGGATGATGGGTGCGGGAAAATCCACTATCGCAAAAGAACTTTCCCAAAAAACAAATATAACTTTTTTTGAATTGGATGAAATTTTCGAAAAAGAAAACAACACAACAATCAAAATTTTTTTTAAAGAAAAAGGAGAGAGTCTTTTTAGAATAAAAGAAAGCGAAATTTTATCCAAAATATCCAAACAGAATTCTTTTATTTTATCTTGCGGCGGAGGAGTAATTTTAAAAGAAGAAAACAGAAATATACTTTTTAAAAGAGATATAACGACAATATATCTAAAAGCAAGTGTTGATGAAATATTTAAAAGAATAAAAAATAATTCAACAAGACCGCTTTTATTGGTTGACAATCCTAAAGAAGAAATTGAAAAAATACTGTCACAAAGACAAAAATACTACAAACTTGCAAACTATACAATAAATACAGACAACAAAAAAATTGATGAAATAGTCGGAGAAATTATAAAAAAGTATGGAAAAAATAGAAATTAAAACAAAAGAAAACATAAACAGCGAAATAATAATTCTTGAAGACTTAATGTCTAATATTCAAAACTATTTTGAAGACAAAAAATATTTTCTTATTACAAACACGACGCTTGCAAAATTGTATCCTGAAATTATATACAAATTCAACAACAAAAGAGTAATTATTATAAAAGATGGCGAAAAATATAAAAACTTTAAAACATTCAACAAAATAATTGAAAAACTGCTAAAAGAAAAAATCGAAAGAAAAGACTCAATTGTTGCTTTTGGCGGAGGAGTTGTAGGAGATTTAGCCGGTTTTGTTGCTTCCAGTGTTTTAAGAGGAGTAGAGCTTATTCAAATACCAACAACACTCCTTGCAATGTGCGATTCTGCCATTGGCGGGAAAACCGGCTATAATACAATTTTTGGAAAGAATCTTGTCGGATCTTTTTATCTTGCAAAAAAAGTCTTGATTGATACTTTGTTTTTAAATACCCTAAACAAATACGAATACAAATGCGGCTTAGGAGAGATTATAAAGTATGCCCTTATTGAAAAGTCGGCCAAAAATAATGAATTTTTTAATCTTTTGGATTTTCTTGAAAAAAATCAAATACATGATATAAAATATCAGATGCCATATATAGTAAAAGTTTGCGCTTCAATAAAAGCAAATGTTGTTGAATTGGACAGATTAGAAGGAAATTTAAGAAAAATTTTAAATTTCGGACACACTTTTGCCCACCCGATTGAGACTATTTACAACTACAAAAAAATTTCTCACGGGCAAGCTGTGGCATACGGAATAAAAAGCGCCTGCAAACTCGGGTACAATTTAGGCAAAATAAATAAAGAATATTATGACAGAATAATAAATCTTATAGATAAATTCGAACTTACAGACAAAAAAATTAAATACAAAAAAGAAGATTTTATTGAACTAATGAAGCAGGATAAAAAGATTGAAAACGGCAAAATTAACTTGCTTGTGCCAACTCATCCTTCGACTGTTGAGCTTTTTGATAATATAGATTTGCCTTTGATTGAAGCTTGCCTGCCTTAGCATGGTTTCCCAGTTTTTCCATAACAATAGCTGCCTGTTCATAGTTATATGCCATTTGTTCGTATGTTTCGTTATTTCTCGGAAAAATTTTCAAAGCTTCTCTGTAATTTTCTATAGCTTTTTCATTTTCACCAAGATATTGATAATTTTGAGCAGATGAGCTGTATGTTTTTGCTATGGTATTATCATCACTGCTTGTAATGGCGCTGTCTAAAGCTAACTGTGAATAATCATTTGTATTTTGAACATCAAATTTTTTAGTATACATTCTTGCAATATCTGATAATACTCTTGCCTGTGCCGACAAGTTGTTTGCTTCACCGCTATATGCAACACTTGACAAGTAATTATCAAGAGCGGGATTGAATTCGCTAAATTCATCATAAATTTTACCTGATTTATAAAAAGCCTGAGCTTTAAGATTTAAATCATTTGCTTTGGTTGCTTCAAAATAATCTCTTAGTGCATAATCCACGTAGTCATAATCATCAAAAAGTTTCCCTCTTTCAAGGTGGATTGCAGCTTTAATATTTCTATTTACATCGAATTGATTTGACAATATACCAAGGGCTTCATTAAGCATATTGATTGCATCTATATCACCTTTGTTAGTTTGGGGAGTTTTCTTAGCTTTTAATAAAAGCTCTCTTGCTGCTTCATCCGTTTTATTAAAAGGCAAAAAAGCGCCTTGTGTTTTAACTTTAGGAACATCATCAGGCAATTGCTCCAAACCGGCTTCATCGATTGTACTTGTATCTAAATTAGGAGTTTGAGTGTCTGTATTTTCATCTCGAGTTGAAGAAAAATCAAATGAACTTTGAACTTCCGGCTTTTCATAAGTAATATTTTCAATTTTTATCTCTTTAATTTCATCAATTTTCTCAGTGGTTTTATCATCCAAAGAAGTTATGTCTTTTGGCTTTTCTTCATTTACTTTTTCAATTCGATCTTGTGCTTTTTGGGGAAATTTCAACAGAAAGTCAGGGTTTATTTCACCAGGATTAGCTTTTAAATTTATATCTTGCTTGAATAAAGTACTAATCCAATTTTCAACAACGTTTGAATGTTTCTTTAAAGTTTCGCTTATGTACACATCTGAAATTTTTGAAGCATTTTTCAAATTTGAAATAATAATTTCCCTTGAAGGATCTTTTTTATAAGATTCCTTTTCAACAAGACTCAAATACAAATTCACTTCCTCGGAAACATCTTCAGGAGCATTGATTGCAATTATTGTATTTTTAAAATCCGCAAGAACTTGGGAAATATTTATTTTCCCGCTTGCATAATACATTGCAGCTTTTTTTTCATCCTGTGTAACGTTTTGGTTTTTTCTAAATTCATCAGATGCCAATAAAGGCTGTTCACTTTTATTAGACGAGCCTTCTGCGTTTTTTTCGTAACGATTCTTTTTTGTAAAATTTATATTAACAGGATAAATCGAATTATACAAAATTAAACCTCAGTGTATAAACTCCCAAACATATTATAAAAAAAATTATATTTGTTTTAGTCATACAAATGAACTAAATTAAAGGCATTCAACAATACTTTAACAATAATTAAAACAAAATCAAATTTTTTGAAAAAATGTTTAATTTTTTTTACATTACTTAAAAAACTAAAGATTATTAAAACTATTTCTATTATAATGTAGTTAAATTATAGGAGTTTAGATATATGCCCCAATACGTTTTCAAAATGAAAAAAGGCGAACTTGAGATAGAATTTTCCTCCGATGATGCTGAATTTGTTGAACAACAGCTTGAAAAATGGCGGGAAGAAATTTTAAAAAAACACGCTCAGTAAATTAAGGATATTATAGTGTACTACAATATCAAAATAAAATCCGAAGGCTCGGAATTCAGCCTGAATTCATCCAACAAAGAAATTACGCAAAGAGAAATGGACATATATTTTGCGTGTATTTTTAATGCAAGCAATGAATTCAAGTCAAGAATAAAAAAAATTGAAATAAATAATGACTCCGTTAAATCTATTAATGAGTTAGAAGTTATAAACAACAAAAACAACGCCGCATCTATAGAAGACAGCTCCGTACAAAACCACGACAAAACACCACAAATAATAGCGATAGAATCACAAGAGCAAACAGAAGCAACACAAAATGAAAACATTGTTTCAAATAAATCATTACAAATTGAAAACACGCAAACAATTCCCGAAAATGAAATTCCTGTTCCGCCAATACCATCATCGCCTGTTGAAAACGATTTTAAGCCGGATAATTCAAAAAAATTACAAGATAAAAACACTTATAGCGAAATCAAAATAGAAGACACACAAATACAGACTTGTGCAAATAACACAGTACATGTTTTTAATAAAGTTAAAATAGAAAATCCAAACACACAGATAAACGATGAGATAAAAATACAAAATAGTGCTACAAAAAACACAACAATAGATGAGCTTATAAGCATTGCGCAGGATAAAATCAGCGAAGTTGATTTACTAAAAAACAACTCAAATGACTCAGATTTAATAGACGTCATTAAAGAAAGTACTGAACCTGCCTTTGGTAATTCGATAAATACAGAAACAAATACTGTTGAATTCACCCCAAAAGAAAAAGTTGAGGAATCTGTCATAAACAGAGAAGAAGAACAAAAAGAAAGAGAGCTGTTTGAATCTAAAAATCAAACAATGATAAACGATATATTTTTCAATGACGATAGCAAAACTTCAAAAGAAGAAATCAAACAGGAGCTCCCCGGCTATAGTCAATCAACAGAAGAACAAACCGTCCAGCTTATTCAAACACCGGTGAGCCTTGATGAATACGAAGAAAATATTCAACTAAACCAAACTCAATACGATTTTGAAATTACGACACCAACTACCCAAACACCTGTGAGTCTTGAAGTTATAGAAGATACTTTAGCGCCAGCATTGGAGCAAAGCGTAGCCCAACAAAGCCAAAACGAAAATATATCCTTAGATTTTAGTGTATTTTTAAAAGGTTTTGTTGTAAATAAAACAACAGATGAATTTTTAATATGCGCATACTATATTAAAAATATTCTAAAGCAAAACAACTTTACAATGAAATTTATAAATGCAAAATTGTTTCAAGCAACGGGAAAAATTGCAGATATGTCAATAGTTGATGAATTAATTCAAAAAGAATATATAAAAACAATAGATATTGAAGATTCCAAAAAATATTGCATCACATCAAACGGCGAAAACTATTTTGCCTCAACATTCCAGGGATAAAATGAATTACATATTTATATTTTTAATACTAATTTCAATATTTGCGGCATTTTTTACCGGAAGCATCGAAAATTTAATTAATGAAGCACTAAATGCTTCCAAAAAAGCTGTTGAAATTGCATTTTCTTTAATCGGCATTATGGGCTTTTGGCTTGGAATAGTGAATATTGCCAAAAAATCGGGTTTGATGAATAAAATTTCAAAAATTATTGAAAAACCAATCCTATATATCTTTCCGGATTTGAAAAGTAATCCTGAAGCACAGAACAATATAGCCTTAAACATAAGTGCAAATGCTCTTGGACTTGCAAATGCAGCAACTCCATTTGGAATTAAAGCAATGGAGGCAATGCAGGAACAAAATAAAAATAAAAAAAGAGCAACAAATTCAATGTGCACTTTTTTAGCAATAAACACTGCCGGTTTCCAAATAGTTCCTGCGGTTGTTATTGCAATTTTAAGTGCAAATGGCGCTAAAAATCCGACAGAAATAATCTTGCCGACATTTATTGTAACTTTATGTTCTTTTTTTGTTGCAATGTTTTTTGCAAAAATACTGGAAAGGTTTTTTGAATGATAAACTTTTTAAACAATGTTTCGATACTGATTTTGCCTTTAATTATAACAGCTATCTTATCTTATGCCATTTATAAAAAAACTCCGGCCTATGAGGTTTTTGTTGACGGTGCAAAAGAAGGTTTTACTTTGGCAGTAAAAATTATACCTTATTTAATAGCAATAATGGTGTGTACTGCAATGCTAAGAGCAAGCGGAGTTATTGGGATTATAGAAAATTGGTTGGGTCCTTTTTTGACACACTTCAAAATTCCGACCCAAACAACTCTAATTATGCTTACACGTTCTCTTTCAGGTTCTGCCACGCTTGGCGTTTTGGCTGATATTATAAATCAAACAGGAGTTGATTCTTACGCAACCAAACTTGCAGCAGTAATTACAGGAAGCAGCGAAACAACATTTTATGTAGCATCCGTGTATTTCGGAGCAGTCGGAATAAAAAAATTTCGTCATGCGCTTCTTGCCGGGATTTTAGCCGACATCACAGGTCTAATCTTAGCTGTTTTTGTCTGTTCAAAATTTTTTCTTTAATCTTCAAAATATCCGATATAATTAAGATTACGGTAAAAACCGCAATAATCTAACCCAAAACCGACTATAAATTTATCATCTACTTCGTATGCTGAAAAATCCGGTTTTATGTCATATTTTCTTGCACATTTTTTGTCAAACAAAACCGCAAGCTTGACATTTTTTGCTTTACAATTGTGTTTAATAAACTTTATTAAAAAATCAAGCGTAAGACCCGTATCAATAATATCTTCAACAATTAAAACATTTTGATTTTCCAAATTAGGAAGATTTAAATTAAAAGATTTAACTTTTCCGGATGATTTTAAGTTGTCTCCATAACTCGACAAACTGACAAATTCCATCAAAACAGGCATATTTAAGTATTTCGAAAGTTCAGCATAAAACATTACCGCACCTTTTAAAACACACACCAAAACCAACGGTTTTTGACAATCAAAAGCATTATTAATTTCATCAGCTACTTCTTTTATTCTTTTATTTAAATCTTCGCTTTTAACTAGCACCTTTAAATCATCAATACTTTTAGTTATCACTGCTGATTTTCTCCCAACTTAATTTAAAACAAGAAGAACTTTTTTTAATTTTATATTTTTCACTCAAACAAACATTTAAAATCAAACAAACATCATCTTTATTAGCAAGCAAAATTAATTTGTCTTTTTTTTCCTGGCTAATTTTTTGATTAATCAAATATTTTTTTAGTTTCATTTTACCACTTTTTAATCCAAAAGGGCAAAAAATATCTCCTTGTTTTCTGTGTCTCAAAACAAGCGGAAAATTTAGACTTAAATAGCACTTTGAATCATTTGCCAAAGGAAAAGCAGAAGGAATATCTTCCATTTTTTCAATAGTTAAAGCTATATCTTCAAAAAAATATTTTCCTTCACCATCAATCAAAACTTCTGCGTTGTTTTTTAGCAATTTTTTTTGGATAAAAATTTTGCCTGTTCTTGAATACAAAAAACAATCTTTGTTTAAAGAAGTTTTAGAATTTTCATTTTCTAAAATAAAATTATCATACTTTAAAACATTTTTATAAGTTTGATTTTTTAAATAGTTCTTCAGATAGTTGTTCAAAACTTCAAGCCGATAAGACACATCAAGTGCTATATATTCTTTTCGATTGATTATATTTCTCCTGATAATTTTTTTTTCAATATTTGCAATTTTATCATCAATAATTTTCCTTGAAAATTGAACATTTTGGATTAAATTGTCTATATTTTCAATATAGTTCGGATTAATCTTTGAAAAAAGAGGAAAAATTTCTTTTCTTATGAAATTTCTTCTATATTTAACGTCATTATTTGATGAGTCAATTAA
Organism: Candidatus Gastranaerophilales bacterium; assembly: GCA_944325315.1. Taxonomy (GTDB): domain Bacteria; phylum Cyanobacteriota; class Vampirovibrionia; order Gastranaerophilales; family Gastranaerophilaceae; genus RUG14156. The sequence goes on from CALVAA010000004.1 coordinate 100,471, forward strand.
ATAATTTTGATTTTTTTCAGATAAATATTTGAGAATTTCCTTTTTTTCAATATTAAGAAAAGGCCTATAGAAGATGTCTCTCTTTTCAGGAATAGATTTCAGACCGGAAATAGAAGTTCCCTTTATTAATCTGTAAACAAGTGTTTCTACATTATCGTTTTTATTATGAGCTAAAAAAACCGTATCTGAATTATTTTTTTTGCTACAGTCCTCTAGGAATTTATAACGCAATTCTCTTGCCTGCTGTTCAGATTTTTTGTATTCACCCCCGGCTGAGTCAATTAAGAAATTAAACCCGTTTTTAAATGCAAATTCTTTTGTAAATTCTTCTTCGTCTTTTGCTTCTTTTCTCCAGCCATGGTTAAAATAAGCAAGGGTAATATTTAAATTAAAAAGATTTTTAGCCTCTCCTAAAGCTAAAGCCAAAGCACAGCTGTCAGGTCCTGTTGAAAAAGCTACAATAACGTTTTTATTTTTAATATTATATTTATTCAAAAATTCAACAACCGTACTGTCAATTATCACTGTAAAACTTCCTAACTTCTAAAACCAAATCAGATGCTTTTGTTTTATCACTGTTAAAAAGTTTTCTTGCATAAGAGCCAAAAGCAAGCCCGTAGGGCTTAAGTCCAAACAGTTTTAATAATTCTATTGTTTTAAAGTTTAGCCCGCCCGAAATTATAATTTTATAATCCAAATTTGAAAACTGTTTATAAAACGCAAGGGCTTCAAGATTAGACGAATATTCATCATTTGCATTGTTAACTGAATTGCCGTCCAACTGCAGCATAAATTCAAAATTCGGATTGTACATATCAAAAATATTTTTAAGTTCTTTTATCAGCTTATTTATTTTTTCATTTCCAAAATACTTCCTTGAAATACAGACAGAAATATTACCTTTATAGTTTTTACATACTTTTGAAAAAGCCTCTAAAATCTTTTTTTTCTTTTTGATACTGAGATGCAACTCAAGTATATCCAGCTTAATTTCAGGGTTTTTTATTGTTTCAATGTCTGCAAAAAAAGAATTGTAATTATATATATCAACCGCTCTATGTTTGCATACAACCTCACAATGGCCACACCCGCTGCATTTTAGTGAATTAACTCTGTATTTATTTTCAAACTTTTCAATAGCGCCTTCACTACACACATTTTTGCAATTAGAGCATTGAACACAATTTTTGTTTATTTTTGCTTTTCTGGTGTGAACATCTCCCAAAAGAGCAACCGAAACACAAAATTTAACCCTGTTTAAATCAAAATTGTCCGCCTTTAAATTTTTCTGAATTTCTAAAATTGTGTCAGCACTGCAGTCAATCATATCGATTCCGTTTTTGATGTAAAAAGTACTAATTTTTTTAACAGATTCGATATCTTTATTGCCTAAACCGAGAATCAATTTAAACAACAGGCAAGTCCCCTTTAACATCTGCAACCTTAGCTCCGTCAAGTTCAAAAGCAGAACATAAGGCTATCGTTGCATCATTTGCAAAACGTTTTTCAATTAAACAACTGATTTTTATTTCGCTTGTTGATATCATTTTAATATTGATGCCTTTTTGAGCTAAAACATCAAACATTTTAGCCGCAATTCCCGGCCTGTCAATCATTCCCGCACCAACAATTGAAACTTTTACTATGTCGTCATCAATATGGATATTGCTTGCTTTTACAATATCGTTAATATCACTTTTAATTAACTCGAATTTTTCTAAGTCAGACTTTGCAATTGTGAAGGCGATATCGTTTGTATTATTGTTAATTCTTGCATAAGACTGAATAATCATATCTACGCTTAAATTCCTGTCTGCAAGAAGATTAAAAAGCCTTGCCGCATTGCCCGGCTTGTCTTCCACATCGCATATAACAACTCTTACCTGGGTGCTATCACAAGCAAGACCGGTAACCGGTTTATTTAATTCCATTTGATTGACTCCTATTATTAAAGTTCCTAAATTATCAAGTTTAAAAGAGCTTCTCACTCTCATTGGCATGTTATAAAGTTTGGCAGTTTCAACAGAGCGGGGATGCAAAACATTTGCACCGACTCTTGCCAACTCAAGCATTTCCTCATACGAAATCATATCTAATTTTTTAGCAGTTTTAACAACCCTCGGATCAGTTGTATAAACACCTTCAACATCTGAATATATATCGCACCTGTCTGCTTTTAGAGCACCTGCCAGTGCAACCGCTGTAGTATCCGAGCCGCCACGCCCCAGTGTTGTAATTTCATTTTTGCCGCAAAAACCCTGAAAACCGGCAACAATAACAACATATCCTTGTTTTAAAAGGTTAACGGTATGGGTAGTGTCAATATCTACTATTCTTGCACACATATGGCAATTTTCCGTTCTGATTCCCGCTTGAAGTCCGTTAAGACTAATTGCTTTGTAGCCAAGCTCGTTTATTGCCATTGCCAACAATGACATAGATATTTGTTCACCCGTTGATAGCAATACATCCATTTCTCTTTCCGAAGGATGGGAAGTAATTTCTTTTGACAATTTAACAAGATTATCGGTAGTATGTCCCATAGCAGAAACCACAACAACTACATCATTGCCGTTTAACTTTTCTTTTATTACTGCGTTTGCTACATTTTTTATTTTTTCACTATCTGCAACTGACGTGCCACCAAATTTTTGAACAATTATCCCCATTCATACCTCGCTGTTTTGTTCACGGATTTGCTCAATAACAGAGCTTGTCTCACTAAAGTCTGATTGTATTTTATCACAAATTTGTCTTATTGTATCTTTTATTTCAAGATTATTTTTTTCATTTTCGGATATCTTTGATAAAATCAATATTTTAAGAAGCAAAAAGTCTTTATCGTTACCCTTTTCCCCCTCGCATTCCGATAATATCTTGAGTGCCTCATACGGCTTATTTAACTTCAGCGAACATTCACTTAGTGCAACTTTTGCATTTGAATAATTTTTGTCAATATCAAGAGCTTCCGTAAATTTTTCTTGTGCTCTGTATAGTTCTCCTATCTTCAATAAAACCAAACCGTATTTAAATACAACATCCGTATTTAATTTATTAATTTCATATGCACTTCTTGCATACCTTTTAGCTTTAACAAAATCCTTTAAATCATTCAAATGTGTCATTGCAAGATTCAAATAAGCATCTTGATTATAAGCATCGTAAGAAATGGTTTTTTCCCAGTATTTTATTGCGTTTTTGATATCGCCTTTAAAATGGTATGCAGCTGCTATATTAAAGTATGACTTTTTTAAATTTGTATCAATTGATACTGCTTTTTTAAAAGAATCAATAGCTTTTTGGTATTCTTTTTGTTTCATATAAATTTGTCCCAAGTTAAAATAGCAAGAAGCATAACCCGGGTTTAATTCGAGAACTCTTTCGATTTTTTCAACCGCCTCGGATAATCTTTCAAGCTTTATTAAAGAAAAAGAAAGCGAATTATAGCTTAAATATTCATCACTTTTTATTGAAATTGATTTTTCAAATTTTTCAACCGAATCAAGCCATCTGTTTGCTTGTTGAAGCGCTATTCCCCATGAATTATAATAACGCCAGTCATCAAGACAATGTTGTTCATATTTTTCATACGTTTCAAGGCAATTATTAATTTCATTTAAGTTTAAATAAGCTTCCGCAATTAAAGAATAGTTTTCTTTTTTTTCAGGATTTAAATTAGCGCTTTTTTTACAAAACTCAATACACTGTTGGAATTGTTGAGTTTTAAAACAGCACACGCCGCACAAATGAAGTGCGTCTGTATGAAAAGGGTCCAGTGTTAATATTTTCTGAAATTTAAAAAGAGCATTTTTAAATTCGCCTTCTTCTATTGATATCAGCCCCCATATTAAAAGCGGCTGCGGGTTAACAGGGTCGAGAATATAAGCCTTTTTTAAAAGCATTTTTGCTGTTTCTTTTTGTTTATTTCTGGCACAAAAAATCCCAAAGTTCAAATAAGTACAAGGATTTGTTCTATCTAAACTTAAGGATTTCTCAAAAGCAGCTCTTGCAAGATTTTTCTCATTCAGTTCGCTGTAAATTCCCGCAAGATACCCCCAGGCCCTTGCATTGTTTTTATCTAATCTTACCGCCTTTTTAAAATTCTTAAGTGCAAGTTCAAAGTTTTTATCCTGTGCATGCATAATTCCAATATTTGTATATACTTCGGGATTTGACTTATTCATTAAAACGCTCTGAGAAAGCCTTTCTAATCCTTTTTGCTTGTTTCCCGAATTTATTAAATATATTCCCCAATTTATATAAGCATAAGAAGGCAATGCAGGCTCTTTTGAAATTTGCCTATATTGGTTTATGTGCTTGTTAAAATATTCAACCGTATTAAAAATATTTGATATATATTTAATAAATTTTGCCAACATATTCTCTGTTTACCAGTGTATCAGCTATTTCTCTTATTGCTCCTTGTCCGCCAAAAGATTTTGTAATTTGAAGATTTTTAACCATAAAATTTAAAACAGGATTATAATTTTTCGGAGCAACTTTATATTCAACAAGTTCAAAAGCAGGAATATCGTTTATATCATCACCTATATAAAGAACTTCACTTGGGCTTAGATTATATTTTTGCATAATATCCGATAAAACTATTCCTTTTTGGCGTATTCCGCCATGGATTTCCTTTAAGTCAAATTTATCTTTAAAATAATCAAGTATAGAACTTTTTTCTCCTGAAATTATTGCAAAATCAATTCCGTTTTTTACAAGCATGGAAACGCCCATAATGTCTTTAAAATTAAGTTTTTTTTGGACTTCGTTTTTTTCTGATATATATACGGAGCCGTCAGTAAAAACACCGTCAAAATCACTTACAACAAGTTTAATTTTATCAGATAATTCAAGCAAAATTCTTTCTCCTTAATTTGGCTTTTATAACAAGTTCGCTGTCATAAACCTTTTTTATACCATCGCCAAGCATTTCTTCAAGATTTCTAATATCTCTTATCATTTTCCTTAAGCCTTCAGGCTCAAGGCTTGCTGCTTGGTCAGAGCCCCACATTGTCCTATCCAGGGTAATATGCCTTTCAATTGAACATGCTCCCAAAACTACTGCTATAGTAGAAGAAACGATTCCTTTTTCATGTCCGGAATATCCTATAGGGCAATCAAACTTCTCTTTTAATGTTTTTATCACTTTTAAATTCAGCTCAAAGTTTTGACTCGGATAAGTAGAAGTGCAATGATAAATTACGGTGTTATCAAGCCCGACAATATCTACTGCTTTTTCAATTTCTTCCATAGTTGACATGCCTGTAGAAATTAAAATCGGTTTATTTGTTTTTTTTATTTTTTCCAAAAGTTCTTTATCACACAAGCACGCAGAAGGAATTTTATATGCACAAACATTAAATTGCTCCATAAAATCTACACTTTTAAGATCCCAACAAGAAGCAAACCACAATATTCCGAGCTCTTTGCAGTATCTGTCAATTTCTTTGTATTCTTCAATACCGAATTCCAGCCCTCTTTTTAAGTCCCCATTTGTGTTTCCGAAAATACTCTGTCTTGGCATTGATAATTCTTCTTTAGTGTAAACATCTTCAACTGTTCTTTTTTGAAATTTAACAGCATCGCAGCCGTAATTATGCGCCACATTTATCAATTTTTTAGCAGTAGCAAGCGAACCGTTATGGTTTATTCCAATCTCACCAATTATAAAACAGGGTTCGTTATCACCTATGTATTTATTTGCTATTTTAACTTTCTTTTTCATCTTCACTTCTTTTTTTGACTATCTTTTCTTCACTGTTAATATCTTTTATAAAAGTAATATTGTGCTGTGTTGCACCTATAAGACAATAATTGTCATTTATCTTTATAACATACAAATTTTTACCTTGCCCCAAAGGAGTATTTGAGACAACCAATGGTTTATTTGATTCAATATTATTATTATCGCATATTTTTATTCTAATTAACTTTTGATACAAAAAACCGGTCAAATATACCAATAACACAACAACAAAAAGACCAAAAAGCATAGAAAAATAATTTGGTTCGTAGGCGTTTTTTGAAAGCGCATCTTTTAATTCAACATTTTCACTTTGAATTTCCAAAGCAGCAAAGCAAACAGAATTTAAAAAGCTAAAAATCAAAAAACCTTTATACAAATTATCCTCCAAAATTAGCTCTTACCACGTCAGAGACAACCGGAATATAAGGTCTTTTTCCAAGTAAAGATAAAACTGAAAGATAAATTACCAATAATGTTACAATAAGCCCTGAAATTGTAAAAGTAAAATATAGCGGTGTACCACTAAAAATTATGTCGAATTTTTCTACAAATGCTCCGATAAAAGGAATTGCGGATATTAAATTTATTGCAATGTCATAAACCAATGAAACAATTGCAAGCAAAACCGATATAAAAATAGCCTGAAATATATTAAACATAACAAAAGCATCCATTCTCTTTCCGGTAAGATTAACATAGACAAGCCAAATTATTCCAAAAAAACCAAAAGTAAAATATGAAAGAAAAGAAACAACTCTGCAAGTAAGTGGAATTTTCATTCTGTTTATCTCCCTTTGTCTTTAAATTTATTATCTATGTATGCTCTTGCCATTTCAATATATATAAGTTTAATTTCATTGTCTTTAGGAGCAAGTTTCATGGCTTTTTTATAGTATTTAACAGCTTGAGTATAGTTTGAAAGCATCACATAAGTATTTGCAATAAACATACATATTTTAGGATCATTTACTAAAAGTTGTTTAACTGTTTTGTATATTAATATTGCTTCTTCGTATCGTTTTTCGTCAACCAAAATATTTGCAAGTATTATATAGGCATTTGGTTTATCAGGATTAATTTCAATTGCTTGTTTTAAAAGGCTTATGGCTTCTTGAGAATTATTGTCATCACAGTATGCAATAGCGCTGCACACCCATGCCGAATAGTACTGGTTATCTAATTCCAAAGTTTTTTTATAGTACTTTTGCGCTTTTTTAAAGTCTTTATTTGATGCATAAGAATTGGCAAGACACAAAAAAGCTTTTGCGTCATTTGCATTTAGCTCTGTAGCTTTTTGATAGTTTATTATTGCTTCTTCGATGTTTCCTCTTTTTTGTTCAATATTTGCAATATTGATATAATTTTCTCCGTTTAAAACGTCTAGTTCCAAAGCTTTTTTATAATACCTTAAAGCTTCATCAAGATTATCTATATCCTGAAAAAGATATCCTATTGCAGTGTATATATCAGCTTTTTCGGGATTAATTTCAAGCGCCTTCTGATAGTTCGATAATGCCAGCTCAAAATTTTCTACTTCAGCATATACATTTCCTAAATTATAATAAGGAGCAAAATTATCAGGTTCAACCTTTATGGATTTATTATAGTATTCGATTGCTTCAAGAAACATTTTTCTATAAAAACAAATACTCCCTATATTGATAAGTGTTTGAAAATCATTTGGTTCGATTTCAAGAATTTCCTTGTAAACCAAAAGCGCATTTGACAAGTCATTGCTTCCTACATAATAGTTTGCAAGATTTTTATAATTTTCAATATCATAAGGATTATTGTTAATTTTTTCTTTTAATTCACTTATTATATTCTCTCTAAACAATATTCCGCTCCAAATTAGTGTATATTAATTTTTATTATTAAAAACTTTAGTATTTTCGAAAATGTATCTGCTTTGGGCTAATGCCATATTTTTAATAGAACAAATTCCACCATGTTCAATATTGAATACTCCGATAGATTTAAGTCTGTTTGCAACAGTTTCATTTATTTCTTCTGCGGAAATGAATAATGCACAGCTTGAATCACAAACAGAATTTTTAAAAGGACAATTTTTCATAAAATTATTATACACCAAAATTATTATTTGTTATAATCGAAATATGAAAAATATACTTATTGTTATAGACGATATTGAATACAAATATTTTGAATTTAATAAACTTGTTACAAATTTTTGGTTTATATGGGAATATCTAAGACGTGAAAACAATGTTTATATAACCCTTAAAAATAAGCTCTATCAAAAAAGAAATATTCCCTATACGCTTTGTTTTAAAACTTTTATTGAAAATAACAACATTAAAAAAGACTTAAACCCGAAAAGCAAAAATTTAAACGATTTTGATATCATCTTCTTTAGACCCGACCCTCCGGTTGATATAGATTATATTAATGCAAGTTACATATTGTCTTACACGGATAAAAAAACCGTTATAATGAATTCGCCCAAGGCAATAAGAGAAAAAAACGAAAAACTTTATATTAACGAATTTCAAAAACTAATCCCGGATAATATTATTTCAAGCGATGAAAAAATTATCAAAGAATTTCTCTTTGATAAAAAAGAAATAATAATAAAACCGACAAACCGCTGTTTTGGCTCGGGGGTTTTCTATTTAAACGACAAAGATAAAAATATAAATACAATTATTCAAACCGCAACTAACAATTATAAAACCGCTGTAATGGTACAGGAATATCTCCCCGGTATTCAAAACGGAGACAAAAGACTGATTTATGTTTGCGGCGAAGTTCTTGAATACTGCGTGAATAAAGTCGCAACAAATAATGATTTTAAATTCAACGAACATAACAAAAATACGCTAAAATTTGCAAGTCTATCAGACAAAGAAAAATTAATTGAAAATTATATAAAAGATAAGTTCGAAAACGACGGAATATATCTGGCGGGTTTAGATGTAATTGACGGAAAAATAATAGAAATTAATATTACAAGTCCATGCTTTTTTATAAATGAAATTAATGAAATTTTTAATATAAATCTGGAAAAAATCATAGTCGATAAAATTGAAAACTATGTAAATTCAAAGAAAGGGCTTGTTTTAAACACTGTTTAAAAAACATTAACCGCAATAGCAAAATTTAAAATTGAGAAGTTTTATATAGGTACTATGAAAATAAATACAAAAAATTCGCAAAACAACATACCGATACCCAAAAACGGATATCATCCGATTAAGCAGGATAAACTGAAAAAATACCACAATAAACCGGAAATTAACACAACAAGACCCGCACAAGCGATTAGCTTTAGCGGGTCTGTGGTTTCATTAAGTGCACAATTAGGGGAAAAACTGAGCAGCACTGCTATTGAGTCTAAAAGTTTAAATAAGTTGGTAGATAAAGTCTATGATAATGAAGCAGCTTTTAATGCTGTTTACTCGCTTTTAATAGCAGGGATTTTAAAACCTCTTTTTGTTTTAAATATGCCGGGTTCCGAAGAAAAAGACAAACAAATTGTTGCAACTAAAAACTTCCTTCAAGCTTTTATAGGTTTCTTTTTAGGCTATACAATAGGCGGCGGATTAATTAAAAAATCAATCGATACAGTTAAAAACAATCTAAAACTCCTTACGATAGATAAAAGCAAAAACATCACTTCTGTTTCATCGGAAAGCAAAAAAGCACTAGAAGTCGCAAAAGATGCTTTAATCAAGGATCATAGCAATTTAAAAGACAAAATTTCCCACATATACAATGCAACAAAACAAGCAGACGCTTCTTCCAAAGTCAGCGCCTTCAAACAGGCCTTAAAAGAAAAGGTTAAATACGAACCAAGCATTGATGAAATAAGCCAAAAAGCTAAAGAAATGGTTGAAAATTTAAACAAAAACCATATAAAATATTTCAAAAAAAATACATCATTTGTTGAAGAACTTCTAAATCGTGTTAAAATCGAGAAAAGTGGCACAATTTTGTATGATGCTTTTGAAACATTCTGGAAAAATTCAACAGGTGCAATAACAGCCATAGGAAAAGCCAAAATTTCAAGTGTACTTTTACCCGGCGTTATGGCATTTCTTTTTGCAAAGAAAAACCAGGAAAAAGAAAAACAAAAGCTTATTCATTCAGGGATTACTTTAACAAACAATACAGCATTTAAAAATGAACAAGACAAATTTAAATCCATAATGGAGGATAATTCAAGACAAAATAAAAATATTTCATTTAAAGGAAAAGTACTAAACAAGCCTATAGATTTTCTTGCGACAGTCATTGAAAATGCTGCAATGAGTAAACCAGGAGAAAAGGCAGCCAAAAAACTGGCATTCTTTAAAAAGCCTTCACCCAGAATGGGAGACTTAGAATCAGGCTTACTTACAGCTTATTGGGTTCAAAACACAATAAGATCCAAAAAAATTGAACCAAGCCAAAAGCTCGGTTTAAATGTGCACACCGTACTTGTAACTCTTGTTTCCAGCGGATTTGCTTTTATTATTGACTGGGCTTTGGATGGTCTTATAGAGTCGAGCGAAAAAGCATATTCTGCAAAATTAAAAAACATTGCACAAGAGACTTTGAAAAAACATAAAGAACTTATTAAAAACGGACCAAAAAATTCCCTTAATAATGCGCCAGGCGTAATTCAAATTGCAGTAGAAGATGCTTGTAAAAATCTATTGGATAACAAAATCAAAATTGACGATAGCGTATTAAACAATACAATAGAGCAATTAAAAGAGTCCAAAACAATTAAATCGCTCACAGATAACGGTTTTAATCTTGATAAAAAACTCTTAAAAGAAACCATAGAAAGTTTGCGGTATACAGAACCTGTCAAAAAAACTATTAAAGAAAAAGCAAAAAATATGCTTGGAAGCGAAAAAATCGCAAAAGAACTTTCAAAAATAGATTTATTTGACAAAAGTGCAATTGAACAGACAGCAGAAAGCCTAAGCAAAAATTATTTCAAAAAATTAAGCAAATGCAAGTCATTAATTGTGTTTACTTTTGTAGTTCGTTTTCTTGTGCCTGTTTTAATGGTTCCTGTTAGCGGAAGGTTAAAGAAAAACATTGCAAAACTCATGGAAGACAGAAAAAAAGAAAAAGAACTGAAAAAGAAATAACTTCTGATAGCATAGAGCAAAATTTAAATAATGTTATATTTATACACTATTCATTACCAACTGTCATAGTAAACTCGTTTCAGCATCTTAATATGTTTAGGCAGAAGAATAAAACTAAACACTTTTTAAAAGAGTATAAATAAATCATCCGGTCCTATATTACAAAAACCCTGTAATTATTATCGGATAAAATTTATTAATAACGATTGTTTTTATTTCTGTTTTACAGCCGGCTGAGCAAAATAAAAATTGATAAAGAATATATAAATGTAAGCTTCAGTCATTATGTTTTTTAAATCCGGAAAATCAACTAAAAAAATGAAGAAAAATCCTTCCTACAATGATATTCTTTTCATAAGTTACTGAGGTATAGTTGTGAAGAAAAAAGTATTTATCATTTTTACATTATTATCTTTTTGCTCTTTCGGGTTATTAAATGCGCTTGCTGCGTCATTATTTGCAAATAAGCTTAGTTCTTGTTCAAAGTATAGCATAGATGACGGCAGTAAAATCGTTGTTATTATGGGCTGGATAAACAGAAGGTGCTACTATAAAGAAATCAGCTCAAAGGGTTCTTTTCAATGCGCCTTTAATAAAGTCCATCTTTATGATTTGACAAATGAAATTAAGAAAAAAAATATTCAAACAATTGGCATTGAATCTTTAGAATCAGGACAAAAATTTCTCGGTCAGGAAGCTGTTTGCACTGTTGATGGTGCAGGGGATGCTGAATAGGGTTAGATTTGAAATATATTGTTAACTTTTGTAACAAATATTTTAAATTTTGAAATTTTATACTTAATATATACTTTATATATAAGTAAGACATAAAACCTCCCCCCTACATTTTAGTTTCAATACACTAACCTTTTCTACACGAGAATCAAAAAGATTTTCAAAGGCCCTTGTTTGAGGGCCTTTTTTTTATTCATAAAAATTGAAGTTTTTGGGAAGTTCGTTTTCAATCAAAACTGCAAGTTCAGAAAAGCTGGTATTAAATGCGTTTGCAAGTTTTCATAAGGTTGTAATTTTGTGTCTGTCATACCGTTTTCAAGTCATGGTAATAAGCCGTTTCCTATGTCATATTCAAATGAAAACTTGTTTATACCAACACCGATTTCGCTTCTTTTTTTTAAATACAACCTTTCTCTATTACCTTCAATAGAATTTTTTTCTTTTTAAATATTATCTCATCAGCATCATCCAAAAATATATTTTATAAAGTTATTGATTAAAAGGTATTGACTACAATCAATAGCATGGTGCAGTAACTTTTTGTATCAAAGCAATAAAAGCATGATAGCTATGAAAAAAGTTTTTTCGCTTGTTAAAATGTTGATTTCACTTATTGTGATATCTTGTATTGTTGCGGCGTTTGCTCCGCTATTTACAAAAAAAGTAAGCGGAAGTCTAAAAATAAAAAGTGTATCGGAAGACAAAACCGGACTATCACTATTTACCAACCCGGGGGTATACTCTTTTGACATTCCCATAAACATCAAAAAAATATACATATCCGGCGCAGGAGGCGGAGGGGGCGGCCTAAACACAAACTCCCTTGAAATAGGCAAAGGCGGCGATGGCTCAGACGGGTATCTAAGAATCCGCTGGGGGGACATATAAATTTAACAAAAGAACCAAAAAAAATCTCTCCGACACAAAAAACACAAAATCCGCAAAAAAACGGGCAAAAAAGGGCAACAAAACATACGGGAAAAAATTTTTGTGTTTTGATTTTTTCAGGAGCACTACGCTCCTTTTTTTTAACAACAAAAAGAATAGATTAAAAAGCACCACCCAAATATTTTAAAGGTATTTTAGAGTCTTAGAGGTTTAGAGTTAAATTATTTCATTTTATACTACCTTAAGGACATCTAATTTTATTCCGTCAACTAACATTGCTAAGATCCCGAAACAAGTTCGGGATGACATCTGCAAAGTGTATTTTAGAGTCTTAGAGGTTTAGAGTTTAATTATTTCATTTTATACTACCTTAAGGACATCTAATTTTATTCCGCCAACTAACATTGCTAAGATTTTGAAGGGGGTTTACTATGACAGAATAAAAAAAGACTAAAGCCTCTAAAACTAAAAAATACAAAAGAATCTTAGCGATTTAAAAAAAATTCTTTCAATATACTCTAAATCTGTAAACACAAACCTCAAAACAAAAAGCCACTAAAAAAGAGCCTTTTGAGACTCTTAAAATAAATTTGGGCCATCCTGGACTCGAACCAGGGACCTCACCCTTATCAGGGGTGCGCTCTAGCCACCTGAGCTAATAGCCCTTAATCTATAACTATTTAATTTTCAATTTTACTTTGTTGGACTTTCACCCGTTGTCGGTATCCCACCCAGGCCACCTGAGCTAATAGCCCTTAATCTATAACTATTTAATTTTCAATTTTACTTTGTTGGACTTTCACCCGTTGTCG
>CALVAA010000005.1 GCA_944325315.1 Candidatus Gastranaerophilales bacterium
TCCTTTTTTTATATATAGATAAAGTGTTTTTTCGGAGGGTTATTTCAAAAGTATATACTTTTTTTACATTTCTTAATAAAAAGAAAGTAGTTGTTTTGGATGGTGGCGGTTGTTGTTTTTGTGTTTTGTTGTGTTGTGTGATAGATAAAAAATCTTTCATGGAGGACGGTTTTTGTTGGTTGGGGTTGGACTTTTGGCCGGAGATTTTTTATTATTTTAAAGATTGAAGCTTTAAAATTTCACTATGTATTTATAACAATTCAGTCATAATCAAAGGGCCGTCTTCGCTTGCAATTACAGTATGTTCAAAATGAGCGGATGGTTTTTTATCGTCAGTTACAACTGTCCAATTATCAGCAAGAGTGTGAACTTCGTCGCATCCTAAATTAAGCATAGGTTCAATTGCGATTGCACAGTTCTTTTTTATAATTACATTTGAGTTTGTTCTATAGTTAAATAGAAATGGTTCTTCGTGCATATTTTGTCCGACACCGTGGCCGCCATATTGCCTTACTATGCCTAATTTTGCTTCAAGAGCAACATCTTCGATTGCGGCAGACACATTTTCTAAAGGTTTTTCGGGAATCATTTGCTCGATTCCTTTAAAAAGTGCTTTTTTTGTTACATCAAGCAAATTTTGCACTTCAGGAGTGATTTTTCCGACAGGATAAGTCCAAGCGCCATCGCCTACCATACCTCTAAAAGTTGCTCCGACATCAATTGATATAATATCTCCTTCTTTTAAAACAGTATCCTTGGAAGGAATACCATGAACAACCTGTTCATTAATTGAGGCGCAAATTGAATTAGGGAAACCTGCGTATCCTAAAAAGGTAGGTATTGCTTTATTTTTTTTGATAATATCATACGCAATTTTATCAAGTTCAAAAGTAGAAATACCGGGTTCAATAACTTTTGCCATTTCTTGATGTACAAGAGCTACGATATTGCCTGCCATACGCATCATTTTTATTTCTTCTCTTGACTTTCTGTGTATCATAATTTGCTCCTTTGATTTTAGAATTATTATAAAACGTCAAAGTTTTTTTACAAATTTATCCGGCATGATACAAAGTTACATTCTGAATAACGTAAAACAGCTAAGCAACAGTAGGGTCGTTAAATATAATTTTAGCGTTTCTGAAAAGATTATCTTGCTTGATTTCTCTATAGTAATCTTTAGCAAGAATTTGACCTTTGGATATAAATTCTGCATTATTTTCTTTTAAAATAGTTAAAATTTCTTTTGAATTCATAAAATAATCTTTGACTTTAATATATAAATTAAAGTTTTTGTTTCTTTGTTTTAATTTTGTTTGTATAAATTTAATTGCATCTATAAGATAAATATTGTATGCAAAATCTATTGAAAAATTAATATAGTAGTCAATATTATTTTTCGTTGCAACTTCAAAATACCCCAGGATTTTGTTTTTTTCATCATTATAAAAAACATACTTAAAACAACCGTTAAAGAATTGGTATGGTTGCCTTGAAAAAAGAAATTTATTAAAAGAGTTTATATTTTCATTATAAAAAGCGCAAATTTCTTTTACATTTTCTTTTTTAAAGGGTTTTAAAAACAAAGGATAACTTGTTGAAACAGAATTAATCTTATAGAGGTATTCACAGCCGCAGTGTCTGAAATTTAGTTCGTTTTTGAATATATTTAACATGTCGCTTTGATTTTCATCAACTACAATATAAAAAGAATTTGCTCCCATTGCTCTGTATCTTGAAATTACATAGTTAACAAGTTGTAAAGCGATTGAAGACGAGTTTTCTTCTAAAATTAATTTTGTAATTTTAAAGCGGCTAAAGCTTTTTGAATCTTTATTTAAAGTAATTAAACCCTGTTTTTCTTTATTATACAGCGCAACAAAACTTTCATTTGAAAACTTTAATCTCAAAGGCAGCAGGTAATTTATAAAACACAAAAAACATTTTATACAACCAAGATTATTAGAAGTGAAAACTATGTTTTTAATTTCAATCATAATTTAATTATTAAACTATTTAATTCTTTTTTGACACGCCCATGCATTATGGTTATGGATTGATTCAAAAGCTTCAATTTCAACTTCATAGTAGTTTATAATTTCGTTTTTATCAAGTTTTAAAACAACTTCTCTTATAACATCTTCAACAAATTTAGGATTTTTATAAGCTTGTTCTGTTACAAATTTTTCATCCTCTCTTTTTAAAAGAGGATAAATTTCGCTTGAAGCACAAGATTCAGCCATTTTAACCAAATCTTCTATCCAAATTTGCTTATCATTATCATAACTAATTTTAATTTTTAATAATGCTCTTTGATTATGTGCACCAAAATCGGAAATTTCTTTTGAACAGGGGCATAAAGTTGTAATAGGAACATATACAATAAGATAAAACTTGTAATTGCAATTGTCATCAATTTCTCCTTCAAAAGCACAGTCATAACACATTAAAGATTCAAGTGCACTTTTTGGCGCTTGTTTTTTAATAAAATATTTAAAACTTAGTTTTAAATACGCATTTTTAGCATCAAGCCTTTTTTTCATATCAAAAAGAATTTTTTCAATATCAATACAATTCAGGCTTTCTTTTTGATATTCGTGTAAAACTTCTATAAACCTTGACATATGAGTGCCTTTATAATCCGAAGGCAAACTCACGGACATTTTTGCTTTAGCGTATACAACTTCAAGTTCGCTTTTGTTGTCGTTTAACTTTCTTTCAATCCTTAAGGGAATTTCAACATCTTTTACACCGACTTTTTGAATTGAAATATTCCTTGAATCTTTTTGGTTTTGTACGTCTTTAATCATTTTTTCCTACAATAAACAGTATAATAAAACACTTAGCAAGTCGGGCTAATTTTTTTATTATACTATATAAATCCTTGCTTTAGTCAAAACTGTTTTTTTCAAGCGCAAGTAAAAGTTTTAAAGCTGCAACTCTCTGAGTTTTGGGATCGGCCTGACGTAGCATTTCAACCGCCCTAATCATAACAGGATCATTATCATACCAACGGTTTCCTTTACCTTGATATTTGGTTACAATGTCATAAATTCTCTCTATGACGTCTTGTGCCACGTCTTCTTGCAATTTAAGCATAAAGTCTTTTGCTTGTTCTTTTTGGTCATCCGTTGATAATCTTAAAAGTTCAAGTGCTTCTTTTAAAATCGGATCTTTATCATACCAACGTTTGCCGTAATTTGCTTTTTCACTCATTACTCCGCCTTTCTTTTGAGTTTTAGTATAACAAATTTTTTTAAAATTTCAAAGTTGTTTGTTTGATTTTAGGTATAGCTATCTATGTAATTCCACAAAATTTTTAATTATACCCATCTGACTAATTTCAATTTAAATTTATAATTCATAAAATAATTTGAAAACAAGGAGATTATATAAATGCAAAATCAAAAAATTATGTTTATGACTCCTCCCAAAGTGGAGTTAGCGGAATTAGAGAATTTATTTTTTCAATTGTGCACAAAGACCTGTAATTTAAAGTGTAAACATTGTTATATTGAAAGAAATCCGTACAAAAACGAAGAAGATTTCATTTCTTTGGACAAAATTAAACAGGCTTTAATTTATATCAAAGGAAAAAGATTGAATTCCATATACCTTACAGGCGGAGAGCCTTTAATGCATCCTGATTTTAATCAGATTTTAAGAATGTGTCTTAAAGTATCTAATACAACAGTAATGTCAAACGGCGTTATGATAAATGATAAAAAAGCCCGATTTTTAAGAAAAATTGATGATGAAAGCCAATTTGAAACAATTTATAGAATCAGTCTTGATTCAATTGATGAAATAGAAAACGATATTTTAAGAGGCAGAGGAAGCTTTAGAAAAGCCTTGGGTGCTATCATGAGCCTTTTAAAGTATGAATTTAACCCTATAATAAGTGTAATTAATTATAAAAACAGAACAAGAGAAGAAATTTTCAGCGAGTTTCAGGCATATTTTTATAAAAAAGGATTTAATCTGGAGGATATTAATTTAAAAATTATTCCTTATTTTTCAAAAAAAGATGAAACCGCCCAGGTTGAATTTGTTAAAAACATTAATATTCAAAAACTCGATTGCCACAATTCAAGAGTAATTTCCCAGACGGGAATATACTCTTGTCCAATGCTTGTCGGCGACTACAGAGCTCGTTTAGGTTCATCTTTAGGCAACTATTCCAAAATCAATTATTTAGATTGTGAAAAATGTTCTATTTGTACCCATGCTAATCAGAAGGTCCAAGTTAATGATTGGATGTAAGTCAAAAGGTTAAATCATTTTCATTTTGGTTATTTTTCGATGAATTTTCAGTCCATACATAAGTTTGTTCATAAATCGATTTAAAAGGATTGTATTCATAATTAGACAAAAAAGGATTTGAGGCTTTTTTATCATAACGATGCATTTTTTTTAACAGTATACTAAAATATTTAATCATAACAGACCTCCTTTCTAAAAAAAGAAGTTAACTTTATTATCTCAATTTTTAATTTTTTTAAATTGCCCGATAGTACTAAAGACTCCTTATACTCAAAGATAGTTTGGTTGAATCTACGCAAATAATATGAAAATTTAAAAATTTACTACGTTGTTTGCATGATTTTTGTGTTTTTTAAAAAAACTATTATGGTAAAATTAACCGTGTGAATGGGGAAAACGGACTTAGAAATGAAAAAAAATATTTTAATACCATCTATTATAATTCTTATATTAATCGGACTTCGTTTCGGGTATACGAAATTTGGTGAATATCAAAGAGCCAAAGCACTTGCTCTCAGTTCAATACCTACCGTCGAGTTGAATGAAGTAAAAGAAATAGAAATGTATAAATCAATTGAGCTCCAAGGCAGAGTTCAATCTATGAATAAAGTTGATATTGTGGCAAGAATTGACGGGTATTTACAAAAGAAGTACTTTAAAGAAGGAGATTTTGTTAAAAAAGGCCAGCTGTTGCTTACAATTGAGCCGACACAATATTTAAATGCTTTAAATAAGGCAAAAGCAGACTTGCAAAATGCTAAAGCAACTCTTTATAAAGCAAGCAGAGACTATGACAGAGGGGCTGAGCTTGTTAAAAAAGATTTTATTTCTAAATCTACTTATGACGGACTCTACGCTGATAAATTGGCAGCTCAGGCTGCGGTTAAATCAGCTTCTGCGCAATTAGCGGAAGCTCAAAGAAATTATGGATATACTTCGCTAAAATCTCCTGTAGATGGTAAAGTAGGCTCTTTGCAAATTCAGGAAGGAAACTATGTAACGGTTTCATCAGGAACTTTATTAACCGTAGTTAAAACAAATCCTATTTATGTAAAATATAGCATTGATTCAAAACAATTTGACGAATTAAGAAATCAAAATTTTATTCCGAAAAAAGGAACGGAATCCGTTAAGGTAGATGTAATTTTGCCCAGCGGAAAGGTTTACCCTATAAAAGGTGTTCAGGATTTTTGGGATAATCAAATATCAATTTCTACCGGCACGATTGATTTCCGGGCAACTTTCAACAATGCCGACAATATTTTAATTCCAGGAGATTTTGTTAAAGTCAAAGTATATTCGAACAAGAAAAACAATGTTCTGGTTGTTCCGCAGGATATTGTTTTGCAGGATACAAAAGGAAAGTATGTTTATGTTGTATCTAAGGATAATACTGCAGAAGTAAGATATTTCAAAGATAACGGCCAATATGAAAACTATTGGATTATAAAGGAAGGCTTAAATAAAGGCGATAAGTTTATTGCAACTAATATCACAAAACTTATGCCAAAAATGCCTGTAAAAATTGCAGGAAATGATAAAAATATAAAAACAGATTAGAAATTAATAATTTACGGGGAGATAAATGTTTTCATCAAAGTTTTTTATAGAACGTCCGAGATTTGCTTTTGTAATTTCGATTGTGATAATGCTTGTAGGTTTTATTGCAATGAAAGCATTGCCATTGGAAGAATATCCTACAATCACTCCTCCCCAGGTTATGGTTAGCGCAACTTATATGGGTGCGAGTTCGGATGTTATTGAATCAACCGTTGCCGCTCCTATTGAATCTGCCGTAAACGGTGTTGAGCGCATGCTTTATATGGATTCCGATTCAAAGGACGGTCAGTATAGACTTACGATATATTTTGAAGTTGGTTCTGACCCTGATATGAACGTTGTTAACGTGCAAAATAAAGTTTCACTTGTAACTTCCCGTCTTCCGTCGGATGTTTCAAGATACGGTCTTACGGTAAAACAAAACACAGGAGGCGGCGGTCTGCTTTATTATGGCATATACTCTCCTGATGATTCGGTTGATTTAGTTACTTTATCAAACTATGCTGCCATATATCTAAAAGATGAACTTGCACGTATTTATGGAGTTGCGGAAGTTCAGGTATTTGGCGGAAAAGACTATTCAATGAGGGTATGGTTGGATAGTGAAAAGCTTGCTGCTCTTAATGTTTCTCCTAATGAAGTCGCAGCTGCAATAACAGCACAAAATGCGCAGGTTTCTGCCGGGTCTTTAGGTAATGAACCGTTGGTCAAAAAAACAGATATGGCTTTGACTTTAAGAACTCCGGGCAGGCTGAAGACAAAAGAAGAATTTGAAAATATTATTATACGCTCGGACATAGGCGGTCAAACAATAAGACTGGCCGATGTAGCTACAATTGAACTTGCGGGCGAAAATTATGTTACAGACGGTAAAATTGATAACAAATCCGTTGCGGTTATGTCCGTAAATCAGCTATCTTATGCAAATTCAATAGATGTTGCAAATAAGTGTAATAAAAAAATGGAAGAATTATCAAAATCTTTTCCTAAAGGAATTGCATATTCAGTTTTTTATAATGCAACTGATTCCGTTAAAGATTCTCTTTCCGAGGTTATAGAAGCAATAATTCTTGCTGTGTTCATAGTTGTTGCGACGGTATATTTATTTTTAGGAGACTGGAGAGCAAGTATTGTGCCTTTTTGCGCAATACCGGTATCATTGATAGGAACTTTTGCCGCTTTTGCCGCTTTAGGTTTTTCAATTAACACCTTGACTCTTTTTGGCCTTGTATTGGCGGTAGGAACAGTCGTCGATGATGCTATCGTTGTTGTTGAGAATGTCCAAAGGCATATAGAACTTGGGCTTAAACCCAAAGAAGCGGCGATTATATCAATGGATGAGGTTTCAAGCGCTGTTATTGCGACTTCTTTGGTTCTTATGGCGGTATTTGTTCCGGTAGCATTTATTCCGGGAATCACGGGTAAAATGTATCAACAATTCGCTGTAACAATTGCAGTTTCTGTCGGTATTTCGACAGTAATGGCTCTTACTTTAGCTCCCGCATTATGCGCAATCTTTTTAAGAAGCAAAGAAGATATGCCAAAAAGAAGTTTTTATGAAAAGTATAGAGAATTATACCAAGATTATTGGAAGGATAAAAATGAGCTTAAAGGTTTTGAAAAAATAAAAGCATGGGGAGAATTTCTGGCTTACGGATGGGATGTTTCTTTGAAAAAGTTTGACAGAGCATTTGACAGAACAAAAAATAACTATCTTGAAGGCTCAAGATATTTTATTGAAGCTCCGAAAAGAACAATTATAACCTATATTGTTCTTGTTGTCGTACTAATTGCTATGTTTAAACTTATTCCTACAGGCTTTTTGCCTACTGAAGATTCAGGTTCGATATTTACAAATGTTCAATTAAAAGACGGTGCTTCTTTGGCTAAAACGGGCGAGATGACTTCCAATTTGACAAATGAATTGTTGAATATCCCGGGAGTTCATTCAGTGCTGTCATTAAATGGCTTTCAGGGCCAAAATACTGCAATTTTAATTACGCATCTTAAAGATTGGGAAGAAAGACTTAAACCCAACCCGATAAAGTATTTGCTTATGTCAAAAGAACAAAAAGCTAATTCGCACCAATCAGCCGATGAAATTATTGCACGGGCAAATGCTCTTGCTTCAAAATATCCGAATGTTACAATGTTTTCTTTTGTTCCTCCGGCAATTACAGGTCTTTCCATGTTTGGCGGATTTGAATATCAGCTTTTGGATAAAGGGGAAAGAACTCCTCAACAATTACATAATGAAGCAAAAAAACTTATCCTTGAAGCGAATAAAAGTTCAAAATTAACAAGTGTATTTACGCAATATAACTCTGAAACCCCTCAGCTGCTTGTTAATATAGACTACGAAAAAATATTGGCACAAGGAATTGATATAAATGATGTATATACAGCTCTTTCAAGCCAATTCGGAACATATTATGTCAATGATTTTAATCTGTATGGTCGTGTATTCAGGGTAATGATGTCAGCAGCTGAACAGTACCGTTCGACCATTAATTCTATCGATAAGGTTTATGTAAAAACAGCTTCGGGTGCAAGCGCTCCGCTGTCGTCAATTGTTAAAATAGAACCAACTGTAGGTCCTTATAATATTACAAGATTTAACATGTATAAATCTGTGCAAATTCAAGGAAATCCTGCTAAAGGACAATCATCGGGGGATGCAATTAAAGAAATGGAAAAATTGTCTAAAAAAATCCTTCCTTCAGATATGGGCTTTGCATGGTCGGGGACGTCTTTGCAGGAAATTGAATCTTCAGGACAAACAACAATTGTTCTTGTAATGTCATTAACATTTGTATATCTGTTTTTAGTTGCTTTGTATGAAAGCTGGATGCTTCCGGTAGGTGTTATGTTGATTGCCCCGATTGCAATGCTTGGCGCAATTTTATTCCAATATTTGTGGGGTCAATCGTTGGATTTGTATGCTCAAATCGGTCTTATAATGCTTATAGGTTTGGCTGCAAAACAAGCGATTTTAATCATAGAATTTGCTAAAACAGAACATGAAAATAACGGTTTAAGCATTGTAGAAGCTGCAATGAAGGCTGCAAATATAAGATTTAGAGCTGTTATGATGACGGTTTTGGCTTTTATTTTCGGAATTTTACCGCTGGTTTTTGCCGTAGGTCCGGGAAGTAATTCAAGAAAATCTTTAGGCGTAACAGTATTCGGCGGTATGACAGCTGCTGCAATCATAGGTACAATACTAGTTCCGGCTTTTTATGTATTGATTCAAAAAATGAGAGAAGATGCAAAAAAAAGATGTCATAATAGAGTTAAAGAGGATAAAGGGGAGGAAAATGAAAAAAACTAAAATTTCATTTATAATTCTTTGTCTTTTGTTAACTAATTTGTTTGCATACGCTCAAGATGACAACAACACAAACAAAGACCTTGATAAAGGAAAAAGCATTTTTAAACGTGAAAAAACTAAAAAAATTAAAGTAAAACCAGAAAAAGCAAAAAAACAGTACAAAATTACAGATAAGGTCAAAAAAGAATACTCTATTCCGACAGATGTTTATATGAATGTCGGTGAAAAGAGCGACAAAACAGTTAAACTTCAAGGCGGAATTTCAAAATCAGTCGAGCTTAATTTGGCTGATTGTCTTGAGCTTGCGCTTATTAATAATCCTAAAATTAAATCTGCTTATGCTAAATCAGAAATTGCCAAATATCAAAAATGGGAAACACTATCCGGCTATACACCCAGTTTAGATTGGTCAACTTCAATTAATCATACAATGCCTGATTTAAGTATGATAAGAAATATGAGAGCCAGTGCTTTTAATAAATATACACTTGGCCAAATAGGAATCAGGCAATTAGTATGGGACTTTGGCTATACACAAAACCAATATACAATTGATAAAATAGCTTTTGAAAAATCGAAAACCGAAATAGATAAAACTGTAAATGAAGTGGTTTGTGCCGTAAAAGATGCTTATTATAATCTTTTATTTGCTTTTGATAAGAAAAAAGTTGCACTTGAAACTTTAGAAAACTTTACGCAAACTTATCATCAGGCTCTTGCTTTTTGGGAAGTCGGGACTAAAACAAAAGTTGATGTTTTGTTTGCGCAAACAAACATGGAAGATGCGAGAGCTCAATTGATTTCAGCTCAAAATAATGTTGATATAGCTTATTCGCAATTGAACAATGCAATAGGTTTGCCTTTTGTTGATCCTTATATGATTGATACTTCTTTAAAATATGAACCGGTTTCAATAACAATGAGGGAAGCTGTCGAAATTGCAAATGAATCAAGACCGGATATTAAAGGCGCAATGCTTAGCGTGGATCAAGCTAACCAAGGAGTTAAACTTTCTTGGAAAACATTCATGCCTTCTTTAGAATTTCAGGCAAATTTTGCAAAAGGCGGAGTGGACAGTTGGACAGACAGAGATTGGTACAATTATGGCGGATTTTTGACTTTTCCTACAATTAATCCTGTTTTAATCAGAAATCAGATTAAAGAGGCTAAATCTGCATATAGTCAGGTGCAGTACGATGCTAAGGCTCAAATAAACGATATTTATTATGAAATTCAGTCTGTTTATACAAGGCTAAAAGATGCTAAGGCAAGAATTCCTGTTTCAAAAACGGCAATGGAAAAAGCACAGGAAAATTTTGATTTAACTTCAGGCAGATATCGTGTGGGCTATGGCGATGCCATCGAGTTAAAAGATGCTCAGGTAGCTCTTTCTCAGGCAAAATTAAACTATTATCAGACAATTTATGATTATAACAGCGCAAGAGCGAATCTTGAAAAAGCCATAGGACAAACCCTAAAACCCGAAAGCTCTGAAGTTATTGACAATGCTCAAGATATTTAACTATTCAACAGTTACTGATTTTGCAAGATTTCTTGGCTGGTCTACATCTTTTCCTAAGTATTCGGCGATATAGTATGCCAATAACTGCAATACAACAATATTAACAGCAGGGCTTAATGTATCCGATACTTTTGGAATCATAATTAAATCATCAAATAAATCTTTGTCTTTTGGAGCAATATAATCAGCAACTCCAATTAATCTTGCCTGCCTTGCTTTTGCTTCTTCGCAATTGGATAATACTTTATCGTATACTATTCCTGTGTTTAAAATTGCTAAAACAGGCATGTCGCTGTCAAGCATCGCAATAGGGCCATGTTTTAATTCACCTGCGCCATATCCCGTTGCATTAATGTAGCTGATTTCTTTTAGTTTTAGCGCCCCTTCAAGGGCTGAAGGATAGTTTATTCCTCTTGCAATAAAAATAAAATCTTTAAAGGAAGAATATTTTTTAGCTATTGTCTTAATGTTTTCCGTGTGTTCCAAAAGTTCTTCAATCTTATTCGGAAGTTTTATAAGTTCTTGTTTTAAATTAATTATTTCATCTTTATAACAAGAAATTTCTTTAGCTTCCCCTAAAAAGATTGCAAGCAGATAAAGACTTATAAGTTGGGCTATATATGATTTTGTTGCCGCAACAGAAACTTCTATTCCTGCGTTTATTGCAAGGAGGCTATCGGCCAGTCTTGCCATGGTTGAATCTGTTCTGTTTGTGATTATTGCAATATGCGAGTTGTTTTCTTTGACTTGTTTTATTGCGCTGATTGTATCCGCTGTTTCTCCAGATTGAGAAATGCCTATCACAAGAGTATTTTCATCTGCAATTGTATCTCTGTAGATATATTCGCTTGAAGGTTCAACATCGGTTGGAATTTTTGCAAATTTTTCAATAATATATTTTCCGACTAAACCGGCATGCAGACTTGTTCCGCAGGCAATTATCTGAACTCTTTTTATTTTATTGATTTGTTCCTTTGTAAGTTTGAAATCTTCCAACACTATGGAATCTTTAGGACTTATAAGCTTTCCTGATAAGATATTTCTTATAACATCTCCTTGCTCGTGAATTTCTTTTAACATAAAGTGTTTATAGCCCATTTTAGAAATTGCAATAGCTTCAAAAGGAAGAAGCTCGATTTTATTAGAAATTAAAGAATCATTTTCATCGTAAATTTCAATGCTGTCTTTTTTAACAACGCCAACCTGATGATCGGAAAGATATATTGCTTTTTTTGTATATTCAATAATGGCCGGAATATCAGAGGCTATAAAGTTTTCATTTTGCCCAACCCCGATAACCAAAGGAGCATTTCTTTTTGCGACAACAATCCTATCGGGTTCTTTTTTATGTATAGCGCAAAAAGCAAAAGCGCCCTTGATTTTTTTAACGGCGTTTTGCATTGCTTTTAAGAGATTATTTGTTTTCCCGTACTCATTTGCAATTAAGTGAGCGGCAACTTCTGTATCGGTTTGGGATTTAAAAATACAGCCTTTGGCTAGTAATTCTTCTTTTAATTCTTGATAATTTTCGATAATTCCGTTGTGAACAAGGGTTAAGTTTTTGCAATTACAAGTGTGGGGATGAGCGTTAATTGTTGTCGGAAGTCCGTGGGTTGCCCAGCGGATATGACCTATTCCGATTTTAGATTTTTCACATACATCCTGTTTTGTTTTTAGAACTTCAATTAAATTGACGAGTTTGCCTTCGGCTTTATAAATATCAATATCTTTTCCATGCATTAAAGCAATGCCTGCAGAATCATATCCTCTGTATTCTAAATGCGACAAACCGGATATTAAAATATCACTTGCCTTTTTATCCCCGATATAGCCTATTATTCCGCACATAAATTTAGCTCCATTAAATATTATTTAGTAATTTTAATACGTAAATTTTTTTGTTGCAAATAAAGATTTTATAATTATAAAAAATTTAAGGAGCAAAGATTATTAAAGTTCGATTTCTTCCCAATCACCCATTGCTTTTAACTGTTTTTGCTTAATATTGTGCACCGTTGCATCTACAAGCAAATCAAAAGTTTTAAAATCTTTAATTTTATGAGAGAATTCTTTTATTAAAGTATCCCTTACCATTTTTTCAAGCTTTTCGTTGTCTTTATTTATATCTTTTTCTTCGGGTATAAGATAATCGATATACCTTGATGCAATTTTACAATCTTGAAAATTAGCAAACATTGCCCATTTTAATTTTGGGCTTAGGTTTTTTAATTTTCTTACAATTTTGAAGTTTTTGAAATTCATTTTGACCTCGAATAGCTTTTTGTTTTTGTTGATTATTTAAAGTAAGGTGAAAAAATAAAATGTTAATCAAACAAAAATATGTTTACAAAAGTTTACTTAAATAAAATTATATAGTAATTTTTGCTTTTTGAAAAGGGTAAAAATAAATTTTATATACTGTTTGTTTTAAGTTCTTTTATTTTAAATTTGAATTTATGTTAAATTTAGCGCATACTTGTAATATAAGTTCTTTACATTAAAGAACTTTTAAAATATAGTTAAGAAAAGACAAAAAGTTATGAGGGCTAATAAGTGGATAAGTTCAAACTAGATAACTATGACAGACAACCTTCTGAGTATCCGAGATACTCATCTAATGCAAATATTAAAGTAGTTGGCGTAGGCGGTGGCGGCGGAAATGCTGTTAACCGTATGATTGCATCGGGTTTGAGCGGTGTTGAATTTTGGGCAATGAATACGGATGCTCAGGTTCTGGAGATGTCCAGCGCTCCAAGAAAAGTTCAGTTAGGTACAAAATTAACAAACGGCCTTGGCGCAGGCGGGAATCCTTCTGTTGGTGAAAAAGCAGCGGAAGAATCAAGAGAAGATATTACAGTTGCACTTGATAGCGCAGATATGGTTTTTGTTACAGCAGGCATGGGCGGCGGAACAGGAACAGGCGCTGCTCCGGTAGTTGCTAAAATTGCAAAAGAAATGGGAGCTTTGACCATTGGTGTTGTTACAAAACCTTTTAAATTTGAAGGTAAAAAAAGACTTGCACAAGCGCTTCAAGGTCTTGAAAAGTTAAAAGAAAATGTTGACGCTTTAATTGTTATCCCTAATGATAAATTAATGGAAGTTGTTGAAAGAAGGACAACATTTAAAGATGCTTTTTCAGTTGTAGATGAAGTTTTATTATGCGGTGTTCAAGGTATATCAGACATCATCCTTGTGGGTGGTTTGATTAACGTTGATTTTGCGGATGTTAAAACAATCATGCAGTCTTCCGGTTCTGCTCTTATGGGTATTGGTAAATCATCAGGTGAAGGCAGGGCAATGGAAGCTGCTAAACTTGCAATTGATTCTAAATTACTTGAAACATCAATCAACGGTGCTACAGGTATTATTATGAACGTAACAGGCGGCCCTGATATGACATTATTTGAAGTTAATGAAGCAGCAAATGTTATCCATGATGCTGTTGCAGACGATGCAGATGTTATATTTGGTGCTGTTGTAGATGATAGAATCCAAGGTGAAATTCAAATTACAATTATTGCAACAGGTTTTGAACTCAAAAATGGTGAAGTATCTGCTCCGGCTGCAGCTGATAACAAATTGTCCGCAGCAGGATTGTTCGGCGGTTTTTCTCCTTCGGCAATAGGTGGTAATTCTTCTGCATTCCCATTTACAATGCCTTCTAATTCGGATGACAGGCCAAGAGAACAATCAGCTCCTTCTCCTTCATCTAATTCATTAGATATACCGGAGTTTTTAAATCCGAAAAACAGGTTATAACAAATGCCGCCTCCGAGCGGTTTTTTTGTTATTATATTCTTTTATACTGACATAGTATTTTAAAGAAGACAAAAGAGTGGATATAGATAAAATTAATTCCGTTTTTATGTTTTTTAGAAAAAAGAAGCTGCATATTGTAAAAGCATAAAGTAAACTTTGTGTTTTTTTGCGAATTTGTTAAGTTTTAAATCATATTTTATATAGACGGTTTTAGTTTGTCTTTTGTCTTAAAGACTTTTTAAAATTTGTGCTGATAGGAAAGATAAGGTATTAACATCGGATTGTTTTTTGAAAGTGCCGTGAGTTATAAATTATCGGAAATTATATTAAGGTTTGCCGGTTGCCCTTAAAAATTCTTTCGGGTATTCAACCTTAGCATTAAGAATAGAATTTTTGCCGTTTGTAAGGTTTATAGCCATAAAATATTCTTTTAAAGTATCAAAAGGACATAAAATGTTAAATTCACTTGCAGGTTTGTAACCGAAACGGGAATAGTATTCAGGATTTCCCAAAAGAATAGAGTATTCAAACCCCATCTTTTTTGCTATTTTATGTCCCGTTTTAATTAATGAAGTTCCGATGCCTTGTTTTTGAAATTGCGCTAAAACAGCCAAAGGAGCTAATGCTAATTGCGTGGTTTTGCCTACTTTAACCTTGGTAAACAGTATAATCCGACTATTTTTTTATTAAATTCGGCAACCAAAGAAAGTTCAGGGATAAATGATTTGCTTTTTCTGAGTCTTTCAACAAGGTTGTGTTCGTCTTTATTAGAGTATTCTATGTTTTTAAAAGTCTCTTTTATTAAATTATAAACACTTATTCTATCTTTTTTTGTTTCCTGTCTTATTGTAATTGTTTTATTCATATATAAATATTAATATTAAAACAATATGAAAATTAAGTCAAAATGACTATTAATTAACTTACTTATTGTTGTATAATACAAAAGTGTAGTAGCGCTTTTAGAGATAATTATGAACAAAAAAATTATTGTTGCAACAAGTTTGTTTTTATTAACAACTTCTTTAGCCTTGGCAGATGTTTCTCAGCAAGATGTGCAAAGATACAGCGCTTATTATTCAAATGGGATGCAGTATCTTAAAAACGGACAGTATTCTTCAAGCATAAGTGAATTTAAAAAAGTCTTAAGGTTTTCTCCATATGACGCTACAACACGTGAAGCTTTAGCCAATGCGTATATTGCAAGGGCAGAATATTACAGGCAAACAACAAAAGAATTAAAAAAAGCGTTGGATGATTATAAAAGCGCATATTTTTATTCAAAATACTGGCAAAATGATTCACAAAGTGCGCCTTTGACTCAGCTTGCCAATAACGCTCAAGGCGAGATAAATTCTATTGAAAGAAGGCTTCAAATTAAACAAGACCCTGCTTCAAGACTTCAAAATGCTAAAATATTAAAAGCAAAGGGTGAACTTGCTGCGGCAGGGTATGATTTTCAGGCCCTAAAAAATACCCAGTATAAAGAAATTGCTTATGAAAATCTTGGAAGCATCTATAAACACTTAAACAACGTAGCATCCGCTATGGACTATATGAAAAGTGCTATAGACATTAATCCTAAAAACCCTAAATTACATTTTCTTTATGGAGTTATGCTTGATGAAGCTAATAATTTTGAAGCAAGCATGGAACAATACAACCTTGCACTCCAATATGGAGATAAGAGCCCGGAATTATTAGAGATTTTAGAAAATAAATGGACTCAAAATATTGTAAATAATCCTTCTGATGCTCAAGGTTATATTAATCTTGGAGCAATTTATCAAAAACAAGGCAATTTCGATGCTGCAAAAAGCCAGTATTTAAAAGCTTCCCAGATGGATAGTTCTGATGATACTGCCTTATACAATCTTGCTTCTTTGTATGTCCAACAAAAAAACTACCAAAGCGCTATAAATACTTACGATAAATTGTTAGCTAAAAAACCAAATAATATTGAAGTTTTAAATTATAAAGCATCGGCCCTAAAAGAATTAATGAGATATGACGAAGCTCTTAAACAATACGAAAAGATTTTAGCGCTTGAACCTAATAATAAAGATGCTAAAATACAAAGCGAAGATATTATCCTAAATCATTTTTCCGGTCAAAAACTCCAAAACTATCTTGCTCAAAAAGCAAACAATAATCCAAAAAGCTATGAAGCGCAATTTAACTACGCATTTGAACTTCACAAGAATAAAAATTATAGCAGCGCAATTCAATACTACCAGAAAGCCTTGAATTTAAACCCGGCTAAAGAAGAAGTATATTTAAATCTTGCCCAAATTTATTTAGAACAAAAGAATTTTAATAAAGCAAGCGAAATTTGCCAAAGGGGGCTATTGGTTTTGCCGGGAAATCCTAAAATAAACCAGTATTTAGCGGATGCCAAAAATTATGCTTCTGCTTCCAAATTCGAACAAGCCACCAAACAGTATGAATTAAAACAGTATTCAAAGGCTCTTAGTTTGTATATGGAGATTCAACAAAAAACTCCCGAAGTCAATTTAGCCATTGCAAGCTGCTACAGCCAACTAAAAGATTATCAAAATGCAAACAAATACTATCTTGAAGTGTTATCGAAAGATCCTTCAAATATCGATGCTTTAATAAATAGTGCTTGGGCATATTACGCTATGAATGACTTTTTAAATGCGAAATTAACCGCAAATAAAGTTTTAGCTTACGATAAAACAAACAAAGAAGCTAAAGACCTTTTAGATAATATTGAACAAGGGGAATACTCTAATTTATTGCAAGATGCTATTCAAAAATATGAGCAAGGTGACTATCAAAATGCTCTTAATCTTGTAAATAAAGTTATCGCCTCAAAATCGGATGATGAGTATGCAATTTACTACAAGGGTTTAATATTTGATGAACTTAAAAAACCAAAAGATGCAATAAAGCAATATAAACTTTTAATTTCTAAAAATCCGTCTTTTGCAAGCGCATATTACTCTTTGGCAGTTGATTTAGATGAAAGCGAGAATTATAATGAGGCGGTTTTAAATTATGAAAAGTTTCTTTCCATCAAGGCTTCCTTAAATGAAAAAGATGAAATGACAACATTCAGCGAAAATAGACTATCTGAGCTTAAAAAGTATCTGGATGAAGTAAATGGAAGCAAAAAATAAGAATATAAACATTGAAGATATAAAAGTAATACAAGCACCTCTGGCCGGAATATCAGATGTTGTATTTAGAAGTTTAATCAGAAAATATAATTCAAATTGTCTTATGACAACTGAAATGATATCTTCTGAAATGCTATGCAATAACCCGAATCCAAGAATTATTGAATTTAACGATTTTGAATATCCGCTTGCTTTTCAGCTTGTCGGACACAAAGTTGATAAAATGACTAAAGCAGCCCAAATTCTTGAACCATTTGCGTCTATGATAGATATAAACTGCGGGTGTCCGGTTAAAAAAGTTATAGTTTCAGGGGATGGTTCTGCTATGATGAAAACGCCTGAACTTGCTTTTGACATAATTCAATCTATAAAACAGGCAACAAATCTGCCTGTTAGCGCAAAATTTCGTCTTGGCTGGACAAAAGATGAAGAAAATTTTATTGAGTTTGGAAAAACGCTTGAAAAAGCAGGAGTTTCATTTGTAACGCTTCATGCCAGAACTCGCTCTCAAATGTATGAAGGAAAGGCTGATTGGAAAAAAATTAAGCTTTTGGTTGATGAACTTAATATTCCGGTTTTTGCAAACGGAGATATCAAAACAATTAATGATGCTAAAAATTGCCTGGATTTAACAGGCGCTAAAGGTGTTTCAATAGGAAGAGGCATAATGGGCGATTTTACCTTGCCCTATAGAATTGAAAAATATATTCAGGATAAAATTATAATCCCCGAGCCTGATTTTAATCTTAAAATAAATATGTTAAAAGAGCATTTAAGGCTTGAAGTTGAACATATGGGAGAAGCAAACGGTGTAAAATTTATGAGAAAATTTTACAGCTATTATATCTCTTCTTTAAGAAACGCTTCAAAATATCGTTCAAGGTTAGTTTTAATGGAAAAAGAAGAAGAAATTTTGGAAGCAATTGATGAAATATTATCTATACATAATAGAAACATTGGATGATACTCTTTATTGCGGAACGACAAACGATGTATTTTTGCGTTTTGAGACCCACAAGAAAGGAAAAGGTGCAAAATATACAAAAGCCCATAAGCCTAAAAAACTTGTTTATGTAGATGTGTTTGATGATAAACCAAAAGCTTTAAGTGAGGAATATAGAATCAAAAAAACCCTAAGCCGCAGTCAAAAGCTTGAATTAATTGAGAGAAACAAGGAAAAAACCGAAAAAATTATCGCAACTTTAAAATCTTAATGATATAATTTTTTTATGATTGAAAGATATTCAAGAAAAGAAATATCCAAAATTTGGGAACTTAATCAAAAATTTCAATATTATCTTGATGTTGAACTTGCTGTTGTTAAAGCTCAAGTCGAACTTGGAAATTTTAACTCTGAAATTTATGAAAATATCAAAAAAACGGCAAAATTTGATGTTAAAAGGATAGATGAGATTGAAAAAATAACAAGGCATGATGTTATTGCGTTTTTAGAAAATGTTAATGAAAATGTTCCAAGAGAATATTCCCCTTATATCCACAAAGGGTTAACCAGTTCAGATGTTATAGATACGGCATTTGCGCTTCAGATAAAAGATGCTTCCGCAATTATAAACAATGATTTAGATAAATTAATTGAAAAAGTAAAAGATTTGGCCTTTAAGCATAAAAAAACCGTTTGCCTTGGAAGAAGCCACGGAATGGGCGCTGAAGTTATTACATTCGGGTTTAAGCTTTTAAATTTACTTGATATGCTAAAAAGATCAAAAGATAGATTTAACTATGCTCTGAATGATGTTTTGGTCGGACAAATTTCAGGACCTTGCGGAACTTATTCTAATATTGACCCGAAAATCGAAATTAAAACCTGTGAAATTCTGGGTTTAAAACCGGCTAAAATATCAACTCAAGTTATCGCTCGAGACAGACACTGTGCATATATTCAAGCTATTGCTTTAATAGGCGCAGTAATTGAAGGTTTCTCAATAGAAATTCGTCACCTACAGCGTTTTGAAGTGGCTGAAGTTGAAGAAGGTTTTTCGAGCGGTCAAAAAGGCTCTTCTGCTATGCCGCATAAGAAAAATCCTATTGCAAGCGAGAATTTATCAGGTTTAGCAAGGATTTTAAGAGGCAACACAATAAGTGCAACGGAAGATATTGCTCTTTGGCATGAAAGAGATATTTCTCATTCTTCGGTTGAAAGAATAATATTTCCGGACTCCACAATACTGATTGACTATATGTTAAACAGGTTTTTAGGAGTTATGGAAAACCTTGTCATTAAAAAAGAATCAATGATTAACAATTTGAATAAATATGGTGGAATAATATATTCACAGAGCTGTTTGTTAAAACTTTTAGAGCATAATTTAACAAGAGAAGAAGCTTATAAAATTGTGCAAAAAGAAGCACTTGATGCTTTTAATAATAATGGCAATTTTAAAAACAACATGAAAAAACACCTTTCAAATGATGAAATAAACTTTTGTTTTAATGAAGAAAAATATCTTTCAAATATTGAAACTATTTTTGAAAGATTTAGTTAAGCACGTTTGTTTTTATCCGGTTTTATAACACTAAAAGACTTGTTTTCGCTTATTTCAACTCTTGCTGATTTGATTTTTTCTTTTGCTTCTTCCGAAACCCCGTTGCCTGCTACTAATCTATCTATAAAAGCATTGTTTAATTTTACTGCTTTTTCAAGAGCACCCATTTCTTCTAAAACATCTTTAATTTGAGAAAAATCGTATGAAAAAGTTTTTTTATGATTATACGTTAAAATTTCGCCGGTATTTGATTGAATGTCAGCCCCTCCGCATTCAAAATAGATTTTAAAAATAGAACGTAAATCTTGAATTTCTGACTGCATAGTGTTTATTGCAGACTGCAACCTTAAATACCTTTCAAAAAGGTATTCCACATGGTCTATTTGAGACAATTGCCAGTTGTATTTTTGATTGTACAAAGCCTTTAATTTAGGATAACACTTAGCAAGTGCGAGAGCGTCTCCCATTGCTCTATGGCGGTTTTTATTTGTGCCTTTAAATACTTTTACAAGACAATCCAGTCCGCAAGATTCATACTGTGGATATACCTCTTTAAACATCATTTGAGTGTCTACATAGTTATTTTCAAGAGGTTTATTGTAGAGTCTTTTTGAGGCACGATTCAGAAAAGAGAAATCAAAGATTGCATTATGAGCAACTAGTGTTGCATTTCCTATAAATTCAAATATTTTAGGATAAATTTCTTCTTCACCCGGGGCATCTGCTAAATCTTCTTCACTTATACCGTGAATTGCCTGTGAAGATTTTCTTATGTGTTGTTTTGCGTTAATTAAAGTTTCGAATTTTTCTTTAATTTTTCCGTTTACAAGTTTTACTCCTGCAAATTCGATAATTTTTTCACGGGTGTAATCCAGCCCTGTTGTTTCAACATCTATTACAACTTCAACTATTTTTTCTTTGACTTCTTTTGGCATTTTTTATCCTTTTAAAAAAATCTTATCATAAACCATATAGATGGTGTTATTTTTTTATAAATTTATTAATTTGTTCAACGTTCTCATTAATTTTATTAATTTTATCCCCCATATCCTTTTGTTTTGCTTTTATATCGACAATTTTAGCCGAAAAATTTTTTTCCATTTTGTTTAGCTCTACTCCCGCATTTTTAATCTTAGAATCTTTCGCATTTTTTACCGTTTCCAGAATATTTTCCATTGCGGGACGATTTAAACCGTTTACAAACCTTTCAAGTCCTTCTATAATTTTTACTACACTTATTGCTTCATAAGCAACATCGTTGATTCTTATAGTGTCTCCGGTTAAGATTCCAACATCACAAGAGCCATTTGGAGGCATAAGCTCAACGGATTTTGAACCTCCCAGTCCGTAGAATTCTACCCTTGCTACCGTTCCGTTCGGTATTTTCATATCTTTTTTTGTAACAATTATTTGGACATCAATATGCTTTTCTTTAGGTTTTAGCGTTCTGACATAGCCTACATTCATTCCCATAAATCTTACGGGAGAACCTTTTGTTATGCCGTCAATATCTTTGAATTGGATAACATAAATGTTTGGTTCTACAAAAAGCTTTGAGTAGGTAAAAATCAAAGCACAAAAGACCCCGGTAAGAATAAATGCCCAGATTAATATTTCAATTAATATCGGTTTTTTCATTTTTTATTGAGCAATCGCTCCTTTGTTTGCTTGAGATACACTTTTTTGGTATTTTGACAAATATCCTTTTGGAACTTCATTTTGATATGGTTTAAAGTTTTCTTTTCTTCTTTGAAGTTCGGTTTCATCCACTTTTAAATTAATTATTCTTTTATTGATATCAATTTCTATGATATCATTATCTTCAATTAAACCAATAACACCGCCTATAGCTGCTTCCGGGCAGATATGTCCGATACAAAGACCTCTTGTCCCGCCCGAGAACCTGCCGTCTGTAATAAGAGCACATTTTTTGCCTAAGCCTTTTCCTACTAAAAGTGAAGTCGGAGCAAGCATCTCTCTCATTCCGGGGCCTCCTTTCGGACCTTCATAACGGATGACAACTACATCTCCTTCTTTTATAACATCATCAACAATTGCTTTCATAGCGTCTTCTTCATGGTTAAATACTTTTGCCCTGCCTTTGAATTCAAAAACATCTTTATCGACACCGGAAATTTTAACAACAGCCCCTTCGCTTGCAAGATTACCGTGCAAAATTGCAAGTCCAGGATTGTTTGTAATCGGGTTATCCAAAGGTTTTATAACGGAATTATCTACCCAGGCATTTTGTGCTATTTCTTCTATTGATTCGCCCAGAAGATTTTTAGTGTTTTTAAATTCATTTGTTTTATTATATAGAGTCTTAAACACGCCGGAAATACCGCCTGCATTGTCTAAATCTGTCATTGTAAGAGTGCTTGAAGGGTCAAGTTTAATAATTTGCGGAATTTTATCCGATAAATATTCAAAATCATCTAAAGACAGTTCAATTTCTGCACTTTGAGCTATTGCAAGTAAATGCAGAATTGAATTGGTTGAACCTCCGAGTGCCAAATCTACGATAATGGCATTTCTTAGGGCATCTTTTGTCACAATATCCCTTGGAAGGGTTTTATTTTTAATAATATCGCAAATTGCAAGACCGGATTCAAAAGCAATTCTTCTTTTTTTGGAAGATACGGCAGCAGCGCTTGCACATCCCGGTAAGCTCATACCCATTACTTCAACAAGACATGCAAGGGTATTTGCCGTATACAGTCCTTGACAAGAACCTATTGTAGGACAGGCATAATGCACCATTTCATTAAGTTTTTCAAGAGAAATATTGCCCGCGCGATATTTTCCGACAGCTTCAGACGAACCCCGTATAAACGTTAAAGTTTCGCCCTTGCAGTGTCCTTCAAGGCTGGGGCCTGCCGTAACTATAATGGAAGGGATATTTAATCTTAAGGCTGCAATAAGCATCCCGGGTGTAATTTTATCGCAATTCGTAAGAAGAACCAAACCATCCAATTGATGAGCATTTGCAACTGTTTCAACACAATCTGCTATTAAATCTCTGCTTGGAAGCGAATATCGCATGCCGCAATGACCCATTGCAATGCCGTCACAAACGGCAGGAACTCCGAAAATAAAAGATTGTCCGCCTCCTGAGTGGATTCCTTTTTCGATTTGTCTTTCTAAATCACGCATTCCGATATGACCCGGAACTAAATCCGAAAATGAGCTTGCAATACCAATAAAAGGTTTTTCAATATTTTTATCGGAGACTCCTCCTGCATACAATAATGCTCTGTGCGGTGCGTGCTCTACTCCTTGTTTTATGATGTCGCTTCTCATCTTCAATTCCTCTTAAATAGTGTCTAATACTTTTTATTAAATCATTTTTTTTATTATTCAGCAAGTAAACGGTAATATTTTAGTTTAATTAAATATAATCATTTTATATGTAGAAAACTAATTTAGTTTTGTTATAATATACTACATTAGAACAAGGAATTTTTTTATGAGTTTAAAACAGATGTTAAAAAGATTATCAATTTTTATTATGATTTTTGTGCTTTTTTGCATAACAAACATTTCAAATCCGGCTCTGGCATTAAGTCCGCAGAGTCTTTATGATAAAGCCTGGCGCTTAATAAATACAAAGTATGTTGACGATACTCAAAATCAACAAAATTGGGAGCGTTGGCGTCATAAATATGACAATGTTATAGTTGATGAAGAAGATGCCTATGTTGCCATTGCTACTATGGTTGATTCTTTAGGTGATGTCTATACTAAATTTTTGACTCCAAAAGAATACAAAGAAGAATCAGAAAGCATTCAAGGCTCTCTAAAGGGTATTGGTGTTCAAATAGGAGTAAGAGACGGAAAATTGTTAATCATTGCTCCTCTTGAAGACACACCCGGAGAAAGAGCAGGCTTAAAAAGCGAAGATGAGATATTAGAAATAGACGGTAAGTCAACAAAAGGGATAACTGTAGAAGCTGCTGCCGATAAAATAAGAGGCCCTGAAGGAACAAGTGTTCAGCTTTTGGTTAAAAGAAAAGGTGCTGAGCCTAAGCTTTATACAATTCAAAGGGAAAATATTGAATTAAAATCAGTTTCAACAAAAGCTCCTAAAATAGGTAAGGTTGATGATAATCTCGGATATATTCGTTTGAGTTCTTTTATATCAAGAAATGCAGCTAATGAATTTCAAACAGCACTTAATCAAATGAAGGATAAAGACGGTATAATAATTGATCTTCGTTCTAACCCTGGCGGTCTTTTAACAAATGCAATTTATATAGCTGATATGCTTTTAAGCAATAAAGTGATAGTTTCAACCGTAGATAGAGACGGCTATAAAGAAACTCAAAATTCTCTTTCGCAGGTATCGACAACCCAACCGATAGTTGTTTTGATTAACGGCGGGTCGGCTTCAGCGTCCGAAATTTTGTCAGGAGCACTAAAGGACAACCATAGAGCAACTATAGTGGGTAAAAAATCTTTTGGAAAAGGTTTGGTTCAAGAAATAAATAAATTACCGGACGGATCAGCTTTGCATATAACAATTCAAAAGTATCTGACTCCATCCGGTGTTGATATTCACAAAAAAGGAATTACCCCTGATTATGTTGTTGATTTAACAGAAGCAGATATTAAAGCAAACAAAGACCCTCAACTTGCAAAAGCGTGTGAAATTTTGCAACAAATGGTGGGCAAAAGCACAATCCCTCCGGTTGCGTCAAATTCAACCCAAAATTAAACATTTAAAGCAGGGTAGACACCCTGCTTTAATAAAACATTAAAAAATGTTAAGTTTTTTTTAAAAAATAGTAAAAATTTCCTCTTGTATGTTTTATTTTTATAGTGTATAGTTATTTTTGCAGATACAAAAGTTACAGATAATTATAAGGGGGACTATGAATTGGCAATAATGACACCTATCGCAAATCTTAAAAGCGAACAGAAAAAACAACAATACCTTGGAAGGCACATACTGGCTGAATTTTTTGAGTGTGATCCTAATGTTTTAAATAATCCTGAATTGGTTGAAAAATATATGCTGGAAGCTGCTCTTGAATGCGGTGCTACTATAGTTAATAAATGTTTTCATTTATTTGCTCCGCATGGTGTATCAGGGGTAGTTATAATTTCTGAAAGTCATTTAGCAATTCATACCTGGCCCGAATTTGGCTATGCGGCAGTTGATTTATTTACTTGCGGAGAGCAGTGCGATCCTAAAGTTTCATATGAATTTTTAAAGAAAAAATTTAATTCAAAAGATACTAAATATTCTCAATTAAATCGTGGTTTAATGGATTTCGATTCTCATCTTGAACATAAATCTTTTATGGTATCTGAATCATTTTAATTTTTTTTGATACTATATAAATATGGAAGAATTTGAAATTCAAAAAATGACTCATAAGAATCTCGATAATATTCTCGAGATTGAAGAATTGTGCTATGGGCCTCATCATTGGTCACGAGAGTCTTTTTTGACAGAGCTTAATAACAAAATTTCTTCCTATTATGTTGTTATAAACAATGAAAACAGATGTATAGGCTATAGCGGGCTTTGGAAGATTGTTGATGAAGCACATATAACAAACCTTTGCGTGCATCCTAAATATCAGAATAAGAAAATTGCCCACAAGCTGCTTTTAAATATTATTGAGGAATGTTACAGGGAAAAAATTAAATTTATAACTTTAGAAGTAAGAATTTCCAATAAAAGAGCCATACATCTTTATAAAAAATTTGGCTTTAAATCTTTAGGGGTAAGAAAAAAATATTATCAAGACAACAATGAAGATGCTCTTATTATGTGGAGTGAAAATATTTTTGATGAAAAATATAAACAATTGTATGATAAAATTAAAAAAGATTTAATCGGTATAAACAATGTTGATAAATAAAAGATATAAAGATATATTTTCCCAATACATACATAAAGGAGAGCCTGCGCCGTTAACTATCGGAACTTTGGCAGTGTGTGGTTTTTGTTTTTTGTTATTTATACTTGTAACTTTCAGCCAGTTTAATTTTTCTCATCCATGGTTTGAATATATTAAAGGGCAAGGTTTTTCTGTTATTTCAAAGCAGGTTTCATACAATCCTTTAGTTCCTGTTATGATTTTTGTTATTTATATTTTGTCTAAAAATTATTCAATTCTTTTATTCATTTTATATCTTTTAATAGGGTTTTTTATCTGGCCGATTTTTGTTTATGGCGGTGGTTTTGAATATATTAAAAATTATCTTTTCGGATATTTTTTAGGATTTGTTTTTGCCTCTTTTGTAATAGACAATATTTTTAGAAACCAAACGGTTAAATCCAGGCTTTTAGGCGCTTTTTTCGGAGTTTTAACAATACATTTGTGCGGCCTTTTTTACTGCATTATTCTTGCAATTTTTAAAGTAATTAATTTCAGTTTAATTATTCCTATTGTACATGCTATGAGCGTCACTAAAATTCTTTATGATATTTTATTCAGCTTTATTTTAATACTTATAGCTCCTTATATTAAAAATGTTTTGTGGGTTTGCATGAAACCTAAAAGCGACAGCAAGAAAAATAAAACACCAAAAACTAAAAAATCCCGGCGTATGAAACCAAATAATCTGTTATAACATTTATCAGCATAGGCAAAATTACAATTAAAATAAAAGCCCCCATGACCGGTTTAAATAGAAAGCTTAGAGAAAAAACATTTACCTGTGGAGCGGTTTTTGATATTATTCCAAGAATAATATCTTGTCCTAAAGTTGCAAGCAAAACAGGACCTGCTATATGCAGCCCCATAAATAAAACATTTGCCGTAAGTTCACTTAAATATCCTACATTTACAATATTTTCAAAATGAAAATTGACACTATACATAGGATACAATTCAAAGCTTTTTATAAAAGCATTAAAAAGCCAATATATTCCTCCGGAGTACATAAAAATCAAAAGTGCAAGTACTGAAAAAAAGTTTGCCATAACACTTACCTGGGTTTTTGTGCTGGGGTCCATTACCATAGCCGATGATAAGCCCATTTGTGTATTTATCATATCGCCTCCGGCTAAAATTGCAGCAAGTACGCAGTTTGCAACATACCCTATTATTGCACCAAATATAAAATTTAAAACCATGCAAAGAAAAATAGGCGTACCGTCAGGAGGCGCTCCGGGATGCAAAACGCCGGCTAAAATTACGGTTGAAATAAGGGCAAAAGAAAGCCTCACCATAGCAGGAATTTCGCTTTTGGATAAAACAGGTGCAAGTCTCATTAAGCCTATGAGTCTTAAAAAAATCATAATCCCTGCGCCGAGAGCGTTATTCAGCTCGGGAAAGAAAGTTGCAAATTGTTTTAAAATTTCTTCCAATTTTTATTTCCTTAGTTTCCGTTTTGGATTTTCATTCTTTCAATGAAATTAGCTTCCGACATTGGTGTTTGTTTTGATTTAATGTATACTTGGTGTCTTGTTGCTTTTTTGTCCCAAGGTATTTGCCCTTTGTTTATGAGAGCCTTATTTAACGAACTATCTTTTTCTATTCTATCTTGCATTTCGGCGCTAAAAGGCCGTGTATATTTAAAATAGTTTTCAGGCAGTACAAAAGAATCGTTCTTAGGAACAATTTCAAAGGCCAAATGAGTTCCTTCGAAAACAAAATTAGTAAGAACTTTAATAAAATATCCTCCTAAAATTACTATTGTCAAAAAGACAATAACAATTTTAGGCGCAGCAGCAATTGTTTGTTCCTGAACTTGTGTAACAGCTTGCAAAATGCCGACAACCAGCCCTACAAGGGCAGCCATAAGTACACATGGCATACTTATTAAAAGCATTACCATAAAACCCTTTGCTAAAAATTCTACTAAAACTTCCATTAGTTAAAGCTCTCCACAAGTCCTTTTACAATTAAGCTCCAGCCGTCTACCGCTATAAAAATCAGCAGTTTAAAAGGTGTTGAAACAATTTGGGGTGATAACATAAACATACCTAATGCAAGTAATATATTTGCAACGATTAAATCCAATACAATAAAAGGTACATATATGATAAAACCTATTTCAAATGCTGTTTTAAGTTCAGAGACAATATAAGCCGGAGCCACTTCCCATAAAGTAAGTTCATCCGGGGTTTGCGGGGGAGTTTTTCTTGTTTTTTCGACAAAAAATGCTAAGTCAGCCTGTCTTGTTTGTTTTAACATATATTCTTTCAATGGTTTAGAACTTGCATTTAATGCTTCAATTACATTTTGGTTTTTCTCATAAGGAATTTGAAACTCTTTATACATATTGTCAAAAACAGGACTCATTGTGTAAATAGTCAAAATTAAAGATAATCCTATCAAAGTTATTGCAGGAGGAACGGAGTTTGTACCCATTGCGGTTTTAAGCATTGAAAAAACAACGGTAAATCTTAAAAAGGGAGTCATAGATACAAAAATAAACGGTAATAGCGAAAAGGTTGCCATTACAATTAAAAGCTGTATAACCGGATTGATATCTTTTAATAAACTATCCATTAAAAACTGCTCCCTTGAGAATTTGCCTTGTTTAAATCCTTCAAAATTGCTCTTAGTATTTCTCTTTTATTATCCTTGTAATTAGCTCTGTTTAACGGCTCATCTTTTTGTGCCATTAAAGTCATAAATTGTTCTTGTATTTTTTCATTGTGTGTTTTTTGAGTGTCATCGTATCTGATTTCTTGTTTTGGAATTTTTACATTTTGAGCTAAATCGTATTCTTTTCGTGCGGAAATTTCTTTTTCCTCTGTTTTCTTTTGTGTTTTTTCATCTTCAAGTTTGGATAAAAATGTTGTATGTTCTGCACCTGACGCTATTAAGAATTTTTCATTTCTTACTTTTACAACAATAAGAACTTTCTTCGGGGCGATTGCAACACTGTCAAGAATTTTTATCATACCTTTATTGTTGTTTGGGGTGTTAGTTTGTATTTTTTTATAAACAACAAAACCAACAAGCAAAATTCCAACCATCGCAAGGGTATAAAATATAAAAGCTGTAATATATGTTATCATTTTTTGTTTTCCTTTTTATTTTTCAAAATCCGAATAGTCAAATTCTTCATCGTCTGATGCCTGCTGTACTTTTGGGCGTACAGGTTGGCTTTGGGGTTTGGCTGCAGGCTTTGGTGTTGACTGTTGTGGTTTAGCAGGCTGCGGCGGCGGGGTTTGCGTCTTTTTAGAGGGGGGTGTTTTGTCTTTGGAATCCGAAAGAATTTCATTCAATCTCACCGCATACCTGTCGTTTATAATAATAAGCTCTCCTTTTGCGACTTTTTTATCTTCAACAAAAAGTGCTATTTCATTATCAAAAACAGAACCTAAATCAACTACTTGACCTTTAGTAATTTGTTTTAGTTCTCCTATTGTCATTTTTACTTTTTCAAATTCCGCATTGATTTCAATTTGTATATCATCCCAAAGGTTTTTTTCCATTGTTACCTCATAATATGTATCTTCAGTTTCGTTTTCATTGTTGTCTATATCTACTATAAGCGAGCGGTTTATTTTTACATTGAACTTTTTTTCAAATTCCCCCGATATTAAAATTAAATTTGAACTGCTGCTATTTTCCAAAACAACAATATCATCCTTTGCAAGATTTTTTAATTCGCTAAGAGTAATTTTTGTGCTTCCGGCTTTTATTCTTACGTGCGAATAGGATTTTGTAAAGTCTTCATCCGTAAATGATTCTTTTTTTACAATTGTTTTAAAGTTCATTCTGTCCATTGGAATTGAAATTATAATTTTTGAACAAATATTTTCTTTTGATGCAACGAGGAAAATAAGATTAATATTTTTTTCGCTTTTGTCACTTAACTTTACTTCTTTGACAGGAATTAAAACATCTTTCAATTTTTTATAAATAAATTCGCAAAAATTGTTCAGTATTTTAATTTCAAGGTTTGTAAGGTCTGTGAGTTTGAAGGGTTTTTTTGTGCAGCTCAAGGTTGATGATAAAAAAGTATCGCTAAAATCTTTTGAAAGTCTTATTACAACCGGTTTGTGGTTTTGTACTTTAATTTGGCTTGAAAAAAAATCAATATTAGAAATTAAAGCTTCGTCTCTCAATTCCCTATAGTCATTTATAGCGTATACAGACAGCTTTATATCTTGTTCCCAGAATTTTTCTATAGCTTCTTTTAACACTTCGCAAATTTGCGAAGCAAAAATATTGAAATCAATGTCTTCAAAAATATTTTTCTTTTTGTTTATCACTAAAACATCCGTTTTAAGCTACAAATCCCCACGAATATTATATAATTTTATATTTTTTAAAGGCAATTTATTAAAAAAAAT
Source organism: Candidatus Gastranaerophilales bacterium (assembly GCA_944325315.1). Classification (GTDB taxonomy): domain Bacteria; phylum Cyanobacteriota; class Vampirovibrionia; order Gastranaerophilales; family Gastranaerophilaceae; genus RUG14156. Next base: position 30,353 of record CALVAA010000005.1, read on the forward strand.
TAATATCAAATGCCCGGTTTTATAGAGGGCATTTGATAAGCAATTCTATATGTCTACATATTTTGAATGTATTTAAAATATTCATCAAAAGTTTCCTCGATTTTATCGAGGTCTATTTGATTGTTTTTAACTTTTATAGTATCACCTGCATATAAATTGGCTTCGCTCCAATCAATATAGCCTCCGCCTGAATAATTTTTGTCTTCTACGTATTTGTAGCTGATTTCATTATTCTTTTTTATTGCTCCGTCTTTAATTGCAAACAAGTTTTTAAATGCTTCAACATTAATCCTGTCTACATCCGGACGTATAACAAAATATGTATAGCCGTCTTCTTTATAAACGTCTGCAACTGAGTTTTGATGCGTTTTAATATTGTTGTATTTATTCAGTTGTTCTTGCTTTTCTTCTCTTTTTTCTTGCGAAATTTTTGAAGAATAAAGGTTGTCTTGAATATCTTCTATTTTTTCATCCAGAAGGCTGATTTTTCTCGGTACTACAAGTTCTTGGATATTACCTTCGCCATTTTCGTTTATTCCGTTTCGTGCAGTGATGATATATGAACTTGAATCATACATTTCAGCTATTGTTTCAAGGTTATCATCTTCACTGTCGTATGAAATTGTTACATTATCCGGAGTGTAATTTTTGACATCTTCATACAAATTGGCTGAAAATATGGCAGCTAAAGCCGTCATAAAACCTGCAATGTATGCGTTTCTAACAGTATGCGCAGGCTTTTTAACTGCTTTTCTTGTGCTTATAAATTCGTCTTGTTTTTGTTTGTTCCTTACTCTTCCGGGTGTTCCTTGTCTTACAAAAGCCGGTACGTCTATTTCCTGTCTTTTTTGAAGTCCGGGGTTGTTTTTTCCGATATCATATATTTTAGACATTTTTAATTCCTTATTTTGCAAATAAAATAAAGTGTGTAAATTTTTATTTTTGATTATAAATAAAAATAAATTTACAAAAATTAATAAATTTGATTCTGTTATTGTATAATAAAAATAAAGATAAACAAAGAATCGGGTAATATATGAAATCACCAAAAGAAATCAGACTTGAAGAAAAAATTTTAGATAAATTAAAGCATCACAATAACTGTGCACGTCTTGTGAAGTACCTTTTTTTAGACGAAGAATTACAGGCCATGCAAGATTATGCAAATAACGTTTCAATTAAAAGACTGGGTTTTAATGACCATGGCCCTGTACATATGCGCCAGGTTGCAAATAATGCAATTAAAATGCTTAATATATTGCATGCAAACGGAATTCAAACTTCTCTTGAAAGAGAGGAAATTGGAACTTTTGAAGACAGCTTGTGTGCTGTAATTCTGGCAGGTCTAATGCACGATTTAGGCATGGCAATAGGCAGATGTGCGCATGAGGAGATGTCTATTGTTTTGTCTATTCCTATAATGGATAGAGCGTTAAGAGAAATTTTTCCGGATGATACCCAAAAAAGAACAATAATAAAATCATTGGCACTTGAAGCAATTTCCGGACACATGTCTTCAAGAAGAATTCACTCAATTGAAGCAGGCATTCTTCTTATAGCGGACGGATGCGATATGACAAAAGGAAGAGCAAGAATTCCTCTTGCAATCAATAATGCCCCAAAAGTAGGAGACATTCACAAATATTCGGCTAATGCAATTGAGCGTGTTATAATTAAACAAGGGGAGAGAAAGCCTATTAAAATAATTATCGAAATGTCGGGTGATGTCGGGCTTTTTCAAATAGAAGAAGTTTTATTTACAAAAATCGATTCTTCTCCTGCTAAAGAATATGTAGAATTATATGCGGGAGTAGGCGGACAAGAGTGTAAATGTTATCTGTAAATTGAGTAAATATGGCCGGAAAAGAATTAACAACAGGAAAACCGTTTGGACTTATTGTATCTTTTATGTTGCCTATATTTTTAGGCAATTTGTTTCAACAGTTTTACAACATGGCAGATGCTCTCATAGTAGGAAGGTTTTTAGGAATTAAGGCTCTTGGGGCACTGGGTGCTTGCTCTCCTTTGATATTTTTAATAATAAGCTTTATATTTGCTTCAACTCAGGGATTCTGTGCGGTTACAGCACAAAGATTCGGTGCAAGGGACTATGAAAATGTCAAAAAATCGCTAAGTGCTTCTTTGATTTTATCTTTTCTTTTAGTGATTATTTTAACTTTAATTTCAGCTCCTTTTACTTATCAAATGCTGAAACTTCTAAATACTCCTGCTGATATTATAAATCTTTCTTATGAGTATCTTTTTATAATGTTCATAGGAATTTTTGCAACCGTTTTCTATAATGTTTCATCAAATATAATAAGAGCTTTGGGAGACAGCAAAACACCTTTGTATTTTCTTATTTTTGCCTCTTTTTTAAATATTGTTCTTGATATTATTTTCATTTCAAAGTTCAATTGGAATGTTAAGGGCGCTGCTTGGGCAACAGTTATCTCACAGGCTGTTTCGAGTGTAATGTGTATCGTTTTTATGTTTTTAAAATTTCCCATATTAAGACTCAAGCGTAAAGATTGGTTAGTAAGTCGGGATTTTCTAATGGAACATTTAAGAATAGGAATACCAATGGGTTTCCAAATGTCTGTTTTGACAATTGGAATTATTGTTTTGCAGTTTGTTTTAAATGGTTTCGGATCAACTGCCGTTGCTGCATATACCACTGCAATGCGTGTAGATCAGGCGTTTGGACAGACATATTTGGCGTTGGGTGCTACAATGGCGGTTTATGCCGCACAGAATTATGGAGCTAAGAGGATGTCCAGAATTAAAGAAGGTGCAAAAGCAGGTGTTGTAATTGTTTTAGTTGTTAGTTTAATTTCAATTATAGTGCTTGGTCTTTTTTCAGCACCTTTGGTTTCAATTTTTATGGATGTACCGGACGAAAACGTTGTCAAACTTGCAGTTTTGTATTTACATATAATAATGATATTTTATGTTTTTTTGGGGCTTTTAATTTTATATAGAAATATACTTCAAGGTATGGGGAATGTTGGCGCACCTTTGGCTTCCGGCATAGCTGAACTCGTTTTCAGAAGTGTTTGCGCCATAATTTTAGGAAAATATTTTGGATATTTAGGAATTTGTTTTGCAACGCCTGCTGCCTGGATATCTGCCGCAATTGTTTTATATATAGGCTACAAAATGAGTCTTTTAAAAAATATAAAAAAGATTAAAGCTTCCCTGTAAAAGATACAATACTATATTTTTTCAAAAACACTTTTAGGTTGTTTACAGACAGGACATATAAAATCATCTTTTTCTTTTGTTATGTCGCCTTTGTAAATATATCCGCAAACCTTACACTTATATCCTTCGGTTTCTTTTTGTTCAATATAAGTTGGGGCATTTTTGGGACTTGTACCTTTTTTAACTTGGTGATAATAAGCATAAGTCATTGGAGTTTCGTTTTTTAGCATTTCTCCTTTTGTAATTTTTGCAATAAAAACACTGTGTGTTTCTGTTTCTATAATATCTTTAACTTCTGCAATTAAATATCCTATAGAATTTTTAATTATATCAATTCCTTCAATTTTAATCTTTTCCAGATTCAAAAATTTATCAGTGTCTTTTGAGCTTTGAAAACCAAAGACAGGAATGATATTGTCATCAACATTTATCGAAAGTATAGATATTGCAAATTTTTTGTTCATTTTAATACATTTATTTGTATAATTTTTGTGGTTTACAGACAGTGCAATCGTGTCATATGTGACTTGCATTAAACTATTTACAATGCAGCCGGTTGAGCGTTTTTCATCAAAACAACTGACAACATAAACCCCGTAAGATATATTTTTTAATACTTCATTATTCATTATATTCTCCTTTTAATATATTTATTTTGCCTCATTTTTAAATATTAGACAACATTTTTTGTTTAGGAGTTATAATAATATATGCCTATGAAAAAGATACTGGTCTTTTTAATTTGTTTGTTAACAACAACTTCTTCTTTTGCGATAAATGACATTCAGAAAGTATCGCTTGAAGAAGCAATTGATATAGCACTTAAAACAAATCCCCAGATTAAAATGTTGGGTATAGACACAGATATTGCATTGAATGAAATTAAGGTTGCGGATAAGCTAAAAAATCCTTCGGCTCATTATTTTCAAAACATAGGAAAAGCCGGTGAGGGAAATCCCCAGCAAATGGGTATCAGCTATGAAATAGATGTTTTGAAACGCTCCAAAAGAAAAAATCTTGCAAGGTCAAATTCTCAAATAGCTTTTGATATTGAAGAATATTCAAGACACTGCTTGATTTTTGAAGTAAAAAAAGCATATATTGACTTACTTTTAAAAAAAACAAAGCTGAAGATAGTAAATTCAAGAAAAGAACTTGCGAAAGAATTGTTTGAATACACAACAAAAGAAGCGGATAATAAAAAAATACCTAAAACAGAAGCAATTCAGGCAAAAATTGCCTTAAATAAGGCAATAATGGATTATAACAATGCGCAAAGTGAATTTATATTTTCACAAAACCGTTTCAATACGGTAATGAACGCAAATAAAATTGACTATGATACAAAAGAAGAAACGCTTTCTGATAATTATTCCGAACTTTTAGCGGTTGATCCAAAGTATGATTTTTTCACTCTCGATAGTATTATTAACTTTGCGCTTGAAAACAGAAAAGATCTTTTAGCGGTAAAAGGAGAGGTGGAAAGTGCGCAAAGCAATTTGAAACTTGTGAAAAGCAACTTGATTCCCGATCTTGAATTTTCCGGAGGCTATGCATATCAAACAGGCTCAACTTCTGCAAACGGAAATTTTTTATCAGGCGGTTATGTTGGGGCAAGTGTTGTCAATATTCCTCTTATATACCATTATAAACCGGAGATTCAAAATGCAAAACTTGCAATTGAAAGAACTCAACTAAAGTATGAGGATGCTAAAATAGACGTAAAAAGAAATGTAACGGATGCTTGGGAAAAATATACCATAGCAAAAAATACAATTAATTTTTACAATAAAGAAATTTTGTCAGATACAAAAGAGCTGTGGGGGGCATCTATAGAAAGCCATGAAAAAAAAGAAATTGATGTTACAAGTTTTATTGTTTCCAAAAAACTTTATTTTGAACTTATGTTGGAATATGAAGAAGCTCTTGCGCAGTATTATATTAGTTTTGCAGAGCTTTTAAAGGAAATGAATGCACTGATAGCGGATTTGGAAAAACTCTAGTTATTATTAAACTTAACAGCATCAGGATTAAGCGCAAGCCATCTGTATGAATCTCCTTCGGGCTCAGGGAGCTCTATTATAAAAATACCTCCGGTTTTTCCTCTTTTAGATACCAAATATCCCCCCCGAAACAAATCGGCTAAAGCTCTTCTTATTGTGTTGGGGCTAACATTTAGTATTGTTGCAAGTTCTCTTATAGGAGCGATTTTGTCTCCTGTTTCATAGTTTTCCGTGATATATTTTTTTAAATGGCCCAATGCTTTTTGCCAGGAATAACTGTAGCTTTGAGTTGAATTTAATTTTCTTCTTTCGGAACTTGTATAGTCGGTTTTTTTGTTTTTATTTCCCAAATAAATTGTTCCGTACCGGCCTCGTCTTGAAAATATTACTTTTTTTGCATTTAAAACTTTCATTGCATCATTTACTGTTTTAATGCTGACGTCAAACATAGCTGAAAAAGCAAGATTGGGGAGAATTTTTTCTCCTTGTTTGTATGTTTTTTCTATATAATTTTGAATTTTTTCAACAAGTTGATGAGTGAGAGTAAAATCTTCGTTTTCAATTCCGTTGTGGATTTCTTCTTTTGTGAGTTCAAATTCTTTTTTATAAATCCAGCAATACTTATTGCCTTTTATGTGAACTTTTTCCAAATAACCTTTTTGCGCCAGATGTACAAGAGCAAATCTTATTGTATTTTGAGAGATATCTGTTTTTTTAGATAACTCCGCTATTGAAGGTACGGCTGTATTGAGTTTTATTCCTTCGTCAATAACAATTTTTTTAATTTTGCATTCCGTAATTGTGCCGTGATATAGTTCATCTTTATTTAAATCTTTCGAATAAAAGTCATTAATACTTGTTCCTATGGATTGTTTTGAGCAAAAATAGCCTAAATCCTTTACTTCCCTTATAGAGTTTTGCATTGTTGCACTTGAAACATTCAAAAATTCCGCAAGCTCTTCTTTTGTCGGAATAAAATCACCAAAGTCTGCAATTCCAAACTCGAGTGAATGTTTAACCCATTCAATGAGCCAATCGGTTACCACCTGTCCTTTTGGTTTTTTTAAAACATCAAAATTCGGTTTTGGAATTTTGATATCATCTAAGGTTAAATGTTTCATGGTATTTTTATTAAAACATAAATATAACTCATTGTGTGCTATATTTTATTTTTTTTAAAAAAAATTAATATTTTAAAACAAAAATTTTTTTTCAAACGTTTTAAACATTTAGATATGAATATAAAAAATTTTTCCCGAGATAAAAATCAGACATTCAAAGGAAGTGTTTTTGAAAAACCTTTGGGTGTTTTTTATAATCCAAATGCCGTAATTCCTACTTTGGCCATAGAAGCGGGAGTTACTTTGGGTCGTTCTTTTGAAGCAAATAAAAGAGGCGGTAAAAAAGAAGCAACTGAAAGATTTGTCGAGCAAGGCCTGAGCGCTGTGATTTGGCTTTGGGGAGTTCAGGCAATTAAAAAAACGAATGATTTTTTGTCTAAAAAACTATTTAAACTTAACAATCAGGATTTTGATATAGGCTTTGATGAAGTCAGAAATCCCGTTAAAAATAATAATATTTCTAAAAAACTTGTTGCATACAAAACTTCGAACATTCTTTTTTCAACGGCACTTGCAACGTTTTTTATAGGTTTTATTTTGCCTAAAATAAATCATAAAATTTCATCAAAAGTTAATAAAGAAGAAAGAAAAAAAGACATAAAAACTTTTAATATTCCTTCTTTTGATGAGTTTAGGAAAAATAAAAAAGGAAAAAATCTTTCTTTTACTTCTGTTTTTTCAAACAAAGCTTATAAACTTGCCCATACTCTTGAAAACAATTCTACTGCAAGGCTTTTGATTACAGATACAGGTGTTATATCGGGAAGATATTACAATTCAAGAAATAAATATGAAAAAATCGAAAGTTTGTTTAGAGATATTTCTTCTATTTATTTTTATTTATTTTCTGCAAAACACTTTAAAAGGTTGTTAAATAATTTATCAAAAAATACGGATATTAATCCAAAAGCTTTGGAGAATACTGTCTTAATGCTCAATAAAAATTTGGGCCAAGCCAAATTATTACCTGATGAATTTTTGGATAGTGCGGTAAAAAACCTTAAAAAGGAAGATTTAAAAAAGATTGATATGCTTTTTAAAAATAGAAAAACAATAAATTTGGAAGAATTTATAAAAAATTTTCCAATGTATGAAAAAGAAGCGTTAAAAATGTCCGAATTACAACCGGTTTTTAACCAAAAGAGAATTTTAACAAAAATGCAGGCTAAAGATATTTTATCTCCGGGGTGGGTGTTTGATGCAGAATTTTTAAATAATGTTTTTAAAAATGTGACAAATGGTGCTTCGGCAGATAAAAAAAGATTTGTTGCAAACAAGAGTCTTGAAAGTTTAAGAATTTCCATTGAAAAGTTTGCAAAACAAATCGCTGATTATTCATTTAAAAATGATGTTTTAGTTGATAAAAAGGTAATTAGAAAGGTTGCAGACAAAAATATAAGAAAAAATTTTATTTATAATATATTTGCAACTTTTGTTTCAATTTATGCTTTGGGCATATTGATACCAAAGGTGCAATACTTTATTACAAAAAAATTAACTAACGAAGACAAATTTCCGGGTGAAGATGATTTTTTGAAAAAATAATATTTAATTTTTAAAAAAGGCATGCCTTTTTTAAAAATTAAATTGTATAATTTACAATTGTTTACACCCTAATAAAAAAATAAAATCCGCTTTTCATGCTCTATGCATGGTTTTGCCATGGGTATAATCATGAAAACCATGGAATACCATGGTTTTTAGCAAGTGCAAAGCTTTGAAATATAAGCATGGTAAGGCTTATCATGATTGTAAAAACTCGTAATAATTCCCGAAAAATTGCTTGATTATTGAAACTGAAAGGATATAATTATATTAAAGCCAAGGGGCACTAGGCAATTAGCCTATTGCATTTTGGAAAAATCAGATTTTGGGAGAGTTTATAAGTGATAAAAAGTAGAGACTTTGGGAGAGCTACTGCAGTTAGAAGATGGACACAAACTGCAATCGAATGTTACAAAAGAGGGTGTAATTGCGAAGGCTGTTTTTATACAGACTTTTTTAACAATTCCAGCCAAAAATGCCAAATGAAAGCCTCAGTGCTTGAATTGGTAAGAGTTTTAGGAAAACCTGACATTGAATTAAAACAGGTTCTTACTGATGAATAATTGAAACCTATTCATCAAATTTAAAACCATACGGAAAAATGTCTTCCAGAGTCAAAACGAAGGCATTTTTATTTTTATCTTCCAATATAATTTTTGTATCACTATCGTTGTTTGAAAATTCGCTTAACCATTGCCTGCAAGCACCACATGGCAGACAATTGGTTTGTTTTGGAGAATATATTGCTATTGCTTTAATTTTTGTTTTTTCTCCGTTTGCAATGGCACTTGATATAGCATTCCTTTCAGCGCACAATGATAATCCGTAGCTTACGTTTTCAACATTTGCTCCGGTGTATGTTTTTTTGCTTTCATAAAGAACACAAGCTCCCACAGGGAAATTTGAATAGGGAGAGTATGAATTTTTAGCTGCTTCTTTAGCTTTTTCCAGTAATTCTATGTATAGCTTTTCCATTATTTCCTCGACAAAATATTTTGTAGTAGATATTATATATCCAAAATAGTTAAAAATAAACCTTTTGTTATTATTTTCTCTTTTCGGGAACTTATTAAATAGAAACTCGAGGGATTGATAACAGCTATGTCTATAAATGCGATAAGTAGTCTTTCATTATATGAATATTATTATCAGATAAATAATGATGATAAAGAGAAGAAGAAAAATTCTCCTCTTGAAAAAGAAATGCGTGAATACGGCCTTACTCCTACAGATAATGAAGCATTAAATATTGCAATGCTTGAACAGGCTAAAAATATCGAAAGACAAAAAGAAGCAAACGAACAAGAAGAAATCCCGTATTCTCAAAGACCATGGGCAGATTTAATGTATCAATTGGATATTCCTTTTAATCCTGATCCTAAAGACGATATTGATGACATTAAAGATGAATTAAAGAAACTGACTGACGGAATGGATGACGAGCAGTTAAGCAAAGAAGTAGCTGATTTAGAAGATTACGCAGAAAGAATGTATCTGAATTTCATTAATAACTCTTCTTCGGCTATTAACAACTCAATTACGATTACGGCCCAGTTGAATAATTTGTCGACACTCAACCGTGCAGCTTTAATGTAAAAAGTTCCATATCTATAATCCCGCCATTTCAGAGTTTTGGTGTTATTTAAAGGGGTATCTGCGTCCTTTTAACTTTTCGCAGCCCCTTTTTATTTATACATTTGGTTTAAGGCGTTAAAAATTGCTTTAACATTTGCAACTGCAGTTGAAGTATCTATTGCTCTGCCTATAATTTCATTATTATTATCATCCAGCATTGAAATCATGCTCATTGCTTGTGCGCTTGAGCCTTTTTCAGCGCCATCAAGGGAATATTGCTTGTAGTATGAAAGTTTTGTTTTAAATCCAAGCTCTTTTAAGCCATTCAGGCAAGCATCCAAAGGCCCGTTACCTTTGCCGATAACCGCTTTTCTTTCTCCTTTAAAATTGAAAAACAAATCAAATATTCCTTTTTCGATTTGTTTAAAAGAGACAAGTTCAAATGCTCCTTCAATGTTGCAAATTTTGTTGAAGTATAAGTCTAAAATTTCTTTTGGGTTTAATTCCCCCTTTTGTTCCGCCGATTCTTTTGCTATTGGAGTAAGGTATGCAGATTCCTGAAGCGTAATAGGATATTTTAGAGCTTTTATTATGTCGTAAATTGCTGTTTTTCCGCTTTGTGAAGTGAAGCCGATTTTTTCGTCATTTGATCTTCCGATTAAATCAGGATGAATTGGTCTATAAGCGCCAAATTCCATATCTTTTGTTTTTATAGCGCCGTCTTGATGTATTCCGCTTCTGTGAGCTAATGCTTCGAGGCCTATCAAAGGAGCTTTTTCATAAATTTTTACATGGGACATTTGAGATATTAAAAGTGCTGTTTCATAAATTTTAGAAAGATTTATACCGCAATCTACCCCGCAATTGTGTAATGCTATTACTACCTGGTTAAAGTCCGTATTACCCGCACGTTCTCCAAGCCCGTTCAGACAACATTCCAGTTGGTTTGCGCCAATAAAAAATCCTTCAACTGTTGTGGCTGTTGCCATACCTAAATCATTATGGTTGTGAAGTGCAATTGTAATATTTTCTGCTAAACTTTTTCTAACTTTTGAAACAAGTTCCAAAAATATACCAGGGCGGTATCTTTCAACGGTATTTGGAAGATTAATTGTGGTAGCGCCTTTTTTTACAATTTCTTTTAAAACATCGATAACAAAATCTATGTTTTTGGCGCAATCTCCAAAATGTTCCACTGAAAATTGAACATCGGCATTTTTGTTTTCTTTTATAACGTTGTTATAAGCATATTCAACAGCGTCTATTGCAAGCCGTGCAACATCATCAGGCTTTTTATTCAAAACATTCTTCATATGAAAAGGAGACAAGGTAATAAATGTATGAATTCTTGGCTTTTTAGCGCAAGATACAGCTTCTATAGCTTTATCAATATCTCCTTTATGGGCTCTTGCAAGCACCGACACAACCGTATTTTTGTCTGCTTTTTGAGCTAAAAGACGACAAGAATCGAAGTCCATTTTGCTTGAAGCTGGAAAGCCTATTTCAACAGCAGGAATATTAAGTTCAACAATTTTATCAAAAATAAAGAGTTTTTCTTCAAGACTCCACGGTTTTTTAAGTGATTGGTTACCGTCTCTTAGCGTAATATCATAGAAGAATGGTTTTCTTTGCATAATCTTAATATCCTATGTATTTAAATTTAAAAAAACTTTTGATATAATAAATTTTAGTCTAAAAACAAAGACGTGGTCAACGAGGATTTGTAAAAAAATGTAAAATATGCTTGGGGAAACAGCAAGTGTTTTTTTTCACCCTCTTTGTAATTAATGTTTTGGATAAAAGTGAATTTATGAAAATAAACAGCATTCAACAACAAACTCAAAATAGAAATCAAAATTTTAAGGGCTCTTTTGTAAATTCTGCAACAAATTTTATAGCCAAACATCCTATGGCAATTGCAGGACTTGCAGGATTTTCCGTTGTTGCCCAAAAAGTTGTGATGTCGGGCTCAGAAGCAACAATCGGTGCTGCTATGGATATGGCTGTAGGTAACACTATTGCAAAAGCGGCAAATGAAAAAGACGGAAGGACAAAAGAAAGCTCAAAAGTTCAGGCAGTCAGGACTGCTGCTCAGTCAATCGGCGGAACAGCTACCGGAGTTGTAGTTAGAATGGGTTGCATCCTTGCAGCAAGTGCGCTTTTAGGTGCAGCGGGCGCAAAAGCCGGGGAAAAGGGTGCATCAAAAATTGCATCTATTGTAAACCCTGAAAAATACAATTCAAAAAAAGATGCATATCTGTTTGACAGGGAAATTAAAAGATGGGGCAAAAGCGTAGGCGGCGCTGCTGCAATTTGCGTTATGATGGTAACTAATTTTTTACTTGATGTGCCTTTTGTTAATTTCCTAAATAAGAAAATGTCTGATAAACTGCTTAAAAATAAGATAAATCAAAATGTTAAGGAGGCTAAATAATGGCATTGAATTTAGCTTCATTAATTAAAAAATTTAATCCCGAACCTGAAAAAGCAGGAAAGATTCTTTTAATGCTTAATGCTGCAGGGATGGTTTTTGCTGCCGCAAGCAATACGGTTGCTGCTGCAAAAGATAAAAACACATCTGCTGAGGATAAAAAATTTTTAGTTCCGGCAGGTGCCGTAACCGGCATTGCAAATATCGGTTTATATTATCTTTTTACCGATAAAGTAATCAAAGGGCTTGAAAACGGTGCTGAAAACTATATTAAAAATATGAACAAAGAAAAATTGTCCGATAAAGCTTTAGAATATGCAAATAATTCTATTAAAAAAGCGTCTAAATCTTTATTTAAAAAATCGGATGAATACATAAGTTCAATGAAAGCAACATTAATTGATAACGGCGGTAAAGCAACGCAAAAGGCAAAGGAAATTTTCGCCCATGATTTAAAAGGCGGTGCAGGTGTTTTGGGTGCTTTTATCGGCGCCGTTGTTGGTTGTTCTGTTTTAACTCCGATAATCCGTGATGTTAGCGCTTATTTTGTTCAGAAAAAAATGGAAAAAAATAATCCTGAACTGCAAACAAAGCAATACAGGCCATATTTTGATCCAATTCACATTAGAAAAAACGCAAAGCATAAATATCAACCCTTATCAATGAAAAGTTATATGGCTTTTACAAACAAAGGAATGAAAGTTTAAAGCTTAATCAAGGCGTTATGTCTTTTTTGGATTTTGTTTTCTTTTCTGTATGAAAAAAATTGGTCATTGTCTTCCACGGTGCAAAACTGGCAAACATCAATTTTTTTAACTCCGGTTTTTTCAAGCTGGCTTTTGTTAATTCCTTTTAAATCGGCATAATTGTTTTTAAATAAGCCGTCTATACCCTCAACAGTGCTTTTAAGCTGACAAATAGCTTCTGGTGAAGTTTCAAAGTGTTTAAATGAAATGCAAGGCCCGATTAAGGCAATGATATTTTCGGGTTTAGAATTAAATATTTTTTGCATTTTAAACACTGTTTTAGCTGCTATTTTTTGTGCCGTACCCCGCCAACCGCCGTGGGCAATTGAAGCGATATTATTTTTTTCATCATACAGAACTATTGGCGTACAGTCGGCAAAATTAAGATAAATAGCTTTGTTTTTTTGGGTTAAAATTAAAGAATCGCAATTATCATAGACTGTTTTTTCGTTCCTGACAATCTCGATATTACAACTATGAGTTTGTTTTGGTTTTATGAGATTATTTGAATCTATTTTTAAATATTTGCATATTAAATCTATATTTTCGTCAATTGGGATTTGTCTTGTTGTAAAAAAATGTTCAACAGGTAAAATATCCGAATAATAAACAGTTTTATTTTCAATTTTTTTAATTTTAAACATAAAAAATTATACCATGGTAAAATTTTACTATAGCAAGGAGGAATTATGAGTGAAATAGTTGACTTTATCCCCAGGGGGGTTTGCTCTAAAAGAATGATTGTTGAAATAGAAAACAATAAAATTGTAAATGCTGAATTTATAGGCGGGTGTAATGGCAATTTAAAAGGAATAAGAAGTCTTGTTATAGGAATGGAAGTTGAAGAAGTCATAAAAAGATTAAAAGGCATTCTGTGCGGTTCAAAACAAACAAGCTGTCCAAATGAATTTGCGCTTTGTCTTGAAGAATATCTTCAAAAATCAAAAGATAAAAATAAAATTGAAGTTTAATTCAAAAAGCGCACTAACAAGTGCGCCGGTGTATATCTTCCTCTATATTAATTATTATCTGTTTATTCTGAAATTTATCATTGCTTTGTGATTGAGTGCGATCATTTCCATTGAGTTGAAAATTGTGTTTGCATCGATTGTAGATTTTGTGTCAAGGTTTACAGTTACTTTAGATGAATAAAGTTCTGCAAGTTTTTGATCAAAATTTTCAGTAATTTGTAGTTTCATCTTTTTGCCTTTCGTAACTGCTTACATATATATAAAGTATATATTGAATACATAATTTCATATTTAAATTTATTTGTTACAATTCTTAATATATAAATTTTTCTTGATATTTTTGAAAAAAACATTAATTTTTTAAAGATAGTTCAAATGTATGAAATTTAAAAAATTAATTTAACCGGGAATTTTATCAACCGTTTAATTTACCAAAGGGGATACGGGTAAAATTATGTTCAGTCCGCAAATTCAAAGTTATATAGATTCATCTTCGCAAGCCCAGGCGTTTAAGCGTGTGAGCGAAATTAACAACTATATTAATTCGATTTATCCCGTACAAAACTCTAATAAAACCCAGCAAGCTTCTGCTTTTGAAGAAATTTTAGCCGAGTCTAAAAAGGAAGATAAATCAGGAATATTTGATTTGGATTTGCCCCCAAACATTAAAAAAACTGCCCCTGTGTCTTTCGGCTCTTTGACAAAGGTAACAGCTAAAAAACCGATTTATAATTCCAAAGAAGCAATTTTAGGCTATGTGAAAGAAGCGAGCGAGAAATACGGGGTTGAAGAAAAACTCATAAAAGCTTTAATAAAACAAGAATCAGGCTTTAATCCAAATGCAGTTTCAAGTGCAGGTGCAAAAGGTCTAATGCAATTAATGCCTGCAACAGCAAAACATTTAGGCGTAAAAGATGTTTTTAATCCGAAAGAAAATATTGAAGGCGGAGTAAAATATTTAAGACAAATGCTTGATAAATACAACGGGAATAAAATACTTGCTCTGGCTGCGTATAACGCAGGACCCGGAGCAGTTGATAAGTATGATGGTATTCCTCCTTATCGTGAAACTCAAAACTATGTTAAATCCATACTTAAAGATTATCTATAAAGGAATAAAAAATGAACAAATTGAATCCGGTTAACTTTTTTGAGATGAAAAAAATTGAGCCTATGAATTTGAATGGCTCTATTTCAATTAATACAGAAGAAGTTAATACTAAAAGCTTTAAAGATACAATCGGAGATATGATACTCCAATTAAATGAGACAACAAATAAACCACAAGAGCTTGCAAAAGAAGCTATAAAAGGCAATGCAGATATCCATGATGTCATGGCTGCTATTGCCCAAAGTGAACTTACGGTACAAGCCGCAACAACCGTGACAGGGAAAATCCTGCAAACGTATGAGAAAATAATGCAAATACAGATTTAATATTAACTTTACCCAATTATGATAGTATAATTTAACTAGATAAATATGGAAAAATTTGACCTGAAACAAATACTTGAAAATAAACCTCTTTTGTATACAATAGCTGCCTGTGCAGGTGTTGTTATTATTATGTTTATAATGATGATTTGTTTTATGGTAAATATACGAAATTCTGCTGCGCCAAGTCAGGACAGTCAAATAAAAGCAGCAGAAAAAATTATCAAAAACGATCCGGTTACATTATTTACAACGGATAATACCGGAAAAGCCCTTGAAGTGCAGGCACTTTTAGCACGTGAGCAAATTGTTGCAACTAAAGTAGACAACGGTTCAAAAGTAAGTGTTGTATTAAAAGAATATACTGAAGACCAAAGAGACAGAGCCCTTCTTGCAATAGTTAAAAGCGGACTTTTAGACGAACACACCGGTCTTGAAATTTTTGACAAGGGAGATTTTACATCAACAAAAGACGATAAAAAAATTCGTCTTGTAAGAGCAATCAACGGTGAACTTGCCCGTCTTATAAGAAAAATCCCTCCGATTGAAAATGCTCAGGTATTTATTTCAATACCTGAACAGACATTTTTTGCGCAAAATCAAAAACCAATTACAGCTACTGTTCAAATAACAATGCCATCAGGGGAACGTTTGGATAACATGAAAGTAAAAGCAATATCTAATTTGCTTTTAGGTGCAGTCCATGGACTTGAAGCAGACAATATTTCAATAACTGACACAAACGGAACAGTCTATAATTCAATTATCGGTGCATCTGACGATGCGATTGCAAAACTTGAAGAAAATGATAAATATATGCAATCAAAAGTTAATGCGCAATTAGATAAACTATTGGGTAAAGGAAACTATATTGCAACTGTTTCGACTTTTTTAACACAAGCACCTATTGAAAAGTCAAGTATACTTTACGATCCCGAACAAAAAACTTCTGTAGCCGAACAGCACTTCAGGGAAAATTTAGGGGATAATCATAATAATTCAGCAACATCCGGAATGAATCCCGTTAGCGTATATGTTCCAAGCGGAGTTAAAAGTTCAATTCAACAAGGAACATCTTCCCAAGACAGACAATACTCAAGAACAGCTACAGAAACCCAATACGGAGTTTCTAAAACCCAAATAAACGAATATCAGCAAGCAGGTATAATAGAAAAAATTTCAGTTGCAGTTTCAATAGAAGAAAGTGCAATCCCTACCAATATGAGTTTATATGAACTTAAAAGTCTTATAGCAAGTGCCGCAAGTCCCAAGGTTGATCCTGAGGATGTATCAATTGCTTTTGTGGAATCAAGCAGTCTTGTGCTTGCTCCCGACAAAGAAAATGAACTTCCTAAACCGGCAGAATCCGGAAACCCTTGGTGGGTTGTTGGCGCTATGCTTTTAGTCGGGCTTATAGCCGGTTTATCTCATATAGGTAAAAAAGTTAAAGATGAAGCAAGAAAACAAGAAGAAGAACTTGAATATTTAAGACAAATTGCAGCAAGCCAAGAGCAACAATTAAAAGATGTTACAAAGCAAGCTTCAAATTTAGTTGCTCAACAAGAACAAATGGCTCAAAATTTTATCGAACAAAAAAACCAATATGCACTTGCTTTGGAACAAGCTAAATCCATGGCACAGACAGGCCCGAGGCATAATCTGTCCGAAGCGATAAATGAACTTGAATCAGACTTTAATTCTATAGATGAAAATGAAGCTATAGAAAAAATAAAAAATTGGATTGAAAATGTTTAATTATTGAGGTAATTTATAACCATGGCACAAGGTGATATAAAAACATTTGACTGCGATGCTTTCGCCAAAGACCTTGCAGGACAAGCAAGCCAGGTTGTGCCTAAAGATATTCAAAAAGAAGACAAAGATTTTGTGGTTGAAATTATTCTTCGTTTTTGCAAAATGGCAGGCGATGCTTTAGTCAACGAAGAAAATTCAAAATTAAACGCTCAACAGGCAAGTCTTATTACCCAATTTATAGGCGAGTGGATATTCCATAAGTCCATAGATATTATACGGGCCGGAATTGAGCCAAAGTTTAGAGAAGGCATTTTACAAAAAGTCGCTTTTACTGTTTTTGATATAGCTAAAAAAGCAGTTGAAAGAGACATGCCTCAAGAACAGCTTATTACACTTGTTGAAGCACAGGTTAAAAAGTGTTTTACAAAAGCACTCGAAGACCTAAAAGAAAAAGGAATATTAAACGAACAAATAACACAAAACGCTCTTGCGCAATCAAATATTGATGCTATGGCAGTCGAGCAGGTAGAAGAAGAAACAGTCAACGAAATTGCCACTATGAGCGACAGTAAAATTATCAAACTTGCTTCTTTAGCTGTTTTGATTCGTAATTTTCCCCCCGAGAGAATGAAGGGCATTTTGCAAAAATTTAATAAACCTGAAAGAGATGTGCTTTTAAGATATTTAAAGATGCCTAATTTAGAAGAAAAGCTTGATTTAAAAGCTACAATAAAGTGTTTTGAAGAAATTAAAAACACACTTCCGGAGGTAGTTGTTGTGAGTTATGATAAAGCATATAAAAAAATGTATAAAATTGTTAAAAATGCGCACAAAAACGAAATTTTGAATATTATAGATAATGAAAGACCAATGGTAAAAGAATTTGTGTTATCTTGTTATGAGCACAAAAAGAAAAAGCTTCCTGCTTATATTGCAGATACTATATCTAAATATTTAGAAGAAAATGTTTCATGATCATAAGAAATAAAAATATTAAAACAAAAAAATCTGAATCATCAAAACAATCCGGTGTTTTCAAAGGAAATGTAATTAAAAAAGAAGATTTGATTTTAGACAATGAAAACATCCAAAATACCAATGAAAAAAAAGAACCGGTTTTGCCTTCAAAGATGCCTGAAAACAGCGTAAGCGAATTGGAAGAATTTGAAAAAATCGATATTACATCTATTGAATTTAAAGAAAGGGCAGAAAGAAGAAGAGGAGACAGAAGAAGAGGCTATAGAAGAATAGACGAAAGGTCTTTGGTATCACGTGCCCAAGCGGAAGCACATTCAATAAAAGAATTGGCCGCAAAAGAAGGCTACAAAGAAGGTTTAAAAAAAGCACAGAAGGAAATTGATGAAATAAAAAGTGCTTTGGTTGAATTTTTAAGCATAAAAGATGAAATGTATAACGATTTTTATCCGCATATTTTAGAAATTTCAATGGAAGTTGCAAAAAAAATCATTAAAAAAGAAGTAGAAATGTCGGATGATATACTAAAAAATACGGTTTTATCGGCATTGGAAGAAGTTAATTCAGATGCTGAAAAAATTCAAATAAAAGTCAACCCTAATGATGAAGAATTTGCCGAAGCATCTTTACCTGATTTAATCAGTGCAAAGAAAATTAATGCAAAGGTAACAATTACTCAAGATTCTACGGTTGAAGCGGGAAGTTGCGTTATTATTGCAAATAATGGGGTAATTGATGCTAATTTTTCAACCCAACTTTCAATTTTACAAGCCGCCTTTGGGATTTATAAGGGAGGCTTGTAGTGGCAAATCAAAGACAATCAAATCCTGTATCTGAAATTGCTTTAGCCGGTTTTGTAATAGTCTTAATATTAATCTTGCTTTTAGAGATGCCTAACTGGGTAATCAATTTTTCAATCAGCTTTAATATTACTCTTGGGATTGTTTTATTAATGATATCTTTATATGTAAACAAGCCCTTAGAGTTGGCTGCTTTTCCTTCTATTCTTCTTATAGGAACGGTTTTTAGGCTTGTTTTATCAATTGCTTCAACCCGTTTAATTTTAGCCAAAGGAGATGCAGGAGAAGTAGTTGAAGCATTCGGCCACTTTGTAACCGGCGGAAATATGGTTGTTGGCGGTGTTATATTTTTGATTATTACCGTTGTTCAATTTATGGTAATTACAAAAGGCGCAGAACGTATAGCTGAAGTTTCAGCTAGATTTGCACTTGATGCTATGCCGGGTAAACAAATGACAATTGATGCGGATTTTAATGCCGGTTTAATTTCACCGGATGAAGCGGTAAAAAGACGTGAAGATTTACAAAGGGAATCAAGCTTGTATGGTTCTATGGATGGTGCTATGAAGTTTGTAAAGGGTGATACTATAGCAGGTATCATTATTACAATTATAAATATCGTAGGCGGTTTAATAATAGGCATTTTATTAAAC
This sequence comes from Candidatus Gastranaerophilales bacterium, assembly GCA_944325315.1. Lineage (GTDB taxonomy): Bacteria > Cyanobacteriota > Vampirovibrionia > Gastranaerophilales > Gastranaerophilaceae > RUG14156. The sequence continues at coordinate 49,566 of CALVAA010000005.1, forward strand.
GGAATGAGTCCTGAGGATGCGATTTCAAAGTATACTATTTTAACAATCGGTGATGGTCTTGCCGCTCAAGTTCCCTCATTATTAATGGCTATTTCATCGGGTATAGTAATGACCCGTGCTACGGGCGGGGGTGTTGCATTGGGTTCTGATTTGGCAGTCCAGATATTGTCTAAGCCGACAAGTTTATTTCTTGCTTCCGGTTTTTTGATTTTAATTGCACTAACTTCAGGTGTAACAGGGCTTCCTTGGTTTCCTTTTTTGGTATTTGCGGCAATTTTAATTCTCGGCGGCTTATCAGTTCTTGTAAACCAAGACGTACAACAGCAATTGGGGCAATTGGATGCCGTAAAACAAAACATGCAAGATTTAGTTAATCCCAATAAAATGTATGAGCGCCTTGGTGTTGATGTTTTATCCTTGCAGGTCGGAGCAGGGCTTTTAGTAATAGCAGATCCCGAACAAGACGGCCAACTGTTAGCTAAAATTGCAGCTTTAAGACAAAGAGTAACGGACGATTTAGGCTACATTATTCCAAACATTAGAATTATGGATTCAAGTGCCATTGGAGACAACGAATATTTAATTTCAATTCGTGGCAATCCTGTTGCAACGGGAACGGTTTATCCCGGTAAACTTATGGTAATAGCTGATCAGTATGATGCTTTAGGTAAAAAATTGCCTGAAAATGCTATTGTTTCGGTTGAACCTACTTTCCAATCACAAGCTTATTGGCTAAACCCTCAGCATATAAGTAAAAGCGACAATATTCAAGCAGTAGATGCTGTTGATGTTATAGTAACACACTTACAAGAGTGTGTCCGTAAGTATGTTGATGAAGTTATGACAAAAACAGATGTTTTAAAACTTATGGAGCTTGTTAAATCGCAAGACCCGACTCTTGTTAATGACCTTGTTCCTACCATTATATCAACATCAGATTTAAGAAAGATATTTGTTAATTTAATAAGAGAAAAAGTTTCAATAAAAGATATTATATTTATTTTTGAAAGATTATGTGACTATGCGAGATTTTCAAAAGAACCGGATATTTTATCAGAGCGCCTAAGGGCCGCACTTGGCCGTCAGATTTGTTTATCAAATGCAAACAAAGATAAAGTCTTATATGCGCTTACACTTTCGAGTGAGTGGGAAAAAACACTTGACGACAGTTGCCAAAGAACTGAATTAGGTACGATGTTTTTACTGAATCCGATGCAAGTACAGGAATTAATTGAATCGACCGCAAATACACTTATGCATGCTCAAAGCACGGTCGGAGTGCAGCCGGTTATTCTTTGTTCTCCGAGAATTCGCCTTCCTTTGTACCAAATGCTTGAGCGTCATATACCAACAATTGTTGTAATATCTTATTCTGAGCTTATAACAGACATCCGTGTTGAAGCTATTGATACAATAGGTGAAGACTATTAAACGTCAATATGGGCTAATAAATTATCAATCAATTGTCTTATAATTCTGGGGCTTTTTGAGCCTTTAATAAGGGCAAGTCTTTGTGCTTTTTCAATTAAAAGCTTTTCTTCTATTTGAATATTGTTATCTTTTGCAAGTTGAATTACAATATCGTTAAATTCATCGTTTGTCGGCTTTGCAAAAAGAATATTTATTCCAAAGCGCTCGGATAAAGAAGAAATTTCATTAATTGTATCGTTAAGATGAATTTCATCCCCGCATCTTGATTGAAAAGACTCTTTTATAAGATGGCGTCTATTGGAAGTGGCATAAATTGCTGCGTTTTTAGGGCATTCTATTAAAGAACCTTCGAGAACGGCTTTCATAGTGGAAAGAGTGGGGTCTTGTTCATCGAATGAAATATCATCAGCAAAAATTATAAATTTGTGATTGCTGTTTTTCAATTTTTCATACAGCTTATCTAAATTTATAAGGTTGTTTTTAAAAATTTGAACAATTTTTAATTCCTTAAATTCTCCCAAAAGCGCCCTTACACTTGAAGATTTTCCGCAGCCTGCATCTCCGTATAAAAGAATATTGTTGACTTTTAAGCCTGATAAAAGACTTTTTGTATTATCATATAAAATTCTTTTTTGTTCGACATAACCTTTTAAATCATTAAACCTTAGGTTTTCTTTTAATTCTATCGGTTTAATTTCAAAGTCGTTGTCGAAAATAAATGCTCTTGAATTTTCAAAAATATCTAATGATTCTTCTTTAATATCGTCAATATTGATACTCGATTTTTCTGTTTCATAAAAAGCAAGGTATTCAAGAAGTTCGGCCCGGTCTTTAAATTTTTTACAAAGCGCTTCTTTTACGGTGTTGAAATCAATGGAAGCAATATCTGATAATATTTTTAATTCTTTTTGTGCTTGGTTTTTATCAGATAAGTTTTTTTTGATAAATATTTTTTCTTTTATATAAAGCGAGAAATTTTTTTTGTTTTGACTGTTTAAATTTGATACAAAATTTGAATAAGTTTGAATATTTTCTTCGAAACTGTTTGAATTTATGAATCTATCCAAAAAGATAAGGAAACTTTTAATGATTTTATCTTCTTTTAAAACTTTAAATTCTGTTAAAAAATATGTTTTTAAATATTTTGATTTTATACTATGCATTTTCACACTCCACAAAAATAGCGGCACTTTGAGGGTTTAGTATATAGTCTCTTTCTATGTATTCTTTTATATCAAGAGTGATATTTGCAAAGTTTGAACTGTCAAGACAAATGTGCCAGTTTTTATTTTCAAGATTTTTAGGCAGGACAATATTTAGTGGCTGTTCACTTTTAGATGATGCAAGATAAATTCTTTTTTGACTTGAATTAATTAAAACTCCAAAGAATAAATCTAAGGGGTTATCCCAATAGCCGCCGTTTTCGGGGCTTGCAATTTGTGAGTTATCGTAATGATATGAAAGTGATTTAACAAATTCATCGCTTCTGAAAATCGTATTTTCGTTTCTAAATTTTATTAAATTTCTAACAAATTCCATTATTCTGTTTTCAAAACTATCTTTTTTAGTTGCCCTGTCCCAACTTAGGTAGTTTGTGTTATCGTCTTTATTGTAGCTGTTGTTATTGCCGTTTTTTGTATGCATTATAATATCACCTATTTGAATCATAGGAATTCCATAAGAGAAAAATAAAAAAATAAGCTGTTTTCTAATAGCATTTTCTTGCTCTTTAAGATTGTTTGAATAATCTCCGCATATTTCCCAATCAGAGCCTCCCATTGTAGAAGAGCTTTTTTTATTAAAGTTATTTAAATCAAAAAGCGTAAAGCCGTCATGGGAAGCTATATAGTTTATTGATTTATTAATTCCTTTAAATTTTGTCGGCGTTCCTTCGATTAAATTTTTCATTTGTCTTGGGGTGACTTCATTTGGTCTTAGAGTGATTTTTCTTATGGTGTCTCTTGATATATCATTCCACTCAGCCCAAAAAGAAGGAAAATTCCCAAGTTGATAGCAGTCTTTTCCGCCGCAAGTCCAGGGTTCTGCTATTAATACGATTCCTCTTTGACTTTGGGTAAAATTGTCTATGACATTAATATTTTTTTCTTTTAATTTTTCTTTTAATTTAGCTGCAAGTGAATTAATGCTGTCATAAATTTCACTGCAATCATAACTGTTTTCAAGTAATGCTGCAGCAAGGTCAAACCTAAAGGCGTCAACTCCTTGGTTTGCCCAAAAGGCAATAGAATCTATAATTAAGTTTAAAGCCCCTTCATTGTTTGCATTGAAGTCGTTTCCGCAACCGGAATTAGACCTGTAATAGCCGTTTTTAAATACTTTATAATAGGAAGAATTATCAATCAGAGCGTACGATAATAAATTGGCATCATCTAAATTATGATTGACAAGGCCGCCTTCTCCTGTGTGATTATAGACCATATCAAGGCAAACTTTAATATCGTTTTTATGGAATTCATTTATCATACTTCTAAATTCCCTTAAAAGGTTTCCTTGAGTTTTATCATAAGCATATCTTCTTGCCAGGCTAAAATATCCTAAAGGCATATAGCCCCAATGGTTTGTTCCGTTTTGTTTGGAATCGTATTCATTAACAGGCAAAAATTCTATCATTGTAATGCCTAAGTTTTTTATGCTTTTTGCAAATTTAGCTGCCCCTTTATATGTCCCTGCTTCCGGCATGGATATATTTTGGGTTAAATCTTTAATATGAACCTCTCCTATTATTTCGGAATTAAACGGACGAGGTTTAACTTGAGTAATTTCTATGTCTTCTTTTGGGTGAAAGACGGATTTAACTGCCCACTTGGCGTTATTTATAAGATGAAAATTACCGCCTGAGCGGAACATATTTAACCCGGGGTTAACATCTGAAGGAAGGTGTGACAGCTCTTGAGTATACGGGTCATAAGCAACTTTGTTCGGGTTAAAGCGGTTGTTTTTTTCATCGAATTTTGAAATAAAGCCAATATCGCTTCCGGCTTCAAAGTTTTCTTTATATTCCCAATTAGGTCCAAAAATTCTAAACCCATAGTATATAGGGCGTTTTTTACAATTTAGAACATAGTCTTTAACTGAAGTAAAAAAGATGTCTCCTTGTTTTTCCATTTCTAAAACCATGCAAGCGTCTTCGCCTTGAGGTTTTTCAAAAATGCAAAGAAGTACTTTTGTGGCGTTTTTGGAATACAGCCTAAATTCGACGCATTTTGTTTCTTCGTTATAAATAGCACCGAGTGAGGTTTTGTCTTTTAATTTAATATTTTCCATTACTTCTCCTAAAAAAGAGTTTATTTAAGAGGGTTAATTACAAGTCCCGACAGTAACTTAGGATAAAAATAAGTTGATTTTTGCGGCATTCTAAGTCCAACTTGAGAAATATTAATAATATCTTGCATTTTTGGATATGCCATTATAAATACGGCACTTGCCCCATTTTTAGTTGAGTCAAATGCAACGTGTTCTTGTTTTTCATATTTGATTCCGTTTTGACTCATAAGTTCATCTGATGAAAAATTTAGTTCTTTTTTGAGAATAATTTCATGTAAAACGGTCAAATCCAAATTTTGCAGTTCTTTTGGAGTATCAATTGTCTCTTTAATACCTTCTTTTAGTTTTAAAATATAGAAATTGTCATCATTTTTAAGAATAAGCCCTGTTGTAATTTGTTTTTGATTTAAGTCTTCAATCTTTTCTAAAAATGTGTTTTTATCCTTCAATACTTCAACTTCATAGTATTTAGAAACTTTTTCAAGTATTATTTTTGGGTCGATTTCTTTTTCAATTATTCTATGGGTAGGATAAATGACAAGATTTTCATCTGCTGCATTTGTAAAATAGCTCATGACATATTTAGCGTATTCATTGTCGCTATGAGCTTTTGAATAGTTCATGGATGTTTCGTAGCGGTGATGTCCGTCTGCAATCAAAAGAGTTTTATCCTCAAGTGTTTTTTGGATTAGTTCAATATCTTTTGTATCATCAATAAGATACACAATGTTTTCTGTTCCCAAATCGTCGACCACATCTATAAAAGGAGTTTGGGACAAGTATTTTTGAGCCATTTTTTCGACTTTTTGTTCTGTATCATTGTAAACCATAAAAATTTGCGAAAAAAACGCTCCTGTTGCTTCAACAAGATTTAATCTGTCTTGTTTTGGTCCACCCATTGTGTATTCATGGGGAAGAATTTTTTTTGATTCAAAATTTTCGATTTTATTTCTTGCAATAAACCCTTTTCTTTCTATGGTTTTGCCTTTTTCGTTTTTATATTTTTGGATAATATAAAAAATTGAAGGTTTTTCGGTTTTTATTAATACATTTTCTTTTTGCCATTTTTCAAAAGAATTTTTAGAATCTTCATATCTGTTTTTTTCTTTTGATAAAATTAGTCTTACAATATTGTATTCACTTCTTTTGTAAAGTTCGTTTCTGTAATTTTCATCAATAACGTCATAAGGGGGTGCTATAACGTCTTTTATGTTAATTTTATTCTGATTATAAACAATTGCATTTATAGGCAATACTTCCATTTTAGTCTCCTTTTTGAATCTATATATATTTTAGAAGAATTTTTAGATAATGTAAAACATTAAAACAGTTTTTAACATTTGTTACAAAATAAAATATTCAGTCAATTTTTGTTTTTAAAAATACTTTATTATAATGTGTAATTTATAAGGTTAGTTATTGGTATGGTGGAAAAAATTTCAACCTCACAACAAAATAATATTTTGCCATATAATAACAAGCAAAATATTAAAAATAATACTTCCAGCGAATCTATATTTTTAGAAAATGCACTACAGGAAGTTAAAAACAATCAGGGGTTTTTAGGAAAATTTTGGAATGGAACAAAAGAGTTTTTCAATGTAGGGCTTAGTGCTTCAGATTGTGAAAACATGCTTGATAAGTATAATTCCGGAGAAATTTCTTTTAGTGAAGCTCTTGAATGCATAGAAGATTTTAGTCAAAAACAACAAAATATAGTTGAATTGGAATCAAATATCCTGACAGGAGTAGGGGCGATTGCAATGGCTACGGCAGCAACTGCAGCAGGGCCTATATCTTGGGGATTAGCTATTGCTAAAGGTGCTCCCATTGGGGCTATTTTAAAATCAGGAATAAAAATGCTGGATAGGGCAACAAACGATACCGAAAATGATACATTTGATGCTAAACAAATAGCAAAAGATGCTATTTCAGGAGCTATGACAGGTGCTACAAGTGCTGTTTCATCGGGTGTTGGGGTTGGTATTAAAAATGCCGATGCTTCACTATCTATTTTGAACGGAGCTAAATGCGGTCTTATATGTGGCGCTGCTTCAGGAACAGGTTCTTATGTAACGGATGTTGCTTTTGGTGACAAGGAATTTGATATGGGTGATTTTGCGAAAAATACACTGACAAGTTCATTAGTATCAGGAACGGTAGGGGCTGTTGTCGGCGGCGGAATGTATGCAAGTGCAAGCTTAAAGGGTAATATCGGAAGCCAAACAAGCCAAACTTTGAGCGAGACAATAGTATCGGATTCAACCACAAGTACGGCGAGAAAGGTTCTCGGTCGTGCTGAACAGGATTTAATAACATTATAATTTTGAAAGGAATACAATTGTTTAAATTTTTGTTTTTATTAATTACAAGCCAAACAAATTACGCATATTTACCAATAAAGTATTATTGGTAAAAATAAAGCCCGGCAGTAAAATTTGCCGGGCTCTTTTTATGCTTTTGAAAATTTTATCTCGTCATCTATAAAATCTATTTTTATTGTGTCTCCGTCTTTAAAGTCTCCTTTTAAAAGTGCTTTTGAAAGAGGGTTTTCAATTAATTGCCTTATGGTTCTTTTTAACGGACGGGCTCCGTACATCGGATTATACCCAACGAGTGCAAGGTGCTCTTTTGCTTGGGGCGTTATTTCAAGTTCAATTTTTCTTTCATAAAGGAGCTGTTTTAAGTATTGTATTTGAATATCTACAATATGTGATAAATTGTCTAAAGTTAGAGCATCAAAGAATATGGTTTCATCTATACGGTTTAAAAATTCGGGTTTAAAGTATTCTCTCAGTTTTGCCATTATTTCTTCTTTTATCTGCTCTTTATTGGAAGGGTTTACCATTCCTTTTAAGGCGTTATCCAGAATGATGTTTGAACCTATGTTAGATGTTAAAATTATTATGGTATTTTTAAAGTCTACGGTTTTGCCCTTAGAATCCGTTAATCTTCCGTCGTCAAATATTTGAAGCATTATGTTAAACACATCAGGGTGAGCTTTTTCAATTTCATCAAAGAGAATAACACTGTATGGTTTTTTTCTGACAGCTTCAGTTAATTGTCCTCCTTCGTCATATCCGACATATCCCGGAGGAGCTCCTATCAGCCTTGCTACTGAGTGTTTTTCCATATATTCTGACATATCAATTCTAATTAAGTTATTTTCATCCAAAAACATAAACTTAGCTAATGCTTTAGCCAGTTCTGTTTTACCGACTCCGGTCGGTCCTAAGAACAAAAATGTTCCAATGGGGCGTTTAGGGTCAGATAAACCGGAACGAGCCCTTCTTATTGAGTCAGATATAACGTTTACTGCTTCATCTTGACCTATTACTTGTTTGTGGAGGGTTTGTTCCATATCCAGTAGTTTTTTGCTTTCTTCTTCAACAAGTTTAGATACAGGTACGCCTGTCCATTTAGATATAATTTCTGCTATATCTTCTTCATCTATTTCTTCTTTTAAAAGAGTGTTTTTGTGTTCTTGATTTTTGCATTCTTTTAATTGTTCTTCAAGTTCGGGCAGTTTTCCGTATTGAAGTTTAGCTGCAAGTTCAAGGTTGTATTCTCTTTGAGCACGTTCAATTTCGTGTTTGGTTTTTTCGATTTCTTCTTTTATTCCAACTTCACCTTTGATTGAAGATTTTTCTTTTTCCCATAAAGCTTTTAATTCCTGAGCTTTTTTTTCTGTTTCATCCAGAATTTTTTGAACTTTAGCGATTTTTTCTTCGTCATTATCGTCTTTTAGACTTTGAAGCTCTATTTTCAATTGAAGCTTTTGTCTTTCTAATTTATCAAGTTCCTCCGGCATGGAATCAATTTCAATTCTAACGGCAGAAGACGCTTCATCTACAAGGTCTATTGCTTTATCCGGAAGGTATCTGTCCGTTATGTACCTATTAGAAAGTTTAGCTGCAGCTACAAGGGCAGAATCTTTTATTCTGATACCGTGGTGAACTTCGTATTTGTCTTTTAAACCTCTTAGAATTGAAATTGTATCTTCAACTGTCGGTTCATTAACTAAAATTGGCTGAAAACGACGTTCAAGGGCAGGATCTTTTTCAATGTATTTTCTGTATTCATTAATTGTTGTAGCGCCAAGTGTTCTTATAGAACCTCTTGCAAGCATTGGCTTTAATAAGTTTCCGGCATCTGAAGTACCTTCAGCTCCGCCTGCCCCTATAATTGTATGAATTTCATCTATAAACATTATAATTTCGCCGTCTGATTTTTCGACTTCTTTTAAGACTTTTTTCAGCCTTTCTTCAAATTCACCTCTATACTTTGCACCTGCAATTAATGCTCCCATATCAAGAGATATTAAAGTTGTATTTTTAAGGCTTTCAGGTACATCTCCCCTTACTATTCTTTGGGCAAGCCCTTCAATAATTGCGGTTTTTCCGACCCCTGCTTCACCAATCAGGCAGGGGTTATTTTTGCTTCTTCTGTTTAAAACTTGTATAATTCTTCTGATTTCATTGTCTCTTCCTATTACAGGGTCAAGTTTTCCTAAACGAGCCATTTCGGTTAAATCAACAGAATATTTTTCTATAATTTTATAATCTTCATCTGCGTTTTTAGTATCCACTTTTTTGTCTCCCCTAATATTTTTCATTGCATTTAAAATTCTTATATTTGTTATTTGATATTTTTCTTTTATTCTTTTTATGTCACTGTCTTCAAGTTCAAACAAAGCTAAAAACAGGTGCTCCGGAGAAGTGAATTTGTCTTTCAGCTCTTTTGTTTTTTCGCTTGCAATTTCAAACAATTTGAGTGTGTTTTTACTAAAGTATATCCTTTCATTTGGCTCGGTTGTTTTTGCAAGATTATTTATTTGGTTTTTTACATCCAAATTAAAAAGATTATTGTTTAGTTTTAATTCACTAAGAAGCGCTATTATGCTTTCAGATGTGCTTTGTGTCATTGAATATAAAATATGCACGGGTTCGATTAAAGTATTATGATTTTCCATTGCAAGATTTTGCGCTTCATAAATTAATTCTTTTGATGAATCGGTAAAATTGTCAAACATAATTTATCCCTTCTTATATTTATATTTTATAAGGATTTTTTGGGATTTTTCTAAAATTAATGTTATTTTAATTATTTGAATAAAAACTATAAAAGCGTTTTTGCAAATTCAAGGCTCTTTTCACTAATTTCTCCGCCGGCAAGTTGGGCTAGAGCATTCAATCTTGAATCATTATTTAAAACCTCTGCTTTAATATTGGTTTTATCTTTGTGTTCTTTTGAAATCCAGATAAAATTATCAGCCTTAGCGCAAATTATGGGTTGATGCGTTATGCATATAATTTGTGTGGTTTTTGCAAGCTCAAGCATAGAAGCAGCAACTGCATTTGAAGTTATACCTGATATACCTGTATCTATTTCATCAAACACAACGGTTTGAACGTTATCTGTGTTTGCAAAAACCGTTTTAAGAGCAAGCATAACTCTTGAAATTTCTCCGCCCGAAGCAATTTTAGACATTGGAGCAAGGCTTTGGTTTTTATTTGTCGCAATTAAAAATTCAACATTGTTTTGTCCCAGTTCATTTATTTTAGTAGGTGTTATTGATATTTCAAATTGCGCTTGTTTTAATTCAAGATTTTTTAAGTTTTCTAAAATTAATTTTGAAAGAATTTCTGCATTTTTAATTCTGTATTCTTCAATTTTTTGAGCAAGCATATTAATTGTCTGTTGCAGCTCTTTGTATTTTTTTTGAACCTCCTCTATACTGTTTTCGGAGTTTGTCAATTCATTCAATCTTTTTTCAATTTCATCTCTTTTTGTGTCTAAATCTTGCCCGTATTTCCTTTTTAATTTTTGAATTAAAGAAATTCTTTCGTTTAATTCATCCAATCTTTGAGGATTCAATTCAAGATTGTATGAATAATCTTTTAAAAAGTTAGCTGTTTCTTTAAGATTTTCAAAAGCATCAAAAAGAGTGCTTTCTGATTCTTTTAAATTCTTATCCAATTCGCTTAAAGATGAAATTGTATATTTTATTTTCCCTAATGCTTCAACTATGCTTTGATTATCGCCATATAAGGCATAGTAAGCAGAGTATGAACCTTCTTTTAACTCTTGAACATTTGATAGAATATCCAGTTCACTTTGCAGTTCATCTTCCTCGTTTTCTTTTATACCGGCTTCATCAAGTTCTTTTAGTTGAAAAGTTAAAAAATCAATTTCTTTTTCATTGTTTTGGAAATTCTCTTTTAGGTCAAGAAGTTTCTTTTCAATGGCTTTTAATTCCAAATAATTAGACTTATATACGCTTAGAAGGTCTGAAAATTCCGGAGTTTTTTTAATTATGTAATTGTCTAAAAGATTTATGTGGTGTTTTGGTGAAATATATGAATAGGTTTGATGTTGAGAATGTATATCAACAAGAGATTCTCTTATGTCTTTAATTTCATCTATTGAAGATAAAATTCCGTTTAATCGGAATTTGGATTGGCTTGATAATTCTCTTGAAACTGTTGTTTCAACTCCTCCATTTTCAAAAACCGCTTCAATTGTGCAGGGTTTAGTTGAATCTAAAATTACTTCTTTTGCCATTTTAGCACCCAAAACGCAATCCAGGGCTTTTATTATAATACTTTTCCCGGCTCCTGTTTCGCCGCATAAAACATTAAAACCACAAGTAAAATCAAGCGTTACATCTTCTATTAGTATAAAATTTTTAATATTTAGTGATTTGAGCATTTTTCTTATTTGACACGGACCAATGTAGTTTTTCTTTTAAGATATCATAAAATCTGTCTTTTTTGGTGTTTAAAATTAAAAGTTTTGCATAATTCTCGTTTTTTTCAATTGTTATTTCTTGGCTAAATACAATATCTACTTGCCCGTCAAAAGAAACATTCAATTTTTGATTTTCATGGTTTTTAATTGTTACTTTTTCGTCTTTCGGTACAATAATAGGTCTTGTATTAAGAGTATGAGGACAAATTGGAATTATCAAAAAGCAATCCAATTCCGGTGAAATTATAGGACCTCCTGCTGAAAGAGAATAAGCTGTTGAGCCTGTAGGAGTGGAAATTATAAGACCGTCAGCTATATATGAGCATAAAAGTTTATCATTTATGTATAAATCCAGTGTTGCCGTTCTTGTGCAGTTTAAACCTTTTACAACAATATCATTTAGGGCGGTATTATTATTTGCTTTTAGCATTAAACGATTTTCAATTTTGTAGTCTTTTTGATGAAGTTTTTTTACAACTTCTTCAATTTCGTCAATCCCGGCTTGAGCCAGATATCCGAGTCTTCCAAGGTTAAAACCCAGTATCGGTATCTTTTTTTTGCAATACAATCTTGAAGTTTTTAAAAAAGACCCGTCTCCTCCGATTACAATAGCTAAATCAATATCAAATAAAGGCTCATCCAAAGAAAAAACTTTAGAATTCTCTATCTTTTCTTTTATCAAAAGCGCAATACCCTTAGCTTCTTTGATTTCAGGGTTATATATTATTCCTGTTTTTTCAAATTCTTTATGCATGACTATATTGTAGCAAAAAAATATCTTGTATTTTTATATTTTTTTGGTATTATTTTCTATGCTAGATGTTGTTAGGATATATAAGAAATGAAAGTAAGTAATGTTTTTGGGTTTAATTGTACTAAACCGGTTAAGAATTTTAACAATGCCAAAAACCTGAGTTTTGAGGCACAATTCAAAAATGACAAAGAAAAACAGGATTACACCGACACAATTAATCGTGCAATGGACTATTTAGGTATTCAAAACAGAGCTTTTATTATCCATGGCGCAAGCTTTCCGGCTAAAAAAGGCTCTTTTGACCAACAAGTAGGTACTCCATACGGCAACAACGATTTTATTGATTTTGTAAAAACTCACGGTTTTAATTCAATTCAGCTTGGTCCTATGGGAAGGCTTAACAGGGGGGACAGTGCTCCTTATTCAAGTTCTATTGTTTTAAAAAACCCTCTTTTTATAGATATGCCTTCTTTAACAACTGATAACTATGCAAATCTTTTAACCAAAGAAGACATTAAAGCCGTTGTGCCTAAGGCAAAATCAACAAGTAAAAACTATACAAGGGCTGATTTTGAAAAAGCAAGAGAAATTTCATCTGATTTAATTGAAACAGCCTATGACAATTTCTGTCAAAAACTTGAAGACGGGGATGAAAGAGCAGAAAAATTGTTTGACGAATTTGATGATTATAAAACTTCCCAAGGTGAATTGCTTGACTACTACGCTGTTTTAGACCGTATAGCAGAGGAAAATGGAACAGATTATTATCCATATTGGTCAAAAGAAGATGCCGAACTTATTCCTCTTGTAAAAAAAGGAGATAAAAACGCAATAAACCGATATAATCAAATTATGGCAGAAAACGAACGGGATATTGATGTATTTAAATTTTCCCAATTTTTAATAGATAAACAATCAAAAGAACACATTGCAAAAAATGATATTGAGTTTATAGGAGATCTTATTGTAGGGGTCGGAACTTTCGACCAGCTGGTTTTTGATGATGTTTTTTCAAAAGAATACAATATAGGATGCAAATACGGCGGTCCTTATAATTCTCCTCAAATTTGGGGCTTTCCCCTGGTAGATCCGGATAAAATATTTAATGCAGACGGCTCACTTGGTGATGGCGGCAAATTTTTAAAAGCAAAACTGGAAAGAGGTCTTTCTGACACAAGAAATACAAGAATAGACCATGTTATGGGTCTTGTAAATCCATATGTATATAAAGCTGATACTGTTGTTTATGCCACTAAAAAAGATGAAAATGGAAAAGAAATTCAGTATCCTTTGAGGGATAAACTAAAAGGCGGATATTTAAGCGAAACGGGCCTTGATAAAAACCATAATTATCAAAAAATATTAGAAAGAATTATTCTTCCGACGATGGGAGAATACAATGTTGATCCTGATAAAGTTGTATGGGAAGATCTCGGTTTTGATGAGACAGGTGTTTTTAATAAAGTATTTAGAGACCAACAACATTTGCATGGTATAACAGGTCTTATTTGGACAAAAGGAGAAGAAGCAGACAAAGACAACTGGGCATATATAGGCTGTCATGACAATCCGCCTGTCAGAATGATGATAGAGAATAATGAAGTTCAAAATAAAGAACCATGGAAAGCAGGATATTTATCCAGTTATTTAAGATCTGATCCTTATAAAGCGGATGAAAGAGCTGAATTAAAAGAGCAAATTAAATCTGATCCAAGAGAGCTTATGAAAGCTAAATTTGCAGATTTATTCCGTTCGAGTAAAAATATTCAAATATCATTTATGGACTTTTTTGGAATAAATCAAAAATACAATACACCGGGTACTGTAGGAAATGATAACTGGACTTTGAGGTTGAATCCGAATTATGTTGATACATATCACAAATCATTAGAAAAAGATGATTGGGCACTTAATCTTCCTGAAATTTTAAAGCTTGCCGTGCAATCAAAATTTGATGAAGATGTGTCTAAAAATCATAAGCCGTATAGGGAAACTCTAAACAGAGTTGCTCCGCTGATGGACGAATTAACCCATTGGGAAAACGTTCTTAAAGAGGAAGAATAATAAAAGGTTGAAGCGTGTTTTTGTGATAAACACGCTTTGACATTTTATTTCTACTGTGATAACATAAATCTACACAAATAATCTAACTCTTCAAAGGAGGTGAAAACGATGCCAGAAGTAAGAGTTCGTGATAATGAAAGTATTGAATCGGCACTTAAAAGATTTAAGAAAAAAATACAAAAAGCAGGTATACTATCTGAAATTAAACGCAGAGAAAGATACGAGAAGCCTTCTGTAAAGAAAAAAAGAAAATCAGAAGCTGCAAGAAAAAGAAAAGCGTAAATAAAAAGAGGTCTCAGGCCTCTTTTTTTGCATTGTAATATTTTAAAACAATTTCATCAATTCTTTTTTTATAAGTCTTTGAATCACTGAACTCAACATCAATATAGTTTAGTTTTTCAATAGACAAATATCTTAACTTAATTTTTTCACTTTTTTGAATTCTTGAAAAGCAATAGAGGTAAACTATACTTTGTAAGTCATCTTTTGGGTTTTTGGGAAGGTTTAGGGTTTTCCAATCATAGATTATATATTCATCTTCTTTTTTATAAATTGCGTCAAATCTTCCCGTTAAACAATAAAAGCTATTATTTAAGGCTTCTTTTGTTAAAAAAGAGTATTCTGTTTGAATAAAATTTTCTTTTTTATCTTCTAAAATCTTTTTCAAATTATTCCAGGTTTGTCTTTCGTTATCATCTAAAACATCTTCCAGTTTTTTAATATCAAAACCCTTCAAATAGAAGCAAATAAGGCTGTGAAATTTTTGTCCTAATTGTGCTCTTTTTTCTTTTTTTGCCCAAAAAAGATTATAGATGTATCTGTCCATGAATTCTTCCAAGCTTTTATCAAGCACTTTAAGAGAATTAGAGCTAAAAGTGTCAATTTGTTTTGTCATTGTAAACCTCTTTTAAAATTTCGCTCACCTCAAATTTTTTCACTTTAGAAAAGATTTTATAATTAATGGCGCTTGTAAGAAAAAGTTTCTTTTTTGCCCTTGTTATGCCTACATAAATTAGTCTGTAGTTTTCTTCTATAATATCTTTTTTAAGTTCTTCATCTGTTTTTGGGTGCTTCTTTACTTTTTCATTGAATTTAGAATTTTCTTTTAAGGTATATTTTTTAGTATCTAAGCACAAGTTATCTTGAGTTAATTCCGGTATAAAAACATAATCAAACTCGTCTCCTTTAGACTTGTGCAGAGTCATGATTTGTACTGATGAATTTTTTTTAGAGTCATCTTCGCTTTGGAAGAACTTGATGTTTGAAAAGTTATTTTTGTATTGGACCTCTCTTAATTTTTTAACGGTTGCTTCAAAAGTTTTTTGACCGGTGTATATTTTCTGTGCTATGGTTGCAACTAAAGGAATGTTTACGCTTTGTGGGGTTTTAGAAAAATAATAAGATGAAATTTGATAAACTAAATCATATATTGAAGTGCAGTTTTTGTATAGAAAGTAATTCATGTCCCATAAAAACTGTTCGTCAAAATTGTCATCTAAAAACAAAGGTGTTTTTAGTTCGTTTGCATATTTTACTGTTGAAAAAGGATATTTTCCAAGCTCAAAGAGCTCTTGTGCTATAACTTTAGGAATTTTGACATCAAAAGGATTTGAAATATATTCTAAAATCAAAAGACAAATTCTGTAAACAGGATTATTTATTAAATTATCGGAATTTTTGTAAGATTTAATCGAATTGTCACATAAAAGCTTGTCCCATTTAGATATTGCATAGTTACTTCTTGTTAAAATTGCAAAAGTTCTATCTTTGTCTTCTTGTATTAATTCTTTTATTTTTTTTATTATAAAATCCTGTTCTTCTTTTTCGTCTTCAAATACTTCTTTTCTAACAGCATATTTATCAACAATGTTTACGCCCTCAACAGGTTTCATAATTAAATTTGAAAAAGCGTCAGCTTTCTTATTCTTTGCATACTCTACAATGCCATTAGCGCAATCCAAGACTCCTGTTGCACATCTTTGGCATCTGTCCATTACAACGTTTTTGGAGCTTTTTATAAATTCTCTAAAACCTTTTACATCTGAATTTGTAAAAGTTGATGTAATTGCCTGGTTAATGTCTCCGCAGCGGATAATGTTTTTGTATTTTCCGCCTAAAAGCATAATGAGGTTTTGCTGGGTAAAGCTTGAATCCTGGGCTTCATCTTCAATAATTATTTTTGCAAGATTTTGATAGTATTGTCTTACATCTTCATTTTCTTTTAAAAGTTTTAAACTCAATAAAAGTAAATCATCATAATCAATAAGATTTTGTTCTTTTAATTTATTATTGTATAAATTAAAAACATTTAAAAATACGCTGTTTTTACATTCAAATTCTCCAAAAGCGCAAAGCTCGTTTTTATAGGCAGATATAGCGCTATCGTACAAAGAAGCCTTATCTTGCGATATTCCAAGCGAATATATTATTTCATTTATAATTGCGCTTCTTTTTATTTCATCTATTATTTCAAAATCGAAATCCAAATTCAGTTTTGAATAATTATTATTTTCTTTTATTATTCTAAGGGCTAATCCGTGAATGGTTGAAATATTAGGCAATTCTTCAAGATTAGGGTATTTAGCTTTAATTCTTTCTTTGAAGTTTCTTGCGGCAGATTCCATAAAAGTTAAAACAAAGATATTTTTAGGTTCAATATTGTCTAAAATTTCTCCCGAGATTATTTTTTCAACAAGTAAAAGCATAATTGTTGTTTTGCCTGAGCCCGCTGTCGCGCTAACGGACATTAAATTGCCTTTGTAATTTAAAACTTCTTTCTGGTCTTGCCTTGGAGTAATTGCTTTTATCTGTGCTTTAGTTGTTTCGTTTTTATATTTAAAGTACTTATCAATTCCCGAAAAATTTTCCAATCCTAATGAATCATAAACACTCGAATAAAGAGTGATATTGTCGGAAAGCAAATATAGCTTGTATAAGATTCTTGCGGTTTTGTCTTTTGTAAGTTCAATATTATCTTCAAGTTCAAATGTTTCTTTGCTCCAGCTTTTCTGCATTACCCAAGCATTATACAAAGGGCCTATATCTTGTTTTATCCACAAAGAAGAAGAACAGTCCAATAAAAATTGATATTTTGTTTTGTGTGAATAGTCTATTATTTTTTGCGCTGAAGATACAACAATCGAATCATTATCTATTTCATCATCTGAAAGCGGATTTTCGGAGATTATCGTGTTTTCAAGCTGGGTTATAATTTCTTTATTTGTAATAGAATCTTGAAAAATTTCTTCAAAATCGTAAATTTGTTTTAAAAGCTGATTAATTTTAATAATATCTTTTTGTTGTTCACGGTCTAATTCAATAAAATTTTCAACTATATTTAACAATTGGAAGGATAATTTTTCAAAACGTATATTTTCATATATTTCAACAAGTTTTTGAAAATTTTCAATATTTTTATTTTTAATAAAATCAAAAATATTCGAACCCTTAAAATCTCTTTCCAGGTGGTATTCTTGTATTGTTTTTATTGCTTCTTGGGGCTTTGAATTTAAAAGTTCAATAAAAATGCCTTTTAAAACATAAGGAGAAATATCTTCATTGTTTGTATCATTAATGATTTTTAAAAGTTCCAAAAGGTATCCTACCAGTTTGTTTTGATTTAGTTTTTCACTTTTATTTAAAAAATTGAATTTTAAATTAGACTGTTCAAACAAACTTTTTATAAATTCATCGTTTATTGGCGTGACAACGCAAATTTCACTTGGTTTTATACCATTTTTTAATAGACTTTTAATGTCATAAATAACTTTTTCGACCATTTCATTGCGCTTTAAAAAGCTTTTGGTCTTAATGTTATCTAATTCTATTTGTTCATTGTTTCTTATAAAATTTAAGATTTTTTGTGCATTTTTTGTTTTTTGGCTTTCATCATTTAGTTTTATTGCTTTTTCATTTAAAAATTCTTCAAAATCAATGTTTATTGCACCCAAATACCCCAGCCTGGATGAGCCAAGCGAATCGTATCCTATGAAAAATTTTTTAACGGTTGATTTAATTGCTTTTAAATAAGCATAAACTGCAGGCGTAATTTCATCGGCGTCATCTATAAAAACAAAAGAAAAGGGGTTTTTAGTTTTTTTATACAGAAGTTCAAAAAGATTAATCTGGCGAATATAGTCAAATGCTCTTTTTTCAATTGTTTTAATTTTATATTTATTTATTGCACTTTGAATTTCTTCGCTGTAACTTTCATTTAAGATTTTTGTTCTTTTGTCAACTTCTTCTTTTGATAAATTGTTAAAATTAATCAATGAATTTCTTCTTAAAAGCTGGTGCAAAAGACTTGTTTTAGAATTGTACCCCTTAAAATCAACTTCTTTTATGCATTGCTTAAAAATATACTGGCTTACTTCCAGTCCGCATAAATTTGGACTAATTTTTCTTCCAATATCGCTTTTAATGGTGTTTTCAATTATTACCCAATTTTCAAGTATATAATTATAAATTAATCCTGAAAAACTGTAGACTTTTATTGAGCCGATGTTTCCTATTGGGGATTTTTCTTTTATTTGTTCTATAAAGTCTTGCTTTTTTTTGGAATTTTGCACTAAAACAAGGATATCCTTGCAATCAACCCCCTTTTTCAGAAGATTTAAGTATTCTTCCAGTAAAATTTCAGAGCGTTTTGAGTTTGAATTGGCATTAATTAGCATAATTTTATAATATATCAGACGGGTCTATATCGACAACCATTTTTATATCATTTGGCAGTTTTATTGTTTTTAAAAATCTTAAAATTGTCCTATGCCCCATAATATCCAGCTTGTTTTTAATAATTATATTATAACGGTATTCTTCTTTAATTCTATAAATCACACATTCGCTCGGGCCTAAAATTAAGATATTTTCATCCAAGGATAGTTTTTTTATATAATCCGATAAATGAAGCTCAATTTCACTTGCTGCTTTTTGTGCCCTAAATTCATTTTTAGATGATAAAACTATTCTTATCATTTTTGAATAAGGCGGATAATCAAGCATTTGTCTTAATTCATTTTCATTTTCATAAAAAGCTTCGTAGTCTTGCCTTTGAGCATTTTTTAAGAAAATATTATTTGCATTATAGGTTTGAAAAATTACTTTTCCTTTTTTTTCTCCTCTGCCGGAGCGCCCTGCAACTTGGGTTAAAATTGAAAAACCTCTTTCTGAACTCCTATAATCAGGTAAATTAAAACTTAAATCAGCATTAATTACCCCAACCAGAGTAACGTTTTTATTATCCAGACCTTTTGCTATCATTTGAGTTCCGATTAGGATGTTTGTTTTTCCTTGTTTAAATCTTTTTAAAATTTCAATATGTTCATTTTTTTTAGATAAACTGTCTGAATCAAGCCTTTCGATTGTGTAGTTTGGAAAAATTTCTCTTGCAACGGTTTCTACTTTTTCGCTTCCCAATCCAAAGTGTTCAAGTGCTTCGCTATTGCACTTAGGGCATCTATGGTCTTTTGTTTCATAGTTACAATAGTGACACTTAAAAGAATCGGTGTTTTTATGATAAATCAAAGGTATTGCGCACTTTTTACACTCTAAAACTTCTCCGCATTCCATACATTGGGTGTATGAACTATAGCCTCTTCTGTTTATAAGAAAAATTACCTGTTCGCCTTTTTCTATTGTCTTTTTTGTATTTTCAATCAGTGTTCTTGAAAAAAGAGAAAAGTTTTTTTCAAACCGTTCAACTTTCATATCAATTACAATAACATCAGGCAAGGACATATTATTGTATCTTTGAGTCAGTTTAAAAAGAGAATTTGTGTTGATTGCTTCATAGTAGCTTTCAATAGAAGGTGTTGCAGACCCTAAAATTATATTAGCATCATAAAGTTTAGCCAATTGTTTTGCAACATCTTTAGCATTATATCTTGGATTTGGCATTGTTTGTTTGTAGCTTGAATCGTGTTCTTCATCTATAATTATCAATCCTAAGTCTTTAATAGGAGCAAAAACGGCACTTCTTGCTCCGAAAAGAATTTTTATTTCGTTATTTCTAAGCCTTTTAAAAGTCTCATACTTTTGAGCTTCCGTTATACTGCTGTGCCAGATTGCTACTTTTTCAATTCCGAATCTTTCTATTGTTCTCATTGTAAGCTCAGACACAAGGGCAATTTCGGGTGCCAGAAAGATAACATTTTTATTGTTTTGAATTGTATCTTCAATTAATTTAAAATAAATTTCAGTTTTGCCTGAGCCTGTAATACCGTATAAAAGTGCTGTTTTGGGGTTAATTCTTTTTATTTCATCATAAACTTTTTTTTGTTCATCTGTAAGAGTGGTTTTATAGTCTTTTTTTTCTGTTTTGAATATTTCGTTTTTTATTCTTGGTTGTCTATAGTTTTTAAGGTTTTTTTCAAAAAATTTTTGAACAAGTGCTGTTTTTAAAACAGTTTGAATATCACAAAAGTAATAGTTTGAAACCCATTCTAAAAGTTTTAAGTACTCAAGAGTGAATAATGGAGTACTTTCTAAAATTTCAGCTATTTCTTTTGCTTTTATTCCTTTTTCAAGATAGGAGCTAAAGCCTACAATGTATCCTACAAGATTTTTTTTTCTGTTACCAAAAGGAACTGATACTGATTGACCTATTTGAATTTCATCTTTTAAGTTTTCGGGAATTAAATAACTAAAGGTTTTTGAGCCCAACTTATTTATATCAACCAGCACAAGGGCATATTTTTTGTCTGCTTCCATTACTTCACAAGCCCCAGAGGTTGGTTTTTAAGCTTTTGGTCGATTAACAAAAACACATTTTGGGCAACAACTGACCCTTGGGAAAAGTCTGAATTTTGCGGTAAAATTTTAATTTCCGTTTGCTTTTGATACCTTTTTGTAACAGTTAAAAGATAGTATCTCGAGCCGTATAAAAAAAGAATATTTCCGTTATTTGATTGAATTTCTGATATTTCAAACTTGGGACTTGAATTCAAGGCGCTAAGCGCTCCTAAAAAAGCAACATCAGCATCATAATTATAAATTTTATAGCTTTCTTCAAGCACACTTGCAAAAGCAAAAGATGTTAAAAGAGAAAAAATTAAAATAATTTTTTTCATTTTTATTTCTCCATCCAAGTTTTTCCGTATCCAACCTCAATTTTTAGAGGAACTTTTAAAGGCTGATTTATTTCCATTGCTTTAATTGTAAGGTTTTTAACTTCTTCAAATTCATCTTTTAAGACTTCAAGAACCAATTCATCGTGAATTTGAAGAATGATTTTTGATTTGTAGTTTTTTAATTTTGAAAATAAATCAACCATAGCTATTTTTATAATATCCGCACTTGACCCCTGTAGGGGAGCATTAATTGCAGCACGGGCAGCGAATTCTCTAATGTTTGCATTTCTTGAATGCAATTCAGCTCCCAGATATCTTCTTCTTCCCCAAAGTGTCTCAACCCAACCGTTTTCTTGAGCGCATTGAAGGGTTTTATTTATGTAAGTTGATATTTTAGGATAAGTTTCGAAGTATCTGTTTATAAGTTCTTGAGCTTCATAAGGAGAAATTTTTAAAGTTTGAGATAACCCATATTTGGTTTGGCCGTATATTATTCCAAAATTTACGGTTTTAGCTTTTCTTCTCTGGTCTTTTGTAACTGCTTCAAGAGGTACATTAAAGATTTTTGAAGCCGTAACTTTATGGATATCAACATCATCACAAAAAGCCTTTATTAAACTTTCGTCTTCGGAATAATGTGCTAAAAGCCTGAGTTCAACTTGCGAATAATCTGCACTCATGATGATATTATTTTCATTGCCGGGAATAAATGCTGCTCTAATTCTGTTTGAAAAATCTGTTCTAATGGGAATATTTTGTAAATTAGGATCAGATGAAGACAATCTTCCCGTTGTGGTTACTATCTGGTTAAAGTGTGTATGAATTTTTCCGTCGGATTTAATAAGCTTAGGCAGGACTTCTATGTATGTTGTTTTTAATTTCATCAACTGCCTGTGCTCCAGAATATTTCTTGCAATTTCGTATTCAAAAGCAAGCTCTTCAAGAATTTTGGCATTTGTTGAATAGTTGCCTGATTTTCCTTTCTTTTTGGGTTTTATTTGCATTTTGTCAAACAAAACTTCGGCAACTTGTTTTGGAGAATTGATATTAAAAATCTCTTTTGATTCGCTGTATATTTTTTCTTCATAGCTTTTTATTTTTTTATCAATTTCATCCCCGATTTCTTTTAGATAGCTGCAATCAAGTTTTACCCCTGTTTTTTCAATATCAGCCAAAACAAAAGCAAGCGGAAGCTCAATTTCATTTAAAAGCTTCAATTCTTTTTGACTTAAATTTTTGCTGTAAAAATCGTATAAATCAAATAAATAAGAGCAAAGAAGAAAATAATCTTTTTCATCAGGAACAACTTTAAGACACTCATTTATTTGTGTTATCAAATCATGTTTTCTTGATGAATCTTTAATGTAGCTTGATAATTGTACATCTGCTATAACTCCTTTTATCATTGGATAAAAGCTTTTAACTTCATATGTGATTTTTTTAATTTCAGGGTTTATTATAATTTTTTCGGCATTATTTAAAGGAGTTTTTATTACTGTATCCTTAAAAGCGATATAGCAATAAGCGTCGTCTTCAAAGTCTTTTAAAAAAGCAATTGTATCACCATTTTTAATTGTATTTAAAAAATTTAAGTCTTTGGTTTTTATAATCTTTTTTTCTTCCCTTGTTTCTTCTTCTTCTTTTTCTTCCTTTAAATTAAAAAGTCCAAGCTGCTCTTCTTTTGGGGCTTTGAATTCTACAATATTTTCACAATTTGATTCAACATTAAACAAAGATAAAATTTTATCTATATTTTTTACAAAAGAATAGAATTGTGCTTTGGATAAAAATTCTTTTACTTTTTCTTTGTTTGGTCTTGTAAGGCAGGCTTTATCAAAGTCAAATTTGATATCCAAATCATCAACAATTGTTGCTAAAAATTGAGATAAATATGCATCTTCCTTTCCTTCTTTTAATTTTTCTTTTAGGGATTTTTTTGTGATGTTTTCAATATTTTCATATATTTTATCTAAAGTTAAATACTCTTTTAAAAGTGTACTTGCAGACTTTGGTCCTATTCCTTTAATGCCCGGAATATTATCTGAACTGTCCCCGCAAAGAGCCTTATAGTCTACTATTTGATTCGGATAAACTTCCATTTTATTAAATACTTCTTGTTTATTGTATTTAATAATTTCTCCCTTTTGAGGTATTAAAACGTTAATTAAACCGTTATCGTCGATTAATTGGAAACTATCTTTGTCGCCTGTTAAAATATAAACTGTATGACCTTCTTTTTTTGCTTGTTTTGCTATTGTCCCTATGACATCATCGCCTTCATAACCTTGCATTGTGTATATTGGAATATCAAAAGCGGCTAAACCTTCCTGGATTAAATCAAGCTGGCTTTTTAAAGTGTCAGGCATAGAAAGCCTGTTTGCTTTATAATTTTCATATTTTTCAAGTCTGAATGTTGCTTTTGAAACATCGAAAGCGACTGCAATTGAATCTGGTTTTAAGTTTAGTTTTTTATCTTTAAGTAAATCAAATAGAGCCTTAAAAAACCCAAATACTGCCCAGGTTGGAATATGCTCGGTTGTTTGCATATTGGTTCTTTCAAGCGCAAAAAACATTCTAAAAGCAAGAGCGTGTCCGTCTATTAAAATTAAAGTCTTTTTATCTTCCATTTAATCCTCTTTATAATTAAATTTATTGCTTGTTTTTGGCCTGAAGCTTTTTGTTGTATTCAAGCGAGCGCATATAAGCTTTGTTGTTTTCAAAGTGTTTTTTGTATAGTTTTTCAAAATTATCCTGAGAGTATTTATAGTTGTCAAAAGTAAGCATTATAGCCTTGTGAGCTCCTAAAATTGCAAAGGGAGTTACGGCAAATATTGTTATAATTGCAACAATTAAATGAACAATAAGGCTTCTTTTTTTATGTGTATTTTTTTGAATATCTTCAAGATCAATCTTTTTTTGAATAGCATCGTTAATATATGCACTTCTTTCATCGGTTGTAAGGTTATCTATGTATGGAACAAAGTCTTTTGAAACATAAAAAATATATTTTTTCACAACAGAATTATCTTCACTGAACTCTTCCCATTGGTTTAGTTCTTCCGTGTGAATAATTTCTTTTGGAGCTTCGGAAGCATCCTGTTTTTCTTCTTGTTGTTTTAAAAGTTCTTCTTCAATTTCTTTTTGTTCTTGTTCAACTAAATCTTGTTCCAATTCAGGGATTTGAGCTTCTGCTTCATCATCAAAATCCTTAAAATCTTCAGCAAAATTTTCTTCTTTTCTATCGTTTGTTTCCACTCTTAAACTCCTATTAAGACATATAAAATTATAACATATTCCCTTTAAAAAGCTAATTTTAAAGTTATGATATAATAATTTTATGAGAATTTTAATTTTAGGAAATAATTATAGCGCCAAAAGGTTCTTTGAATTATTTAAAAAAGATGTAAAAAATATTGTTTTTTTGACTGCCGATTCTTCAAATAGTGTTGTAGATGTAAATAATCCTACAGATATTTCGGAGTTTTGCTTAGCTAATGAAATTAATTTGGTTTTAATAACAGAAGAAAGATATATTGACCTTGGAATTCAAGAACTTATAAGCTCGATGAACATAAGTGTTTTTGCACCTTCAATAGAAGCAGTGAGCATATGTTCTTCCAAGTCTTTTGCAAAAAAATTCATGTACAAAAATAAAATAAAAACTCCAAGATTCCAAATTTTTGAAAAACCGGCTCAAGCCCTTGAATATTTTAGACTGATACAAACACCGCAAGCCATAAAACCGGATAATCACAATTACTTTGAAGGTACACTATTTGCTGAAACATACAACGAAGCAGAAAAAATTATAAACAATCTTTTTTCAACCGGGAATCGAAAAGTCGTGCTTGAAGATTATATTGAAGGGAAAAATATCAGTGCTTGGGCTTTATCAGACGGTTTTAGTGCAAAAATAACAGGATTAAGTGCAAAATATCAAAATAATGTTTCATTATTTGAGCCTGATTTTGTTTCGGACAGCATAAAAAATACAATATATAATGAAGCTTTAATGC
Source organism: Candidatus Gastranaerophilales bacterium (assembly GCA_944325315.1). Classification (GTDB taxonomy): domain Bacteria; phylum Cyanobacteriota; class Vampirovibrionia; order Gastranaerophilales; family Gastranaerophilaceae; genus RUG14156. The sequence goes on from CALVAA010000005.1 coordinate 74,933, forward strand.
CTACTGTTGAAGCTCTGGCTTCCCAGGGAGATGAATATATCGGTATTTTAGGTTTGGATTTTATTCTGACTTATTCAAATGAACTTTTTTTAGTAGGCTATAACAGTTTTTTTGATGATTTAAATGTCGATTTTTTTATACAAGGATTTGATGATTTAAAATGGGAAGATGTTTTTGACAGTACAATAGTAGGGGATGTGTTTTTGAAACATTCTTTTTATCCAAAAGAAAAATATATGCTCACTTTAAGGCAGGGTGAAGAGATTAAATTTATTTGTGCAAATACAAAAACAAATTTAAAAAGATATTTGAGTGAACTGGATTTTAATTTAAAAGAATACAATGAGGCCAGAAAAATATGGAAATATTAAGCATAATTCCGGCAAGAGGCGGCTCTAAAGGAATAAAAAGAAAGAATTTACGGCCGATTTTGGATAAACCCCTTGTAGCGTATAGCATCGAGGCTTCTTTGAAGTCAAAATATATTACAAAGACAATAGTTTCCAGTGAAGATAATGAAATTTTATCAGTTTCAAAAGAATACGGCGCTATAGCTTTAAAAAGACCAATAGAATTAGCGCTGGATGAAACAAAAACAGCTCCTGTTATGCTTGATGTTATTCAAAAACTTGAAAAAGAAAATTATAAAGCCGATTTTGTTGTACTATTACAGCCAACTTGTCCTATGAGAGATGAAAAATATATTGATAGTGCTTTTGAATTTTACTTTGAAAAATTAAAACAGGGATATGACAGTTGTTTTTCCGCTTTTAGTATGGGCTATACCCATTCTAAGTGGAAAATGCTTCATGACGGAAAACTTGAAGGTTTATATGACTATAGATTAAGACCAAGGAGGCAGGATATAAAAGAACATTATCAATTAATTGCCGAAAATGGAGCTTTTTATGCATTAAAATGGGATACTTTAAAAGAGATAAAAGACTTTATAGGTTATAATCCTGCGGCATACATCACCCCAAAAATTATTGATATTGATACGGTTGAAGATTTTAAAAAGGTTGAAGAAATATTAAAAAATAAAAATGCTTAAAAAAATTTGTTTAAAACTAATTTCTTTTTATCGTTTTTTTTCAAAATTTACCCCTTCCGTATGCAGGTTTGAGCCTACATGTTCAAAGTATATGTATAATGCAATTGAACGCTTCGGAATAATCAAAGGGGTGTATCTCGGGATCAAAAGAATTTTAAGGTGTCATCCGTATTCTAAAGGAGGGTATGATCCTGTGCCTGAAAAATTTCATTGGTAAAAATTGTTTGTATTATATTTTTATTATAAAATTATTCTATACTAATATAAAAAGAGGTTGGCTTGCGGAGTCTTTGTAAAATATTAATAGCTGTTTTAATTTTATTTTTTGTTTTCGGACAAGCAACTTTTGCCAATGCAGTTCCAATAAGCCAAAAAGATTTGGAGGCTTTGAATAAAAACGACGATTTGTTATACAGCGAAAGAAAAGAGCCTCAAAAAGTATATTATGTTCAAAAAAATGAAGAAAAAAAACATTACAAAAAAGAAGATAAAAAAGAAATAAAAGTATCAAATAAAGGATGTGAAGAAAAAAAACTTTCCATAAAAAATCTTACAAACGACAGGATAATTTCAGAAGCTACAAGGAAAATAAGCGCAATCTATCCAAAAGATACTCCGAATAATTCATATCCCGGCTATAGAGGCCCGGGACAGCTTGTGATTTATACTAAAGACTTTGGAAAAACAACCGAAACAAATGAGTTTGGAAAAGAAGCGATTGTGGTTGACGGAATTGTTATAAAATTAACGGGAGCTAATTCAAATATTCCAAAAAACGGATATGTTGTATCCGGCCATGGCAGTGCAAAAAAATGGATTAGTGATAATTTAAAAATAGGCACAAAAGTTTCTATACAGGATAGAATTATAAAAGCATACACAACTGTAGACAGCTACAGATACTTTGCCAAGGCAAAAATAGATGCCGTTGAAGATATTCTTTTGTCTACAAAATCTGACTATGATTCAAGAGACGATAAATTTGTGTATTACTACTTAAAAAGAGCCAAACAACAATACAAAAAATCTTTAAAAGATAATTCTGACACCTCGCTTGCTTGTGCTAAAGAAGCAATTTCAAGTGCATCTTTAGCTTTCAGATACACTCTGCCATATATACACGGCGAGCTTAAAGGTACTTGGATAAGGCCCAGTGAAAAAAGTGTGGCAGAAGTTCAAAGAACTTTAAATAGAATAAAAGATACAGGAATAAACAATATTTTTCTTGAAACATATTACCATGGAAGAACAATTTTTCCTTCAAGAGTAATGAGAGAATACGGTTTTGAAGAACAAAATCCGGATTTTGCAAATTTTGATGTATTGTCTGTTTATGTAAGAGAAGCTCACAAAAGGGGCATAAAAGTCCATGTTTGGTTTGAGAGTTTTTATGTCGGAAACAGATCTCCTATGTCTAATCCTAATTCAATTCTTGCGCTCAAGCCGGATTGGATGAACAGAACAAGACAAAAAGCAGACTATTTAGGTTATGTTCCACATCCTCAAGAACACAACGGATACTTCTTAGACCCCGCCAATCCCGAGGTTATAACTTTTTTATTAAAACTTATAAATGAAATAGCTTCAGTTTATAGAGTAGACGGGTTTAACATTGATTATGTGAGATATCCGAACATTTCCAGAGAAAATTTAAACAATCAATGGGGATATACTCCCTACGCCAGACAAGAATTTATGCAGGCTTATGAAGTTGACCCTGTTGAAATTGAACCAAAAAGTTCGCTTTGGGACAGTTGGTGTGATTACAGACGTGAAAAGATTACAAGTTATGTCCGCAAAGTTTCAATAGTTTTAAGAAACAGAAATATTATGTTTTCAACCGTGGTTTTTCCTGATTATAAAGTCAGCTTACAAACTAAATTTCAAGATTGGACACGTTGGGCACAAGAAGGCTATCTTGACGCTATGACACCTTTAATTCTTACAAGTGACGATGACCTTGCAAAATCTATGCTTGAGGAGATAAGAAAAAAAGCACAAAATTGTACACACATCTATCCCGGGCTTTTTGCAGGCTTTATTGAATCAGACCCTGAAGATTTGTTAAGACAAATTCATATTGTAAGAAAATTAAATCTTAAAGGTGTAATTCTTTTTGATTGGGCACATTTAAACGATAGCTATTTAGATGTATTAAAAACCAGTGTATTTAAAGCTCAAACATATTAAAAAACTTTACAATTAGCAAAATATAGGGTTTTTTGCTAAAATATTGTCTAAGGAGAAGGAAAAATATAAAGTATATGGCAGATAGTATTGAAATCAGATTAGACCAATTGACTCAGGCAATTAAGGGTTTGTATGCTAAATCATCAATGTCACAAGGAGAAATATATAACGCTCTTACCAGTTTGTCACAAAGATATGAGAATTTAACCAATATTTCAAGTGAAAAAATTGCAGCAACTCTGGTCAATGAATTTAGAAAAACAATAGATTTGAAATACGGTCAAACCAATCAAATGGTTAAAGACCTTGAAAATTCTTTGAAAAGTTTTATGCAAAGTCAGCAAAGCCAGAATCCTAAAATGGCGGCTGAAATTGCAAAGTTGTTGTCCGACACAACGAATGCTTATGCAAAATTAAATTCGCAGGATTTAGCACTGCAAAAGATATTTAACAGCGTTGAAGAACAAAGGAACAATGATTCTTCAATGGAAATTGCCAAATTAAGCGAAAACTTTATGATATTTTCAAGAGGGTTTGAAAATATCACAGCTACATTAAACAAAAATTTTGCTGATTTTTTAAGCCAAATCAAACAAGGAAATTCAAAAGAAGATTTGCTTGAAGTTAAAGCGCAACTCGATACAATAGCCGGAAATGTCAATTCAATAATTTCTGCTATTTCTGTTATAGATACAAAATATCGTGATTTGACAGGCCTTATAGGAACAATCCACAATAGAGAAAACATTTTTAATGATGCCCTAAGAGAAGTTCGTGGTCTTATCAATACAATTAATTCCCTAAAAGGTGATATAGCTTCAATTGATCCTAAAATTGAGCTTCAGAGCTTCAGTGTCGAAGTTAAAAACCAAATAGAGTCTTTGAACCGTGAAATTCAAAAAATAATTAACACTGCAGGCGATGCGGGAGTTAAAACCGAAATTTACAATTTATCGGGAAATGTTACGGGAGTTTCTAATAATGTTCAGAGCTTAAGTGCAAATATAAACAACACAAGAGATGAATTGAAAAATTTGAGCTCAACTGTTCAGAACTTAGGCAGTGAGCTTAAAAATGTGCATAATTTAATCAATGACGAAATTCTTTATAAGTCTCGTGAGCACCAAGTTGAATATGAAAGATATTTAACCAGTGCAAAAGAAGATATTAAAACTCTTTTAATCGGGCTTACTTCATTTAAAAAAGACTTAAATGCAATCAATGAGGGAAACATTAAGATTCTTCAAGAGCCTATTGAAAAGGCGATGGAGGAGTTAAAAAATCAGGATTTAGGAAAAAATATTAAAGACCTGTCTGACAATTTGCGTGATATCACCCTTGAAATTCAATCTTCAATTCAAAACATGCAAACAAGTTTGAATGATATGAATTCGGTTTCAAGTATGCAAATTTTAACGCAAATATCCGAAGCGATCCCTACTATTTCAGATAAATTAGAAATTTTTAGAACCCATGTGGTCTCTGAAAACAGTGCGAATTTAGGACAAATAAAAACAAGCTTTTCCGAAGTCGTAGCTTCCGTTAAAGAGAATTTAGCCAATGCTATAGAAAGAATTCAAGACGATACAAAAACAATAAATATTGAAACTCTGGACACTTTAAAAGTAGACCTTCAAAGACTTTCGGATCATTTGGTTGATAGTGTTGAAGCGGTTAACGATAAGATTCAAAAGGAATTTGTTAACTACAGAGTTGACTTTCAAGAGTTTACAATCAAACAACAAGATAATGCCGATAAAATTACGGATAAATTAGCCTCTCTTGAGGTTGGTCTTGAAAATTTCAGCCAAGACACAATTGAAAAAATAAGTGATTCTATTTCAACGAACGCTGCCCATGCTCAAGATGTTTTAAATGAAATCAAAAGTGATATTTTAGAGAGTGTTGTTACAATTGATAAAACAAATAAAACATCTCTTTCTCAATTTGAACTTAAAATAGATAAACTTTTAGATAACTATATCGGTGCTGATTTAGATAATATTTTAGAAAAGAAATCTTTGAGAGAAACTGTTGTAGATATTGAGACAAAAATTGACAGAACAAATCTTCAACAAATTCATAACGCAAAAGAGCTTTTGGAAGAAATCCAATCAAGCGCTTCGAATCTTTCTATGAAAATTGCAGCGCTTGAAGAGAGCAAAAACACCACAACTCTGGCAAATTCTGTTTCTAAAGTGTCTGAAAAAATTCAAGGTATTGAAGAATTTAATATTGAATTGTCGGATGAATTAAAAGAATTAAAAGAACAAATAGAACAAAAATTGAAAGATAATGTCCAAAAAATATCAGCTTTAATTGACAGGCCAAAAGATACTTCGGATATTGATAAGCAGAATAATAATATTGATAATTTATCTAATAAGGTTCAAGAATATTTATCAAATTTTGAATATTTAAAAAGCAATATTTCTCAGGAAATTAAAGAAAATCTTCAAAGCGAATTTTCAAAGCTTGAAAATGCAATAAAAAAAATAAGAACATCTGATGAAAATTCCAATTATAGTTATACGCTTGAAGATGTCGAATCTGATTTAGCCAAAATCAGACTTTCTGTTGAAAAGTATGCTTTAAATGGCGACGATTTCAAAAATCTTTTTGAAAAAATCGTCGAAGTAAGAACAGTAGGTCTTGAAAATGTTAAAATAAACAGAGACGTTGAATCTGAGCTGGGGCATTTATCCGGTTGGTGCAAAGATGCCGTGAATAAAATTGACGATTTGGCAGAAAGACTGGACCAAATGCAAAGCATTGGTTTTGAAGATATCAAAACAAGATTAGTCCAGAGCGAAAAGTCTAAAAATACGGTTATTGAATTTAATACCAAGATTGAAAACGCTCTTAAGCTTTTAATTAAAAATTCTAAAATGCAAGATGAGCAAATAGCTTCTTTAAATAAAAGAATTGAAGTTTTAACCCGTGCTCAATCAGAAAATTTTAATCCAAGTCAATTTATAGATATTTTTTACGAAAATATGACGCAGACAAAGATGCTTTCAAACAGAGTGGAAATTATAGAAGACAAAATCAATTCTGTTCAAAATGCTCTTGAAAAACTTATAAGTTATGTTGAACAATAATTAAAATTTCTTTGTAACAAGTGCAAAGATGTCATTGTAACATATGCTTATCATAAGAATAATTAAGAGCATAAAGAAAAAGTTGTTTATTTTTTCACTCAATTCCTTATTTGGTTTTTTACCTGTAAGTTTTTCGATAATCAAAAACATAACATGACCGCCATCAAGAGCCGGTATCGGAAGAAAATTCATTATAGCAAGGTTTATACTAATCATTGCCGTGAGCAAAATTCCATTTAGCATTCCTTTTGATGCTATAATATCCCCTCCTACTTTTACAACCGCAATTACACCATGCATATCCGAAGCGCTCACTTTGCCGCTGACTAATTGCCATAGACTGAATAGCATTGTTGAAGTTGTTGTATATATATAATCAAAAGATTTCACAATAATATCTTTTGGTGTTTTAGTAGGTGTGTAGATATCTTCTGCTTTAAGAAGGATTCCCAATAAACCCTGTTTTTGAACAATAATGTTTCGAATTATGATTTCTTTTCCTTCTCTTATAAATTTAATATTAAGAGGTTTATAAGTATCCGAAAGCGCAATTGCAACATCTTTTAAAGATGTATTTGTATTGAATGTGTGTGTTTTTTTAGAGTATAGTTCGTTTCTTAAATTCGTCTGAATTTCGTTTAATTCAACACCGTCTTTTTTGTATTTTTCGAGTCCCAAAAGAACATTTTTATTTACATTAAGAGGATTTTCCGGTTTTGTTTCAGGTAAGGCAAGTGTCTGCCCTTTTTTTATTTCGTCTTTAATCGTGGGATTCAATTTTTTTAATTCTTTTAAATTTTCTTCTATGAGGCTTTCTTGTGCATAGTCATCAAAAAGTTTTGAGTTTTTTGCAAAGAATATTAGTTGGTATAATGAGTTAATTTTTTGTGAGTTTATTTCATCAAACTTATCCCCTTGTTTAACTCCAAGGGCTTCAGCATTTGAAGTAACCTCTTTGCTGAATGAACTTACATAAATGTTTTGTGCGGAAGCCGGCAGTTTTTGGTAGTATATTGCACAAAAAACCACAAGAATGACTGCAAAAACGATATTCATTAAAACACCTGCGCTTACCACAAAAAACTTTTGCGCTATTGTTTTATTTTCGTACAATTCATCAGAATCACCAGGCAATATTTCATCTTCTTCTATATCGCTATCTTTTTTTTCTTCTTGAAAATTTTTTTCATCGTCTGCAAAAGAAACATAACCTCCGAATAAAAAAGCGTGGATATAAAATGTTGTTTTTCCTAATTTAAAAAGCTTCCAGCCAGGGCCTATAGGCATCCCTATGCCGAATCTTGTAACTCTTATCCCGCATATTCTTGCTGCAATGAAGTGTCCTATTTCGTGTACTAAGATAAGAAGGCTTATCAATAAAATCATTATAATTTGGTTCATAAATTCCTCTTTTGAATATTATTTTCCGGGGTTAACTTTTTTGTAGAGACCGAATATACTTGGTTTGTAAGAGTTTAAGTTTTTATTTGACTCAGCTAAAAGTAAGCGAAGTTTTTTGTTTTGTTCTTCCAAATCTTTTGTTCTGTTTTCGAGTCTTTTGTTTTGTTCTTTAATCTCGGCTAACTGCGCTGCGCTTTTAGCGTCTGTGGAACAAATAGCGCTTACATGTTTTGCGATTTTTTTTGCCATTGTTCTTGCAATCATATTAAGCGTGCGTTCCGATATATCTAACTTAAATTCGTTGTTTTTGGGCGTAAGATCAACATTTTTTTTAGATAGTTCAGAAACAACATATTCTCTAAATTTTTCCTGAGCTTCAAGAGATTCGGAAAGTAAGCTGATATCATCAAAATCATTATTTTCTTCGTTTGGAGGAATAATTTCAGGAACGGTAATAGGAGTTATTTCGGGCGGAAAATTTTGATTAGAAGAAAGTGCGCCTTCCAATATTCCTATTTTGTTTTCTTGTTTCGGTGTTTCGACTTCTGCGGGTTGTTCTGCCTTAGGTTTTGCACCTGCGCTTGAAAAGATGCTTTCGGGTACATCTTCTTGAATTTTGTCTATAAGAGGAGTGCCGTCCGAAAGCGAAATTTCTTTTAATATTGAATTAGTTTCACTGTCATCAATTTTAAAATCGTCTTCTTGTATGTTGAGTTTTTCTTCTTCATCCGGAGTTGTTTCGCTTTTTTCTTGTTCTATTGTTGTTTGAAAAGTTTCCTGTTTTTGAACTTCTTTTTCATCTTGCTTTTGAGGTTCTTGGACTTCATCTTCTTTTTCTTGGTTAAACAGGTTGGACAAAACTAAATCCAGAGCATTTTTGTCGTAAAATTCACTTCCTTGTTCGTCTTCAAAAATTGCTTCCACTTTCCATTTTTCAAAAAAAGTGTCAAGAGTATACGCATCAATAAAATAACCTCTTGAAGCTAAATTTTGCAGTATTTCATTTTTTGTATATACATTTGATGCCATAGTGAATCTAAAATTATTATACGAAAAAGTTTATATTGAGTAAAGTTAACAAAAAAGAAGCCTCTTGTTAAGAGGCAATTTATTGGTTGAGTATTATATTAAATCGATTGTTTTGCTTTTGTAATGGAATTTTTTAAGCCATTTGCAAGGTCTCCCCTGCCTGATTGTTCATATATTTTTGTAACGGATTCTAAAAATTTCATATTAGGTTTTAATTCTGTTTTTTTAGTATTATTCAGTGTACTTGTACTTTTCCTTTGAATATACGGGCTTGTGAATTCTGTTTTTGGATTTAGTTTTGGCCTTGGCGGAATTTGTATGGAGTCTTTTTTAATTTTAATTACTTCCTGGTCAAGATAGGGATTTTTATTGGTTTTTTGGTACTGATTAATAGCAATTCCTTTTTTAATTGCATCTATATTAATACTTTTGGGCTTATAATTACCTTTGTATTTGTTTTCAATATAGTTTTGATATTTTTGGTGTGCTTTGTTTAATTCTTGTTGAGCTAATAAAAGGGCTTTTTGTCTGTTGTTTATATCGTTAAAGTTTTCTTTTTCCTGATATTTTGTTTTGTTTTGTTTTGTTTTAGGTTCGATATTATTATTTAAATAATTGCTGTTAAGCCCTATAAGCGGCTCTGTGTCTTGGGATAGTTTTTTAGCAATGCTTTTTGCAACAACTGCAATAATAATACTAAGGAAAAGAAAAATTAAAACTATGCCGCCGCTTCCGTTTTTCAGTTCTTCTAAAATTGATGTTCCAAGATGAGACAAATTGAATGAATTGTCATCCCAAGCTTGAATATCTTCTTGATTTTCAAGGTCTGATGAATAGTGTGTAGGTTTGTAGTCGCTTATTGGGCGGTTGATTACTACTTTTTTTTCCGGTTCTTTAGACAAATCAAAAAGAGAATTTACAAAAACAAGCTCTGTATTTTTTGCGTTTTTTCCTTCAACATATATTCTTACTTTGTTTCTATCCAGTTGTTTTACAACAACGTTATCAATATTTGAAACATCATCGTATATTGTTCCGATATTGGATGCTAATGTTGAATTTTTTAAATCAAAATATATACTTTCGTCATTTTCAATTCTTGCTTTATAGCTTACTTGTTGCGTTGAATCAATATTTAATTCGTATGCGTCAGAATTATCTTTGGCTTTTGAAATCACAACTGATGAAATAATGTTTTGTTCGGCATGTGCTGAATTTATTGCACAGAAAAATAAAGCAATAAATGATATAATACTGAATGTTTTTTTAAAACGACTCATCTAAATACTCTCCAATAAAACTTCAAGTCTATAGTATGATAATAGACTTTTTATTTTTTGAAGGCATTAGTCGTTGGATTGTTTTTGATAAAAATTTCTAAATCTAAAGATTGATTTTTTTAATTACATTTGCCATTTCAATTGCTGCCTGAGCGCATTGAGAACCTTTGTTTCCTGCTTTTGTGCCGGCTCTTTCTATTGCTTGTTCTATTGTATCGCAAGTTAATACTCCAAATAAAACAGGAACTTCAGAGTTCATTGAAACTGAAGCTATTCCTTTTGAAAGTTCTGCGCAAACATAATCGTAATGGTCGGTTGAACCTTTTATTATTGCACCGAGTGTTACAATTGCAGCATATTTTTTCTTATTCGCCATAAGTTTAGCTGTCAAAGGAATTTCAAAAGCCCCGGGAGTATAGACTACATCTATATTTTCTTCTTTAACATTTAACCTTTTGAAGGTGTCAATTGCGCCTTGCAAAAGTTTATTTCCGATAAAATCGTTAAAACGTCCTATTACAATGCAAAATCTGTCATTATCGCTTGCGTATAAATTACCTTCAAAAGTGTTAACCATTTTTCTCTCCTTTTAAAAAAATATTATCATAAATACTGTTTTTTATAAAGGCTATTTAATTTGAGCACATATTACTCTATCTATATTGGATAAATCTTTTGTAATTTTTATATTTTTAAAGTCGTTTTGAAGCATGTCTTTAATTAAACAACTTTGCCCAATTCCGCATTCAAGTGCTAAAAATCCATCTTTTTTAAGAAAATTCGGTGCATCTTTTATAATTTTTTTATAAAATTCAACTCCGTCTTTATCATTTGCAAAAAGTGCCGGATGGGGGTCAAAATCTTTTACTTCTTTTTGTAAATTTTCTTTTTCCGATACAGGTATATAAGGAGGGTTTGATACTATAAGATCAAATTTTTCAAAGTTTCTTATTGATGAAAAAATATCTGATTTTCTTAATATTATTTTTCTTGTTAAATTTAATCTGTTTACATTCTCAAGTGCGGTTCTGATAGCATCAAAACTAATATCTGTTCCCAAGATTTCAATTTCTTTGTTTTGCAGTTTTTTTGCTAATGCACAGGAAATTATACCCGAACCTATTCCAATATCCAGAATATCTATTTTATTTTTTAAATTTTTAATACACTCATAAGCTTCCAATACCAGTATTTCGGTTTCATCTCTCGGGATTAGAACATCTTTATTTACAATGTATTTTTCACCCATAAAATTTGTATAACCAATTAAGTGTTGAATAGGAGCTTTTGAATCGGCTCTTTTTTGCGCAAGTTTTAAAATTTCTTCTTCTTTTTCGATTTTATCCAGCAAAATAAGTTTTTCAAGGCTTAACCCTGAAATTTCTTCAACAATGATAAGTGCTTCTTTTTTGTATTCTTCAATACCTGCCTGTTTTAAAATTTTTTCGACTTTTTTAATTGTTTTATTCATTTTTTTCAAGTATTTCCATTATCCAATCCCTTAAGTCCAATCTTGAAGCGTCTTTTGTATCTTTTTTTTCAATATTATGCGCTTTTGTAATTTTTTCATAGTAAAAAAGCTGTTTTTTGGTTGGTTTAAGCTTAGACATTTTATATTCGCTTGCTTTTTTTCTTTGAATTTTTATAAGTTCTTTTTGTTTTTCTAAATATGGCTCAATAAGTTTTTTTTGCTCAATTTCAAAAAAACAATAATCAATATATTTTTTTATTTCAGATAAAAATTTATCACTTTCAAGATAATCTTTGACAAATTCAAAATGCGGATTATTGATATCAAGATAATATTTTTCATCTTCTAAAAATTTAAATGCAATGTCATCTGTATTTTGAGTTTTGAATTTTTTTGCATAAGACTTCAAAGTTCCTAAAAGTTGGGACTTTTGCCGAGGTGTTAAATATAAAAAGAGAGAATTTTTAATATTTTGCATTTATAATAAGTCTTTTGGATTAATGTCTTTTTTTGTTTTTTGAAAAGCAAGAAATTTAGCTTTAATCGGATTTTGAACAGCAATATTTTCAAAGATTAAAGCATTTTTTTGTGCTTTTTTTTCAATTTCTTTTTCTTTTAAATATCTTATCTTGTCTTTTTCCATAGTTAAATTATAACATTAATCTCTCTTAAAATAATAAAGTATTTTTACTGTTTAAAATTGCTATTCAACCGGATATTTGTCAGTGCCGATTTTTTTGAAAATCCAACCGTCTTTTGCAATTTTTTGAGCACATGTATCCCCTGAATTATATTTTGAGCATCTTTGATCTACGATTTCATCGCTTGCTTCATATCCGTAGGGCGCAAATGTACCGTTAGAATAAAAACCAAACATAAAAACATCGTATCCGAGCTTGTTTTCTCCGTCTTTATTGTCGACATCCACAACTAAAATCCCGCAAAGATTGTTTTTGATTTCAGGATTACATGTTCCCGTTGTTTTTAGTGCTATGTGAACATTATTTTTCCCTACAAGCGCTCTTGCAAATTCATTATCACGTCTGAAATTGGTGTAATCCTCACCATCAAGCGTCATAAAGCCTCCTACACAGTATAAGGGTTTTTCTTTGCACATTGTGTGTTTTTCAAAAACCGGAAGAATATATTTTCTTAATATCGCTTCATTTGCAAACTCGTTGTCTTTATAATTCCATGGCCAAGCGCCTATGGGTTCGTCGTAGCCTTTATACATTTGGGCCATTTCGCCAAGTTTTTCATTTATATCTTTTAGAATGAAAATGGTTTTATCTTTTTTCGAAAAATTGCCGTTTAATGAAGCGGATAATCCGCTTATCAGGATAAGCACACAGATTGTAACCAAAAGCTCCATCAAGCTGAATGAGTGCAATTTTTTCATAATTCAACTTTATACAATTTTAAAAATTTTTACAATAATGCATCTATTGGAATTTTTGCCTTGGCTTAAGGATTGCTTTTTGATATAATTTTTAAAAGAAAGATGGATTTTATGCACGCTTTTAAAAGAAAGATTGTAGATTTTATTAAAAAAACAAATATTATTAAAAAGATTAACTACAATAAATTTGTGTTTTATTTTCTTTTTGGTCTGAAGAGCCAATTTGGGCAATTTAAAATCAATATTAATACAAAATGTCTTGTTCTGTCTCAATATCCGGGTGCTGAAACAAAAGGGTTAGGCGGACTTATAGCACAGCATCCCAAGAATTTTGAAGTTTTGTGCTTGACAAACGGTTCAAGTATCTTGCCTTTAAATCCTGTTGAGTCAAGCAGTATAAAGAAACAAGAATTTCAAGAAGTAATGAAAATGATTAGAATAAAAGGCTCTAAAATTTTTGATATAGATGATAAAACCCTGAAAAATCATTATACAACTTTTAAAAAGATAGATATTTCGGAAGCCGACTATATTTTTATTCCTAATGTTTATGATAATAACATCGATACAATTGCTCTTTTAAAACATTTTAAGCAAATTTTAAAAGACAAAGAGCATAAAGAAACTTTGAAGGTTATAATGTATGAATCTGACTTCCCTCTTTGCACGCTTGATTTTTTTGCGGATATAAGTTCAATTATTGAAACAAAAAAGAATATGCTAAAAAAATATTATCCGCAGGATAAATTTCCTTCTTTGGTTGACAGGATTGTAGGAATTAATGCTTTTAGGGCAATTCAACATAATTGCGAATATTGTGAGGCATTTATGGCTTTTAGCGTTGATGAGTTTATGAAAATTCCCTTAATCTAAGCAAGTTTTAGCGCCAGTTTTATTGCTTCAATCATACTTCCTGCTCTTGCAATGTTTTTGCCTGCAATATCACAGGCTGTACCCGAAGAAGGTGAAGTTCTTATTATATTAAGTCCGATAGTTGTATTTATTGCCTTATCAAAAGCTAAAGCTTTAATTGGACACAAACCCTGATCATGGTAGCAGGCAATAATAGCATCGTAGCTTAGGTTTTGTTCATTCAGATATTCTCTTCCGACTTTTGCAAATAAAGAATCGGCACTAAGAGGAAAAGTTATATTAATTCCTTTTTTATTTAGGATTTTTACGGCAGGTTCTAAAATTTCAATTTCTTCTTTGCCTAAGATTCCGCCTTCACCTGCGTGCGGATTTAGGGCGCAAAGGGCAATTTTTGGACTATTAATTTTATATTTTTCTTTTAAAAAATTGTTTAGTATGTTTGTTTTAAAAACAACATCATCAATACTGAAAGAAACATCCTTTAGAGCTAAGTGTCTTGTTAAAAGCATAACTTTTAATTCATCTGCTATAAAAAGCATCTGAGCTTGTTTTTTTGTTTTATCTAAAAAGTTTTCTATAACTTCAGTTTGTCCATTATAGTTATAGCCGGATTTATGAAGTTCGAATTTTGAAACAGGAGAAGTGACAATTGCTTTTATTCTTCCTTCTTTTGCAAACTCACAGGCTTTTTTTAAAGATTCGTAACAAAAAGTGCCGTTATCTTCTATTTCTATAGGACAAAAATCATAATCACAATCAACTTTTTCCCCGATTATTAAAATATCTTTTTTATCCGGTTTTAAAATATCGAGAGCTTTTTTTGTGATTTCTTTGCCTATGCCTTTTTTATCTCCTGTTGTTATTGCAATTTTATAAGTTTTCATTTTTTAATTTATCAAAATAGTCTATAATTTCACAAAGCGTAGAAGGAGCGCCAAAGTTTCCTGATTTTGTTACGATTACTTTTCCGTTTGAATCAATGCAAAGAGGAATAGCGGGTAAAATTGCATCCAATATTTCAAGGCATACGGAATCAATCTTGCTTGCACATTTGAAAGAAGTCTCTCCTCCTATAGTTATTAGTATGAATTTAATTTTATGGTTAATTTCATATACTAAATCTGAAAGAAAATCCGTAATTTTGGTCGGGAATTCGTCTTTTGCTATGCCCGCGTCTATAAGTTGATTGAGAGCATTTTCATCAGTTGCTTCTTTATTTATGTATGCGCTATGTATAACAACGTCAAAACCGTTAGACAAATTTTGAACAATTGCAGCTATCATATCGGCTATGTTTTCACCCATGCCGTTTATTATGTCTTTTATTGTTAAATCTATAAAAACGCAGTTATTCTTTTCTTCTTTTAATTTTTGAATTTGTCTAAAGGTGCACTGCGTACTTGAGCCTGAAACAATCAGTCTCGGAAGATTTGGTGTGTGTTGTATATGGTTTATTTTTTTGTTTTCTTCGCCCTGAATTTTATTAATTGCCTGAGCAAGACCTGCACTTCCGCAAGGAAGTATATCATAAGAAGATTTTTGAATAGCAAGAGCAATTTGTTCCAGGTCTGTATTTGAAATTGCATCCAATACAATTATTTTTTTGCCTTTTTGGACAAGCTCTTTAATTTTTAAAACAATTGGCCCTGCCCCTTTTGTTACGGTGTTTAACTCTATTGTGTCTATAAGGTCAAATATTCTTGGATTTAAATCTTTTTTTAAGATGTCCGGGATGTATGATTCAAAAATAGGTGCTTTAGGATCAAGCGCACATTGGGTTCTGTCTATTGGCATCCCGTTTAAGAGTTGATAGCCTCCTACTGTTGTTCTTCCTTCTTCAATATAAGCAGGAGCTACAATTGCAACATCCTTTTGGGTTGCTTCAAGCACGGCAACGATTTCAATCCCTGTGTTTCCTCTTAAAGTGGAGTCTATTTTTTTGTAATAATTTTCGATATTAAGAGAATCTTTCAGTTTGTTTGCGGCTTCCAATACGCACTCAAGCGCGCTTTGTTTATCGATGTTTCTGCTTTCCGTTGAAATTGCCCAAACTTCGCTTGTTTTACTGTCGCAGTTATTGAAATTTTGATTAGAATCTATGACAATTTTTGCACTGTAGCCATTTTTAAAAAACTGCAATGCTGTGTCATTTGCACCTGTTAAATCGTCTGCAATTATAATTGTTGAATCAACTATGCTCATAAGTTACCCTTCGGTATTTTGAGAGTCCCTTTTGCTTCCTACAAAACCATAGTCTGTAGCGTTAATTAAGTATCTTTCAACCATTTCTCCGTCAGGAGCTTGCCATTTGGATATCATAATTCTGCCTTCGATTGAAACTAAAGAACCTTTTTTAATCCATTCGGCTGCAGATTCTGCTTTTTTATCCCAAAGTTGCACGGGAAACCAGTCTGCTTCTCTTTGTTTTGTTTTGGGATTCCAACGGTCGACAGCAATTGAAAAGGTTGTTTTGCTTTTTCCGCTTTCAAAATATTTAATTTCAGGGTCTTGTCCTACACGTCCTACTAAAATTGCACTGTTCATTATAATACCTTTTTACACTTTTAAATAAATTATATTATGCAAAATTTAGTTTTGCAAATATACCCTTGCAACTGCGCATTTTGTGTCATCCAATGTTGCATATACTATTCTTATAATATTATCCGAAACTATGTCTACTCTTGAATATGTTAAATCGTTTTCGCCTTTAAGGTTATCTTCAAACTTTTTTAATTTTAACATGCCGTATTCTTGATGACCTTGATAAAACACAAGCATAGGCTCATTATTTAAAATTTTTTGTTGGATTTTATAATTTCCCAAAGGGATAATTCTATTGTCGTCGCTTAAAATTGAAGCTACAAGACGGATATAATATACCCCGTTTTTCATATCCTGTATTGCTTTATATTCGCCTCCTATATCTATTTGTTTATCTTGCCCTTTTGGCTGCGGCTCAACTCCGTATTTTCTTCCAAAAAGAAATGTTTTCAATCTGCCGCCAAATGTATTTTCAACCGGCTGGGGAGTAAGTTTGTTTATTGTGTCGTTAAATTCTTTGTTTGTAACAGGTTTAATGCCGTCAAAGGCCGTGTCAATAAAGTTGTAGTCTACATCAAGCATTTCGGCTTTAGCCGGCGATATTAAAAAAAACATTAAGGCAATAAAAATAAAATATTTCATATTATAATTCTAATGTTTTTTTATTTTAAGTAAAGTAAAATACACAATTTGGTTTAAAAAAGACCCTTTTGGATTTAAAAGGGTCTTTTGGAAAAATTAAGAGAACTATTTTACTAATTCTTTGAATTTTTTACCGGCTGAAAAAGCAGGAACTGTTTTAGCAGGAATTTTAATATCCTTGCCTGTTTGAGGGTTTCTTCCTGTTCTTGCTGCTCTTTTTCTGGGCTCAAAAGTACCGAAGCCAACCAAAGTAACTTTTTTTCCTTTAGCTACTGTTTTTTGGATAGTTTCAATAACTGCACCAATAATTTCAGCTGTGTCTTTTTGTGAAAGCTTGGCACTTGTTGCAACTGCTTTTACTAATTCTTCTTTGTTCATATCTAACTCCTTTTTAATAACACCCCTTTATTATACATATTTATTGGAGTTTGGCAAGGGTTTTGAAGATGAATAATTAAAATTAGTCTTGTTTTGATTTGAGTTTAGAAAAGGTTATATCTTTATAAAAATAACTTAATATTTGACGAGCACTAAACCCTTTGTTTGCAAGGTTATTAGCACCATATTGGCTCATTCCTACACCATGACCGTTTTTTCTTATGCCTCTGTCATACGCATCAACTGATCTGATATACGGCAGGTCATGATTCCAAACTTCGCCTGCTGCAATTGTTCTTCCGCCGCTTGCAGCATGGTAATACGCCGGAATTATTTTATTGTCATATGTTAAAACTTCACCTCTGGTGGACAAAACCGCTCTTGTTGTCTGCGGTGTTTCACTGCTTGCACCGCCATAAGCCTGGTCTTGAGGGGTGTCTTTAAGGTCATAGCCTTTTGAATTTCTTTTGTTTAAATTAGCCAAGGCATAGCTTCTTGCTGCGATTGCTTGGGCTTTATGCGCTTCAGGATTCCATTTTGACGGCATTTCAGAGGGAACAACTCCTAAAAGATATTCTTCCAAAGGAAGCGAATTAACTATAGTCAGCGCTCCGTTTATGTTGTATACAACAATATCTCCCCTGTACCATCTTTTTTTTGTAGCCAGAAAGCCTTTACTTTGGGGATTTTGAATAAAAATTGCGTTGGTTTGACAATCCCAATATCTTCCTTTTACTTTTATTGCGATTGAATCTCCGTACGCTTTAATTGAGTATGGGAAAAAAGATCTTGAAACAAATAATAGTTTTCCGGTTCTGGCATCTGAAAATTCAGCATTTTGGGAAGATCCTATATAAGTTTTTTTAATGCCCTCATTCAAACCGATTCTTATTGCATTTGCTTTTTGGTTTACATTCAAAAGCAATAAGAGAAAAAAAAGTATGAATAATTTTAGAAATTGTTTTTTCATAGGTTTATTTATAAAAACTACCCTTTTAATAAAATTTTAGCACATAATATAAACTTGTGTATATTAGCTTTTATTATGCGTACTTCTAATGAAAAATAACAGTGAATTTAATAAAATAAGTTTAAAAGTGGTATGACATCATGCAAAATTTTTTTCATAAACAACAAAACCCAAAAGAAGCTTTTAGTGAATTAAGGGTTAAAGAATATTTAAGTAAATACATCAAAGAACTGCAAAGGCACTTTGATGTGTCAGATAAAAAGATGCGTGTAATAATTTATAAAATTTATAAAGATTTGAGCCCTTTTAGCTTTATCAAAAATTGGATTTATATGGTAAAATCCAAATATAGTCCAAAGATAAGAATTAAAAGGAAATAAGAATGGAGATAAAAATATTCCCAAACGGAATTTATGGTGCAACCACATATTTAATATATGATAAGATTTCCCTTGAAGGAGCAATTGTGGATTGCACTTCAAGTGTGGATGAAATTGAAAAATTTGTTAAGGATAAAAAAATAAATTTAAAATATATCTTAATCACGCATGGTCATTTTGACCATGTTTATTGTGTTTCAAAAATGAAAGAAAAATTTCCAAATGCCCTTGTTCTAATGCATAAAGAAGATTTACCGCTTTTGGGTCAAGTTGAAGTTCAATGTTCAATGGCTGGTGTTGAAAGTATAAGTGTCCCTTGTGTAGACGGGCTTTTAGACGAAAACTCAAAGAATTTGACCATAGGAAAAAAAGAAATTAAAGTTATTGAAACTAAAGGCCATTCAAAAGGCGGCGTCTGCTATTTGATTGAAAATGTTCTTTTTTCGGGAGACACTTTGTTTCAAGAATCAATCGGAAGATGTGATTTGTTTGGCGGATCATTTAGCGAAATTGAATACAGTATAAAAGAAAAGCTTTTTAAATTAGATGATAATATCGTTGTATACCCCGGTCATGGGGATAAAACAACAATAGGCTATGAGAAAAAACACAATCCGTATTTCGGATTTTGTTGTTAATTGTTGATAAAAAGCTGTGTTAAAGATATTATAATATTTTGTTAATGAGTTATCGGAAGGTTTTTTAATGCAAATATATGAAGAGTTAAAACAAAGAGGTTTAATTGCCCAAATTACTGATGAAGACAAAGTAAAAGATTTAATAAATTCCGGTTCTGCCCGTTTTTATATCGGTTTTGACCCTACCGCAGATTCATTACATGTAGGACACTTCATGGCGCTTTGTCTTATGAAACGTTTGCAGATGGCAGGAAACACACCAATTGTTTTAATTGGAGGAGGGACCGGCTATATCGGAGATCCTTCAGGCAGAAGCGATATGCGCTCAATGATGACAAAAGAAATTATTGAGCATAATTGTGCTTGTTTTAAAAAGCAAATGGAAAGATTTATTGAATTTGGCGATAATAAAGCAATAATGCTAAACAATGCCGATTGGCTTTTAAAATTAAATTATATTGACCTTTTAAGAGAAGTCGGAGCTTGTTTTTCGGTTAACAATATGTTAAGAGCCGAATGTTACAAACAAAGAATGGAAAAAGGGCTAAGTTTTCTTGAATTTAACTACATGATAATGCAAGCATATGATTTTTATTATTTAAATAATCATTATGATTGTAACTTGCAATTCGGAGGAGACGACCAGTGGTCTAATATGCTTGCAGGGTCTGAATTAATCAGAAGAAAAACCGGCCGTGATGCTTCTTCAATGACAATTACATTGTTGTTAAATTCTCAAGGTAAAAAAATGGGGAAAACGGCTTCGGGCGCTGTTTGGCTGGATAAAAACAAAACTTCTGTTTACGATTTTTATCAATATTGGAGAAATGTTGAAGACAGTGATGTTTTAAAATGTATAAGAATGCTCACATTTTTACCGTTGGATGAAATTGAAAAAATGGATAGTTGGCAAGGTGAACGGTTGAATAAGGCAAAAGAAATATTAGCTTTTGAATTAACTAAACTGGTTCATGGAGAAGATGAAGCCAAAAAAGCTAAAGAAGCCAGCAAGGCTCTGTTTGAAGGCGGTTTGGATGATTCAAATATGCCTTCAAGCGAAATTGATTTGGATGGTGATGAAATTTTAATTGTTGATGTTTTAGTAAAATGCAATCTTGTATCAAGCAAAGGCGAAGCGAAAAGACTTATTATTCAAGGCGGAATAAGCGTTGATAATAATAAGGTTGAAGCAATAGATTTCAAACTTACAAAAAAACAACTAAAAAACGGCGTTAAAATTAAAAAAGGCAAAAAAGTTTTTCACAAGGTTATTTTAAAATAATTTTTATATCTGCATAAATTACGGTTATATATTCAATCTTTTTGTTTTGCTTTTTAATTTTGAATTTGTTTAAGCATTTTTTTAATGCAGTTTTTGGCATTATGGTTTTTAATAATATATCCGTATGCTTTTTCAACAATTTTGCCGTATTCATCTGCATTGTTCAGATAAAATTTAATTTTATGATATAAATCATTGATATCTTTATAAACGGGAATAATATTGTCAAACAAGTCTAATTCTTCCCTTTCGTCGCTGATAATAAGTCTTTTGCAAGCAAGTGTTTGAATTGTTCTGTAATTCAGTGATGAAACTCCTTGAGAGTTAATATTATAAACAATTTTAGATTCATTTATAACTTTTGCCATATCAATTTCATTATCAATAAAGCCGCAGTATGTTTTTTGAATTATCTTTTTATCTTCATTGCCGCATCTTTTGAGCGCATCAAGATAATGTTTTTCAATTGCATACCATCTAAAACCCGTATCGGGCAAGAGTTTATTAAGCTTAAGATAAGTATCAAGTCTTAAATCACTATCAAGTCTTCCCATAAAGACAACATCATTTATTGGCTTCAGATAGTTTTTATAAATGTTGCAATTTACAAAATGTGCCCGGTAGTTCCAGCCTTCTTTTTCGGCTAAAAACCTATCCCAATAAAATATGAAGATATCTTTTTGTTTTAAAAATTTATAGTATTCCAAATATCCTTCGCCTGACGTTTTTGACTGAATAACATCTGAAAAATAAGCAATAACCGGAGCTTTAAGATTGTTATCAATTTTAAATTTAACAGGAGAAAAATCGTATCCTGTAATATATTTAAAATCATTTTTTAAAAATTCTTTTTTTAATTTTTCTTTTAATTCATCAAAAATAATAACATCAAATTCGTTTAATCTGAATCCGTCTATAATGCTTGAAACGGTGAGCCTTCCACCGATACTGCGGGGTAAAATTGCAAGTATTTTATCCTTTTTCATCCGATTTTTTCCAATACTTTAAATATTTTTGTTTTTTTGTTTGTTAAATTATCAATATATTTTTTCATAAAACAAAAACATTTATCCAAAACATTTAGATTAACTGTATCTTCATACTTTGTTTTTTCTGAAAAATCAGCTTTCAAAAGTTCATTTAAAAAAATTCTGATTTTATTATGTACTCTTAAAATTCCTGTTTCGCCTTTCGCACAATCCTGGCATAAAAAACCACCCAATGAATATAAAAAAGCACTGCTTGCAGTTTCGTCTTTTACAAGGTGTTTTTGACAGTTCGAGCAAAAACAAAAATCAACCCCCCATCCAAGTGTGTTTAAAAATTTCAACTGAAATTTTAAAACAGTGAGCAGAATTTTTTCTTTATTTTCGGCAAGCGCAATTTCTTCGTAAGCTGAAAATATTAATTCATAAATTTCCCTGCTGTTTTCAACTTCGCTTAAGCTGCCGGAGCAAAGGGTGTTTACAAGTTCTGCTATATACATTGAATAAGATAATTTGTCTAAATCATACCTGATTTTGTAAAATGTATTGACGCTTTGAGCCTGAGCAATTGTGTCTAAGTTTTTCCCTTCCAGCAACATTAGCTTATTTGCAATAAACATTTGAATTCTTGCTCCCAGCCAGGATTTTGGGCGTTTTGCACCTTTGGCTATAGCACGAATCAGTCCTTTGGTTTTGGAAAACATAACAACAATGCTGTCATTATCGTTTAGGGGATAATTTTTTAAATTTATTGCTTCTGTTGTGAAAGTTTTTTTCAAAATATATTTTCCTCTAAACTAAATTAAAAAAATCCTCCAGAGCACTTACTTGAATGTTAACTTTAACATCGGGTTTAATTTGTGAAAATATATTTTTGCAATTTTCACGAACATTAATGTCTTTATCAATAACATAAATTTCATCAACGCTGTTGCTTACTTCAAGAGCAGTTGTCAGAAGATTAAAAGTGATTTTTTGATCAAGCAAAGGATGAATTAAAAGCCATACATTGCTTTTTGAAAGCACGGTAAGAGCACTGTTATAGTAGGCTGTATTAATTTCGCCTTTTATTGAATCCGATGCGTAAAAGTCTGCAAACATAGGGCTTTTACACTTAGGACACTGAAGAACAATAGGTTTTAGGAGGCTATTTGTGTCAAGATGTTTTTGTGTGCACTGTGAACATTCAAATAAATTTGAAAGTCCAAACAAAGGAATTAAATTGACATTTTTTTGTGTTTGAAAATCAAACATAGAATAGCTTAAGTTACTTTTTAAGAAAAGATCAAAAAAGTTTGAACTTTGTGAATTTGTAATCAGATTTACTTTGCCAATTCTGTTTTTGAGGTGCTCTAAAACTCCTTTTAATTCCGATACATTCGTGTCTGCCTGTAAATTTATCTCGCTAATTAACTTTGCTGTTTGAAAAAGAGAAATGCTATCATTTAAGGATTGTTTTAAAAGCTCTCTTAATTTTAAAATATTTTTTGTTTTGTCTGCGGAAGAATCCTGGAAATAAAATATTGAAACAGTTTTAGTTTTATACAATCCGCCATTATCTTTTTGGATTGAAGATTGCTGCTCTTCGTTTAAAGCAGGGGTATTTTCAACTGTTTGTTCAATAGTTGCGATATTTTTAACTTCTTTTTCTTCTTGTATTGTTTCGTTTGTTTCTTTTAAAGTATTTGCCGTATCTTCTTTTAAAGGAGGGTTTGTTGAAGGCATATTAAATTCTTTAAAAGGTTCTGCGCTAAAAGGACTTTGGGTAAAGAACTTTTGCGGCGGAGGGTTATTGTTTGGTTTATTAGAGCTAAAAGCATCAAAAGCGCTTAATTTTTCTTCACTTTGATTTATTTGCGGTTTGTAGCTAAGTGAAGTTAAACTTGAAACCCTGTCTTGATTAAGAGATTCGTAAGGAGAAGTACTTTTATCCATATTTATTCCGTTTTGAGACAAAATATCTTCAATGGTAGGCGCTAAAATATCTTTTATATCTACAGGTATTGCTTCATTATTTGAAACATCAAGGAAAATTTCTTTTAATAAATCCAAATACTGAAACTTAAAACCGCCATGGTATTTTTCATGGAGTTTATAAGCACCGTCTTTTAAAAGCTTTAAGTCCATTTTTCTTAAAGCAACTTCAAGTCTTTTGATTGTCATTATCTCTGTTTCCGGAAATGGCGTCATTTTTTGCTCCTTTTTAATTACAAAATTGATTCATCCGATGTAGCATTTCTGTACATTCCTCTAATCATCTGTTCCATCTCAACTTTTTCAAGACTGTATTCAAGAGCGGTTTCTTTTGTTATTATTCCTTTTTGATACAAATCATACAAAGAAGTATTCATAGTCATTATATTTGGCTGCTTGCTTTTTTGCATTAAAAGTATCAAATCATTCATTTTGCCGTCTTTGATGTAGTCTATAACAGTTGAAGTAAAGGTTAAAACCTCAACAGCAGGCGCTAAAGCACCGTTGTTAACAGTTGGAACTAACTGTTGGTGAACAATTCCTCTGATACAATTCGCCAGTCTTTTCATAAACTGGTCTTGGCTGGCTTCTTCGATAAAACCCTTCAATCTGTTTATGGAAGAAACAGTTCCGTTGGTATGAAGGGTCGAAAAAACCAAATGACCGGTTTCACTGGCTTCAATTGCACTTAAAAGAGTATCTTTGTCTCTGATTTCTCCAACCAGAATGACATCGGGGTCTTGCCTTAGGGCATATTTTATACCTGTTTTAAAATCTTTGACATCAATATCAAGGCTTCTTTGGGTTATTATTGCCTTTTTATCCTCATAAACAAACTCAACAGGGTCTTCTATTGTAATGATGTGTCTTTTATGAGTTTGGTTTATTATTTCAATCAAACTTGCCAAAGTTGTGGATTTCCCGGAACCTGTTGCGCCTGTTACAAAAACAATACCGTTGTTGAAATGGGTGTATTCTTGCAAATATTCAGGCAGGGCTAATTCGCTTAAAGATTTTATATAATAAGGAATTGTGCGGAAGGTGAATTTTCCGTGATAAATATCTTTACAATAATTCACCCTGTATCTTGAAACGCCTTTTATTTCGTATATATAGTCTATGTCTTTAACATCTTTAATAATTTTTGCATATTCTTTGGGCAGGGTTTTTTCTAAAATTGATTCAATATCCGAATAAGTAATAGGCGTGGTTTGAATTTTATAAATTTCCCCGTTTATTCTTAAAGACGGTGTTTTATTGCAATTAAGATGGATATCAGAAGCTTGAGCCTTCTGTGATTTAATTAAAAAATCATCAATATCAAATGCCACTTTTCAAAACTCCTCGCTAATGATTAATATTTTATAATGTATTTGTTTTTTTAGCAATTTGTTGTCAAATTTGAGAAAAAAACAAAGAAAAAAGGCTATAAAATTAAGAAATATTACAAAATTTTATTTGTTGTTAATTTACTACTTTAAATATACTTTATTATATAAGAAAGTATATATTTTTTATATAAAATCAGGATTAAAAAATTGATACAACTACAGGTAGATTTTACTCTTTTAAACAAATTTTTCGGAATACCAATATCCAGAATTGCTCAGTATGAAAACAAAGATATTGAAGAAATAATGGAATTGGAAGCCGCTAATGGCAACCAAAAAGCAAGGGATTATGAAAAAATATTATCTGATCCCGATAAACTTTTGGAAATTTTTAAATTAAGCAATATAGAAAATAAATATATAATTCTTCAAAATATGTCCGAAAGCGATTTAGACAGTTTGCTGCCGTATTTGAAGCAAGACCAGCTTGCCAAGGGTTTAAATTTTTTCACTGAAGAAAAATTAATGTCTATGGCAAGTGAACTTCCTATTGAAGAGATTATCGGGATGATTTTTGAAAAATTCAATTTATTTGACGTTTTGAATCTTATGGACGAGGATTCAATGGATACTTTTATAATGCAGCCTGCCGCAGAGCGAAAATATGCACAAAAGTATTTCGAGAGTTTGGATCAAAAATCATTGGAAAAAATTATGGTTTATTCTTTTGGCGAAAGTTTTAAAGAAAAAAGCTCTCAAGAATACCTTGAACACCTCGAAAGTCTGAATGAACAAGACTATAAGCGTTTTTTAGTATCAATGGAAAGAGAAGAAAAAATTAAACTGATAAACGGAATGGCAAGCGAAGAAGAAGATTTACTGCTTCTTTTTGAAGCGCAGGATTTAATTGCTCCTATGAATAATTTAATGAAAGAAGATAAAGTAAAACTTATGAGCAATTTAGATAGTGAATTTTTAATTCCCATGATACAAGAGCTGCCGCTTGATTTAACCCAAATTGTGTTAACGCAGATTGACCCAAGGGATTTTGCTGAGATTCTGGCAAGAGATTTTCAGGATATTTTATCTTCGGTTGTATTGTTTTCAACAAAAGCAGGCTAGATTTTAAAAGCTTTTCTGTAAAACAAATAACCCCCGATAACACTAATTGTAATAACCGGAAGCCAGGCGGCCAAAAATGGAGGAATAGTGCCTGTCGCACCTAAATTTAGCGATAAAGCTCTTATAACATAGTATACAAAAATTATAAGAATGCTAAATAAAAAGCCTCTGTTATATCTTACTCTTGGAGGGGTTATTGCAAGCGGCACTCCTATTATTGCAAGGGCAAACGTTGTAATGGGAAGTGCGAGCTTATCAAAAAGGTCAATTTCATATTCAAGTCTTATCTTTTTTTCAAGCTTTGATTTTTGTTTTTTAATATGGCGCATCAGTTTGAAAAAGTTAAATTCATTTGTTGTTTCTTTAACCATTTCATTAACATCGCCGATGCCGAAAGACACATTAGACTGTTCAAAAAGGCTTGTATTAAATATTTTACCGTTTCTTGAGATGGTATATATAACACCGTCTTCGAAAAGCCAGCCATAATCCGAAGTCGAGCCTTTTTTGGCTTGAACTATCTGAATATTTTTGGGGTTGGATATATCAACAACGGTAACATTGTTCAAAGTTTTATCTTTGCACCATCTGGCGTAAAATAATCTTTTTAGTTTTCCTTCTTTATCGATATCTTTAATTGTAAAGTTCATTTTGTTTTCAGGAATATGTTTTTGCTCAAGTGAATAAATAGCTAAAGACTTAGACTGTACGCTTGTTAGAGGTACTATAAATTCACTTATGAAAAAGCTTAAAATTGTCATTACAATTGCAAAGCAGAAAATGGGTCTTGCGACTCTTTCAACACTTATTCCGCAGGCTTTGAAGATTGTTAGTTCTGATTTTAAACTTAAATCATTTACGGTCATAACGGTAGCAAAAAGAGTAGAAATAGGAATTGTTAAAACAAAAACCTGGGGTAAGTTTAAAACAATCATCATAATTGCAATGTGGAAAGGAATGCCGTATAAAGATATCTGTTTTATTAATTGAGTAAAGGTTTCGGAAGCAAAAATAATTGAAGTGAAAATTACAACTCCAAGAATAAATACATCGGATAATTGCTTTAAGATGTATCTGTCTAAAATACTTAAAGAGTTGTATTTTTCTTTTATAAGGGCTTTAATTTGTTTATATTTTGAATATATTCTTACCATTTTTGTTGTACATTTGAGCTCTTTTTTGAGCAATGCTTTTGAATAAATTAATCTTCTCATTATCTGAAAGATTTTTCAAGTAATTAAACTTATCAACTAAATCATTTAGTGTTTTTTCAATATTTTTTTCATTATTTTTAATCATTCCAAGTAAAAGCGAAGAATTAGACATAGCAAGCCTTGTAGTATCTCTAAAGCCGCTTGAAGCTATGAGCTTTGAATTGTCATCTGCAAGATCAAACAAAAGAACAGATAAAATAGAAGGCAAATGTGAAATTTTGGCACACATTAAATCATGGACTTCCATATCTGTTTTTAAAGGGATTGCGCCTAAATCTTTAATTATTTTTTCTAAAGTTTTGTTGTTTTTATTAATCAACCATTTTGAATCCAAAAAAAGCTCAGCTTCTGAAGCGTCAAAGCCGGATTCTTCACTACCTGCCATGGGATGAGAAAGTATAAAATTAAAACCATATTTTTTTCCTAAAAGATTGGCTTTAACTGAAGCAACATCGGCTACAATTGTGCTTTTATCTAAAAAAGTGTTTAATTTTTCTAATGTCGGAATTGTTTTTTCTATTGAAGTACAAACAAAAATAATATCACAGTCTTTAAGTGATTCAATATTTGCTGAAACATTTTTGCAAAATTTTTGAGCTTTTGTGTAAGAAGAATTTGATACAGCGAAAATTTCATAATCTTTTTTCCCGGCCAGACCCTTTAAGACAGATCCGCCAATTAACCCAAGCCCTGCAATTCCAACTTTTAAAACAGATTTTTGCATAAAAAAATTATACCATGATTAAAAAATGTAACTATATATATTTTTTAAATAAAAATTAAGCAATTTTTATATAAAATAAGACTTTTATAAATATACACTTAAAAAGGATAAATTTATGACAAACACAAATATCGGGCAAAACATTTTAAATATAAAAAAAGTTACTACATATTCTAAAGATGAAAACGGAAAAACAAATTACAAAAATGTAAAAGAATATGATGACAATGAAAACCTTATTTGGGAAGCGAAAGACGAAGAAAATGATGATATATTTGAATACCAAATTCACTACGGTGAAAACGGAAACACACTGGAATATTTTGACAACAACAGTGACGGAAAAGCTGATTATATAACAGCGATGGGAAAAGAGATGAGTATATTGCTGGAAGATGCTGATGAAGACGGCACAATTGATAGTGCTATGAGAAAGTTTAACTATATTGAAGGAACAGATAAAGAAGAAAAAAAATACACAGAAGAATTTTATGATAAAAACGGAAACCTTGTTTTAAGTTTGAATGATAAAAACGGAGACAGACTTACGGATAATTTTGTTTTTGAAGGCGAAAAATGCGATTTCTTTTTGGCGGATTTGACAGAAGGAATTTACGGTATATACCAATCTTTCAGGCGGTTTTTTAATATTAACTAACAATAAACTAACATTCTATCCTTATAATTAAAATTTTATGGTATAAAATTTTAAATGTTAGAAGGATAAAAGCGGAAGATATAACAAAAGCAAAAATTTATAAATATGCTCTAAAAGATAGAAAAATAGGGATAATTGAGAAATTCGACATAAAAGGAAATAAATATTATCTTGAGCTTACGGTTTCTCAAGCTGATGTAATGAAATCAATTATTTCTGCCCAGAAAAATCTTTTTATATTTTTTAGTGCCTGTATTGCCTTATTCATCATAGGATTAATACAGGTATTTTATAAATTAAGAAATACATTTAATAAATTGGAAGACAGCGTAATTGATGTTGCGAACGGTAATCTTGATGTTGAAATAGAGATTCCGAAATTAGATTTGTTGAAAGAATTGACAATATCCATAAAAAAAATGGTCAAAAGATTAAAAACGCAAATTGCAAGACTTGTGCAGCTTGAAAAATATAAGTCAGATTTTTTACAAAATATTACCCATGAAATTAAAACTCCCGTTACTGCAATTAACTCCGCAATTGAACTTTTGGAAGCGAAAAATTAAATTACAGAAACAGATAAAGAATGCTTCAGTATAATTCAACACCAAATAAAAGCAATTGATAAATTTTAGGATAGATAAGATTTATTAGTTTTTTGTTAGTTGGCTGTATTTTTGGTTTTAAAGGCGTTTAGTGTTGCTATCTTAATTTATTTATGGTATTTAGGCTTTAGAATATCTAAAATTATGCTTGCAGTTGTCACTTTTAAGTTTTTGGAATTTAAAAAGTTAATGACGAATTAAAAGCTTTCTATAGAAGAGATTTGTGGTTTTATCAGCTTTAGGGTTTAAGATTCTGCACTTTTAAACGGCGTTTAGCTTGATTCAAATAACCGCCGTTTTAAGATACCAAAGAAAGTTTAACAATGCATTTGCCGCTGAAGCATTAAAATAAATACTTCTTTTTTATTATTCTGAAATTCCCGGAATTTTTCATTCCGTCTAATCTTCAACAATCTCTTCTTGTGTTTCTTTTTGTGTTTTAGTTTTGGAGTCTTTATTTTTCTTATTTTTGGATTTTCTATCCTTTTCTCTTATGGCTTTCATTACTCTTATTGAACCCACATTTGCTATAGCGAGCCCGTTCAAAGAGGCCCTTAGCTGGGCGGATCTGTCTTGGTAGTTTTCATGGTTTTCTTCGGTTTCTTCTTCAAATTCGTTTGCAAAATATTCTCCTCCCTGCCCGTATTTTTCATCGGACATTTTATTTGCATTGGCATTGTCGGATTTAAAATATGAACCGCCAACAGGAGATATGCCTCTGTTATCTACCATTTTGCTTCCCTCGTCTTGTGATAGATAATATCATTTTTTTGCATAAAAAACAACACTATATTGTAGTAGAAGACTCGTGAAAGAAATTATTTGCTAGTTTTGAAAAAGAAATTTTTAATTTCATTTATTGCTTCTTGTTCGCTTAAGCCTTTATGATTGGGTGCAGTGTTTCCCCAGGAAGCAAGAATAATTTTTATATTTTTAGACTTTACCGTATTCAAATTGTTGAAGTTGTCATCAACAAAAATTGCCTTTGTGTAACTATTTTGGAGCATATATTCTTCCAAAAATTTTCCTTTGGAATTGTACTTATCAAGCGCTTCTCTTGCAAATATGTATTCTTTGGGGAGAAAAAATTTGTATGAATATAGTTTTTCAACTATGGAATTTTTATTTTTCTTAGAAGCGATAACAAGGTTTATTTTATTATCTTCATATATTTTTTTAATTTCAAAAAAGAATTTATACGGCTCTTCCAAATTCTGCCAGAAAACTTTGTGGTTTTTAATAAGTTCACATCTTGCGTTTAAAAATTCTCGGCAAAAAGCATCTTCTTTTTTGATATCACGTCTCAAAAGAAGATTTTTAAAGGATTCTTCAACAACATTCTCATTTTCGCATTTAAAGATTATTTGATTATAGTAATAAAACATCCAAATGTTATAGACTAAATATTTGTATTTTGAAAAAAGTTCAAAATTTTTTTTGTCTAAAACATCAAAAAAACCTGTTCCGTTATATAAAAAACGATTGATAAGATACGCCTCTTTGATTGTATCAAACAATACGCCGTCAAAATCTAAAAATAAAATCTTTTTTTCCACAAAATAAGAATATCATAAAAATTAATAATTTGACATTTTTATGCTTGGGCGATAATGCTCGAGTTTAATTTTTTGTGCAAGTCTGTTCAGTTTAAAATTTCGCCATTCTGTTGACAAAATTTCTTCCAACTGTTCAATTTCTTTTTGTTCGGGTGTTTTTTTGCTTTCTTGATACATTATTTCTAACTCTATTAACATCTTATTATAATAAAGTATTTTTCAAGGAAAAGATTGCCTGAATTAGGTAAAAAATAACATTTTTGTTAAGAAAAATACTGAAATTGTTACAATTATGATAAAAGAAATTAATTTTATAATTTTAGACTTATTTTTTTTGTTTGTTTTTTTGTCTTTTTTGCGGGGTTTTGTTTTTTGATTTTTATTTTCTTTAAAATTAATATTTTGTTTCAGGTTTTTTCTTGCTTTTTTTATATTCTCTTTAATTTTATATTTTTTGATATTATTTATGGTTTGACTGCTTTTTGATTCTTTTTCATCTTTTTTTGATGAATTGAACTCATTTTGTTTTGAGTGTAAAAGCTGTTCTTTTTCGATACTTGCCTGTTGGATATATTTATCAACAAGTTTAACTTCTTTTTGGGGTTTCCCTGTGACAAGAAGAGTTTTATCGAATTTTAAATCCTTAACTTCTTTATCTTTTTTTGTAAATAAAGCATAGCTAATTGAAGCCTCAAAAGCTCTTTCGAAGGCTTCGAGAGTACTTGATACGGTAATATCTTCCCCATGTGCGCTAAGGTTTCCTTGTTTTTTTATAAAAAATAAATCGTCTATAAATTCTTTTTCATAGTCTGTTTTAATTTTGTCTTTCAGGCAATTTAAAACATCATCAAAAGTCATATTGATACAATTTTGTTCGCCTAAAATTTTTTTTGCCATTTTTTCGGCGAATATCCTAAGCTGGACATTGCTTTGGTTAAAATATTCATCCCGAAAAAGTTTTTGGGCATCTTCTATTGTATTGAATAAATCTTTATCAATATTTTTTAAAAAATCAAAATTGCTGCTCATTTTTCTGACTTATCTGAATAAAGCAGCCAATTGGCTGCTTTATTCAGTTTCACTGTTAAAGATATTTCCCTGCTCAACAGATTGAAGTTCTTCTTTTGCTTCTTTTTGCAATTGAGCTTTGTCTTTTTCATCATCGTCCGTGTTTATAACTTTGTTAACGGACACAACCGTGTCAGTGCCGTCTAAAGATTGGACTTTTACTCCTGTCGCAGGTCTTCCTTGTCTTGAGATATCTGATGCGCTTACTCTCGTAACTATTCCGTTTGCAGTCACTACCATAATCTCATCATCTTCTTTTACTATGCTCAAATCTACAAGTCTTGATGTGGAAGATTTAAATTTAGTGGCTATAAGACCGAGTCCGCCTCTGTTTTGAGTTCTGAATTCAGATATTTTTGAGCGCTTTCCAAAGCCGTCTGAAGTTATAACCAATAAATCGGCGTCATAATCTTTTGGCACAACGTCGCATCCTATAATTTCGTCGCTGCTTCTTAATTTCATTGAATTAACACCTCTGGCGCTCCTTCCCAGGGGTCTGAGGTCTTCAATCGGGAAGCGAATTGCCATACCGCAGGATGTTCCTATTATTATTTCGTCGTTTCCTTTTGCAAGTTTTACCCAATTTAAAGTGTCGTTTTCCTCAAGTCCTATTGCAATAAGCCCGTTTCTTCTTATTGAAGTAAAGTTATCAAGCGAAATTCTTTTTATATAGCCTTTTTTTGTAAGCATTATAAGATTTAAATCGGATTTAAATTCGGAAACAGGAACAATAGCAGTTATTGTTTCATCTTGCTCCAAAGGAAGTACATTAATTATAGGCAATCCCTTAGATTGGCGTGAACCTTCCGGAAAATCGTATACGGATAAAGAGTATACAAGTCCTTTGGACGAGAAGAATAATACCTTATCGTGCATCATTGCAGTAAAGAAATGTGCCACATCATCATCTTCTTTTGTTTTCATTCCGCCTTTTCCTCTTGTTGCACGGTTTTGGCGTACAAAAGTATCCAGTGAGGTCCTTTTAATATAACCTTGTCGGGTGATAAACACGGCCATTTGGGTATTTGGCGTTAAATCTTCAACGCTCATTTCACCTTCTTCGGGTACAATTTGAGTTTTTCTGTTATCACCGTATTTTTCTTTGTCTTCTATAAGTTCTTGTTTAATAAGAGTAAGAATTTTGTCTCTTGAAGATAAAAGTTCTTCATATTCAGCAATTTTTTTCAGTAATTCGGCATGTTCAGCTCTGATTTTATCTTGTTCTAAGCCGGTCAATCGTCTTAACTGCATTTCAAGGATTGCATTGGCTTGTTCAATATCAAGCCCGAATCGGTTGATTAATCCTGTGCGTGCAGCTTCAGTATTAGGAGATTTTTTGATTAGTTCAATTACTTCATCTAATGAATTAAGGGCAATCATTAAACCTTCTAATATATGTGCTCTGCTTTTTGCCTTTTTGAGGAAAAACAGAGTTCTTCTTGTAATAACATCTACCCTGTGTTCCACAAATTCAGACAGCACTTCATATAAGTTCAAAAGTCTTGGTTGTTGACCGACTAAAGCTACCATATTAAAACCGAAACTTGTTGAAAGAGCTGTTTGTTTATACAAATTGTTCCTTACAACATCGGGTTTGGCGTCTCTTTTTAATTCAATAACAATTCTCATGCCTTCTCTGTCTGATTCATCACGAAGGTCTGAAATGCCTTGAACTTTACCGTCTTTAACAAGTTCTGCAATTTTTCTTATTAATTCTGCTTTATTTACCTGATAAGGAATTTCTGTTACAACAATAGCGCTTCTTCCCTGGCGGCCTGCACCTCCTTGCAGCTCTTCAATTGTTGAAACCGCACGCATTTTAATTGAACCACGACCGGTTTCATAGGCTTTTTTAATTTCGGATGTTCCCACAATTGTGGCTGCTGTTGGAAAATCCGGGCCTTTTATATAATGCATAAGGCCTTCGGTTGTAATTTCGGGATTATCTATTAAAGCAATTGTACCGTCTACTACTTCATTTAAGTTATGGGGAGGAATGTTTGTTGCCATACCCACTGCAATACCCGAAGTTCCGTTTAACAAAAGCATGGGTAATCTTGTAGGCAAAACCGCAGGTTCTTCAAGAGAACCATCAAAGTTTGGAACAAAATTAACTGTTTCGCAATCAATATCAGCCAACATTGCAGTTGTAATTTTATGCATTCTGGCTTCCGTATAACGCATTGCAGCAGCTCCGTCGCCATCAACTGAGCCAAAGTTACCATGGCCGTCTACTGTTAAATATCTTGTTGAAAAGTCTTGAGCCATGCGAACAAGAGCTTCATAAACAGAGCTATCACCATGGGGGTGATATTTACCTAAAACCTCCCCCACTATACGGGCACATTTTTTAAAGGGTTTATCAGGGGTCATTCCAAGTTCATTCATTGCAAAAAGAATTCTTCTGTGAACAGGTTTGAGTCCGTCTCTGACATCCGGAAGCGCACGACCAACGATT
Organism: Candidatus Gastranaerophilales bacterium; assembly: GCA_944325315.1. Classification (GTDB taxonomy): domain Bacteria; phylum Cyanobacteriota; class Vampirovibrionia; order Gastranaerophilales; family Gastranaerophilaceae; genus RUG14156. Next base: position 109,261 of record CALVAA010000005.1, read on the forward strand.
ACACTCATCGCATAATCGATATAGCATCTTTTCATTTCATCACGTATATTAACCGGAATAATTTTTCCGTCATCAAATAAGCTTGTTTGAGCCAAAATAAACTCCTTCTCAACTAGTCTGTTACTATATATTATATAACAAACCAAATCCTAGTGCAAAAATATTAATTTAGAGCCTATCATATTCAAAATTAAAAATATTTTTGATATCATTTAACAGATGGACAATAATATCTGGCCTGTTGAATATTTTCATAATCCGAATTCAAATAAGCCCATAGAACAAATTTGGGCAGATATTGACGGATATACATTTGAAGGAATGTATGAAAATGAATCAATGAGTGAAAAAATTGACTTTGTTATACCCTTCCCTCCTTTAAAAATGAAGGGGAAAACAGTGAAGGGAATGTTTTTTTCGCAGGGCACGGATACTATTATGGAAAAATTTCCGAAATTAAAAGAGATATTTTTTCCTATAGCAAATTCAATGTTTTCAAGCTACCCAAGAAGTAAACATGCCAGATACTATTTTACTTGTTACTATAATCCGAGACGTGAAGCATATTTTAAAAACACCCATCAAGACAAAAAGGATATTATAATGCTTCCTTTGCAGGATGCTGATTTTACAAATGAAAATATTATAGCCCCAACTTTTAATACTCCAAAAACTTTGGATATTTTTTGCGTTTCAACGGTTTATCCGGTAAAAAATGTTCCAATGATTGCAAAAGCGCTTTTAGAGTATGAAAAAAAGTACGGAAGAATTTTAAAAGTAAAGTATGCAATAGGTTCAAGCCTTTTGAAAATTAATGAAGACAAAACTCTTGACTATAGCAGATTAAGAAGTGATGCGCAGCATCAGTTGAAGCAGATTGAGGCAATTTTGGGTGATGTCAGAAAATATATTGAATTTGTACCGACAATTTCTTATGAACAGCTTCCAAAGTACTATACTTCCGCAAAATGTTGCGTTTTGGCTTCGTTATTGGAAGGTAAAAACCGCTTTATTTCGGAAGCTATGGCATGCGACACTCCTGTTGTTGTGTTTAAAGACTTTAACAAGTATTCGAGAGGAGACTATCCGATATTTTTTGAAAATAGCGGAGAATACGCTGTTGAATTTACTCCCGAAGCTCTTTGCGACGCAATCCGTAAAGTGATTTTAAATCCGGGCAGGTATGAACCAAGGAAAAACTATTTAAAATATAGCGGCAGAAAAAATTTTTTAAACCTGTGCATAGATTCAAACCCTTATTATAAATTTAATCTTCCGGATTATCAAAAAGGCAGGATTCTGGATAATATCTGGGTGAATGAAGCTATGCAAAAAAATTATCAATTGAGCACATACGATTTTTTATACGGAAGAAATCCGGCCATACAAAAAATTAAAGGCATGAAAAATATAACTTCTATTATAGAATTTTTCTATTCACGCTTTGGGATTAAAAAATAATTACACTTTTGGTTAATGTTTTGTCTTTTGAAAATTGTTAATATAACAATGGGCCGGATTCGCCCATCACCTCAGTGAGTGTTGTTTTAAAAGGCTTTGAGGATGGGTTTTATAAAATCCGGCCTTTTAAAATATCAAATCATAGTAATTCAAAAGTTCTGTTATATCTTTTTTGTTTATTGAATCTTGAATAACTGCATTAATTTTTTCTAAATTTTCTTTGCTTGGTTTTTTTAAAGTTGAAGGAAGTTTGATTTGACTTGTGTTTGAACAATCCGTAAAACCTTTATTTATAATTAAAAATTCTTTGTATGTTTTTAGAATATTTATGTATTCTTCAGGTATAGCATAGTCCTTGCCTTGATAATATTTTACATCCCTTTTAATATTTTTATCCAAAAAATCAATCAGAAAATTAATTTCGTTTGTGTATTCTTCTTCTTTTGCTTCTTCGCCCAAAAGTTTATTGCCTGCAAGTTTTTTGTTTTCAAAAGTTGAAATATAGCTTGCCCACAAAAGACATCCCAGATAAAACGCAATGTTTTCTTTCAAATACTTTTCAAGCTTCCTTAAAGTGTGAGGGAAGTTAATTTTTTTAAGTTTAATGTCCCTAACTGCACTAAATACATAATAAGTATATCCTACTTGTCCTATTGAATCCAATACAATTGGGGCAAATCCGGGATCGAAAAGAATTTTATCATTTGCTTTCATAAAATTATTCTATCTTTAAAATTTATTTTATACAAGTGAATACGCTGTAAATTCATTGTTTTGGTTTAACTAATTCAAATTAACTATATTAACTTTAGTAAATTTATACACTTGTACTAATTCTAAATGATTATTTTTTATTATAATTTATGTTAATATAACTTGTGAGAACAAAAATAGAAAGTCGGAGGCAATTAAAAACTATGGTACAAAAAATAGGACAATTTGTCTTTATGCTGCATTCGCATCTGCCCTACTATAGAATGGCAGGCATGTGGCCTTTTGGGGAAGAATGCTTGTATGAATGCATGGAAGAAACATACGTTCCTCTTTTAAATATGATTTCTGAATTATACGACGAAGGAATTAAGGCGAAATTAACTATTGGAATTACTCCGATTTTAGCCGAACAATTAAACGATGCACATTTGCAACAAGGATTTATTGACTATCTGGATTCAAGAATAAAAGCTGTTAGCGAAGACCTTGAAAGGTATCCGGATCCCGAAGTTGCACACAGTCAGCATTTAAAATATCTGGCAAAATATTATTTTGATTGGTACAACAGAATAAAAGATTTGTTTATTAACAAATTTAACAAAGATCTTATTGCAGGGTTTAAAAAATTTCAGGATCTTGGTTGTATCGAAATTACCACATCCGGTGCAACCCATGGGTTTTCCCCTCTGCTTGCGACTGATACAAATTTAAATGCGCAATTTAAAGTAGGCTCAGACACAACTAAGCGTTTGTTTGGAAAAAAAGCAAAAGGCTGCTGGCTTCCTGAATGCGCTTACAGGCAGGGATACGAATTTATTGGTGCGGATGGCAAGAAAAAATGGCGTCCAAGCATAGAAGTGACACTTCAAAATAATGATATAGAATACTTTTTCACCGAATCCCACGTAATAGAAGGTGGAAACTCTATCGGAAACCGTAGGAATATAGGAGTCTACGGAAATATTGAATATATACCATTACCAGAAAGAGAGGCAACCGGATACGACACATACAGCGCATATTGGTTACCTGATGCACAAGTTGCCGTGATGGGTAGAAACGATAGAGCGGGATTCCAGGTTTGGTCAGCTGCAGATGGCTACCCCGGAGATGGTTGTTATAGAGAGTTTCACAGAAAAGATTGCAATTCAGGCATGCATTATTGGAGAATTACATCATCTACCACTGATTTGGGCGACAAAATGTTGTATGATCCCGTGCTTGCAATGAACCAGGTAAATTCAAATTCTGACCACTATACAAATTTGATTTATCATCTTTTGAATGATTACAAAAATTCCCACGGAGGAAAACAAGGTCTTGTAATGGTTTCTTTTGATACAGAACTATACGGACACTGGTGGTTTGAAGGTATAGAGTTCATTAAACAGGTTATTAAAAAGCTTAATAATTATGTTCCTGAAGTTGAAATGATGACAGCAGGCGAATATTTAAAAGCGCATCCACCAACAGAAGCTATACAAATTCCTGAGTCTTCTTGGGGACAAGGCGGTCATTTCTGGGTATGGCAGAATCATTTGACTGAGTGGATGTGGCCTATTATTCACGCTTGTGAAAAAAGGATAATTGATATTGTTTCAAAATATGAAAAAGTGCCTGAAAATAAACTTCTAAAAAGAGCACTAAATCAACTTGCAAGAGAAAATCTGCTTTTACAGAGCTCAGACTGGCCGTTTTTAATCACTACTTGGCAAGCTAAAGACTATGCAACAGACAGATTCAGAGAGCATGTTCAAAGGTTTGAAAAGATTGCGGATATGATTGAAAATGATGCTATTGAAGAAAGTGTTCTTAGCGAAATTGAATCAATAGACAACTGTTTCAGCGATATTGACTACCGTGTTTATCTTCCTATTGAAGAAGGGGTTATCCCACAGCAAGAAGTTAAGCTTGCACCTTTGTATAAAGATAAAAAATATAAAGATAAAAAAACGGAGTTGATTATAAATTAAATTAAAACCTCCCAACGGGGAGGTTTTAATTTATTGAAAATATCCAAAGCTTTTTTCTATGTTTCCTTCAAGACATTCTTTGTATGATTCATTGTCTGTTTTTAT